>JACCWM010000203.1 GCA_013697635.1 Lujinxingiaceae bacterium | reverse complement strand
TGGTTTCGTGCCCTTTAGTCGCCAGGAGGGCGAGCTACTTTTTAATCTGCTGGCCGAGCGCTACGAGCGCGTCTCGACGATCATCACGACGAATCTGGCCTTTGGTGAATGGGTCCAGGTCTTTGGCCGACACCTCCACAACCACAAAGCCTTACCGCACTACAACCCACCCATACCATTGATTCGCCGGCAACCGCTATCT
Organism: Lujinxingiaceae bacterium; assembly: GCA_013697635.1. Classification (GTDB taxonomy): domain Bacteria; phylum Myxococcota_A; class Bradymonadia; order Bradymonadales; family Bradymonadaceae; genus JACCWM01. Next base: position 49,502 of record JACCWM010000203.1, on the reverse strand, counting down.
ACGGCTCGAAGCGCCCGAGTTCGATCCAAGAGACTTGGCAGCGGGCCCTCGCAGCGCTAGAATCGGCCCCCAGTTAACAGGCCATCGACCTCCGGGAGCCGCCATGCGCATTGCACGTTTCGTAGTGAGTTTGACCTTGATGCTCGTTCTCAGCCTGCCGGCGTTCGCCTCGGACGGCGTCGAGGACCCACCGATGCCGATTCCGGTCGTGGAAAGCGCGCAAGGCGGCTGGTGGTCGGTGCCCTATCGACGAAGCGACGTGCTCTTGTTCACGACGATAGGCTTTGGTGCCATGCATCACGTCGACCACGTGCTGCGCTCCAATCACAGCGGCTTTCCTTTCAAGGCTCAGGTCACTCCCTTTACCGGCAGCCTGCTCGTCTACCCGGCGCTGCTGATCCCCTACTTTCTCGACGCCGGCCCCAACGTCTCGCTGATCGTCACCTCGCTGATCTATGCCGGCACGCAGTTCGCTCACATCGTGCTCGAGCCGCCCTCCGATCTTTATGGCACCTGGCAGAACCCGGAGGTCAACCTGCTCGAGACCACCTCGCCAACCCTGGGCCGCATCTCGCAGGTCGTCTCGATCGGGCTCTCGATCGCCATGCTCGGCCACATCGCCTCGACGATCTTCGACGGCCTCGAGCACGGCTTTACCTGGAGTCGCGTGTCGGCCCCGGACGCCTCGCCGGGCGTCACGCTCATTCCCACCTTTGGTGAGGTCACCGGCCTCTCGGCCTCGTACGCGTGGGATTGAACACGCGCATTTTGCGCGCGCTCGCCCTGGTTTTCCTTCTCACCGCGAGCATTCTCATCGCCATCACCTTGCTGCAATCCAAGCTCATTTTCTTTCCCGAGCGCCTGCCTGCCGACTATGCGTTCGCCCTGGCTGACCACGAGGAAGAGCACTTCTTCGAGACCGCCGACGGCGAACGCCTCAACGCGATCTGGTCGCGCGCGCCGGGCGATGGCCGCGCTACCGTGCTCTACTTTCACGGCAATGCCGGCAGCCTGCGCACCTGGAAAGACGTCGCCTCGGACTTCACCAGGCTCGGCTTGGACACCTTCATCATCGATTATCGCGGCTACGGCAAGAGCTCGGGCAGCCTCAGCGAGGCCGGCCTCTACCACGATGCTCAGGCCGCCTGGGACTACTTGGTCGGCCAGGGCATTGTCGCCGCCGACATTGTGATCTACGGCCGCTCGATCGGCACCGGCGTCGCCTCCGAGCTCGCCGCAAACGTCGGCCTGGCGCGCGCGCTGATCTTGGAGAGCCCGTTCACCAGCCTCGTCGCCCTGGCCAAGGAGCTCAACCCGTTTCTCTTGCCGGGTTTGCTGCTGCGCTTTCGCTTCGACAGCGCCACCAAGCTGCCCAAGGCCCGGATGCCGATCCTGCTCGTGCACGGCGAGCGCGACGAGCTGATCTCGGTAAGCCACAGCCACAAGCTGCACGCCCTGCTCGGCGAGCGCAGCACGCTTGCGATCATCGCCGCCGCCGGCCACAACGACGTCGGCGCTTATCCCGCCTACCACGCAGCGCTCGCCAGCTTTTTGGCGACCCAGTCCCCCTACTTCCCCTAAAGGCCAAAGCGATGAAACCCTGGGAACTGCTCGACCAATCCGAAATCCCCGGCCAAGAAGGCCTGCTGACGCTGCACCGCCACGACCGCGACATGGTCATCCGCATCAACGGCCAAGAGCTGATGAGCACGCGCTGGCATGCCTCCGAGGACGCGCTCGGGGAGGTGGGCTGTGCGCCGATCGCGAACCGCACCGCGGCCCAGGTGATGATCGGCGGGCTGGGCCTGGGCTTTACGCTTGCCGCGGCGCTCAAGGCGCTCAAGTCCGACGCAAAGGTCGTGGTGGCCGAGCTCGTGCCGGCGGTCGTCAAATGGAACCGCGGCGTGCTGGGCGACGCGGCCGGCCGGCCGATGGACGACCCGCGCGTCGAGATCTACGACGGCGACGTGGTCAACTGCATCGCCCTGCACAGAGCCCACTGGGATGCCATCTTGCTCGACGTCGACAACGGCCCCGAGGCGCTGACCAAGAAGTCCAACAACGCGCTCTACGGACCCGAGGGCCTGGCCACGGCCCACGCCGCGCTCAAGCCCGGCGGCATGTTCGCCGTTTGGTCGGTGTCCGAAGAAAAGACGTTCGCGCGCCGGCTCGAGAAGACGGGATTTCGGGTTGAGACGAAGTCCATTCACGCCAGCGGCACGCGCGGGCGCCGCCATGTGATCTGGTTCGCGACCAAGAAGTAATCCGCCCGGGCCCCCTCCAGGCGATGGGTCAGTCTCGGCTGCGCCCGTTCACCCGCAAGAGCAGCTTGCCCAGATAGTGCTCGTTGAGCGCACGGTGCGCTTGGGCGGCCTGGTCGAGGGGAAAGCGCTGGGCAACATGGACCTTGAAAGGGCCAGCCTCGATGCGTGCGTTGAGGCGCTCGATCACCTCGGCGTCGACGTCGCCATCGTAGCCACGCACCTGCACGTCTGGTCGCGCTTGGGGCTCAGGCTCAACGCCAGGGCGCAGAGCGGCCAGCGCCCGGTTGGCCACGTCGCCGCCGGCGGTGAGCAGCCGAAGAACCAGATTCGTCGGTTCAGCGATCCGTAAATTTAGCGGGCCCTTGAATCGAGGTGCTACCAAGCGAGCTCGACGGGCTGGCTGCTTTGCTCCGCCGTGGTGTCGTTGCCCAATTGTCCGTAAATGTTGTCGCCAAAGCATCGGGCGCTGGCGTCGGTGAGGCGCACGCAGGTGTGGCCGTTGCCGGCGGCGAGCCCGGCTGCGGTGTTGAGGCCTGGCACCGGGGCGGGTGTGCGGCGGCTCTCCAGTGTCTGGTCGCCGAGTTGACCCTGCGCGTTGAGGCCCCAGCACCATACAGTGCCATCGGAGAGGCGGGCACAGGTGTGATGGCGGCCTGTGGCGACTTCGCTGGCGCGGGTCAAGCCGGGCACGGTCTGGGGGGTGTTGCGGTTGGAGGTCGCCAAGGGTGCGCCGATTTTGCCGTGCTCGTTGCTCCCCCAACACTGCACGCTGTGATCGGCTAGCCGGGCGCAGCTGTGGTGAAAGGCGGCGCTTATCTCGACGGCTGTGCTCAGGTTGCGCACGGAGACGGGGCTTGTCTTGTCGGCCAGGTCTTCGTTGGTCTCGGCCGTGGCGTCGGTTCCGTCGCCGAGCTGGCCCCAGAAGTTGCGGCCCCAGCATTGCACGCTCCCGCTGGCCAGGCGCGCACAGGTATGCAGGCCCCCGGCGGCGATCTCGACGGCGTTGACGATTCCTGCAACGGGCCCGGGCGTGTGGCGCGACGTCTTGGTGGTGTCACCAAGCTGGCCGTAGCGATTGTCGCCCCAGCATTGGACGGTGCCGTCTCCGAGTCGCGCACAGGCGTGCTGGTTGCCGGTGGTGATCTCGACGGCCACAAGACCGTCGATGCGCTGTGCAGACGAGCTTCCGCCAGAAACTGGCTGGCCAAGCTGTCCCAATGAGTTATGCCCCCAACAGCTCACGCCGAGGTCGGCATGGCGAGCGCAGGTAAAGCTCCAGCCGGCCGCGATCTCCAGGGCGGGCTCCAGGCCCACGGCCAGGGTCGGGCGGCGGCGCACCTGCAGCGTGGCATCGCCGAGCTGGCCGGACTCGTTCCAACCCCAGCAATGGACGCTGCCGTCAAGAAGCCTGGCGCAGCTATGTTGGGCGCCGGCGGCGATCTCCTCGACCTGCAGGCAGTCCGTATCGCTGAGGTGGCTGCAGGACTGCGGGCAGCAACCGTCGCCATGGATGCATTGCGTCACCGCCTCGCAGCTCGGCGTTTGACCACCGTCGGCATCGCCCTGCGCCGGGGCATCGGCGCTACTTACATCGGCGCCACTGACATCGGCTGTGCTGGGATCCGAAGATGCGTCTTTGGAAACGACGACGCTCTGGCAGCGGCCATCGACACAGCTCTCCTGGCTGAAGCAGTCCGACTTGACCGCGCAGGCCGACCCGGAAGGCCCGGAGCATCCTGCCACAAAGAGCAGCCCCAGGAGCATGGCGCCCCAACCGATCCAACTCCTGGATGTCCTGCAACGAACCGTTGCGCCGACTCACGCTACCCAGAATCCGAAATGCTGTCCAGCGGGCGAGTCGGGTGCCCTGGCACCCCGACACGAGGTTTGTAATTCTTGACGATCTCGGCCATTTTGTTAGTCGCCTGCGGGTTGGCGCAGCATCACCAAGACTGAACGGAGACCACGTATGAAGCCGGAAGAATCCCTGGCGCGAGGCAAGGCCTACCTGGACGAGGCCACGGAGAATTTGACCTTCGAGGAGTTCTCTTGGGCGTTTGAGGAAGTCTGGCACGGCGTCGGTTGGGTGCTCAATGCCTTGCTCGATGCGCCGAAGTCCTCTCTGAAGCTCGGTGATAAGGGACGCTTGCCGATTGCCGGCTCGCTCAGCTGCCTGCTCGCTGGTGTGCCTGCTCCTCCCGCCTCGGCCAGAGTCGTGCGGCGACTCGAGGCGCTTCGTGAGGCGATGACTGAGCACTCGCCGGGCGCCGAGATCGCAAAGCTCGTCTTCGCAGCATGGGAGCTGCACGACGCGTGCGGGCAGCGCCTTCACCTGGTCGACGACCGGCTTGGCCAAAAGCTCATGCTCTCGGAGGTCTCGCCGGGGCGCGTGGGGAGTCGTGTGATCGAGCGGCGCACGGCCCTTAAAATTCTGGCCGTCTCCGGCCTGCTTCCACTGCAAGCGTGCTCCAAGATAGAGCGTGAGAATCGGCCGGCCGCCGTTGTGACGCCGCCCTCGCCAGCAACAGCCCAGGGCGCGCAGGCTGCGGCGAACATCAAGGCTGTCACTCCGATTGTCGGGATGAACTGGAAGACGACCGACCCGTTTTTGTTCTGTGCCTACCATCAAGACGACTACCCGGAGGGCAACGAGAACATGGGCCCCAACCGCTCCTTGGAAGGGCGCCACCTGGGCCGCGATTTCGAGGGCCGTGACAACTGGCGCATGTACCACGGTCGCGCGATTCCGGGGTTTCCCAGGCACCCCCACCGCGGATTTGAGACGGTGACCGTGGTGCGCACGGGCATGCTCGATCATGCGGACTCCATGGGGGCGACGGCGCGCTACGGCGGCGGCGACGTGCAATGGCTCACGAGCGGGCACGGCATCCAACACGCCGAGATGTTTCCCCTGCTTCGCGCCGACCAGCCCAATCCTCTCGAGCTCTTTCAGATCTGGCTCAACTTGCCGCGCAAGAACAAGATGGTCGACCCGCACTTCACCATGCTCTGGAACGAGAAGATTCCGCGCGTCGTCGAGCACGACGAGGCCGGCCGCGTGGTCGAGCTCACCCTGACAGCAGGGCGCTACAAAGGGGTTGTGCCGCAGCCGCCGCCGCCCGACTCCTGGGCCACGCCCGTTGAGAACGACGTCGCGATCTGGGCGATTCGCATGGAGCCCGGGGCACGCTTTGAGCTGCCCCCTGTTTTGCCGGGCACCCTGCGCTCGCTCTACGTGCACAGCGGCGCCGGCCTGCGCGCCGGCGAGCGCCAGGTCGCCAACAACCACCGCATCGAGCTCGAGGAAAATGGGCCGCTGGTGTTGGTGGCGGGAGCGTCCCAGACCGAGGTCCTGTTGCTCCAGGGCCGCCCGATCGACGAGCCCCTGGCACAGCGCGGCCCCTTCGTGATGAACACACAAGATGAGATTCGTCAGGCCTATGCCGACTTCCAGAGCACGGGCTTTGGCGGATGGCCTTGGCAAGACGACGGCCCGGTTCATGGGCGAGGCGACGGCCGATTTGCCCGACACGCCGACGGTTCCAGAGAAGAGCCCACCTGAAGGTCGGCTTGACGGCGATTCATGGACAAGCCATTACTTATAGTCACCTGATGAGAGAGTTTCCGCCCGCACAAATAATGAATTGAATTTATGACCCACAGGATTTTTGTATGAGAGTTTTGGCCACCAAGCGCGCCCTATGCTTCGCCGCGATTTTGCTCGTCAGCGCTTGCAGCTCCGATCCGGAGGCACCGAAGCGTTGCGATGGCCAGACCCGGTGCGCGGCCGATCTCGATGTCGGTCTCGATACTGGCCTCGATACTGGCCTCGATACTGGCCTCGATACCGATGGCCAACCCGATGCCGACGGCCAACCCGATGCCGACGGCCAACCCGACACCGACGGCCAACCCGACACTGACGGCCAACCCGATGGCGATGCCGATGGGCAACCCGATGCCACGCTCCAAGATCCCTTTGCGGGCGGCTTCGTCGAGCTCAGCACGAGCACGCCCGATCGCACACCGCCGAGCTCGCAGACGTTGCGCGCGCTGATTCCCGAGCGCGGGGCCTTCACCTTCCCGGCGCCCTACAACACCACGGGCGTGCGCATCACCAACGAGAGCGACTGCAGCGGCGCCACCGACTGCGTCAACTACGTGGGCTACTCCTACTGGGCGAACATGAACAACCACGTAGGCAGCGACATCATGTACATCTTCATTGGCCTCAATTCGGAGCGCGGCGGCACCGGGCCCACACTCTTTAGCTTCAACAAGCTCACCGACGAGGTCAAAAACCTTGGGCCGCTGCTTGGAGGCGCCCACCAGGCAGCCAGCGCCGAGGGCTGGTATTTCAGCGCGACGGCCCCGACCAGGTTGTACACCAACAACGGATCGGCGATGCGACGTTGGGACGTGCTCAATCATAGCTACGAGACGGTGTTCGACGCGGCCGCCGAACACGGAGCCGGACACTACCTCTGGCAGATGAGCTCGAGCGTCGACGACAACGTACACGCCGCCACGCTTCGACGCTCGAGCGATTACGCGATGCTCGGCTGCGTGGTCTACGTCGAGGACAAGGACGACCTTCACTACTTCCCCCACCTTGGCCGTGGCATGGACGAGTGCCAGATCGACAAGAGCGGGCGCTGGCTGCTGATGAAGGAAGACATCGACGGTGAACAGGGAGAGGACAATCGCATCATCGATCTTCAAGAAGGCGTGGAGACGCATCTGTTCGATCCCGATGGCGCCGGCGGCCACTCCGACATCGGCTTTGGCTACATGGTTGCCACGGATAACTATGGCAAACCTTTTGCCACGCGCCTGTGGAAGTTCGACAACGATCCGCTCGTCGGGCCGCACGTCTATGAGAATCAGTCCTGGACGAGCATCGGCGGTGGCCCAAACCACATCGCCCATGGCAACGCCCGCGCCGACGTTGCGCCCGAGCAGCAATACGCCTGTGGCAGCAACGTCACCTCGGCGACCGGGCGCGCGCGCTCCAACGAGATCGTTTGCTTCCCGCTCGACGGCTCGCTCAACACGTTGGTCGTCGCACCGGTGATGACCGAGCTGAGCGCATCCGGCGGCGGCAACGACTACGCCAAGATGCCCAAGGGCAACATCGACGTGACCGGCCAGTACTTCATCTGGACGAGCAACGTGGGCGGCGATCGCCTCGACGCGTTCATCGTAAAGGTCCCGGCGCACTTGCTTAATCTCTAGTCTCCGCGAATTCTGTTGCGCTTTGCGCGGCTGCGTGGACAAATGCGAAAGCATGCGCCGCATGGAGTGGCGCGATGACCTTCTGGAGATCCCGCACATGGCCGTGTCGTATTCTCGCTCTCCCGTAACGCGCTCGATTGGTCTTGGCGCGTCTTTGTTGTTAAACGTCGTGCTGCTCGTCGTCGTGTTTTGGCCCGACGGCCAACCCCCTGCGCCATCGCTGTCGACGGTCGAGGTGACCCAAGCCCAGGCGGAGGTGGCCGCGATCGAGCCCCCGCCCTCGAGTGTTGCCGATGCGCTCGAGGCCAATGATGGGCCTGGCGTCGTCAAGGTCGCCGGTTTGCCCGCCGCCGCTCCCAAGAACACTAAAGGTGGCGATGGCGCCACCCAGGTGACCATCGCCTCGGTCAAGGGCAGCATCCCCCAGACCCTGGCCGAAGCCGCGGCCCCTTACGGCGACAACGTCAGCGCGACTTTATCGCGCCTGCTCGTCTGGGACATGGATCTGCGACGCGATTTGCGCGCCGGCGACACGATCGAGGCGATGTGGGCACCGGCCACCTCCGATGGTGTGGTCATCGAAGCCGCCCGCTTCGGCTCTCAAAAGCTCAACCGCACGCTCACGGCCTACCGCTTCAAGGCCGCAGCCGACCACTATCCATCCTACTGGTCGGCCGACGGCACCGAGATCCCCCATCGTCTTCGCAACAGTCCGCTTGCCACCTACGAGCAGATCACGAGCCTGCTGCGCGACCGCCCCACCCACCACGGCATGGACTTCAAGGTCGACGTCGGCACTCCCGTCACCTCGCCGTTCGATGGCGAGGTGACGCGCGTGAACTGGAACACGGCCGCCAATGGCGGCTGCGTCGAGATCCGCCACAAAGACGGCGTGCTTGCCAAGCACCTGCATTTGTCGAAGGTCGAGGTCAAGGCGGGCACGCAGGTGCGCGCCGGCCAGGTCATCGCGCTCAGCGGCAATACCGGCCGCTCGACCGGCCCGCACTTGCACTACCAACTCAACCGCGGCACCACGGTCGTCGACCCGATCGAGTACCACGGCACGGATCGGCGCAAGCTTGCAGACAGCGAGCGCGCCGCTTTTGCCGAGATCGTCGCTGCGGCCAATGCCCGCCTGGACGGGGCACGCGAGAGGTAAACGTGCAGTGAATGCGCCGCCAGGATCGTCAAAAAACAGTACAATGCGACGCCCCTTATGGGCGCAAGATCTGCTGCATCCTCTCGTACTCGCGGCCATCGCGGTGCTCGTGCTCAATGACCACGTCCTCAAAGGCTCGGGCCTGTTGCCCGGGCTCGTTACGGGAAAACTTAGCGACGTGGTCGGGCTCTTCTTTTTTCCGATCTTGTTGGTTGCCCTGGCCCAGGGCATCTGCCTTGCCTTGCTCGGTCGTCTCCCAAGAAACAGGGGCCAGCTGGCCTTTTGGGCGAGCCTTGCCACGGCGCTGGGCTTTAGCCTGGTGAACGTGTCGACCCCGTTCAACCACTTCCTCGCCCGCTGGTGGGGAGGGTTCACCATGGACCCAACGGATCTGCTCACCCTGCCCGTCCTGGCCTTGAGTTACCACTTCATGATGTCGCCTCGCCGCGTCGAGCAACCTCGCAAGCCGAGCGCAAGCCTGTCCTGGGCCCAGTTCCTGCTCGCTGGCGCGGCGGGCCTTGCGAGCATCGCCACGCCTTCCATGGACCCTTGCCGCCCTCAACAGGTGCGCAATTATCCGGTCTGGCAGATCGCCGAGGCCGCCCAGACCGCGCGCGGCTGCGTCCAGCTCGACGCCTGGATCTCACGTTCCGGAAAAGAAGGCCTCGGGCTGACCCTGCGCGCGCGAAATATCGATGAGGCCCCCTGCGAGCTGAGCGCCTCCACGGCGCGCGTGCACATCGGCGGCCAAGCCTATGATGGGGAGTTTGGCGACGGACCGATTCGCCTGGGCTCCGGCGAAGAGCATCATTTCTATGCCCCGGTCTTCTTTCCCTCCCAAGATATCTGGAATGGTGGCGAGCATGAGGGCCGCCTCGAGCTCAGCTTCGCCGTCAACGCAGAACCGAAATCCTGGTCGCTTGCGCTCCAACATCATTTCACCGGCCCCTTTCGAGCCGTCAACCATTGCGACGAGCAGAGCATCCACTACATTCTGGCGAGGCCATGATGCGAGCCCACCGTGCCCTGGTCTTAGTCGCGGCCCTGGCCGCAGCCCTGGCGGCAAGCTGTATGACCCATCTGGACAAGAACGCTCCCGGCAACGCCTCTTTGGCCGAGACCCCGCGCCAGATCGCCCTCGAAGCCGTCGAGACTCCCCAAGACCCCGGAGAGACCATTTTACAGGTCGGCCTTCGCCCGGCAGCGATCGTGGGAGGGCTGTGGAGCGCTGGCACCGCCCAGGGAACCTTTCGACTCAGCGTCCAGCTTCTGGCCGGTCTTCAGCAACGCGAAACCAGTCACACCCAGGCGGCGCAGCTTGGCTTGCTCCTGGCCCCCACCGGACACTTCGTCGCCCTCGGCTGGGATGTCCTCACCCTCGACGACTTCGACACCGGCGCAGCTCGCCTGGGCGCCCTCCACGCCCAATGGCTCTACCGCTGGCCCGAACTCGCAAGCCACCTCGGCGCGGGCTACGCCTACAATCCATTTACCGGCGCCCACGGCCCCGTGCTGAGCTTCAACACGCTCTATCTCAATTACCTTCGCGCCGGTTATCTCTTCGGCGAGGGCTTCCATCTTGGCTGGGGTTTGACCTTCGAGATCCCCCACGGCTGGGCGTGGAGCCGTTGATTCGGTGGCCACGCGCCAAAGATTGCCTTGTGCCACCCGCCCTGACTATTGGATAATGCGGGCATCGATAGCGTTTCTGGCTGGCGAGCGCGTTTTGCCGGGCGTCGTGATTTTGCCTGAAAGGGTGATGGAGTCTAGGCCTTGAAGCACTTTATTGTTTATTTTCAAAACCTTGTCGCCGCCGTCCTCTTAATGGCTGGCTGCTCGCTGGAGGGTGGGCATGCGGTCGTCGAAGTCGCTGGCGCGCCCCGGGAGGTTTGCACGCCCTGTTCACCGCTGCCCCTCTGATGGCCGTCTATCCAAACGTGCCCGAGAGCGACGCGCCCGGCACGCTTGTCACCTTCTCCGATGCCTCGGTGGGCGAGGTGGCGATGCGCGCCTGGACGTTTGACGATGGCCTGCCCGCGACCTCGATCGAGCCCCGGCTGCCTTCTTGCTGATGTTGGTGTTCGGACTGCTCCGGATGCGCAAGCGGGTCAAGGATCTGCGCTGAGGGTGAAGCCGGGCATGACTTGGGCCGGGGCGGGTGCCACCAGCGTAGGTGAAGCGGGTGGAGGCGGTGACGGCCGAGAGCTGCACGGCACGCGCAACTGACTGCGGTCTTGCCAGCATTGAGCGTTTTTGCACCGTACAATTGAGGTGGCGAGCATGAAAAAAGGTCTTGGTTGGATGGTGCCATGGATTGGCTCAGCTGGTATAGCTCTTGCAGAATCCTGTGTCAGAGTCAGAGGTATTCGCCCCGAGGGTTCCGAGCGGATTCTCATCAAAGGTAGATAGCGCGCCATTTCATTGAGGATGTTTACGATGCGATTATTGACGAAGCAAACCAACCCGTCAGAATTTCGAGGGTGTCGATTCATAATTCTGTTACTGCTGACGCTCTTTGTCGGTCTTGCGGCCTGTGGCGAGCCAGATGACGAAGACGCCCAGAAGAACAAGGCTCCGCTGGCGTGTTTGTTGGAGACGGATTGTCCGAGCGGGCAGGCCTGCGTGGCGGGCGTGTGTACCGAGGACACGACGAAGGCCTGCGAGGGCGAAAACCCCTCGCTCCATACCACGGAATGCGAGTCTGACACGGAGTGCAGCGGGACCGATGTTTGCTCAACGAACGCCGCGGATGGCTGCTTCCCATCGCATTGCACCTGTGATGTGGCGAGCGGGTATTGGGAATGTACGACGGATTGTCTGATGGCGCGGGTGTGCAAGCCCGCTCCGAGCACGTGCGACAAAGACGAGGATTGTGGCAGCGATGAGCGCTGTCACCTGGCGGTCAATGAATGTGTGCCGGCCGACTCGTGCACAGCCAACTCGGGATGCAGCACCAACGATCAATGCGCCAACGGTCAGCGTTGCAAGCTCGACTACAACGACGGCTGCTACGCGAGCTTTTGCGATACCTGTGGCGGGATTTGCACCGACGACTGCCAGCCCGGCTACTGTGTCGGCGGTGACGAGTGCAGTGAGAACTCGGATTGCCCGTTTTGGACGATGTGTAACGCCGGAGCGTGCCAGGAGTTCGCCTGCACGATGCAGTACGACCCGGTCTGCGGTGAGGACGGCAAGACCTATGGCAACGCCTGCGTCGCCGGCGCCTACCACGTCACGGTTGCACACGCTGGCGAGTGCAAGGAGCATGCGCCCTGTGAGGGGCCCAATCCGGCGGGTTGTCACTCCGATGACCAATGCAAGGCTGGCCAGAGCTGCCAGCTCAACGCCGGAAAGCCCTCCGCGTGCGGTTGTGGTGACGACGGGCAATGGATCTGCACCGACGATCTGGGCGGCGGCGAGTGCGTCGACGGGCCGGCCAAGCCTTGCAGTGCCGATGTCACCTGTGATGAGGGCAGCGTGTGCCAGGGCGATGAATGCGTGGCGCTTGCCTGCACGAGGATCTACGATCCGGTCTGCGCCACCGATGGGCGCACCTTTGGCAATGAGTGCGAAGCGCGTGGCGCCGGCGTGACGATCGCCTACCGTGGGCCCTGCCTGCCTAAGGGCGGAAGCTGCCAGGGCCCGAGCCCGTCTGGCTGCACACAATACGGCTGCCCGTCCGACTACAAGTGCCAAAAAGACACCGATGAGTGCGCGCCGACGAGCTGCGCCTGCGGTGAGGGGGCCAGCGATTGGGGCTGCACCCGCGATTGCGGCGGCGGTGGCGTCTGCGTACCCAAAGAGGCCGCGTGCACCAAGAACGCCGACTGTGAGCTGTGGCACTTCTGCATTGAAGGCGCCTGCCTCGGCGTGGCCTGCCCGGACATCTACGACCCGGTCTGCGGTGTGGACGGCAAGACCTACGGCAATCAATGCGAGGCCAGCGCCAACCACGTCGAAGTAGCCGCCAAGGGGCCTTGCGAGGCAGAGTAGAGCCCTCGAATCCGCCCCCTCGTGCCGGCGACGCTCAGCGACGACGGCGCAGGCGATAGACGCCAGCGAGCATCAGCAGCAAGACGGCCCAGCTTGCGCCTTCTTTGCCGGAGCCTGCCGCCGCGCAACCGCAACCGTCTTCGCCTGTGGTCGGTGTGCCGTCGGGATTTGAATTGGGCTTGTTGCCCACATAGGCCTGACACTCCGACCAATCGCCAAACTGGTCACCTTCGATCGTTCGCACGCGGATGCGGTAGGCGCCGTCGGCTCTAAAGGCTGTCGAATCGATGGCGATCTCGGTTTGAGCGCCCCAACTCTGGCGAACGATGGTTTCAAAGACCGCCTCGCCATCGCGCAGCACGTGGAGCTCGAAGCTCAGGGCAGGCCCGCTCGCGTCGACGTTTGTGAAGGTCAAGACGCTCAAATTTTTGCCGATCGGATAGCCTTGCTCGCACTGCGCAGCGAGCTCTCCTCGAAACGACGGCGCCGGCCAATTGCTGTCCGAGCGCACGTTGAAAGAGACCACGGCCGACCAATCGCTCTCAGCGCCGCGATCGTCTTGAGCCTTGGCGCGCACAAAGTAGCGCAAGCCGCCGTCGAGGCCTGGATTGACGGTCCACTCGACCGTGTTGGCGGCATTTGAGGCAGCCACGGCAGCGCTGGTGGCGACGATCGTCGCAAAGGCTTCGTCGGTGGCAACCTCGAAGATGATCGACACCGGATCGCCCTCGGGATCGCTGGGCTTGCTCGAAGAGATGCGCGGTGCCGTCACGACGACAAGCTCGTTGGGCAGGGGTTTGAGGATCTCGGGTGTGGCCGGAGCCTCGTTGAGCGTGTCGACCATGAAGCTCTCCCAGGCCGACCAGGGGCTGTAGCCGCCATCGATCTTGCCGTCGAAGGCGCGCACGCGCCAGAAAACGAGCGTGTTCTCCGCGATCGCGGCCGTCGTCCAACTCGTCGAGCCCGAAGCGTGCTCGGAGACGCTGGCAACTTGATCGGCTGTGCCGTCAACGCTCTCTTCGTGAAGTTCGAACTCGTAGGTGAGGGCGTCGCCGTTGGCGTCGGTCGCATTGAGCACGACCAGGTCAGCTTCATCGACGCCGACGCGCACGCCGCCGATCGGCGAAATCTGAACCGGGGTGGTCGGGGGCACATTGATCGCTTCGACCTCGACGATGACATGGACCGCCGAGGAAAACTCGCCGTCGTTGACCGAGAAGGTCAGCTCGTAGGGGCTGAGGATGGCCGCTTGTAAGGCGACGTTCCATCGATAAAACGTGCCTCCCGCGCCCTGGACGAGCTCGCCCTGAACGGCCTGGCCGTTGTTGTCGAGATGGCGCACTACCGGTTGGAGGTTGTCGCCATCGGGGTCGCTAAAGACAATGGTGAAGGTGAGATCCCGGCCCTCGTTGACCAAGATGGTCTCCGGCGCGCGAGGCGTGGGCTGGCTTTGGTAGGTCACATCGATCAGCGGGCGACGGTTACCCATCTCGAGGCCAAAGGTATACCGACCGGCTGTTTGTTGACCCGTGCCCGTCCAGTTCGTATCGCCAAACGTGCTCACGGCAAAGCAGTACCGACCTGCGTCCAGACTTCCCGAATCCACAAGGCTCGACAGCCCTCGCTCGTTGGGATCGTCATCGTTCCACACGAGCAGGGTGTTGTTGGTCATCTCCCACATCGACAGGATTGGATCGATCCAGGGATGGAGCCGGGTTTCGCCGTCGACCGTGATCTGGGCGCGAGCCCGGGCCAAGAGGCGGTCGCCTTGCGCGGCGTCGAGGCAATACCAGTCGACGTCCGAGCCTCGGGGATAAATGATCGCGCCCGAACTCTGGTAGGGAATGGCGGCGATTGCAACGCCCTCTTGAGCCGTATTGTTGGGCTCATTGGGATCGCTGCCCATGGCGACCAACGGATGGTTGCCCAGGTTGGGATCGAGGGCGTTGCTGACGTTGAAGGGTCCGGGAACGATGAGGGTCTCATAGCGCCCCTGGGCGTCGTAGACGATCAGGCGGTAGGGGTGGCTGTTTCGCAATCCACGAATCGAATACTCTCCGAGGCGCGGCGTAATGCCTTTGGTGAAGTCGTTGTGATGGTAGCGATAATCGGTGCGCGATTCGGCCCGAACGCCAATCGTCGACAGGGGAGTTCCGATCGGCGACACGACGCGCCCATTGAACCCACCGGTCAGCGGTAAGACGATGTTCATGCCCGTCACGACCGCCTCGGCACCAAGGGTCAACTCATCGGCATCGGCTGAGAAGACACCATCGGAGCTCGGCTCGACCTTGTCGTACCAGGTGTCTCCATAATGACCGCTAAAACCCGGCGCCATCCGAGCGTTGAGCTTGTAGGTGCCTGCGGCGACGTCGACAAAGCTGTACGTGCCAGCAACGCCGGTGAGCTGGGTGTGCACGACCGCATAGCCCTTGGGCGTCTGCTCCCACAGGCGCACCTGGATGCTGGCATTACCGAGCGTGACGCCGTTGGAGTCGTAGATCGTGCCGGAAATTGTCGCCGCAAAGGCCGAAGAGGCGACAAAGAAGGTCACAACAAAAGAGAGAAGTGATTGTATGATGGACGCTCTCATGGGGACCTCCTGGCGCATAACGCGAACTGCATAAGATCAATGTGACGCTCAAGCGTCACTTGAAACGCGTTCAACGTAGTCGATGTCGGCCTCTCAAGCAATTTCTGCTGAGTCGGCGCGTCGCCTCAGAACTGAATGCGCGGGCCCACGCTCATCATCAAGTTCAGCGATGATGTCGGGAAGGTGAGCAGCAGTTGAGCCTCGGCTGCGAGGCTGACTTGCGGGTTGAGGCGCCAGGTGCCGGTGAGGCCGGCGCCGATGTGCGCCCAACCAGGTCGGGTCGTATCGGTGCCCTGGCAAAAGGATTTTCCGCCGATCTCGACGGTGTCGAGATCGGCGCAGCTGATGACGTCCTCGCGGTAGTAGTAAACTGGTACGGCGTAGCGAACTCGCCCCAAACCGAGGCTGCCAAAGCTGCTCAGCCACTCTTGCCACGCGTAGCGCGCACGAAGCCCCAACAGACAATCGCCGCCCAGGCAGGTGCCGCCAAAGGCCTCGTCGCGCGCTTCAAAGTCGTGCAACAGCGTGAATTGATACTGAAAGTAGGCGCCGACGAGAAAACTCTCGTTGAGACGCATGTCGGCTTCAAAGAAGAGAAAGCTATTTCTTCCCACAAAATCGCCCTCAAAGGACTCGTTTGTCGCGCTGCTGCGTCCGCTTCCGATTCGAGCGCCGGCTGTGCCGATCAACGCGTAGAGGTGGTAGTCGTCATGCTCGCGCACGCCGGGATCAAGCGGCGCGAGGGCCTCCACACTTGGCGCGCCTGATGATCGCCGAGTGGTCACGGGTGCCACCGGTGCTTGGGCTTCCACATAATTCGTGCTCCAAAGCCTGGCGAGCTGCTCGCGACGCACCTTCTCGTCTCGGTGCTTGGCCTCCTCGACCTCGAGGACAATGAACGCCGTCGCCGGGCGTGCCGAAAACGGCGGCCACCGGCGCATCTGGGCCTCGACACAGCGTGCGAATGCCAGGGTCTGGGAGTTGTGCATCAAGACCTCGTATTCGACGAGCTCGATTGTTCCGCGCTTGGAGACGACCACGCTCAGGTTGACCGGGCCATCAAGCGGCTGTGACCAACATTGCGCCAGATCGTCGTTGCCATCGCTGATCCACTGCTGGCTCTCACCGACCGAGATCCCACCGGAGGCCGAGATCAACTTGACCACCAGCCCGCCGGGAGCGCTTTGCACTCCGATCTCTTTCTCGAGTTGCAGCCAACCGGCAACGGCCAGCACCCGAATCATCTCCTCGATCGAGGTCTGAGCCTTCGGCGCCAACAGGCCCTGCTCCTCCATGCGTGCGCGCAAGATCTCGATCTCGACGCCAAGCTCACCTCCGACGATGTAGCCCTGCTCGAACGCCAGGACCTCGCCATCGATCGGCACCCAATCTCCTGCGAGCGCGCTGGCCCCAAAAGCGAGCACACCGACCATGACCAAGGCGAACAGCAATCCTTCTAAACATTTCATAGATACTTCCCAGAGCTTTCTACCCAACAGTCGGTGCAGGACACGTGCGCCAGACTATCCCACCAACACCGGAGGCTCGGCAAGATGGTATGTTGTGCGATACGCAAGTTTGCCAGCACTTACTCCAAATCGACTAATGGACTTCGCTGGCGAGCTTGAGCGCGCGCGCGCCGTCCTCCTGGATGATGAACAGCGCCGGATCCTCCGCCGAGCCCACGCGTGCCACCTCGACTCCATCGATCTTGCGCGTGATCTTGTGCTCGAAAATATTCTTGATCTGACCGTAAACTCTGACGCCCTCACTTTCCCAGTAGATGCGGTCGCCCTCTTGCAACTCGGTCGCCATGCCATCCTCCTTTAATCACCGTATCGAAATTTTGCAGACCCCGGCTCATCACGCAATCTCACCGTCTGGCGGGCGATACTAACGACTTTTTGAAACTCACGAAAGGTCCGCCTGGGGGCTTGTTGGCTTGTTCCCCCAGGCGGCGCCCCAGGCGGCGCCCCAGGCGGCGCCCCAGGCGGCAGGGAGTCAGTGTCTTGCGGGTGCTTCGTCGATGAATTGCGTGAGCTGGTCGAGGTTGACGGGTTTGGCGATATGGTGGTCAAAGCCCGCCTGGCGGGCTTGTTCGATGTCCGAGGGCATGGCGTAGCCGCTCAGGGCGACGAGCAGGAGCGATTTGAGCTCGGGGTCGGCTTGCATGGTTTGGGCGACCGTGTAGCCATCCATGCCGGGCAGGCCGATGTCGCAGAGCACGACGTCGGGCTTGAAGTGTCGCGCGATTGCGATGCCTTGCGGGCCGTCGTGGGCGAGCACGACGTCGTGGCCTTTGTGCTCGAGGACCATCTGCAACATGCTGGCGACGTCGGGGTTGTCCTCGATGATGAGGACCTTGCGGTGGCGACGGGCGTCGTAGCTGGCGGCTTCGGGCGGCGGCGGGGTTGCCAGGCTGAGCTTGAGAGGCAGCCGGACTTGAAACCGTGCGCCTTTGCCAATACCCGCGCTCGTGGCGCTGACGCTGCCGTCGTGCAAATGGACGAGATCTTTGACCAACGCCAGGCCAAGGCCCAGGCCGCCAGCGGAGTGATCCAGGGAGGCGTCGGCTTGCATGAATGGCTGGAAGATGTGGGCCAGCGTCTCGGCCGACATGCCCAGTCCCGTATCGACGACCTCGATGAAGGCTTGGTCGATCGCGGTATCGGACTGCACAGAGACCGTCGTAAGACCGCCAGATGGCGTAAATTTGGCGGCGTTTTGCAAGAGATTTCCGACGATTTGGGCCAGTCGATTCCAGTCGCCGCTGACCCAGACCGGCTCGCTCGCGCGCACGACCTCGAGGCCCACGCCGCGCGCATCAAAGAGCGCGCGGTAGTCCTCGACGGTATGAACGACAAGCTCATTGAGCTCGAGGTTCTTTTTCTGAAGCTGAATCTTGTCGTGCTCGACGCGCGTCGCATCGAGCAGATCGTCGACCAGGCGCGTGAGTTGATCGACCTGGCGCTCGAGCACCTCGCGGGCATGCTCAGCCTGCTCGGGCGCGATGCCGGGCTGGCCGAGCACGAAGATGCTGTTTTTGATCGGCGCCAGCGGATTGCGAAGCTCATGGGAGAGCACGGCCATGAACTGGTTTTTTCGCCGGTCGGCCTCGAGCAGGGCCAGCTCGTGCTGTTTAAGTTCGGTAATGTCACGCGTTGTGCCGGCGATCGCCTCGACCTCGCCATGCTCACCGAGCACCGGCACCATGATGTAGTCGTAGATGCGCTGGCCCTCGGGACTGGTAAAGGGCTCTTGACTGCGCAGCGGTGCCCCGGTGGCGATAACCGTATCAAACTCACGCTCGCGTACTTTAGCCAGCGAGGGCTCGTAGCCGGCCTCGCTCAGGCGCTTGCCGAGCAGATCGTCGAGGCTGCTCAGCCCAAAGGTCTTGAGCAGCGCGTCGTTGGCGTACAAGAAACGGTAGTCGAGATCAAAGATGAACTGCATGTCCGGAGTGCTGGACAGGATTGCCTCGTAGAGGCGCTTCTGGCGCTCCGACTCTGCGGTGAGCTCGTCCAGTGCGCGGGCATAGCGAAGCTGTTCGAGGCGCTGCCAGAGCCGACCTGCAAACCTTTTCATCACGTCGATCTCGTCGCCGCGCCAGGCATAGGCGCCACTGTGGTTTGCGACGAGCACGAAGGCCACGCCCTTGTCGCCCAGAAAAGGCACGAAGATCAGCGCACCGACGTCAAAATCCTTGTAGGCCTGTGAAAACGAAGCCGTACGACGATCGTTTTGAACATCGCCAACGGCCACGATCTGGCCTGAGGCGAGCTGTTTGAGTGTCGCTGCCGTCATGAAGGCGGAGAACAGCCGACGCCTGGCGTCAAAAGCCAGCGCACCTTCGTCCCTGTGCAGCTCGAAGAAGACCTTGGCATCATCGAGCGAGTCGCCAATCTCGATCAGGGAGAGCCGGGAGAGCTTGAGATGCTCCATGAATTTTTTCGCCACGACCGCCAGGATCTGCTTTTCAGGTTCCAGGCGTGCCATGTCGAGGCTTATCTCGTCGAGAAATTCCGCATTGAACTCGCGCCGCTTGCGCGCGGTGATGTTATCGAACAAGAGCGCGACACGGTGCTGCTCAGCAGCACCAGAGCGAAACGCGTACACGTCAAACCAGCGATCCATCGACGGTGAATACTTCTCAAAGCGCGTGGGCTTGCCGGTCCTGGCAACTTGGCCGTAGATTTCATTCCAGGATACATCGAGATCCGGCAGCATCTCGCGTGCCGTCGTACCGACGGGGGCCTTGAGCTCGGCCTCTTTCTCAAAGGCCGGATTGGCCTCGAGAAAGCGGTAGTCGATCGGGCGCTCGTCTTGATCGAAGATCACCTCGAAGATCACCTCGAAGATGCACACGACCTGGTCGATCGAATTAAAGAGCGCCCGATAAATCGCATCCGATTGGCCACGCCCAATCAAAGACTCGGTGCTCGACGCCTCAAGGCGGGAGCCGACGATCAAGCGCTCACGTGGCGCTCTATCGGGTAGTATACGAAAGATTTTGCGTGCGATGGATGACACTTAAATTCCTGATGCAGCCTCGCGATTGACGGCGCCTCTCAATCATGGAACGCTGCCGCTCCATGAAACACAGAGCCAACGACCAAAAACTCACGATCACACGCTATCCGGCCACGTCCAACCGCTCCTTGCAAGCTTGGAGCGCGGCCGACGAGCTCGTCTTGAACGTGCTCGCCAACCAGGAATTGTCGAGGCGCACAGTCGTCGTCTACGACGACCGGTTTGGCTTTTTGACGGCGTATTTGCACACGATCGAGCCGCTCACGGTGGTGACCTATAAGAGCCAACAAAAGGCCCTCGAGCTGAACCTCGGCCAAAATGCCTTGCCGCGCGTGAGCGAGCGCTGGCTCTCGCCGCTGGTGGCGTTGCCCGAGACGATCGATCTGGGCATCGTCCGCGTGCCGAAATCGCTCGACTTGTTCAAACTCTACCTGGCCCAACTCACCGCCTCACTCGCGCCAGATGGCCAGGCAATCTGCGCCTTTATGACCCGGTACTTCTCGGCGCAGATGATCGCGATTGCCGAAGAATTTTTTGAGCATGTCGAGCAAAGCCTGGCGTGGAAGAAGGCGCGGCTCTTGACGCTCACCCGAAAAAAGCCCGTCGGACAGCTCGAGTTGCTCAACGCCCTGCCTTTGACCTTTCAAGATGGCAGCGTCGAGGTCTTCAAACAATATTATGGCGTCTTTTCAGCGGGCAACATCGACTATGCCACCCAGTTCTTGCTCGAGCACCTCGCGCTCGCGCCTGGCGAGCGACGCGTCTTGGATCTGGCCTCGGGAAACGGCGTGATTGCCCGCGCGATTCAGCGCCAGAGACCCGGCGTCGAACTCCATCTGGTCGACGATTCACGGCTGGCCGTGGAGTCATCCAAGCTCAACCTCACCGCCGAGAATGTCCACTTTCACTGGGATGACGGCCTGGAGCAATTCGAGCGCGAGAGCTTCGATTTAGTGGTCTCCAATCCGCCCTTTCACTTTGGCCATGAGACCAACATCGAAGTATCGCAAAAGCTGTTTCGGCAAGTGGGCGATGTGCTCAAGGCCGGTGGGCGCTTTGTCTGTGTGGCCAATAAGCACTTGAACTATATGACGCACCTGACGCGCACTTTCCGCACCGTCAAAACGGTAGCTGAAAACGAAAAATACGTAATCTACACTTGTGTTAGGTAAGGTGCGACGAACTTGGGGCTTGCTCGACGAGCGACGCCTCTCTAGACTGGGCATGTCGGCCAACCGACGACTCATCATCTCAGAGCTCGAAAGAGGCGTTGCATCATGGCAAACGGCGACGACAAGAATCTGCGCTTGTTCAAGCATGAACTGGCGAGCCTGATTGGCAAGCACGTCGTCGGCCTCGACGAGTCAAGCATCTCGGAGGTGCTCGAGGAGTACTCCGAAACCCTGCTGAACAAGTCGCGACCGCCCCAAGAGAGCGCCGCGCCCAAACACTATCCCAGCGACAGATTGCACGAAGACTCGGACGCCCTGTTGCAGCCCGACTCCGAGGCGTTGGAGGCCGAAGCACGCCAGGCCAAGTTGCCGCGCGCAGCGCTCATGAAAGAGCTCAGCGAGCGCCACGGCGCCCGCACCAAGACCTCGCCCAGTCCAACGAACAGTCCAACGAACAGTCCAACGAACAGGCCAACGAACAGCCCTGCTTTGCCCGCTTCGGCCTTCGAGACGGTTCGCACACGCAGCGCACATCCTGAGAAGCAATGGAAGCTCTCCGAGAGCTCGATGGCCGAGGTCTTTCGAGACGTCAGCAAGTTGCACGGCCCCGGCCTGCTCAAGATGCAGGCTGGAAATGGAAGCGCCGAGCTGGTGTTCAAGGGCAGCGAGCTTCACGACGTGCAGATTCTACCTCTCTCGGAGAAGCGCTCGCTTGTGGCGTTGCTCCAAGAGGGCGGACGCCTGAGCGCCGGCCAAGCCGCCCGAGTACGTGCCCTGGCCCAAGAAATCGGCGTCTGCGAGGTCAACGCCCTTTTGCAAGCCTCGGACATGATCTCGCACAGCGAGGTGTTGGTCGCGATCGCCTCGCGTATTCGCCACCTGACCCACCGATTGCTCGGCGCACAGCTCGACACCGCGAGCTACTTTCGCCTCGACACGCTCCCTGAGCCAATGCAACTGACGTCGGTCTCCGTGCTCAGCCTGCTCTTTGCTCACGTGCGCTCCCAACACATGGGCCCAGATAGTGAGGCGCAAAAGCAAACCGAGGCGCGCATGTTCGGCATGCTGCTCTCGAGCACAGCCATGGCCGGCTTCGATGTCAATCGTCTCAATCTGCAGCTCTACGAGCGTCTGTTGCTCGATCAGGCGCTCGACGAGCCGCGCAGCTACGACGTCGTCCTTCGCCGCTCTCCGCTGTCAAAAGAGGACACGATCGCGATTTTGGCGGGACTCGAGACGGTGGGCCTGGTTTCGGTCGATCCGCCGGGCCTTGGCGAGGCCCGCTCGTCGGGCTGGGCCGAGGACCTCGAGCAGGCCATCGAGCGCATCCGTCTCATGGAGCTGCGCCTCGACAACGAGGACTGCTACGCCGTCTTCGGGCTGCACTGGGCAACTCACGACGGCGAGATTGCGCGCCGCTACCGCGAGGTCAGCGAGCAGTTCAACGTGCTCAACCAGCCCATGGGCATGGAACCCAAACACCGCGTGCAGCTCAAGCACATCCGCAACCGCCTCAAGGCGGTCTACGCAACCCTGAGCGACGCCCGCGAGCGCCAGCGCTACCGCCATGAATTCGTCCCGATAGCCGAGCAACGCAATACGGCCAAGAACCTCGAGGCCCTGGGCGAGGCCGCCATGCAGCGAAAGTCTTATAAGAGCGCGCTCGACTACTACCAGCGCCTGCTCGAGCTCGAACCCAACCACACCAAGGCCAGCCGTCTGCTGCCCACCTTGTTGATGAACCTCAACGCTCGCTGAGCCGCTGCGCGACGCGCACGCCGTGCGCTCCCAGGGCCAGATCCATCAACTGGCAGCCATTGGGCAACTCCTGTGCGAAGCCTTCCCAATCGACTTGTTCACCCACGGCCAGCGAAAAGTCACCACCGCCGGCGCCCGAGGGCTTGACGACGGCGCCGTAGCGGCCAGCGAGCGTGCGCAAGGCGCGGTGACGTGCGGTGATGATGGGCGCCTCGCTTGCGATGCCCAGGCGCTCCATGGCGTCGTCGCCCAGAGCAAAGAGCGCGATGAGCTCGCTCCACGCGGCGTCTTCGATCGCGTCGCTTGCCTGGTCGGCGACGTCGGCGATGGCACTCAGGGCACGCTCGATCTCGGCCGGCCGAGCCTTGCGAGCCTGCTCGACGCAATCCACGAGCGCTGTCGAGGAGGCCGACTCGCCGGTCCAAATGGCGCGAAGCTCCAGGGCTTGCGGCGTTTGCAGTGGCCGCCAAGGCTCGGACATGCTGTAGGCGAGCGTGCCACCGTAGGTTGAGCAGGCGACGTCGCCGCCGCTGCCGCGGCCGCGCTGCAGGCGGCAGTGGGCGGCAAAGGAGGCGCGAAAGACCGCGTCACGATCGAGCTTCCCCTCGGCCTCATAAGCCAATACGGCGGCGCAAAGTGCGACGGTTGAGGCCGCCGAGGAGCCCAGTCCGAGCTTGTTGGGCCCGTCAAAGAGCGCGCGCACGTCGGTCTCGAGGTGCTCGACGCGCGCCGTCGATTCGACAGCCTCCAAGACCAGGCGAGGCAGGGCTAGCCCTTCGGTGCCGTGGGCGCGATAGACGCTCGCGGCCATGTGGCGTGTGGCGAAGACGCGACGATCGACGGCCGTGACGATCGCCTGACCGCCGCTCAAGACGGCATACTCGCCAAAGAGAAAGAGCTTGCCCGGAGCGGAGCAGGTGGTGGGTCGAGGCGCCATGTGTGGTCCGAAGATTGGGGTTCGACAAGAGGCTTACATTACATCCTCGAGCTTGATGCCGAGCATGCGCTGCATGATGCGGTTTGCCACGCGGTTGCCACTCTCGGGGGCGACGCGGCGCATCCAGTCGAGCAAAAAGGCCTCGCGCGTGACGAGCACGCGGTGCTCGTTGTTGCGAATTGCGCGCACGATGCGCCGGGCGACGAGCCCGGGTGATACGCCGTAGCGTGCGAAATAATCAAGGGCCTTGGGCTGGGTCTGGTCGTCGTAGAAGGTCGAAGACTTCACGATGTTGGTCTGGATGCAGCCCGGGTGCACGACGCTCACGCCCACGCGGGTGTGAGCAAGCTCCTCGTGCAGAGTTTCGCTGAGGCCGCGCACGGCGAACTTGGAGGCGCAGTAGGCGGATTGGCCGGCGACGCCGACGATGCCAAAGACGCTGGAGATGTTGACCAGGTGGGCCTCGTCGGCGCGGCGAAGGTGCGGCAAGAATACCCGGCAGCCGTTGAGCACGCCGCCAAAGTTGACACCCATGACGCGCTCAAAATCCTCGCTGGTGTGCTCCTCGAAGCGTCCTGTGACGCTGATACCGGCGTTGTTGACCACGATGTGCACGCCGCCAAAGTCTTCGACGACATCGCGCGCCAGCGCATCCATCTGGCCCGCGTTGGAGACATCGACGCGGTAGGTTTTAGCCTCGCGCCCGACACCTTCGACGAGGGCCTGGACCTCCGAGAGGCCCTGCTCGTCGAGGTCCACGAGCGCCAGCGCGCAGCCGGCCTCGGCCAGGGCCAGGGCGGTGGCGCGCCCGATGCCATGGGCGGCGCCGGTCACGACGGCCGTTCGTGCGACGAGCTTTTTCATCGCTCAATCCATGGCTGCGGCGGCCCTTCAGGGCGCGCCCAAAAACTCAGAAGCTCGCGTCGCGAACGATCGTGCGCGCCGAGCCGTCGGGCTGGCCTGCGAGGAGCCAGTTGATGCCGTCGGTGGAGAAGCGAAAGCGGTAGTCGATCTGCTGCCAGCTCGTGCGCAAAAGCTGCTCGCGCTCAAGCGTCCAACGGTAGCGGTAGTTGTTGCCAACGCGGCCGATGAACCGCAAATAGACGGGCGCCTGAGCGGCGCCGTCGATCGAGCTGACGACCTGCGCCTGGATCACATGGGGTTGCAGCGCGTTGGCGTCGGTGAGATTGGTGACCCAGACATCAGCATCGATGAACATACACGAGCGCTCGCGATTGTAGCTCGTGAGCACGACCGGCTCGTCGAGCCCGTCGATGTGCTCGCAGGCGCGCGTCAATCCGTTGCCCCAGTCACCGGCCCACTCCGGGCTTGCCGGCGCGCGCGCCACAACGTCGAAGCGGTAATTCTCGCCCATATTGCTGTCCCATTGCGCGCTGCAGGTGCGCCCGATCGTCTGGAACCAGAGCGCGACGCCGGTCGTGCCTTCGGGCACCTGGGTGACAAACGGGCGAGCGTCGATGCTGCCGTCGGCCGTGTTCAGCTCGCGAAGGCCGCCGTTGACCGTCAACCCGGAGGGCTCAAAGCGCACGAAGGCCGTAGTCTCCCAGGCCGGCATGCCGTTGTAGGTGCTGCTCATGCACTCGGGCAGCCGGTAGAGGTCGTAGTCGACCCGCAGGCGGTTGCCGGCGACGATCGCGCCGTGCTGGGCGTGGGTCCAACCGGCTCGAAAGACCAGCGCCGATTCACCGGCCGGGCGCTGCGCGCAGACCTGGCCGTCGTCGTCGATCTTGAAGCCATTGGCATTGGCCAGCCAGTAGTTGTCGAAATCGCTGGGATAGCGGTTGTGGTCGAACAGGCGTGTGCCGCCGGTGCTGCCCACAAAAGGCACGAGCTCGAGCTTGGAGCGCTCCATGGCGCTTGCGGTCAGGCCGGCGGCGATCGTGTGCTCAGCGAGGCGAAATGCAAAGCGCTGATAGCCCGCGCTTGCGCCGGCCACGGGCTCACCGGCCACCGAATACCAGGAATCAACAGACGGGTTGCGATACATCAGGGCCGGCTGGGCGCCGGTGTGGGCGAACTCGTTGGCCACGTCGGCGCTCACCGTCCAGACAAACCAGCACTTTCCCGAGGAGCAGTCGGTCTCGTAGCCCGTCTGGCCGGGCACTTGCGCGGCGCTTCGCAGCACGACACGGCAATTGCGGTCGGCACCATCGGTGCTGTCGGCGCTTCCCAAAAGCGGCGCCGAGACGGGCTGAGAGCCTGATACCGGCTCGTCGGGCGCCTCGCCACAGGCCACAAGCGCGGTCGAGACCATGATCGAGAAGATGCAGCGTTTGAACGAGATCAGCATATGAGCGGCTCTTTTGATGAGACTGGCAATTTGATGAGAGCAGGCCTAACGGGTGGCTCAAGAGCATGTTTCATGCCATACACAGCGCTGGCCGACATGGCGCTGCTCGGGCAAACTTTCACCTTATTTTGCAAACACTTGCCTGCCAAACAGACAAGCAATGCGCCGCCTCGCAAGCTGGCAAGTCGAGTGGCCAATGAACACCCCACTTGCCAGCGGATGGAATCCAAAGAGAGGATGGCATCGCCCGATAAGAACTTGTCTTTCTTGGTCTTTGAGCCATGGTAGTGAGGTGAAATCGTGACCGAACTGCACCGAAAGCCAAGAAGAGATGAAGAGGAGTTGAGATGAAACAAATCACTCGCATCACCTGTGGCCTGGCGCTGCTTTTGTCGAGCGCCTGTACGGCCCATGTCTTTTCGCCGCCCGCCAACCTGGCACCGCTGGAGTCGGTGCGGGTGACCGAGGAGGGCACCCATAAATTCGCCGGGTTCGCCAGCATCCAAGAGATCGACTTCGGCCCGCGCACCACGACCTTGACCCTGCGGGCGCGACGAGGCCTGGGCCAAAACCTCGATCTTGGCCTCGATGCGCACGCCGTGGCCTTCGACACCGACCGAGGCGCCGATCAAGAAGCCGAGCGCCTGCTTGGCATCGTGCGCCTGGGTGGCAAGTGGTCGCCGCTGGACAACTACGTCGCACTGAGCGCGGGGGTCGGCGCCGGCGCCCATCCCGGCGGACAATTCATTGCGCCCGATCTGGGCATCGTGCTGGCCTACGAGAATCCCTACCTCATCCCCTTTGCCAACCTCAGCGGCTTTTTGAGCCAACCGATCAACGCCCAGGCCGTCGACATATCCCACCGCGAGCAGCCCATCGGCACCGTGGTTCAAAGCCCACAATTTACCTGGGGCGCGACCTGGGCGCTCGGCCTGAAGCTGCCCCTGACCAACGCCGCCGGCACCGCGATCTCGCCGTACCTGGGCCTGAGCGGGATGATGCTCTGGGACGAGGTCGAACACATGCGGATCATGGGCATGACCGCGGGCATCGACGCCGCGTTTTAGGCTATGATGCCGGTACAAAATGGGCAGGATGCCCATGGTACGGAGCCAATCACAACCCCTGCGCGAGCGTGAAGTTTTTGGAGGGGGCGTCGATTTGGACGCGCGCCGTGCCGGCCGGTGGCTGGGGCACGAGCACGGAGCGCTCGCCATCGTGGGCATAGACGATGTGCGGGATCTCGAGGGTGTCGAGGGTGCGCCCGTCGGCGTCGAAGAAGCTTGCTGTGGCCCATTGACCGGTGGTCGGATTGACCTCGAGCGAATCGCGACCCCAGCTCGGCGCTTCGGTGTCACTCCAGTTGATGTAGCGCCAGCGCGAGGGGATCGAGTAGCCCATTGCGCCGGGCAGGGCGTTGGCTTGTTGCATGCGGGTGAGCAAGCCTAGGTAGGTGTAGTCGGAGACCCAGGTGTCGTCGCAATAACCCATGAAGTCGGTGACCTCGGAGGGGCCAAAGAGGGTGTCGTTTCGGGCGTCCCAGCCGCGAACGCCGACGATGCCGCGGGTGTGGGGATAGGAGCTATCGGCGCTCCAAAACGAGACGCCGCAGGGGGCGTGGCCGCGTCCGTGCATGTGGCCAAGCTCGTGGACGAGCGTCCACGCCCAGTCCTCGCCAGAGAAGCCCACGCCGGAGCCGACGCGGTAGCTGGTGGCATCGGCGCTCGAGACCGTAAAGCTCTGGCCGGTGGTGCAGGTGCCGGAGCAATACTGGGCAAAGGTCTCTTTGGGGCGGATCAGGCCGTAGTAGTAGGCGTGCTCGGCGCCGTCGGCCTGCTTGAGCGCGCGCAGCTCGCGGTTGAAGTCGCCCCAGCGCACGCTGGTCGTCCAGGCGATCGGCTCGCGCACCTCGAGGCGAAGCACGTGGGCCGGATAGATCGCGCGAAGCAGCTGCTCGAAGAGCGCGAGTTGCGCGGGGCTGGTGTCGGGAAGGCGGCCGGAGCCGTCGGTGTCAAAGCGCATCGGCACGAGCACGAGGTGCAGCGTGCCGGTTGTGGCGCGTGCAGCGAGCGGCATCGACGTGTTGTCGCGGGGCCACCGGGCCAGGTGCGAGCCGGCCGAGTCCACGCTCGCTGCGCCCTCGCCGACCAGATAAAAGGCCGCCGAAGTGTGCGCCGTCATCACTGCGCCGGGCACGCGCAGCTCCAGGGCCGAGGCTCGCTCGCCAGGCGTCGAGCTCGCTGCGACGTTTTGCGTTGTCGTGAGCAGCTGCGAGGCGCCGGTGCTCGTATCGGTCAGCCGCACGTGCAAGGTGATCGGGCGCGGCGTCCAGCCCGCGGGCGTGACGACGAGCACGCGAAACAGCGTCTCGCGCAAGGCGATCAGCGGAATCGGTGATTCGACGCGCTCGCCGGCTTCGACAAGTCGGGTCTCGATCGTCTGAAAAGCCTCGATACCGACGAGCTCGAGACCATCGGCCAGCGCTCCAAGCGGGGCCGCGGGCTGCTCGTCTTCACCGACAGCAGCGTCGGCCGTATCAGCTTGCGCGGGCGCATCGAGGCCGGGGTTGGAGGCGTCGACCAGCGATACGTCGTCGGCACCTGTGCTGGTGTCCGGCTCGCTGATCCAGACGTCCTGGGCTGGGACTGGGTCCGGCTCTTCGAGCGGATCTTCGCTGCAGGCCGCCACAGCGAGCGCAAGCACAAGGGCGAGTGTTCTGGTGGCAACCAACCATTGCTTGCTGTATTTCATGATTTGCCCGCTCGTCTTGCATCAAGGCCCGCACAAGCGGACCATTCAAAGGATGGATCGACCTATAGCAGACGGGTCGCTTTTCACCAAAAGCCTAAACTCGCAAATCCCCTAACTCCCAAGTCTTCGATGCCCATGCCGACAGATCCAACGCACGTCGAGCGCGTGTCCCAGGCGCTGCAAACCATCCTTCGCACCAGTATCACGGTCTTTGATGCCCTGGCGCGAGAGCGCGGCAGCAGTCTCTTCGTCGAGGCTGTGGGGCGCACCCGGCTGCTCGAAGACCCGCTGCCGCAGGACGCCGACAACTGGACTTTGTGGCTGTACAGCTATTTGGGCTCGGCCAGGGCGTGGTCGGGCAAAGCACGCTTGCAGCGTTTGGTTGCCGCGCGCCTGAGCGATGCCGATGCCAGGGCGCTCTACGGCCCGCTGACCGCGCAGGCCTTTCAAGTCTGGAACTACCACGGCCTAAAAGGCGGCAAGCCCAAGGCGAACATGCTCTTTGGGCCAAAGGCCGAAAAGGCGCACGCCTTTGACGCCGTGATGACGCCCGGCGCCTCTCCGGAGGCGTCGTCGGCCATGCTGGGCTTTAGCGTCGACTTCGAAGGCCAGAGCATCCTGGTAGGCCTTCGCTTCTTGAGGCCCGAGAGCCTCGCGGCGCTCAAAGAGGTGGCCTTCTATTATGGATCGGACAGAAATCTCGCGGGGTTTTGGGAGCGCATCGAGCCGACCGTGATCCGCGTGGTCGTCGATCACCGCGATGATCACCCCTTTCGCCGTGGCGCGTGGCCACGCGAAGCGTCGACGACGGCGCGCAGCATCTTGCGCGAGGTGCGAAACGAGCTCTACGACGGGCTCGTCCAAGGCGATCAGTCCTTGTTTCTGAGCATCGAGATCGCCCGCCAATACACGCCCGAGCAGTGGGAGGCCTTCGATGAGCTGCTGGTTTTGGCACAGACCATGATCAAACGTCGCCACCGTGGCACGCAGAGCGTCAAGCGGGCGTCATTGCGCCTCTTGCGCGAGCTGTATTTTTGCGACAAGCGCCGCGCCGCCAAACACCTCAAGAGTCTGGAGAGCCACCCACTTGGCCTGCTCGACGTCGACGATGCGACCCTCGAGGGGCTGCAAATCGACAAGCTGACGCCGATCGCCGAAGCGCTCTTTCGCGCCAAAGCCAGGCCCGGGCATCTGGCGAGCATCGCGCTCGACAAGGCCTGGCGCGCCTACTGCATCGAGCAGCGCTGGACGGCCGTGATGGGCTTTGACGCCAAGGGCAAACATCGCGCCCACTTTGGCGAGCATGACGTGTTCTCGATCTTGCAAGCGCTGGCGCCGCCCGGGTTTCATGAGTTGGCGCTTGGCGCGCTGCCCGTGGATGCGCCGGTTTTGCGCCGGGTGCTCAAGGCGCTTGGCGAGGACGGCCAGCCTGCCCCGGAGTGCGTCGGTGACTTGAGCGACGATGCCTTGAACTTTCTGGCGGGCGTCGGCGAATTGACCGTGGCGCGCCTTCGCCAGAGCGCGATCGAGCTGATGTACCGATGGCGCTGGGACAGGCTCGGCCTCGAGCCGAGCCTGCATCGCCCGCGCACGGCCAAGCCGCGCGCGGTGTCAAAGCTTCGTGAAGGGCTCGAGGATCTGGCCGAGCTCTTTGGCCCCGATGAGGTGTCGTCCTAGTTCGAGGCGACGAGATCGGCGTCGTGTCCACACACCGAGCCCGAATAGCTCACCTGGTAGGAGAAGTCCGAACCGCCTGCAAAGCTCGTCGAGGTCTTGCCGATCAGGTCGATGGCGCACGTGCCGCTGGCCTCGCCACTGAAATCGAGCGTGCCATTGTAGACATATTCGAGCGAGGTCGAGCTGTCGGTGATCTTCATGTCGAGGCTAAAGCCCAGGGCGCCGTCGATCACGACCGACTGTGAGCGGCAGCCGTCGTAGCTGACGTCGTAGGAGAAGGTGGTCTGACCGTTGTCGTGGGTGGCAAATTTTCCGACAAACGCCGCCTTGCCGCCCTCCAAACAGGAGAAGGAGTAATTGACGTTGTGCTGGGTGCCGTTGGCGCTCTCGGTGGTGGAGTAATCGAAGTCGCTTTCGGTCGACTCGAGCGCCGAGCTGCGCGTCTGGGCCTGGGCCTGGCCAAGCGCGAGCACGAGATTGGCCGCGGCCCATCCGCGCTGTGCGTCTTCCTGGCTGACTTCGTCACTGCAAGCGCTGGTAACCAATGCCAACATCACCAGGCCAACCGATAGTTTGTGCATTTCATCTCTCCAAGTGCAGTGCGACCATTAATAAAAACTTCATCCATACATCAGTTCAGCGGGTAGGACGTCCAGCCTTCGGTCCAAGGCGTCGCGCTCGGTGAGAAGGCGCCGCGGTAGACGGCCGTAGGGTCGAAGCCCTCGGGCGGAGGCACGATCTCGCGCCCGGTGGTGTGCGCCGAAGCGGGCACCCAGCCGGGGTTGGTCAGATCGTAGGGTTTGTTGAAGCCAGGGTCTTTGCCAAAGACGTTGTTGAACTGTGCCTGCTCGAAGTAGGCGTAATTGTCAAAGCTGTTGTCGGGGATGAACGCGAAGTGTTCCGTGCCCGTTGCTCCGTTATTGAAGAAGAGAGTGTTGTGCACGCCGATGTCGCCCTTGGCGGCGTGTGCGGTCGACTCCACACCGTCGATCACCAGGGCTGCGGTCTTGTAGCCGGTGATGATGCCATGGGAGAAGACGCCCAAACCGCCCAGCTTGACGAACAGGCCGATCTGGCGGTCGCCGTCGCGGTTGGCCCCGATCATGGTGTAGTTGTAGATGCGCGCGTCGGTCTGGGGAAGCGCTGCGGGGTCCTCGGCCAGATTCTCGACCTCGATGGCCTCTACGCCAATGACGTCTTGTTGGATCGCCAAGAACTGGGCGGTGCCGCGCCAGCCCGTGTCGAAATCAAAGGCATCGTCGCGAGCACGCGTGCTCACGATGTAGCGCAGATCGACGGTGCCACCAAAGACGCCGACGCCGTCGTCGTCGCTCAAATGGGTCTGCACATACTCGATCTTGGTCTTGTTGCCACAGCCGGCCAGGGTCAGGCCCTTGAGCGCCTTTTGGCCGTCGACCTCGGAGCCGCCGAACTCGATGCGCACGTAGCGAAGCGTGCCGCAGTTCGAGGAGTCGTCGCTGCCGCCGACGCGGGTGTCGTGCACGTCGGTGATGATGCGAAGGTTGAAATTCTGGCGGTTGACGCGCGCGCGCCCGACCATGCCAATGCCGGCCCAATCGCCGGCCAGGCGTTGGCCTGGCGTCTTGGCGCTGGTAAAGACGATGGGCTTGTCGCGTGTGCCAATGGCCATGAGCTTGGCGCCGGCAAGTGAGACCAGCCCCGTGTTGCGTTGACCCAAAACGGTCGTGCCCGCCTCGATCGTCAGCGTCGCTGGAGCCACGACCATGATCAAATTCTCGAGCAGGTAGACCTTGTCGGCCGTCCAAGTCGTGTCAACGGCGATGTGGTCGGTCACCTTGACACGCTCGGCATCCTGACAAACGCCAGCCATGCATTTGCCAGCCATCAAACAATCGGCGTCGGTGATACAGTCATCGAAGTTGAGCAGCAGCGAGCAGCTCAACAAGGAGCAAAGCGCGACCATGGCCGCCAGAGCACCGGAGGCGCGCGCAAAAGTTTTGGGC
Organism: Lujinxingiaceae bacterium; assembly: GCA_013697635.1. Taxonomy (GTDB): domain Bacteria; phylum Myxococcota_A; class Bradymonadia; order Bradymonadales; family Bradymonadaceae; genus JACCWM01. The sequence continues at coordinate 17,137 of JACCWM010000203.1, read as the reverse complement.
ATCGGTAGGATCATCACATCAGGGCTCAGCGGTTCGAAAAATGACGGAGACACGGCACAAAACTACCTTGAGGCCCATGCTGAAGCAACTTAAGTGACTCGATTAAACGTGTTTGCTTGGTGTCGATCTGCTAGATTCGCGATCTCTGGATGGCTTTCTTGAAATGGAGAGAAAAACAATGCGAAGCGCGTGGGTTCTGATTCTCTGCTTTTTGGTGTCCATCATCGGCGCTGGTTGCGACTCGGGCGGCCTTGTCGACGGCAAAGACACTCGCCAGGTCGACGCCTCCAACGGCTTTGACGACGTCACGACGATCGACGCTGACCGTGGCCTGAGCGACACGGTCGACAAGGCCGACGACGTTGCGGCCCCCGACGCCACCGATACCGACGCACGAGATGCCCACAGCGGCGACGACGCCGACGCCGCGACCGACGCCGCGCCCGACACCGTTGTCGACGAGCCGGGTTGGGCGCACGCCGACGGTCGCTGGAGCGCGCCTGAGAATACCTTGCTCTTGCCCGCCCCCTTGGCCGGCGGCGGCCTCTACATCGACGACGTGCAGGCGCGCTACCCCGACGTGAACTGGCAGACGCTGGACCGACTCTACATTGCGGCCGGTGACTACAAGCTGCTGCTCATTGGCAATCTACCCGTACGAAGCGCCGATCGGCCGCTGATCATCACCAACCATGGCGGCCAGGTGCGCGTGGGCAACATGGACCACTACTACCTGATGTCGCTCAACGGCGGCGCCAACTGGGTGCTCACCGGGCGCTACGATGCGCTTGCCCAGACCGGCCACCCCGACTTTGCCGGCCACAAGTCTGGCGACTTCGCCAACACCCAAGATACCTACGGCATCCTGATCGACGACGCCCAATACATGCACGAGCGCGGCAACAACGGCCTGCGCATCGCCGGGGGCGCGACCGACTTCGAGGTCGAGTTTCTCGAGATTCGCCACGTGGGCTTTGCCGGCATGAACATCAAGACCGACAACAATGGCCAGGCCCACATGGCCAACGTCAAGCTGCACGACAACTACATCCACGACGTGCTCAGCGAGGGCTTCTATATCGGCAGCACCCAGTCCCAGCCCCAGCACCAGATCCAAGGCTTTGAGATCTACAACAACCGCGTGCTGCGCGTGGGCACCGAGGCGTTTCAAATCGGCCACGTGGGCAGCACCACGACGCGCGTCTACAACAACGTCTTTGGGCCCTCGGCGATCGATTGGCGCGCCGCCTTCCAGAACTATCAAGACGGCAACCTGCAGATGTCGATTCGCTCCGGGCGCCTGGAGGTCTTCAACAACGTCTTCATCGGCGGCGCCGGCAAGTGGGCGGAGTTCTTCGGTGCACTGGTCGCCTCCGAGGAGCGCAAACCGGGCGACGGTATTTTTCTGGAGAACAACTACTTCTCGCAGGTGCGAAACTTCGGCATCTACATCCACGCCACCGACATGAGCCCGCTGGTCTACCATATCGGCAACAACCGCTTTCGCGGCTACGACTTCACCTACAACGAGCTTCACCCGAACACCCAGCCCGGCGAGCTCATCCGTATCGCCAACAGCACCATGGCGATAACCCTGGTCGACAACACCTGGGAGGCGCCGGCGGCCTTCTCCAACCGGCTGGCCGATGGTAACGGCACCAACGCCAATGTGAGCGGCTCGGGCAACGTTCGCGCCGCCATCGCGCCGGTGAGCTTTCGCAACGCCGGGCTAGCTGCGGACTTCGATTACATGACCATGGAGATGTGGACGGCCACCGCCACGCGCGCCACTGGCGCGCCGCCGGTCGAGTACCAGCTCGACGACATCGTGATCTATCGCGACAACGCCTACCGCTGCCAACTCGATCCCTGCCCTGCCGGCCGCCGACCTGTGGACCATGCCGACGTCTGGCAGCGGCTCGCCCCCTTCCCAGACGATGTGCGCCTGCATCCCGACTCCGCTCACCAGGGCCTGGGGCTGATGCCCAACCCATAAGCTCGCCGTTTTCACGCTCGTCTAGGGTCATTGCTTCCCCTTGCGCGCCACCTTGTCACAGCCAGAGCCGACTACGGAAATCCGATGGGCCAACGTCCACGGCTATTTAGCTGAGCTGGCATTGAAGTTGCTCTAGTAAGTGTGAGTGAGAGAGCGAAGAACACCTACACGGAGCTGGTTGATGCAAATGCTTGGAAGAAAATGTCGAAACTTCGTCGCCCTGGCGATCGTTATGACCATGATCGTCGGCTGTGGCGAGTCGTTGATCCAGCAAAACGACGGCCCCAAGGCGCAAGTACCGATAAACGGCAACGAGAGCGAGGCGATCGAGGCCGACTTGCCCGGCGAGGTCTTCGACTTTGACTACACCCTGGAGGGCGCGACCGATGACCTCTTCATCGACGGCCAGGCCCAGCCCACCGAGATTCTTCCGGAGTTCGCCTTCAGGGGAATCAACGTCTTCTTTACCGGTGACGACGCGCCAGCCATCGAGTACCAGGTCGCGACCAGCGAAGATCAGTGGGGTACGTGGACGCGCTTTGCGCCCGAGAGCAGCTATGCTGGCATGTTCGGCGGCATCATCAACCTGAGCCAGGCCGGCGTTGCCTTTCGGTTTCGCTCCACGGTGGTGCCTGAGTACGTGCGCTTCGAATTCTTCGAGGATCCGATCGAGCACGGTGAGCACGACCATGATCACGGCGACGAGAGCCTGCTCTTTGACGACGACGACTACATGAGCCTGGACGACGACGACGAGGAGCTGAGCGAGCGTATTGGCGAGTTGAGCGTGCAACAAGATGACGCCGATTTGAGCGTGCGCCGCCAGGAGTTGATCACGAGTTGCTCCAAGACAAAGATGGCAGCCTATTCCGGTGGCCGGCGCCTGGCCGACATCACCGTGATCAAGATGGACCACAAAAATGTCGGGCTCAACACGGCTTCGGCCTACGAGAAGATGCGCATCGCCGCCGCGCGCGACGGCGTGAGGATCCAGATTGTCAGCGGCTTTCGCACCATGGCCGAGCAGACCTACTTCTACAATTGCTACTTGAGCAAGCGCTGCAACAACGGCAACCTGGCTGCGCGCCCCGGCTACAGCAATCATCAAAATGGGCTCGCGCTCGACCTGAATACCCGCGGCGCAGGCGTGGCCAACTGGCTCAACCGAAACGGCGCGCGCTTTGGTTTTAAGCGAACCGTGCCAAGCGAGCTGTGGCACTGGGAGTACCGCGCAGGCACGACCGTCTCGCCGCAAGTTTGCGGTGGTGGCGGTGGTGGTGGCGGCAGCACCAATCAACCGCCACCGCCGCCGCCGCCGCCGCCGCGCTACGACGCCAACCTCTCGGTGAAGTTTTTGGGCTTGACCAACTTCTATCCCCAGGGCTCGAGCCGACACATTGGCGATGCGCTGATCGGTGACCGCTTCAAGGCCGAGGTGCTGCTCACCAACCGCTCCAGCGTTCGCATCGGTCCGGTGCGCATGGGTTACTGGTTCGAGCACCCGTTTTTGAAGGCCACGAACTACCGCATCGACACGGACAGCCCGCACCACAACCGCTCGAGCTGGCGAGTGAACAGCGCCAACTCCGAGGCCAAGAACCCGGCCAAGAACAACATGGGTCGCACGGGACTTTTGGAGATGCACAGCTTCGCGCCCGGTGAGAGCAAGCGCGTGGTGATCGATCTGATCGCGACCGAATACAGCGTCGGGCGCGCCGATCACCCGGATATCCGTGTGTGGGTTCGCCATATCGCCAACGTCTACGGCGAGCACACCAGTTTTGGTGGCAGCCCCTCGACCAACAAGATCGGCAAGGTGCTGCGCGCTCATGCCCAGGTCGATGTGCTCAAGGCCGACGAGTGGCAGTTCGCCAGCAAGAAGAACGCCGGCGACCTCGAAGGCTGGCGTGCATGCCACGACGGCCACCACGACCGTTTTCTCCACAACACCAATCACGGCCTGATGTCGATGCACGTCACCGGCAACAACGCCTGCGCCCAGAGCCCGGCCTGGACGAACATCGACGCTTCGCGCTTCGACCAGCTCGTGATCGGCGCCCGCTCCCACGATGGCAAGCACACCAAGGCAATCTCCTGGGCACCGGACTCTTGCGCCGGCGTCAAGCGCGTCTCGGGCGCCGATCGCTACAGCTCGTCGGCGGCCGTCTCGCGCCATCTGTTTCCAGCCGGCGCCCAGACGGCCGTGCTCGTGCTCGGCACCACGCACTCGGCCGACGCGATCGTCGCCGGACCGCTGGCCGCTCAGCTTGGCGGCCCCGTGCTGCTCACCGGCAATGATACCTTGCCGGCGGCAATCGCCACCGAGCTTCGACGGCTCAAGCCGGCCAAGGTCGTGATTGTCGGAGGTACGAGCGCAATCAGCGCAAGCGTCGAGCTCGCCGTACGCGCACTCGGCCCTAAAACCGAGCGACTCGCCGGGCAAACGCGCTTTACCACGGCCGCCGTCGTGGCCAAGTCGATGGGCTCACCAACCCGTGAGGCGCTGATCGTCTCGGCGGACAGTGCCCACCTCGTCGACGCCGTTTTGGCAGCGAGCCTTGCCGCAGGCCTGAAGATTCCGGTGCTCTACGTGCAGGGCGACACGGTCGCTGCCGAGACCCGCTCGGCGCTGACGGCGCTGAACATCCAACGCACGATCATCGTCGGCGGTCCCTCTTCGGTTTCGGCGGCGATCGCCAGCAAGCTGCCCTCGCCGCGGCGTCTCTCGGGCGCCAGCCGCTTTGCAACCGCGCGCGCCGTCGCCGATTTTGCCATCTCGCGTGGCGTCTCCGATGACCACATCTACATCACACGCGCCGACAATTTGATCGATGCCTTCTCGGTCACCCATACCGGCAACATCATCATGCTCAGCAACCCCGCTGGCCTGCACCCGATCACACAGAAGTTCATCGAGCAGCGCGCCGGTGACCGCAGCCAGACGCTGTTCAAACCGGTCACCCTGCTGGGCGGTGTGGCAGCGCTCTCCAAGGGCGTCGAGAGCAGCACTTGCCTGGCGGTCGAAGGCGTCGAGAGTTTCACGGTGAAGTTTGAAGCACGCGGTGACAGTAAGTTTCAGACCCTGGTCATCCCGATGAGCGATCATCCCAACTGGAGCGGCAAGGTGCACAGCCTGCGCATCTACCCCCTGGCAGGCAAGCGCCCGGCAGCCGGCACCAGCGGCTGGTACGACTTTCAGCGCGTGCTCTTTCAATCGTCCAGAACGCGCACGACCAACTCGGCGCGCCAAGGCTTCTCCAATGTCACACCGGTCACCCTCACTCCCTGAGTCCGTCATCGCCGCGCTCAGCCTGCCTGCTTGTGCCCTGAGCGCACCCGTTTTGACAGACAGCCCTGCGCCGCTATGTTGTGCGCAGCTCGAAGACGAGCAACACCGACGATCCCCAATTCCAACACAGGAGTACACCCCATGGTCGATTTGAAGCGCAGCGCACAAGCAGTTTGGAAGGGTGATTTGAAGACTGGCAACGGCACGTCGTCGACGAAGAGCGACGCCTTCAAAGATCTGCCATACTCGTTCGCCACGCGCTTTGAGAACCAACCCGGCACCAACCCCGAGGAGCTGATCGCCGCGGCCCACGCCTCGTGCTTCAGCATGGCCTTGGCCAACATCCTGGCCTCGGACGGCCATACCCCGGAGAGCATTCACACGGTCGCCCAGGTCACGCTGCGAAAGGGCGACGCTGGCTTCAAGGTGGTCGCCGTGCACCTGCAGACCGAGGGCAACGTACCCGGCATCGATGCCGCCGCTTTCCAGGAGGCTGCCCAGAAAGCCAAGGAGAAGTGCCCGATCTCGGTGCTGCTCAAGCCCGGCCTCGAGGAGTTGAGCGTGGAAGCAACGCTGCTCTAGACCTCTCGTCAACCCAAAACGACAAGTTCTTGCGGCGCGATGGCTTGATCGATCACCTCGACGCTCAAAAGCGTCTCGACGACGCCAGCGAGCTGCTCAAGATCGACCTCGCGCGCGCAAGCCCAGTGCGTCTGTGCAAGCCACTCGCGCACGTCCTCCTCGCGCTGGCCGAACCTGGCCACGATCTCCGAAACGCTCGCGGCCGGCTCATCGGTCATCTCCTGGCAAAGGCCGTGGACGCGCTTGAACACGGAATCGATGTCCGCCGCTCGTGTCGCGACAAAACCACGTTTGGCGGCCAGCACGAACGGCGGCCAGGGCGTCGTGCATGTGCCGATGCGCCGCCACTCACCGGAGTCGACCAGCGGCTTGGTTGTGTACTTCTCCCACATGAAGGCATCGCCGCGTCCCTGGGCCAAGGCCGAACGCGCGCCCTCGAGATCGCGCACCAACTCGAACTCGAGGGCCTTCTCGCTCAACCACCCCATCTGCTGTGCCAGCACATAGGCCATGATGTGCGAGCCGGAGCGAAGCCGGCTGATCGCGAACGGGCGAGCGCGCAGATCTTCGAGCGTGGTATGAGGCGAATCGGCATGCACGTGCACGCCCCAGATCAGCGGGGAGTCGACAAAGGTGCCCACGATCGCTGCATCGCCGCCTCGGGCAATGTGCGCCACAACGCCCTCGGTCAACAAGACGGCCACGTCGAGCTCGTCGTCTTCGAGGGCCGTGAGCATCTCGCCGGTTCCACCGGGATAGACCCGCCAGCTGTACTCGAGCGCGTCATTTGCAAAGACCTCGCGCTCGGCGGCCCGATACCAGGGAAGATTGAAGTGCTCGGGTACCCCACCAACTTTGAATCGCTTGCTCATCTTTAGCACTTGCTCCATACGACCTTCGATTTCGACGCCAAGCTGGGCCGATTTCGCCAAGTCTCCTCGCATCATCGCGCACAGGTCAACCTGCGTGTGGTGTTCGACGCTCTTTTTCTCTCCAGATCGGCTGCTGAGTCGCTCTGCTCCGCTGCCCATGACATCTGATGTTTTCACTTTGTCGCACTGACATGCTACCGTGTGCCAAGACTGTTTGTGTCAATGGCTGCCCAATCCACACCTTTAGGTGAGAGAATTCATGCGTTCACAGCTCATTTTCCTTGTGTTCATTGCCACCTTGAGCCTGCTCTCGGCCTGTGGCGGCTGCGACGAGAGGCGTATTGACGGCCCCGGTCGCGACGTAGCCGACGTGCAAGCTGAGGACGGTTCATTGGCAGACACTTTGATTTTGGACGCCGTGAATCAGGATACATTGGCCCACGACATCCTGGCCCAAGACGCCCTGGCCCACGACGCCCTCGGTGACGGCGCGCAAACCGGGGCTGATACGGTCGCATCCGATACGATCGCCGACCCGGTTGTGCCAGCCCCGCGCTGCCCCAACGTCTACCAGCGCATCTGTGACGAGGCCTGCACCAACCTCAAGATCGACCCCGACAACTGCGGCGAGTGCGGCGCGGTCTGCGGCGACGGCGAGGTCTGCTCCGGTGGGCTTTGCGCCAGCGGCTGTTTGGGTAACGAGACCGCCTGCGGGCGCGTCTGCGTTCAAACCACCTCGAACAACGAACATTGTGGGCGTTGTGACAACGCCTGCGGTGCTGGCTTGGGCTGTAACAACGGCGCCTGTGTCCCCGCTGCAATCTTCGATGCCCCGGCAATGTGCGAGGGCGGTGGTCTGCCCATCGATCTCGAAGGTGGCGCCGAGGATCGCTGCTCGGGTGAAGTCGCCGAGGAGAAGTTTCGCTGGGCGATGTGCGCCTGCCAGGATGTCAGCCTGCCCGCGAGCGGTGGTTTTCACACCGATGCCTTCGATAGCCTGCAAGGCCCCTATATCCCCGGCATTCTCGGTGGCAGCGTGGGCTCCAATGGCAACTTCTCATGCCTCGCCACGGCCGACGTCGGCGGCTCCATGTGGGTCGGTGGCGCGAGCAATCTCACGCTTCGTGGCAAGGTTCGCATGGACATGCTCACCGGAGGCAACACCAACGCCAGCGCTCCGAACGGCATCGACGTCTTACAAAACGCTACTGTCGGCGGCACCCTCAGCCCGGGCGGTGGCGGCGCGCGCATTCTCGGCACCTTGACCATCCCCGAGAATAAGACGGTCAGCAGCGGCGTCACCTACGGCGCGCTCGTCAAGGCCCCGGTCGACGTGGCCAAGCCTTGTCAATGTGAGCCCGATGAGATCATCCCCATCCACGGCTTCATCGCCGCGCGCCGAGACAATAACGACAATGCGCTGATCAACTTGAATCCATCGCTGCTCAACGGCGCGACAAACTTTCGCCGCCTCGACCTGCCTTGCGGCAATTACTATCTCAATGGCATCAACTTGGGCACCGACATCACGATCGTCGCTCATGGCCGCACGGCGCTCTACATCGACGGCAACGTCAATGCAGCGCGATTGACCTTCTTTGCCACCCCGGACGCCGAGTTCGATATTGTGATTGGTGGCAGCGTCAGCGCCAGCGGTCTATCCGTCGGCTCTCCGGCCTATCCGGCCGCGACGCGCTTGTATCTGGGCGGCAGCAGTAAGCTCACCCTGCCCCAAAACGTCGACATCGGTGGCTTCGTCTACGTTTATCCAGGTGAGCTTCACATCCCCAAAGATCTCGAAGTTTACGGCGGCCTGTTTGCCAACAAGTTCACTGTCAACGGCAAGTTGACGATCCACTACGACCGGCGCATCTTGAGCGCGGGCGAAACCTGCCGCGATCCGGACCCCGATCCCGATCCAGATCCCGATCCCGATCCTGACGCTGGCCATCCGGACACAGGCACCGAGCCCGACGTGGGCACCGAGCCCGACCCTGACCAATGCGTCGCGCTCTCCGGCTCCTGCACCTCCGATGGCAATTGCTGCGCACCGCTGGTCTGCGATCAGGGCAAGTGTGCTGCCGCGCGCTGCCTGGTCGTCAACGAGTCCTGCGTCTACAATGGCGACTGCTGCAGCAAGATTTGCGCAAAACCACCCGGCTCGACTCAAGGTGTTTGCATCGTCAACTAAGCCTGGCCAGGCCAACTTTTAGGTAAACTCATGCAATCACGGCTGCTCTACCTGCTCCTCGCCATCGCATTGACTACGTTTTCTGCCTGCGGCGGTTGCGATGACGTCGATGGCACCAACGTCAATCCCAATCCGAACAACACCACTGTCAACAACACCGATCTGGACGCCCAGATTGGCGATGGCTCGCAGCCCCAAGACGCGCTCTTGGACGACGGCAAGCACACCGGGCCTGAGGACGCCAACGCGGCCGACGCGCCCCCCATCGATCCCGACGAGGTGTTTACCCCCGACAACGGCTGCGGCAACTTCTACCAGAAGGTCTGCGACAACCGCTGCGTCAACATCAAGCTCGATGCCGACAACTGCGGCGAATGCGGCACGGTGTGCGGCGACAGCGAGGTCTGCTCCGGCGGCATGTGCGCCAGCGGCTGTTTGGGCAACGACACCACCTGCGGTCGCTCCTGCGTACAAACAGCCTCGGACAACGCGCATTGCGGGGCTTGCGACAGGGCCTGCGCCGACGGCGAGGGCTGCAACAACGGCACCTGCGTGCCGGCGGCCGTATTCCAGACTCCGGCACAGTGCCGAGGCGGTGGCCGACCGATCGATCTCGAAGGTGGCGATGTGGATCGCTGCGCAGGTGAAGTGGCCGAGGAGAAGTTTCGCTGGGCGATGTGCGCCTGCCAGCAGGTCGACCTGACCTCCGGCGGCCTGTACACCGACGCCTTCGACAGCCTGCAGGGGCCCTATGTACCCGGCATTTTGGGGGCCAGCGTGGGCATCAACTCCAACTTCAAATGCACAGCCCCGGCCGATATCGGTGGCTCGCTTTGGGTCGGTGGCCCCCACGACCTCACCCTGCGTGGCAAGGTCCACATGGACATGTTCGCCGGGCGCCATGCCAGCGCCGGCGGCGGCGTAGGTATCGACGTGTTGCAAAACGCCAAGGTCGGCGCCACGATCAACCCCGGTGGTGGTGGCATTCGCGTCAGCGATACTTTGACTGTGCCGGCGACAACCTCCGTAGGCAACGGCGTCACCTACGGCACGCTTGTGCGCGAGCCGGTCGCCGTGCCCCTGCCCTGCCAGTGCGCGCCCGACGAGATCTTGCCGATCCCCGCCTACATCGCGGCAAGTCGCGACAAAAACGACAACGCGCTGATCGGCTTGGACCCGTCGCTGCTCAACGGCGCGACCAACTTTCGCCGCCTCGATCTGCCGTGTGGCAGCTACTACCTCAACGGCATCAATCTGGGCACCGACATCACGATCGTCGCCCACGGGCGCACCGCGCTCTTCATCGACGGAAACGTCAATGCCGCCCGTCTGACCATGCTCGCAAGCCCCGGCGCCGAGCTCGACGTCTTCATCGGCGGCGACATCACCGCCGCTGGGCTCAACCTGGGCTCGCCGGCCTACCCGGCCGCCACACGCTTCTATTTTGGCGGCAGCAGGCGCCTCGTGCTCTCCGATAGCGTCGACGTCAACGGCTTTCTCTACGTCTATCCCGGCGAGATCCACATCACCAAAAACACCGAGGTCTTCGGCGGCCTGTTCGCCAACAAGTTCAGCGTCTCCGCTCGGCTGACCATCCACTACGATCGCCGCATTCTCAACGCCGGCGAGACCTGTCGTGAGCCCGACCCCGATCCAGACCCCGATCCCGATGGCGACGCCGGCGGCCATCCCGACATCGGCCCCGGCCCCGACGCGGGCCCCGGTCCCGATCCCGACCAATGCATCGCGCTGGCTGGCTCCTGCACCACCGACGGTAACTGCTGCGCGCCGCTGGTCTGCGACCAGGGCAAGTGCGCCTCGACACGCTGTCGCGTGGTCAACGAGACCTGCGTCTACAACGGCGATTGCTGCAGCGGCATTTGCGCCAAGCCGCCCGGATCGACCCAGGGCAGCTGCATCGTCAACTAGATGTGCTCGACAACACACGCTTGATCAGCGTTTCAACCACGCGGGCACGAAGAAGTGGTTGACGCTGATCGAGGGGTTGTGGCGATCTTTTCGCGGATAGGGATAGATCGTGCGCGAGGCAGTGCAATAGTCGTCCAGGCGCACGTAACCCGCGCGCGCGGCGCACTCGCTCCAGGCCGCACGCAGCGCCGGCCCAAGCCTTGGCTGAGCGCGCGGCGAGGCCGGGCGCAAACACTGGCCGGACTTCTCGTGCACGTACTTGAAGCCCGCATGGTAGGTGTTCCAGGCCGTCGCCCGCAGATCGTCGATCGAGAGCGCGTTCTCCTCGGTGAAGAGCAACAAGATTCCCGCCTCGTGGTAGCCCCGAAAGATCTCGACCATCTTCTCGTCAGTCTGCTCGCGCACCTCGTGAAAGCCGTTTCCAACCAACATCACCGCCCCTCGGGGCGAGACGCCTTCACCCACAAGCGCATCGATCAGCAGCTCCGGCTTGCCAATATCGGCCTGGCGCACAAAGACCATGTTGGCGGGCAGGCGCCCGGCTCTTTGCTCGAGCAGCGCAGCGTCGATCGCGGCGTCCTCGAGATCGGCGCCAAAGTAGCGAACACGCGCATCGCCGGTGCGCTCAAAGCGCTGGCGGGTGGCCTCACCGCGACCGATCGCGTGTTCGATGAACACGCTGTAATCAAAGCCTGAGTCGGCGCAGAATCGGTCGAGCGCGTCGTTGGCCTGCATGAAGGTCGCGCGGTTGGCGTCCTGGCTTGCGCCGACGTTTTCGCCGCGCGTCACCCAGACGTTCTTTCGCCCGCCCACCAGGATCTCGGCGCCACGTGCCAGATACGGATGGTAGGTCTGGATGATCCCAAAGGGCCCCGGCGCCCGCGAAAAGCCCCGCGCGCCGATCGCGCTGACCTGAATGCCTTCGCCCACGCGCTCAGCCCAGCCCGCCGCCTCGAGGATCGACAGCGCAGCCCCGGCGCCGCGCGCATCGGTGGCACCGAGCGCTTCGGCGTCGAGCGCGACGCCCTCCAACAGCGCGCTCGTGCGATTGACCGCCCGAAGCCCCAGGACCAGCGGCACGAGCCGGTAGCCGATCTCGACCTCGTCGCGCGTGGCAATCCAATGGCTTTGCGCCAGATCGCTTCGCCCGGCCGGCGCGCTTGCGCCAACGCGAGCGATCACCTCGGCCTCATGCTCGCTCAGCCGCTCACCGGCAAACAGCCGGGTCCAATACGGCGTCATCGGGATCGGCTCGCCAGCCGGCCGAGCCCCCAGGGCGCCAAGCACCTCACGCACGCGCGCGTGACCGGCGATGCGAAAGCTCGTGTCGTACGGCTCGACCAGCCCGCGCGCGAGCAAAAAATGCAGATCGATCTCGAGCTGCTCGGCGTCGAGCAACGCCGGCTTGCCCTCGATCTCGACCTCGCAAAACTGTGGATTGATCGCCTCCCCTGCCAACAGCCGCCCGGTCAAGCCGAGCTCCGTGTGAATGCCCACGACGTGTCGCAACAACCACAGATCACTGGGCGCCGTGATCGCTGCCGTGTAAACGATCTGTCGCACCACGCGACAAGCCCGGCCGATGTTGTCACGATCGGCCTGCGAGACCTCAAGCGTGTCGGCCGCGCTCTGGATCGCTTGCTGGGCCTCGAGCACCCGAAGGCCCATCGCAAAGAGATGCGGGATCGTGTCGCGAAAACGCTCGAAGACATGACGCTCGAGGTAGGGAAACCCCGCGCTCGACAAGCCTGTTGGGTGAGTCACCAGCGGCACCAGCCGGCGGGCAATCGGGTTGGCATCAATGGGCGAAACGGCGATCAATTTATCGGATAATTGGCTCATGAACCGGAGCATAGAGGCTGTTATTCAAGGCGTCCACCAGGACCTCTCCGATGACCAAAACCGATGGGTCGTGGTCGTGCACGAGCGCGAGCGCGAGATCAGAAAAAACCGCGAAACTGCGCGTAGTAAAATCCGCCGTAGGTTCCAAACTCGCTTCGCAGCTGCAGGCCCGGATCAAAAACAGGCTTCTCGCCAAAGCCCTGAAACGCACCCAGCGTGATGTCGGCGTTGTCCGAAAACTCGTACGAGAGCGAGGGCGTGACGATCACGCTCGGGTCGACGACGTTTGTGATCGCCGCCACCGAGAGCCGCAAGCGGTCGATGCCGCCATACGAGCTCGCAAGGCCCACGTAGTGGCGGTTGAGATAATAGGACTCACCACGCGCGCGCGCCGGATCGGAGAGCTGGGCCACGTAGTCTTCGGCACGCGGCGTGCCCACGCCGTTGAAGTGGTAGTCGGCGCTAAAGCTCCAGTCGCTGGCGAAGTAGTCGGCGCCGATGGTCCCACGCGGCAAGCGAAAACGCGCAGCGTCGGCATCGTAGCCCTGGGCTATTTCGGCACGCAGCTTGAAGTCGACCATGTCCAAGGCCACGCCGGCCATGGCCATAATCTGTTGCCAGAACTTGCCACCTGCGACGTAGACATCGGCCGAACCGGCCACCATCGAGGCGCGAGCGCCCGCCGAGAGATCTTCGAGCGAGCCGCGGTCGGCGACGATAAAATCGAGCTCCAAGCCGGGCGTCGGATAGTAGAGCACGCGCGCGGCGTCGATGCCGGGCTTCTCGGTCTGGTCGAGCTCAAACGGGCTGAACTGGGTCCAGACATCGGCCACCGCAAACATCGAGCCATGGCCCCAGGTGATCGCCTGGCGCCCGAGCACCACCTCGCCGGCGCCAAAGAAAACGCGCAGCGCCAGGCGGTCGATGTCGTGGCTCGCGCGAAATCCACCCTCGTCGATGAACGTGGTTTGAAGGTTGACCGTTCGCTGCGGCACGACGCTCGCGCCGATGCCGACCGCGTCCCCAAGGCCCGCTCCCAGCACAGACGAGCTCGTATAAGTGACAAAGCGATTGTGCACGTCGAGGGTGAGCGAGTCGCCAAGCTGGGCAAACCATTGCAGGCGCAAGACCTGGGCATGAAAGCCGCTGGCAAGCGAGCCGAGCACGGGCACCTCGTAGCCCGGGTCCTGGAAGCCGCCGGCCGACTGCGCATAGCCGCGAAGCTCGAGGCCAAGTGTATCGCCATCGAACAGCGTAAAGGCGCGCGCCTCGCTTGCCACACCGATCGCGGCGAGCACCAACAGCGCCGCCGACCAGCGAACGGCCGCCGCGCTCACGCCACACCCAGCGCTGCGCCCTGCTCGTCGGCGACGATCTCGCCGCTGTCCAGGCGCACGATGCGCCGGGCGCGCTCCATGACCATCGCATCATGGGTGGAGAAGACGAAGGTCACGCCGTGCTCTTGATTAAGCTCGAGCATCAAGTCGAGCAACGACGCCGAGGTGGCGCTGTCGAGGTTGGCCGTGGGCTCATCGGCCAGCACGATCTGCGGGCGCGAGGCCAGCGCACGCACGATCGCCACGCGCTGCTGCTGGCCGCCGCTCATCTCGTGAGGCTTGCGCTTCTTGTAGTCGGAGAGCCCGACGCGCTCAAAGAGCGGGTCGAGGATCTTGCGACGCTCGAGCTCGCCGATGCCCTGCAACAAGAGCACGAACTCGGCATTCTCCCAGGCCGTCAAAACCGGAATCAGGTTGTAGGCCTGGAAGATGAACCCGACATGGCGAAGCCGATACTCGGCACCCTCGGCGCGCCCCAGATGGGTGACATCGTCGTCACCGATGTGCACCGTGCCGGCGCTGGGCTGGTCCAGACAGCCAATCATGTTGAGCAGCGTCGTCTTTCCCGACCCCGAGGGGCCGGCCAGCGCCGAAAACTCACCCTGCGAGATGTCGAGGTCGACCCCGCGAAGCGCGTGCACCTCGACCAGACCCTGTTGATACGTGCGCCGTACGCCGCGAACCCGAATCAGTGGCGGCGTGCCATCGGTGGTTTTCATTCGTAGAACCTCATGGCTTGGGCCGGGGAAAGCCGGGTGGCTCGCCAGGCAGGATAAAGTGCGCTGACCATCACGACAGCAAACACGCAACACGAGCCGATCAGCCATTTGAGCGGCCGCAGCTCGCTTCGGATGATCATGTCGGCCAGGCTGACACCGGCCATCTCCATATCGCCCGCGCCCATATCGGCGGCGTTGATCCCGACGTGATCGATGATCAAATGAACCGAGAAGCCCATCGCAAAACCGATGACCATGGCGATCAAGGCCAGGAGCACCGACTCCCAGATCACCAGCTTGCCGATGCGCGCCGGGCTCAGCCCGATCGCGTTGAGCAGGCCGTACTCGCGCACCCGCTCCATGACCGCCATCAAGAATGTGTTGGCGATCGCGAGCAGCACGATGATGAAGATCACGATCAGATAAATGTAGCCAAAGGCGTCGTCAAATTCGATCAGGCCCTTCATCTCGGGGATGGCCTGCTGCCAGGTCAAGACCTCGAGTCCGCCGCGCGCTTCGAACACCTTGCGAAGCGCGGCGGCGACGCGCTCCTGCTCGGAGACCTCGCCAACCAGAACACCTATCTGGCTGAGCTTGCCCTGCATCTCGACGGCCTTTTGCGCGGCCTCGAGCGTGGTGTAGGCCAGAAAGTTCGCCTCGCCGGCGATGCCCGAGCTGATCACCCCGTCGAGATGAAAGAGCGCGCGGGTGACCTCGCCATCTGGCGTCGAGGCCGTGAGCACGACCTTGTCGCCGAGCTCGAGCTTGAGCTTCTCGACCATCGACTGACTCAGCACGATCGGCGCCTCGTGCGTGTCACCCAAAAACTGGCCGTCGACGAGCTTTTGAGACAGATCGTCGACCAAGAACTCCAGCGCCGGCACCATGCCCGTCAGCCGAATCGGCTCGTTGCCGCGTGGGCTCGAGACCAGTCCGTTGATCGCCACGCGCGGCACCAGCGCGCGCACACCGGCCACGGTGCGTGCGTCGTCCATCACCGCCTCGGGAGCCTCGATCACCATGTCGCTTGCCTGCGACTCCCAATAGCCGGCCGCGTGAATCAAGACGGCGCCACCGGCGGCGCGCTCGGCGGCCTGCTCCATCTTGCGATGGCTGTCGTCGTTGATGCCCATCGAGATCAACATCAAAGCATAGGAGAAGGCCACCGCCGAGCCGATGATCAAGGTGCGGGTGCGGTTTCGCCAGAGATTTCGCCAGGCCAGCTTCAACATCTCAAACCCTCCCCGAAAGTGCCTGCGTGATGTTGATGCGCGCGCTCTGCAAGGCCGGCCACGTCCCACACACAAAGGCGACGATCAGCATGACCCACACCGGCTCGATCGCCGTATAAGGGTCGAGCGAGGTGTAGATGCGATCGGAGAACGAGACACCCAGATAGCTGAACGAGGTCTGATCGGAGAACATCGACAAGTCGATGCCCGCGCTCGCATGGTAGAGGCTCAGAGCCGTGCCGAGCGCAGAGCCAACGAGCGCGCCGACCAGAGCCAAAACGACCGTCTCAGCCACGACGATCTGAAAGAGCTTTCGCGGCGTCACGCCCATGGCCAGCAGCATCGCGAACTCGCGGCGACGCTCCAGCGCGCTCATGCGCTGGGTGTTCATGATCCCAAGGCTCGCCACCAGATAGATGATAAAATAGAGCACCCAGTTTGAATTCGCGCTCATGTCGAGCAGCTGGGACATCGCCGGCTGCACCTCACGCCAGCTTCGAACGCTCATGGCGTGCTCGAGCTCCTGGCCGGCGAGCATCGTGCGAAGCGCTGCGGCGACCGCATCGGCCCTGGAGGCGTCCGTGGTGCGAAGCGCGATCTCGTGTACCTGCCCCTCGAGCGCGCCCAGAAACTGCGCGTCCTCAAGGTGCACATAGGCCGCCTGGCGATCGAGCGCCGTGTTGCCCGTGCGCGCGATGCCGGTGACGATGAAGAGCTCGTTTCCAAGCGAGCCGTCGGCGGCCTCCAAAAAGCTCACGAGCTCGTCGCCGATGTCGACCTTGAGCTGGCGCGCGAGCACCTCGCCAAGCACCACGCCGCGCACCGGCTCGCCATCGCCGCCGCCACGGGCTTGCACCTCGCGCACGGCCAACCACTCACCGCGAATGATCGCCTGCTTGATCGGCGTTGCCGCCGCCTCGCGCGCCGGGTCGACGCCCAAGATGCGGGCCACCTGCGAGCGTTGCTCGTTGCCAATCAGCCCGAAAAGATTGACGCGCGCCGTTGCCGCGAGCACCTCCGGGCGCGCCTCGAGTCGGGCGAGCAAGTCGTCGCCAAGCGCGAAGCCATGGTAGATCACCTCCTCTTCGACATAGGCCTCACGCTCGATCTTGACCTGCAAGGAACCAAGCGCGGTGGTGCCCTGCACC
>JACCWM010000191.1 GCA_013697635.1 Lujinxingiaceae bacterium | reverse complement strand
GTGCTCGGCAATCCGCAGGCCTTCGGGCAGGTTTTCAACGTCGCCGACAACTCGGCGCTGAGCGTCGGCGAGGTGTTGACCTCGATCGCGGAGGCCTACGGGCTGGATCTGGGGCCATCGGTGCCTTTTCCCAATGCCACGATCTGGGCGCTGCTGACCCCGTTCATCGACAATGATTCGGCATTCGACATGGTACGCCAGATCATGCGCCAACTCTGGAGACGCGTGCAGGCGCGCCATGGCATCTCCAGCCCGCTTCGCCCGCGCGTCGATCGCAGCGCGCTGTTCTATGTCGGTGACGACTCGATCGTGGTTGCCAGCGCCTTGCAAGCGCTCGGCTGGAAGCCCCAATGGCCGGATTTCCGACACGGCATCATCGACACGGTGCGCTGGTATCAAGAGCACGGTTGGGTGCCACGCATCGATCGCGACAGCCAGGTCAAGATGCGCGACGCGAACAAGCAGCGTGGCATCGCCTACAACGAGCAGCTCCAGGGCGTGGCGACGCTTGTCGGTGAGGGCAACCAGGCGCTGAGCCTCGCCCTCAAGTTCGAGTGGCCCACGATCCCGCGCCTGCTTGCGGTGACCGAGGGACACATCAACGGCAAGATTACGATCGATCGGGTCGTCGAGAACGCAACGATCGAGGGAATCGCCACGGTTCGCCTGTTTCCGCCCTTCGAGATGAACTACGAATTTGGCTTCGTCGACGCCGCGCAAAGTGCCTTTCGCTTCATCGGCAAGCGCCACCTTCGCGGGCCGATGCCCTTGCAGTCGATCTCTCGGCTTGATGGTCATATCATCAACCGCCGTGGCGAGTGTGTTGCCACGGCAGCCGCCGAGATCGCTGCGATGGGCGAGGCCGTGCCGTTGCGCTCGGACCTTCGCAAACTCACGCCAGTCTAGGAGCACCATGAGCATGGCGAGCTATGTGCGACGCCCCGCCCTCTTCGCAAATGCCAGTGAAGCGGACTGGAGCGATTGGCACTGGCAGCAACAAAACCGGATCCGCACGCTCGAAGAGCTCTCCCAGATCATCGTTTTGAGCGCCGGGGAGCGCGAAGCGTTCACGCAAAGTAGCGAGCGTTTCCGCGTAGCGATTACGCCCCACTATGCCGCCTTGATGCAGGCCGACAATGCCCGTTGTCCGCTTCGCTTGCAGGCTGTGCCCCAGCCTGGCGAGCTGGTCACCTACCCGTTTGAGATGCGCGATCCACTGGCCGAGGAGAGCCACATGCCGGTGGCGGGCATCACGCACCGCTATCCGGATCGCGTGCTGTTCTATGTTAGCCATAACTGCCCGATGTATTGCCGCCACTGCACGCGCAAGCGTAAGGTCTCCGATCCGACCACGGCCGCTGCGCGCGCTCAGCTCGAGGCCGGCCTGGCCTACATTCGCAATACGCCGACGGTGCGCGACGTGCTGATCTCGGGCGGAGATCCGCTGACACTGAGCGATGAGCGTCTGGGCTATTTACTGCGCGAGCTGCGCGCCATCGAGCACGTCGAGGTGCTACGCGTGGGTACGCGAAATCCGGTCACGCTGCCCCAACGTGTGACGCCTGAGCTTTGCGCCGTGCTCCACCAGGCGCGCCCGGTCTATTTGCACACGCACTTCAATCACCCAAACGAGTTGAGTCCGGAATCGATCACAGCGCTGGCTATGCTGCTCGATGCCGGCTGTGTGCTGGGAAACCAGATGGTGTTGTTGCGAGGCGTCAACGACGATGCCGAGCTCGTGCTCAGGCTCAATCGCGCCCTGCTCAGCCATGGTTGTCGGCCCTACTATATGCTGCAGTGCGACATGGCTGAGGGAATCACCCACTTTCGCACGCCCTTGAACACCGGCCTTGCAATTATGGACCATCTGCGTGGTCGCATCGGCGGCATGGGCGTCCCGGACTTTGTCGTCGATCTGCCCGGCGGTGGCGGAAAAATCGAGCTCGTGCCCGAGTACGTCAGCGACCGCCGCCCCGGCGAGCATGGTGAGATCGTGACCTTTCGCAACTGGGCTGGCGAGTGCTTCGAGTTCGTCGACGTCGATGCGTCAAACACCGACTAGCGGCGAAGCGAATCCAGCACATGGCGGGCGACCAGGCGACCAAAGGTGTAGATGGGGATCTGAGGCGGACCACCGATCGAGGTGGGAAAGAGCGACCCGTCGGCCACGAAGAGGCCCTTGACCTGGTGATGCTCGCCGCGTGAATCGACCACGGAGCGCCGAGGATCTTTGCCCATCCACAGCGTCGACATCGGGTGTACGGCGGCCATCGGCGGGCACAGCGGCCCCAGATCCTGGGCGCGTATCTGGTCAAGCTCGCGTTGCGTCGCGATCGTGCGCGGCGGCGAGAGCGGGATGATGACGCGGCTGGCGCCGGCTGCAAGCAGGATGCGGCCAGCCTCGCGCATGCCGAGCGCGAGCTGTTCGTGCTCGGCGGCATCGAGGCCATAGGAGATATGCACTTTTTCACCGCGTCCCGGGGAGACGCGGCCCGACGCGTGGTCATGGAGCATGGTGATGATGCAGGCGACGCGCGGAAAGAGGCGCATCATTTGCCCGTGGCTTGGGCCAAAGCCAGGCATGAAACCGGCCGCAGCGCCGGGGTGGGCAAAACCTGGGACCAACCACACACGCTTGGAGGCGCGCGGACCAAATTCGAGAAACTCGGTGCACTCGGTCGATTGAGGCACACCCAGCCAGCCCTCGATCGGCGCGTCGGCGGGCCCATCGAAGATGCCGATGACCATGGCGCCGGGGTGAAGATGCAGGTTGGTGCCTGCAAGGTTGTAGGGATCGGGCAAGGCGCTGCGCTTGACGATGGCGGCCGAGGCGGTGGCGCTGGCAGCGAGCACGACGCGCCCGGCCTGGATCTCGACCGGTGCACCGTCGCGTCGGCCGCTGGCATCCGGGGCATGACCGCGCACGCCGACCACTTCGCCGCGGCGTGTGATGAGCGTATCGACGCGCAAATCGGTGACGATGCGCGCGCCGTTGCTCAGGGCCGGGGGTACGAGCACCTTGCTGGCGTTTTGTTTGCCATCGTTGGGGCAGCCGAGCTCGCAAAAGCCTGACTGCTGACAATCTTTTCGGTTGTGCGAGAGTCGCGCGCCACGATAGCCCAAGGCCTCAACGCCTCGAGCCAGGGCGGCGTTGTTCGGGTTGACCTGATCATCGGGCACCGGATGCACGTTGAGCAGGCGCTCGACATCGGCGAAGTCGCGCTGCAGCTCGTCACCCAGCAGGCCCTCGACGCCGTACTCGTCCTGCCATTGCTCGAGGATCTCGATGGGCAAGCGTTTGCACAAATTGGTATTGTGCAAGGTCGAGCCGCCCACGCCCCTGCCCTGCATGACGTTGATTGCAAAGTCGTCTGTCGCGCGGGCGCCTGCTTCGGCGAAGAGTTTTGGCATCATCTCCTCTTCGCGAAGGGTCATTTCTTGGGCGTCGATGTAGCCGCCCACCTCGACGCCGAGCACGTCGACGCCTGCGGCAGCGAGGTCGTGCAAGGCCATCGCGCCGCCCGCACCGAGACCGACGACGACGACTTCGGCCTTGAGAACACGTGCATGACCGGTGCCAGCCATTGAGCTAACACCTTGTGGATAAAGGCGTTTTGTCACGACAACCTCGATCTTGGCGAGCGAAGGTGCAATGGCACGCCCGGATTATCGTCAATGCTGTAGCCGATCGCACTCCACGTCTGAGGGCGCGTCCAATAGCCCATCATGCATGCTGACTTGAGTGCTCGAAAGGCGGCGCGGCGCGGGGGCAACGACGAGCCTTCCCAGGAGGCCAGGTACGCGTCGCGGCTCGTGGCGTCGAGGGCGCTGAAGCGCTCGCGGCCGGGGCCCAGCACATAGGGTCCAATCTCGAAGACGGTGAGCAGATCCGAGAGCGCGGCGCGTGATTCTTCGGGCATATGGGAGATGAAGCCCAGCGCAGCCTCGAGCGCGCCGCATTGATCGGGTGCGGGCATATCGGGAGCATCATAGCGGCAGAGGCGCTCGATGATTGCAGCCAGGACGTCGACCTGCCACGAAGCAAGTTCGCCACGCTCTGCAGGCAGACGCTCACCCAGCGCGCGCGCAGCGAGGCTGGCCGTGACCTTGAGGCCGAGTTCCTGAGCAACTCGCAGGGCGTCCTCGCGACGACCGAGGAGGCGTCTGGTCAGGCTGGATTGAAGCTCCATGATGATTCCTGATCAATGATTTCAGGTGATGTGGCGAGGCGCTGATCTTCAGCTCGTGGGCAGGCGTTTGCCGTCGCCCCAGTAAAGAACTTCTACAAACACGGGGACTATGCCCGCATCGAGCATATCAAGGTCGTCGGCCGCTGCATACGAGAGGTCGATGACGCGACCCTTGGTAAAAGGTCCGCGGTCGCTGATGCGCACCACGACCGATTTTCGGGTCTGGGAGTTGGTGACGCGTACAATGGACTGAAACGGCAGCGTTTTGTGCGCTGCGGTAAACTCGCCCTTGTCATAGCGATCACCGCTGGCCGTTTTGCGACCATGGAACTTGTCATGGTAGTAGCTGGCCTTGCCCATGAGCGTGTGGCGGCGGCCATCAGGGCCTTGGACCGAGCGTAGCGGCTCAGCCGTCGATTGAGGCACCTTGGTGCCCGTTTTTTCGTAGCTTCGACCGCATCCGCAAACGATGAGCAGCCCACAAACCAGCGCAGCGCCAAGCCGCAGCCCCCTCATCTGGATAACCAGCGGACAAACGCGCGGGCTTCACTCGTCGTCACGTAGCTTGGGCGATGTGCTTCGATCGCGTGCAAGGTTTCGGGCACGAGGCTGAACATCCAGTAGCCGAGCTCAAAGCCGCGCGAAGCAAAAGCGTGGCGATCGGCGGAGCGGATCCACTGCGGGTGAACCGATATGAAGTCGATGTCGAGCTCCTTGGGAAAAGCCGAAAGCGGCTCGGTCTGAGAGTCCAGCGGCCTGCGAATGCCTTGCAATATGCCCAGGCGCGTTCGCGTCGGGCCGGACTTAAGCGGCCCAAAGCCCGAATCGGCATGGAGCGCCGCGAGCAAGAGTGGATCAAACGAGGTGTAGATGAGCTCGACGCGGTAACCAGCGAGCGTGGCGCTTTGCGCGAGCGATTGGCCCAGGCCGATGGCACAGGCCGCGTGCTGCTGTCGTTGGGCGGGGCTATGTTTGTCGGCTTTGCTGAGCGCGACGTGGCCCTTGAGCTCGATGAAGACTGAAAACTCTTCGGCCTGGCGAGTGGTGTGGCGTCCATCGCCTGCTCGCTCGCTGAGAAAGTCATTGATCAGCGCCACAGCGGCAGGCGCATCGTCGGCGCGCGTCGGGTCAGCCAGATCGTGGGCGAAAAGACAACGATTCGTAGCTCCGTACCAAAAGGTGTCGATCTCGACGCCATCGATCAGCGGTCGGCCGTCCTCGCCCTCGAGCGCAAGCGATGCAGCGAGCGCCTCGAGCGTGTCGTCATCGTCCGGGCTGGCCGGCTCGACGCAGTTGCTGTTGTGACAGATGACGCGCGGACTATATTCATCGGCACAACCGGCGATCAACAGGAGCCATGAGAGGGCGAACACGATCCGCGAGTTGGCCATCACAACCCCACGTTATAGTCGAAGCGCACGTACATGCCGAAGTTAACCAGGTCAATGTAGTGGCGCCCGGACGCAAAGGAGATCGTCTCGGCAGGCAGTCCGCCGCCGTGTTTGACGAGCATCATGGCGAGCTCAATGCCCCATTGTCCGGTGACGCGGCCGTCGAAGAATTGGGGCAGCGCCAGGCCCGTGCCCAGCAACAGATTTTGCTGAAACTGAGCGCCGTCGAGCAGGGGAATAGTCGTCAAGCGCCAGCCGACATAGGGATGAAAGCTGTCGGTCATCCAAAACGCCACCAAATCGGTGCTCGTCTGGCCGTCGGTCCAAAACATCGGGTCGAGCACCACCAGCGTGGCCAGCCGGCCGCTGGTCCAGCCCAGATCGATACGAACGGCATGAACACCGAAGTCGGTTCGAAGATTCAAGCCCGCTTGCAATGTGTGTTCAGATGGCGCGGCGCCCTCGATCGGGTCGGCCGCAGCCGGCGGTGCCCATGCGCAAAGCACGAACAGTGCCACAAGAAACCAGGCGGGCGCTGTTCGGGCGGTGTGTTTCTCTAACATTGAGGCTCCTGAAAACGGCTATTCTCAACGAAGGACGAGACGCCTCCACGCTGCGGTGCCCGGGCATTCTCTGCCCATGGCGCCTGCAATGTCAACGCCGCGTCGGGCTCCGGGGGGCTCGCACGCGCAGACGACGGAGCTCATTTTCTCGCTTTAGATCACATATGAATATCCCGCGAGACTGCACAGTCTCAATGAGCGTGAAGGACTTGACTGACGCAAAATACTCCAATGGTGAACGCGATGAATGGAACGATGAAGGCCCCCAAATTGATGCATCTGGTTGCAGCGCTGGTCATGAGCATGGCGGCAGGCCAGCTGTTGACCCTCAATGAAGCGCAAGCGCGACCTGGCCAGGGAGCCGAGCGCTCAAATCAAGGCAAAGACAAGGGTCGCCAGGATGCGAACGAGAACGAAGAGCCGGCCGCCGAAGACGCGCCGGCTCAGGAGAATCCAGGCAAAAAAGATCAGGCCAAGGAGAATCAGGGCAAGGAGAATCAGGGCAAGGAGAATCAGGGCAAGGAGAATCAGGGCAAGGA
>JACCWM010000190.1 GCA_013697635.1 Lujinxingiaceae bacterium | reverse complement strand
AAGGATAAGCTCGACCGACTGGCCCAGCGGGCACGCCGGCCGGCCCAGATCACCGGCGTAACGAAGCTTTCGCATCCAGTGCCTGCGCGATCGACCCCGAGTCCGAGCCCATCGCCTGGCGCGACAACCTCCGTGTCGCCCCCAACGGTTTCGGAGCAACCGCTCGCGGCGGCGAGCCGACCGCCATCTGCCCCGGCGCTCGCGAACACTTCGGCGGCTGCGACCGCGCCGCCTCGTGAACACACATCCTCGGCAGCAGGAGCGAAGATCCAGCCACCGGCCGATCCGTCCTCCTTGCCGACCAGTGGCATGAGCCTTGGGGACAACCCCTCCACGGTCCTGACTTCGGCCAAGGACTATTTCAACGAAGGCTTCAAACGCTTTCGCCACAACCAGTTTCCCGAAGCGCTCGAAGCGTTCGAACAGGCTTTGGAGCTCGAGAAGAACAACGGGCTTTACATGACCTTTTATGGTTATCTGTTGTTTCTTGTCGATCCGGAGCGCCGCGATCAGAGCGAGGAGTTGCTGCGTGCGGCCGTCAAGTCCGGGCACCGCCAGGCGCTTCCCGATGCTCACCTGTTTTTGGGCCAGATCCTCAAGCTCAAGGGCAAGATCGAGCACGCCCACAAGCACTTCGAGCTTGCGCTCGCGCTCAATCCGGGCAGTATCGAGGCAAAACGCGAGTTGCGCTTGGCCGAAATGCGTCAAAAGGACAATGGCGGCGGTGACAAACCAGGCTTTCTCAAAAACTTGTTCAAAAAGTAGTCGAGTTCACATACATTAGATTCATTCTCGAAGCAAAACGGTGAGAGGGTGAATTAGCGAGGCTTCACGTGGGAGATAGTGCTTCATGGCAAAGATAATCGGAATCGATCTGGGCACGACCAATTCGTGTGTTGCTGTCATCGACGGCGGAGAGCCGCTCGTGTTGCCCAACAGCGAAGGGTCGCGAACGACGCCTTCAATGGTCGGCTTTACCGAGGATGGTGAGCAATTTGTTGGGCAGCAAGCCAAACGCCAGGCGATCATCAACCCTGGACGCACGATCTACGACATCAAGCGGCTCATTGGCCACAAGTTCAAGTCGGATCTGGTTTCGCGCTACGCCAAGCTGCTTCCCTACAAGATCGTCGAGAACACCAATGGCGATGCCTGGGTAGAGGTCAATTCCCAGCCCTACAGCCCGCAGGAAGTCTCGGCCATGATCATGCGCAAGATGAAGCAGACCGCCGAGGACTATTTCGGCGAGGAGATCACCGAAGCGGTGATCACCGTGCCGGCCTACTTCAACGATGCCCAGCGCAGCGCGACCAAAGACGCCGGCAAGATCGCCGGCCTCACGGTGCGCCGCATCATCAACGAGCCTACTGCCGCGGCACTTTCCTATGGCTACAACAAGGGCCAGGACGTCAACCTGATCGTTTTCGATCTGGGCGGGGGCACGTTCGATGTCTCGGTCGTGCAGCTTCGCGGCGGTGTCTTTGAGGTCGTGGCCACCTGCGGCGACAATGAGCTCGGTGGCGAGGATTTCGACCGGGCGATCTTGGAGTTCTTACTCGAGCGCTTCAAATCCGATACGGGCATCGACGTCTCCGAGGACAACATGGCCCTTCAGCGCCTCAAAGAGGCCGCTGAGAGCGCCAAGTGCGAGCTGTCGACATTGAGCGAGACCAACATCAACCTGCCCTTTTTGGCGGTTGACGACTCCGGCCCTCGCCACCTCTCGCTCTCGCTGTCACGCTCTCAGCTCAACGATCTGGTCCATGAACTCGTCGAGCGCCTCGAGTCGCCCTGTCTGACCGCGCTCAAGGATGCCAACCTCGATAAGTCACGCATCGACGATGTTTTGCTCGTCGGCGGCATGACGCGCATGCCGCTGGTTCAAGAAAAGGTCGAGGAGATATTCGGGAAAAAGCCTCACAAGGGCGTCAATCCCGATGAAGTCGTCGCTCTCGGTGCGGCCGTGCAGTCGGGTATTTTGGGTGGCGAGGTGCGCGAGGTGATCTTGCTCGACATCACGCCCTTTAGCCTGGGCATTCGCGTCGCCGGCGATCGTTTCAGCCCGATCATCCCCAAAAATTCCTCGATTCCGACCATGGCGACCAAGGTCTTTACGACGACCGAGGACAAACAGGACATGGTCACCGTCACCGTCTTGCAGGGAGAGTCGGAGATCGCCAGCCGCAACAAATTGCTCGGCATGTTCAATCTCACCGGCATCCCTCAGGCACCGGCGGGAACGCCGCGCATCGAGGTCACCTTCGAGATCGACACCGACGGCATCGTCAGCGTCTCGGCCAAGGATCTCAAGACCAACGTCTCGCAGACGATCACCGTCGAGGGTCACTCCGGCCTGAGCGATGAGGAGTTGGCGCGCGCCATTCAACGAAACACCAAGAAGAGCGCCTGATCGCGCGTGCTGGCAGCCCGATGATCATTGGGCTACCAGCGCCGCGCTCTGCTGGAAGACTTGAAGCTGCATACGCCAGTCCACGCCGACAATCTGGCCCGGCATCATTTCGAGCCAAACGTTCTCGCCCTGTAGAGGCTCGCTCGAGACGATCATGTGGTTGACAAAGCCGTTATGCACCGCCGGCGCCTCGCACACCTTTGAAAAGCTTGGGCAACTCTCGCGCTCGGGACAGCAGAGCTTGTAGGTGCTGTAATAGAGCTCTTTGCCGCCTTGGTGGGCGAGCATGACGTGACCGTTGGTCAACAAAAAGCTCAGATAGAACTCTTGCTCCTTGCCCGAGGTCAGGCAATTGAGTCCGGTGACCTTGTGAATCTGGTCGACCGTCTCGACGATCGCCTCGGTGAGCTCCTCGATCGCTGCGCCCTTGCGATGCACGTCGATACGCCGCGCCATGTGCGACATCAGCAGGTAGAAGATCACCTCGCTGTCGGTGTCTCCGAGCACAAAACGGCGAAAGATCGGCGAGACGCTCGCCAGCAATTCCTCGCGATAATTCTCGAAGTTGGGGATCTGGCCATTATGGGCAAAGATCCAACTGCCGTACTGAAACGGGTGGGAGTTGAGGATCGACTTGTTGCCCACCGTGGCTTTTCGCAGATGGGCGACCACCGTCTCCGAGGCGACGATACCCGAGACCCGGCGAAACAAAGTGTCGGAGACGGCCGTCGACGCGCTCTTGATCACGTGCGGCACGCCCTCGACGTAGTAGGCCACGCCCCAGCCGTCCGGGTGCATCTCGCTCTGGCGCATCATGGCGTTATCGGCGCTGACCAGGCTGCGGTGCACTTGACTCGAGATGACCGAACGAAAACCAAAGAGTCGGCACATAGTCCAACTACTCCTTACCAATTAAGCCATGGATACGAGTGGAGCGCAGATCCATCGGCGAGAATGAAGTGCACTCTACTGAGCGCCGTACAGGGCCATGACAATAGCGTCTTGGTGCTTGCGGTAATTCCAGGCCAATTGAGGCGTGTCGTTGAACATGATCGAATAGGCCAGCAAGCGACCCGACTTCGTATACAAATAGCCGCTCAGGGTGCAGACGTGATTGAGTGTGCCCGTCTTGGCGCGCATGTTGCCAGCAAGCGGTGTGTTCTTGAGCCGCTGGCTCAGGGTGCCGTCGACGCCGGTGATCGACAGGGAGGCAAAAAACTCCGGTGCATAGCGATGATCGCGCATGTAGCGCAGGAGCTGGACGAACTGGCGGGCGCTGACCGTGTTGCCGTCGTAGAGCCCGCTGCCGTTGAGCAAACTGTAGGAGCCTGGAGCCATGCCCGCGCGTTGCAAGAAGGCCGCCGCCACGCCAAGTGAGGCCGTCCACGTCGAGGCCGTTGCGCTGCTCGAGCCGAGCACGCGCAGGAGTTGCTCGGCCATGAAGTTGTTGCTCCACTTGTTCATGGCAGACACGAGATTGCCCATCGGCTGAGAGGTGTGCGAGACCAGCGTGCGTGCGTCTTTGGGTGCTCGGCCCGTGCGCACGGTGCCTACGACCTCGATGCCGACCATCTCGAGCGCGCTTTTGAACACCTCACCGGCAAACAGCGGTGGATGATCGATGCGTTTTCGAATTGAGACGGCCGTCGCCAGCTCGCCGATGGTACCTGTGACCGTGACCACGGTACGCTCGGCATCGCCGCGCGCGATTGCATTGACGCGCGCCTGGCTGCCCTTGTTCGTGCGGGCGTTGTTCACAACCTGAACGTGAGCGTTGGGCGGATCGAGGCGAATCCTGGCCGGCTCGCCAGGCTTGGCGGGATCGACGACCAGCGTGATCGCGTTGAAGTTGACCGAAACGGCCCCGATCGGGGCGCGGTACGAGGCATCGGAGTCCTTCTGATCGAAGCCCGGCGGCATGTAGCCGCCATCGAAGTACAGATCGTCGATCACCAGATCGCCGTCGACGCGTGTGATTCCGAGCTGGCGCAGCTGGCCGGCCCAACCCAAAACGTCGGTAAAGAGCAAAAACGCCTCGCCGTCGCCCTTGACGAAGAGATCACCTTTGACCTGTCCGCCTTCGGTTTTTTGGGCAAGAAGGTGGGTGGTAAAGGTGTACTGCGGGCCGAGCACGTCGAGCACGGCCGCGGCGGTAATCAGCTTGATGTTGCTGGCCGGGTTCATTCCCACGTCGGCGTTGCGTGAATAGACGATCTCGCCGGTTGCCACGTCGACGGCGTGGATGCCGATCTTGGCCCCAAGAAGCTCCGGGCCAACCAGTGCGGCGTCGATCGTGCGCACCACGGCATCGAAGGTGCGCGCGACCTCTTGCTCGTTGTAGGCCTTGCTCTTGAGCGAGTCCAAGCCTTCGGCGCTCGCCGTGCCGATTTGTTGTGCTTGGGCCGGCTCGCCCATGACTATTGTTGTGAGCAGCGCGGCGGCCACGGCCAGGGAGATTCTGCAAGCAAGCGGGCTAAAATGGTCAATCATGGGAGCTCAGATGGGGGCCAAAGGCTGTCAAATGGACACTGCCCATGCATCGTAGCACACCTTAGGGCCGGGGATCAGCATCGGCAGGTGCTTGCCAACCACTTGGGTTGGCAACATCGACGATCTCGGCGTCGTGCGGTGCCTCCATGAGCAGGTAGACTGCGGCCATCACGATCATCATGACCACGGCCACAACCTCGTAGGGCAGGCGTGCCTGGGTCAAGAAATTCTCGGCGAAGAAGCGCCCCCGCGAGCGCTGGCGGATGCGGCCCTGAACCTTGTCGACGAAATCGTCAGGCGCAAACTCGAAGGGCAGGGCGCGCACGACCTGCATCACACCGACAAAGCCATCGTAGGCGCGCTTGAACTCCGGGTCATCGCGCAAGCGCGCGTTGAACTCGTCGCGCTCTCGCTCCGAGAGCTCGTCGTCGAGGTAGGCGTTGAACAAGGCGTCCTGCTCGCTCAACTCCATCATGTCCATCGGTTCAGCCGACATCTTTCATGCCTTTTGCACAGGCTCTGCTTGCCTAAAAATCATAGCGCGAGTCGACGTACTCTTTCAACGCCACGCGAGCACGAAACAGCCGGCTCTTGACCGTGCCTTCGTTCAAATCGACGATCTCGGAGATCTCCTTGTAACTCAAATTTTCCACGTCACGCAGCACGAGGATCATGCGATGGTCTTCGCCAAGCTGTGCCAGCCCATCTTGCACGATGCGTTCGAGCTCGTTTCCCAGTGCCTGGCCGTCGGGGCGCGGAATCGCTGAGCTCAGCGGACTCTCGGTAACCTGGGACTCTGCGGTATCCTCGATCGCCTGGTGATCGCGATGGGCGCGCCTTGAGAGGTACTTGAGACGATTTCGCGCCCGGTTGATCGCCACGCGGTACAACCATGTCGAGAACTTGGAGTCGCCGCGAAAGGAATCAATGTATTTGAACACCGCCACGAAGACCTCCTGGGCCACGTCTTCAGCCTCGGCGCGGTCACCCACCACGCGCAGGCAGATGTTGAACACTTTGTGCTGGTAGGCCAGCACGCACTCCGTAAATGCCGCTTCGTCGCGAGCCCGCAGGCCACGGATCATTTTTCGTTCGCGACGATTGTTCATTCAACCAGCCAGCCGAAACAGCCATTCGCAATCAGCAATCAAAGTTCAACCATCCTCTTCAAGCGCATCAAACCATTGCCAACCTCGATCGACCACCTTCTTGGGCGAAAGTTCCTCAAAATATTCAGCCCGAGCGCTCTTCGGCGTCGCGCTGCGCCTTTTGTTCGCGGCGCGAGCGCAGATGCTCGCGCACGATCTTGGCAACGATGTAGAGCAAGATCAATGCGCCTGCGACAGCCGCAAGCACGCCGAACCAGAGGCTCAATGGGCTGTCGCCGATGTGTTGTACGCTGTCGGCTGGATTCATATCTTGAGGCGCGCCGACCAGGTCACCGACACACGCGCCACCTCGCCCTCTTCGGTCGAGCCGACCACGTCGAGGGTGGTTTCAACGCGCTCGCGGCTGTCGTGCGCGCGCTCAAGCCACTCGGCCACCGCGTCGCCCTGAGTGCATCGAAACACGATGTCCGAGTAGGCAGCGCGTGTGAAGTCGGCCTTGATCGATTTGACGATCGGTCCAAACTTGTGTGGCGAGTTCTGCTCATGCAAGAGCACGATCGTGCCGCAGGCCGCTTCGGCGGCCATCAAGGTCGCGGCGAAATAGGTCGAGCCGAAGATATTCTGGCTTCGCCAGCCATGCGGCAGACGTACCTCGCAACGGTCGAGATCGAGGCGCTCGATGCGTGCTCCAGCGAGCGCCAACAGCGGCATGCGAACGGCCAGCATCCCCTTGAACAGCGGGCCCGTGGTCAAAACTCGCCGAAAGGCCGCCGCGCGCAGGCCAAGCGGCGACTCTGCGACTGAATAGAGAGGTGTGGTGCTCATCGATGATTCTCCAAAAGGGGTGAATGCGTCTTTCCATATGAATGACATTTCAATATCAAGTATATGGGAAAATCGCTCGTGAAACAGTCGAGCCGCCGGTTTTGACAGACTTTTCTCCAAGAGGCTCATGACAGAGATCCTTCGACACCTTGG
Organism: Lujinxingiaceae bacterium; assembly: GCA_013697635.1. GTDB lineage: Bacteria > Myxococcota_A > Bradymonadia > Bradymonadales > Bradymonadaceae > JACCWM01. Next base: position 95,514 of record JACCWM010000190.1, on the reverse strand, counting down.
CCGCTACGAGCTGTGCCGCCGTATTGCGGCCGGCGGTATGGGCGAGATCTTCGTGGCCAAGTCACGCGGGGCGGGCGGCTTTGAGAAGACGGTGATCATCAAGACGATCTTGCCGCACCTGGCCGAGGAGCAAGAGTTCGTCACGAAGTTTCTCGATGAGGGGCGCATCGTCGTCAACCTCACGCACGGCAACATCGTGCCCGTCTTCGACATGGGCGAGGAAAACGGCGAGTATTTCATCGCCATGGAGTATGTGCCCGGCCGTGATCTGCGTGAGGTGCTGCGCCAGCTCCACGAGGAGCGCCGCGCGATGCCCGTCGAGCTTGCCCTGCACATCACGGCCGAGCTCGCCAAGGGCCTGGCCTATGCGCACCGCAAAACCGATGCCGACGGCGTCCCGCTGGGCATCGTGCATCGCGACGTCAGCCCTTCGAACGTGCTGATCTCGCGCGAGGGTGAGGTCAAGCTCATTGATTTTGGCATCGCCCGCGCCACCGGCAAGATCTCCAAGACGATGTCTGGCCGCATCCAGGGAAAGTGTTGTTATATGAGCCCTGAGCAGGCGGCTGGCCGGCCTGTCGACGCACGTGGCGACATCTTTGCCGCCGGCGTTTTGCTCTATGAGTTGCTCACCGGCTGTCGCCCTTTTGAGGGCGACAGCGACCTGGAGACCCTCGAGATGGTGCGCGTCTGCGCATTCGATGCGCCCAGCATCCTCAACCACGAGGTCAGCGACGAGCTCGACGCGATCGTGGCCCGCGCCTTGGCCCGAGAGCCTGAGCAACGCTATCAAAGCATCGACGAGCTGCAGATTGCCGTCACCCAGCAGCTGTACGGCAACGGCTACACCGTAACCAGCCGTGACGTCGCCACCTTCCTCGAGCAGTTGTTTCCCAAAGGTGTCGAGCCCGACGTGCTTCGCAAGGCGCGCAACAGCGCCAGCTCTGGGCCGCTCGATCTCGACGCCGCGCTCAACCTCGAACTCGATCGACTCGACAGAGCCGATGCGACGCCCTCACAGGGTTTCGTCGATCCCCACCTGGCCACGGCTCCCGCCCTAACCACACCGGTGATCTTGGCCCAAGAGCTCCTGGTCTCATCGGCCACGCCGAGTGTTTACGCCGCAGGTTCCGATAAAAGCGCCGATCCTGGCACCGGATCCGGCACCGGATCCGTTCAGCCAGTATCCACTCGGCCAGCCAATGGTTTCAAGCGCTGGCTTGCCATCGCTGTGGCCCTTGGTCTTGTGATTGGAGCGGTCGCGGCCATCGCGACCTGGGGGCCTCAAGCAAGCGGCATGTTGACGGTCGAGAGCGAGCCTGCCGGCGCGCGCATTTTGATCAACGGCGCTCAACTCGTCGGCGTCGCCACCCCACATACCCTGGCCTTGCCTGCAGGCACGCATAATGTGCAACTTAGCTTGGAAGGGTATGTGCCAAAGAGTTTCACGCTCGAGCTCGAGCGCCGCCAGGAACTCACGATTTTTGGCGCTGACGCGCGTCTGACTCCCGTCAGTATCAATGGCGAGGCTCGCCGCTTTGAGATCTCCACCAGGCCATCGGGCGCAGCGCTCGTCGCCAATGGTATGGAGCTTGGCATCGCCCCCCAGAAACTCTCGCTTGGGCCTCAGGACGTCGTAAACCTTGTAGCGACGCACCCCGACTGCGATCCTGGCACCTACACGCTCTCCCACAGCCACGCGACCGAATCCATCGTTCTGACCTTGAAGTGCGCTGACTCGCCGGTACGCGCCCCACAGGAGAGCGTAGCGGCGACTCAGGAGACTCCTCAAATCCGCACGCGACCGATCGGTGCACAAGCCTCAAAGATCCTGGTCACCTTCGACTCCGTGCCCACCGGCGCCACCGTCGAGGTCAACGGTGCGGTGTTGGGAAGGGCGCCGATTCAGGCGAGCTTTGCCCCGGACGACGTGCTCAACGTGCGCGGGATGCTCGCTGGTCATACGATGATTGAATCGACCCGTCGCGCATCGAGCATCCCCAACGCCCGCTTGGCGTTTAGTTTCGTCCCCCTTGAGATGGGCTGTTTGGATTTTCGCGCACTGGAGCCAGCCCACAATGAGCTCGCGATCAACGGCCGGTGGCTCGAAGGTCGTCGCATGATGCTCAAAGCTCACCCGCTGCCTGCTGGCAATCACACCATCACCGTGCGCAATCCCGATGCCAAACGCGAGGAGACCTTCAGCTTCAATATTGAACCTGGATCGCGTTGTACTTATCTGGGTGTTTGGAAGCCCGAGCGCTGAAATCGTTGGTGCCAGGTACGGATATTTCGCCGGTGCCAGGTATGCGTTTCACGCAGCAATGGCGCCGACGAACTTACATTGTGGTGTCGTCTTCGCCATCAACGCCATCGTGTCCAACGTCAAACACGGGGTTGACTGAGACCTCTGGCTCGAGAGCGGCGTCGGAGGGTCCGACCTCGACATCCCATGGACCTGGATTGACCGAGACTTCGGGCTCGTAGCGTGTCACATCCGCATCCGCATCCGGTCCGACCTCCTCTGGGCTGATTGTATCATTGCTGACGTCCCAATACGGGTTGACTGAAACCTCTGGTTCGTAGCCCGTATCATTGTCCCAACGAGGATTGATCATGATCTCCGGCTCCTGTCTACAGGGCCCAAGCCCCAAAGACAGCGTCGCCACCGAGCTGATCAGCAGCGATCTTCCAACCGCAAAGTGCAAAGGTTTTTTCTTAACCATGGAGTTTGGCCTTTAAGGGCAAGCGGGTTGGATGAAATCGCAAATTCAACAGTCGATAATCGCCCAACCAAAGTCAAGAACGAGGCTGCAAGTGGCCTAGATATATGCTCAAGCAAGTGTGCGAAGGCCATCACCGATGAGCGCAAGTGGCACGGTGCCAGGTATGGACGTTTTGCGGGTGCCAGGTATGCGACTCACGCTGGTATGACGCGCTGCTCCCAGGCGCCATGCGCATCGAAGCCAAGCGTTTCAAGGCCCGGAAAGATGGTGGTTTCCATCGCGTGATAAAAGATCGCGGCGTACTGTAGATTGCTCAACGTTCCCAGATTGGGCGCGCCATGCTCAACGGTGATTTCTGTGCCCGCCAGCGTCTCGAGGATCGCAGGTCCGGCGCCGCAGGCACGCTCGAACTGACCCATGACCAGTGGCAGCCGGGAGCCAACCTTGTCGCGTTGTTCGCCCGTCAAGCGAGGTGTCAGCCACGTCAAGAGCTCCCAGCCATAGGTCGAGTGGTACTCCTCGTCGGCAGCAATGATCTCGGCGACGGCCTGGGCCAGCGGAGCCGTAGCGACCGTGGCAATCGCGTCGAGCATGGGCACCGAGAGGGTTTCGCCAAAGCAGCAAACGGACAAAACGGTGCGATAAATTGCCACCCACGGGTCGGTCTCAGCATCGAACAGTGAGAGCGAATCCGCCGGTACGATAAACCCATCACGACCGCCCAAGACGTCCGCCATGCGCGCGCACAGCTCAGCATGGCGGCACTCGTCGGTCACCAGGCGCGTAGCAGCCCCGATGAGTTCCAAGGGCGCACCGACCAAAGCCAGCCGGTGCAAAAGCTGGCTAAACTGGGAGGTCGACTGGTACTCCGCCAGGGAGCGGCCGGCCCACTGTTGGCGGGCATTGTCGACGAGCTTCGGGTCGTAGGCGGACGCATCGAAACTAGCCCAGTCCAGGCCTCCGCGGCGCTTCATCAATTTGCGATGAAATCGGCCCAGAACGTCGGTCGTCACAGTCAAGTCAATGGCAAAGCTCATAGTGAAACGTCTACCTCAGACATTGTTGCAACCGAGCCGAGCAGCAGTGATCGTCCGATCGCGAAGCGCAGGGGTTTCTTTGCCATGGTATTGAGCCGATGCAGATTTCAGCAGGTCAATGGAAAGTACTGCTGCTAAATTCGATGGCCTCGCGGTCAAAGTCAACCCTGTCGATGCAAGTGAGCCGGCAACCTTGCGCAAAAGTTGACACTCTGTTCACAAGGTGCGACCTTGGGGCTCCTCTTCGGAGCGCTTTTGGAGCCGACTTGGGCCCTAGATCCCGGTTTCGCCCCAGGGCGCGAACCTTCGGTGGAGCGGCGTGTGAGTTTGTTCGATCACTTCTTGAGATGGCCACGGACAACATCGCTTGTGGCCATCAGGTTTCTGCTGTGTCTGGGGGCCGTTTGGGCTGCGGCGCTGTGTTGGGATTTATCCGATGCTCTTGCTCAAACCGAGCTGTCGTCCGCCCAGGGACGCACCGCCCAGTTCGTCTTTATCATCGACGACTCGGGCAGCATGCGTGTGCGCACCAGCGATGGACCAGCGGCCGATCCCGAACGTCTGGCGGTTTTTGGTACACGCTCGCTCTTGAGTATGCTCGACGACCGCGATGAGGTCTCGATCGTGCGCCTCAACGGACCGGCTGATGGCGAAGCGCTGACGCCGATCGCGGCGCTGGCTGACAACCGAAAGGCGTTGGAGCGGATGCTCGAACTCGATGGCGTCATCGCCAAGTATCCTGGCAAACATACGCCCTGCGACTCGGCACTCGAGGCGGTCAAGACACAGCTCAATAACGCCTATCGCCCCAACGTCATGCAGGTCGTGATCTTCTTGACCGACGGCGAATGCACCGGTCGTGAGCCCAGCGCTGCAAGCTTTCTTCGGGGGCTGCGCGCGCACAATGACGGACTCTTTCAGTTCTACCTGCTGCGCTGGCGCGGACGCGTCTATTCGCGCTCGCTGGTCACACTCGCCACGGAAACTGGTGGTACGTCGGCCGAAGTGGGCGCCGATGACCCAACCGAAATCTTGCAACCCTTTGCAAGTATGCTCTCTCGCTCGCAGGGCTATGAGACCTATTTGCTCACCCCTTCCAAGCGCGTTCTCGAGGCCCACAAAGGCGCACGGCGCATGCGATTGCTTGCGGTTGCGCCAGACAAGGGACAAGACCTGCAGTTCGTGATCAATCCCACCGTCAAGGGCGACACGCCCACGCTGCTCGGTGCTGCACGAACCGGCGTCCATCAGTATCAAGATGGAAAGCGCTTCCGCTACGCTGCGCTCGACTATCGACCAGGCTCGACGCCGGTCACCATCGCCGTCACGGGGGCCGGCAATGACTGGAAAGTGGTCGCTTTGCCGGAGTACCGCCTGTTTGTGAACATGCAGATCAGTGAGGGGCGCTGCGGCCAGAGCGGGCAGGATACCAATTTTGTAGAAGTCGGTGCGGGCGTCTGCGCCACGATCGATCTCGTCAACGAGGATGGCCAGCCCGTGACGGCCGATGTCGCCGGTCGCGGAACCGAAGCTCGCGTTCGCTACATCTCGTCCAAGAATACCAAGCCAGCCGACTTGCCGGCAAACCGCCAGGGTGATGCGCCCCGCTTCGTCTTCGAGCGCGTCAATATGGAGGAGGGCGACCACATCTTTATGCCCCTGATCACGCTCAGTTCGGCAGGCACAGGGCCCGGCGCCTCGATTCGTGGAGCGTCGCGAAACCTGCAAGTGTCGTCGCGCCGTATCTCGCCCGATCCGGCTCGATTCGAGTTCGGAGATCTGCTGCCAGGTACCGAGCAATACCACGAGCTGACGTTGCGCGGGAACTTTCCGGCCAACCGAGGCCGGCTCGTCGTTGAGAGCCGAAAGGATCTGCCCGAGTGTGTGACCTTTGAGCTGAGCGGGGTTCCGGAGGGGCAGACTCAGGAAATCAGCCCCAACCAAACCTACACCGTCGCTGTGCGCGTCGCTGCCTATTGTGGTCCGGCAGCATTTAAGCGTGAGCTCGATACGGCGCTTCGAATCGAGTTTGACCGCGGCGCCCACTCGGCGCCAACACCTGCGGTCGTGATACCGTTTAGGGCAACGTTGCTCAATCAGATCGGGATTCCAGAGTCGATCGCCACCACCGTCAAAGCGGGCGACATTAGAGATCTCAACGTGCGCCTGGGTGGAAACCAACAGCGCGACATCGGATTTCAGGCGATCTTTCCGGCCACCGATGAGCGCAGCAACTGGCCTGGTGACAAGCTCGAGCTGGTTTTTCTCGACGATCGGGCCAAAATCGTGCGCGACGATCGGAATCGATTCTCGCTGACCCATGACGTGGTCTTCGAAGCGGGCAAGAGCACGGCCAAACAGGCGCCGCCTCTTCGCTTGCGCGTCATCTCCAATCCGTGCTGCAACGGGGGCGTCTATAAAACAGAGCTGGCCCTTGTGCCAACGAGCGGCAGTCGCACGCCGATCCGAGTGCCCGTCGAGATCACCGTTGAGGAGGCCACACTTTGGAGCTGCTGGGGCCCCACGATCGTGCGCTCGATATTGGCTATTCTTGGCCTCTTGCTCTTGCTGTATTTGTTCAACATGTATCGAAACTCGAGCTTTCTCAATCGCGACCGTCTCGTCGATCGCATCGTTCCGCTGCAGTGGGATGAATACGGCGAACCCAAGGTCAACACTCGAGCAACCGATGATGTTCGTCGCATGCTTCGACGTAACTTGACCGTGACGCGTCGTGCTCGCGCATGGCTCAAGGCCAACCCGCTTGCCTTCGGGCTTCCGGGGCGAGCCTACAACGAGTGCTGTGAGCTCAATTTGAGCACCTCGCGCAATGTCGATCGCTCCGGTTTGCGCCATATTGAGGAGGCGGATTTCTTTGAGACTGTCAGCAAGAATCCTCGCCAGGCGCTGGCCAAAATCTATGTCAGCGCTCGCGGTGGAATGAGTTTTTTTACGGCGCCAGCCGAAGGTGAGCGCGTTGGAAGCTTTACAATGCAAACGGACGACTACGCGGCGATCGACGACGAAGACTTCAAAGCCAAAATTGTTACCCTTCGCCGGCGTACGGAGTTTCTCGCCATGCACACCGACCGTGAACCCGACACCATGGCCGGATGGCGAATCGGCTGATTCAGCAACACCAACACACGTTGACGATCCATGGCCTTTGTCGCACAATCGCCGAGCTAACATACATGCACAAGTTCAAGAAATTACCATTCATGTCATGACGCAGCAGACTCACAATCCCGGCCAATTGCCACCTTTAGCGCCACGTGCAGTTACCCGGTACCGAGAGCTGATTGCTTGAGGAACCTTCCATGTCCGAACGTCAGAAATTAGTTGTTGACGAGTTACTTACCAAGCCGAGCACGATCTCACCGACGTTGTTCGTCGGTTTGGGAGGCTGCGGATGCCAGATGGTCGTGCGCGTCGCCAAGCATCTGAAGCGACGAACAGATTTCAAGGAGCGCTACCAGGACTTGGTCAAGTTCGCTTTGATCGACACCAACATCAATGATTTGGAGTCGTACCGCGAGGACGCCGACGAGTCGTTTTTGATCAGCGACTTCGAGAAAGAGGCTTATGCCAACCTGGCTTCGGGCAAGCTCTTCCTTGAGGCGGATTCGTATTTTACCCAGTGGGTCCCTCAAAACTACCGGTTTCGCGCCGGTGACACGGCCGGTGCCGGGCAGATTCGAATCGAATCAAGGCTTGGCTCCTACTACCAGAAAAAACACGGCAACATGGTGGCGCGCTTTCGTCGCCTGCTCGAGCAACTCAAGAGCCACGAGCACGGCCATCGTCGCTTGGACAGCTCAGAGATCCGCATCGTGTTGTGCTTCTCGATTGCAGGCGGCACTGGCTCAGGCAGCTATTTGCCCGTGGCTTATATGTTGCGCGACCAAGCACGCGCCCTTGGAAAGCCCAATATGATCGGCGTCTGTGTGCTGCCCGGCGTCTTCGAGGACAAGACCGGAGCCAACAAGGACGGCACCTTTGCCAACAGCTATGCTGCGCTCAAGGAGGCTGAGCACCTGATGAAACTTGGTGCACCTGACTCGTCGTTTTATCCCGAGGGGGGCCTGGAGTTTCACTACGACCCTTCCGATGAGGCCAAGACCAAGGTGCGCGACAAGCCTTTCGAGTTCATGTACGTCATCGACAAGCCCGAATCGTTTAGTGTCTCCAACCCGATCAATGCCGCCGCCGACGGCCTTTACCTGCAGTTGTTCTCACCGCTATTCGCCGTACAGGCCGGTGACTACGACAATTACACCCAGCACCAACGCTATCTGGTGCCTCACGATTTTGAGGCCAAGGGCATCATCGGCTTCAGTTCGTTTTATGGCTCTTACGGCGCGGCCGTCTTGCTCGTGCCCGTCGACGGCATCGTTGACTACTGCAGCCGCGCCACCGCGCTGAGCCTGATGCGCAGCAGCTTCTTGGGCGCGATTCCTGGCGAGCCGCTCTACCAGCAACTTCGCACACACTCGGAGCCTTTCTACGAGGTTACCGAGCGCGACGAAGACGGCGCGCGCCCGGTCAAACTCGCTGACTTCGTCAAAAAAGAGGAAGGCATTCGCAACGTCTTGCGGGACCGTCTCTTTCAAAAACGCGTGCGTCTGCTCGCCAAGTGCGAGCACGACGCTGGCGCCTACGATCGCTTCATGGAGATGTTTCGCCACGGCCACCGTCTGGGCGAGTTTCCTCGTGAGAATGGTGGCTGGGCCTTTGACCAAAACCGTGTGACGGCCGACCGCGAACAATTGGCTGATCGGGGCTTCAATTTTTCGATCGGTGCGCTCGTGCTCGAGGCGGTCTGTGGTCCCCAAAAAGGTCAGCAACCGGCGCTGCTTGCGGCGGCTCGCACTCAAATCCAGGCCGGCGCCGATCAACTTCGCGCCGACAACACGATCGAGAAAAACTCGGTCGTGCGGGAGTGGACGGGCAAGGCGATGCACTGGTCCGAAGAGCTCAAGCGCCGCGGAATGCGCGTTCTCATGAGCGGCTTTACCGGTCATGGTATCACTTACCCGGGCATGGAAGAGCTGCTCGATCTCAAGTTCATGGGTGACGACACCGAGGAGGTCAGCCTGGCGGCCAAGCGCTTCGCTGTGCTCGCGCTTCGCGACGAGTTGCGCACAGAGATGCGCCAGCCCGCCGCCTGGCCAGGCTGGGATTTGACCGGCCAGAGTGAAGACGATCGCGTCAAGGAGAAGGATGCTCCGGACTTGATCAATCGGCTCTTCGACCAGGCGATCGAGCGCGCTTTCGATGAGGTGCGCCGCGAGTTCGTCGAACTTCGCACCCAATTGCGCGATAAACTGGGTGAGTCGGGCAAGGTGATGCGCACCCTCGAGCAGGGCTTTGACGACTTTGAGCGCGAGCAGACCCGTCAGCTCGATCGACTGCGCGAGCAGGGTGACGCTTCGGCCAATCAGTATGTGCTCGATGCCGAGGCGCTCCAGATCGAGAATGGGCGGCGCATGTGGGACTTCTATTACAAAGACCGCATCACTGGTTTGCCTGAGTTGAGCATGAGCAATCCGAAGGTCCAACAACAGCTCAGCGGTACGGTGCGCGAGCTCAGCCTTCGCGGCGCCGGTACGGCAACGGCCTCACTGACGCAGCTCTACGACTCGCTTCGCGCCCATGCCAGTCGGTTCTTGACACCGTACATCGGCGGCGACATCAAGGCCAAGGACCAGGAGCGCCGCGATGGGCTCACGCTCTCGATGGCTCTCGAGCTCGAGGTCACCTACCGCGCGATCTACATGAGCAATCTCGAGGAGATGCAAACGCGCGGTGCCGATGCCGTGCGCGAGGTCGTGGCGCAGTACCGCGCGCAGCCCCGCGAAAAGCAGATCGACCTGGGACTGCCGCTCCACCAGGACTATCTGCGTGACAAGGTGCGCCGCGTCGTCACCGAGAAGGCCGCCTTGCTATGCAGTTATGACGAGTCGCGTGATCAGCACGGTGGTGTTCGCCCAAACCACGTCTTTTTGGCCGCGATCGACGCAAACTTCGAAAACACCAGCATTGAAATGGCTCTTCGTGGCGCCAGTGTCGGCGGACTCAAGTGGGTTAAAGACGGCTGGCACAACCCGCGTGAGATCATTTTCTACCGCGCCGTGCTCAACGTTCCGCTGTACGTCTTTGGGCGCATGGACGAGATGAAGGACTATTACCACCGCTTCAAGAACCTCTCGAAGCGCTCCAAGGTCTTGCACATCGATAAGAACTGGGAGAATAGCCTGCCCGATCTCGATCCGGACAGTGCCCAGGAGTATCACCGCCAGGTGATGCTGCGCGATCACATCATCAACTTCGCTGCGCTGTTGACCATTCGCGATCAGCTCAACGGGCAGGGCTACATCATCTTTCGCGACAGCACCTACCTGCTTCGCGACCCCAATCGCCCCGGTTCCTTGCTGGGTATGATTGGAAGCAACAACGCCGAAAATCCCAACGCTGTACTTGGTTTCACGATGTCCGAGGCGATCGAGCGATTGCCCGAAATTCTGGCCGAGGAGCGTGTCAAATATCTGCCATACCAACAATTGCTCCACGCCGTACGAGAGGGCATCGCTCCTCAGGTCTTGAGCCGCATTGTCGAGTTGCCCTTTCAATGGCGTCGCAGCCGTGACGAGCTACGTACCCAGTACGGCAGCAGTCCTACCGCAGTTCAGCAGTTTCGCCTGCGCGACTTCACCGACGCGTTCAACCGCCTCAAAGAAGCCCTCGACGGCCTCCTCGAGGAGTTACGCAACTTTGAAAAGGAGCGCATGACCGTGGGTGGCGATGCCGGTGTCAATTCTGCCGGCCTCGGTGCCCGTGAGGCCTCGGAGAACCTTCGCCAGAGCGTGGAGATTTTACGTGGCTTCAACGAGAGCTGGAGCGCGATGGAGAATCCCGAGCAAAACACGGCCGTGCCCCAGAACTTTCGTTCACTGTTTGCCCCCCTGGGCGAGCACGAACTCAACTCCACGCTCGAGCGTCTACGCATCGGCGACTTCGAGATTGCCGATTCACCGATCGCTCCACCAGCACCCAAAAAGGCCACGGCATTTTCTGGTGACGAATAGTGCTGCGTCGAAATAGCTGTTCGGGGCTCCCGACCCCTACCTGGCACCAACCCAATGTCGATACCTGGCACCACTCGGGGCCATGCTTTGCGCGCCTCATAGGCCGCGATCACGCGATCTCCTCAAGCCAGTAATCATGAGTCCAGTTTCTCCCAAAGCCCCATCAAACGTCTACCCAGCACCAACAATCGTGGTTGGGGTGGGCCGCTTTGGACTCGCGGTGATCGAGCGCATGGGTGAGGATTGGATGTGGTTGAGCACCTCGTCTGGTCACGATGCCTCACTCAAGAATCTGCGGCTTTTGCATGTACGCCCTGACGACGATGGGAGCAGCGAAGCGTGGCGAAAGAAGGAGAGGCCGCTGGTGGCGCTCACGCGCTACGTGGGTGAGGATGATTTACCGTCCCTCGCGTTGAATATGGTGATTTTGCGCTCCTTGGGGCTGATCCGCTACCATAACGGCACCTACCAGGTCGCATTGCCGCACGATGCAGGTGTCGTTGAAAAGGACGATAAACACCGCGCGCTGCGGCGGCGTCGCTACTTTGAATGGCGAAACCTCAGCCCTGATCCCATCGTCGCAATGGAGCGGCTTCGCTCCCAGGCTCAGCGATCGAGCGAACTCGACATGTTCCTGACGCCGATCGTTGAGCGCGTCTGCCACGGGCACAGCCCGCGCATCTTGTTGCGCTGCATCGGGCGTTGTCGGGCGTTGCTCGAAGGCCGTGACCCGTCGCCATGGGACTGGATCAGTGAGCGATGGCCGAGCTCAAACGGTGACGAGACAGCGACGACGGTGCGCTTGCCTTTCGAGCGCGATTGGCTCACTGAGGACGACAAGAAGGGCCTGTTGGAGGGTGTTGCGCCCGAGCCCATGGTTGGCTGGAAGGCCTGGTGTCAACAATTACCCAAAAATCGCGAGATGCCTTGGGAGGGGATGAGCGCCTTGGATATCCACGCGCCCGCCCCGTTTGCGCCTACGAAGGTCGATCTAAGATCACCGCTTGACCCGGCCCAGCTGCTTCGGGTCGACTGGGAGACGACCGGCTGGGCCGCAGACGAACTCTCCTCTGAGCGCACCATCGAGTTTCATCCCGTTGAAGCCAGCATGTTCAGACTGGGCTTTTTCGATCATGATAACTCCTCCAGGATTCACCAAGGCCAGGAGCCCAGGCTGCCCGATCGCCTGCGCGCGCTGGGCCGTGAGATGCACCGCGGGCTGATCCGCCTGTGGATCGATCTGCAAAGAAATCGTATCGAGGATGTCGACCTGGCCCAGGATGAGCGCCAACGCGACGGAACCGACGATGCATTGCATCAGTCGCTCAATATCCTGGGAGAGTTGCTGGTGCGCCCTTTGGTCGAGAACCAGGCGGACGATGTCTTTCCAAGCCTGCCCGAGGCGCGCGCCGACGTGTGGGTCGATGGCCCGAGGCTGCCACACGAAGCATCGAGTTTTCTGCGCGACTTGATCGTGGAACAAGAGCCGGCCGGGCGCACGACTGAGCGCGCCGTCGCGGCGCGCTTGACCAGCCTTGGCTTGCCCTTTGGAACGCAGGCGCTGGGGGCTCGCACACTCTTTCGTGAGGTCAAGCTCTCTCCGGCCCAACTCGATGCCGCCAGCAGTGACCGTGCGCCCGGCGCGCCCGGGCAAGCATCTGGTATTGTTGGCTTTCGGGCAGCGATCAACGATGAAGTGCGCCATCTGTTCAATTTTTCGCTGCTCTCTCAGTACCGTCAGACCCCGACGCGGCGACCGCCACGCTTGACGGTTTACGTGGTGGCTGAGATGAGCGAGCCATTTTGTCGAACCACTCTGCGCACCTTTCTTCGAGAGTTGCACGCCGAGTTGCTGCGTGCCTACGGTCCGATCTTTGGTGCGTCGCGCGAGGGCTTTGATCGCTCGCTTTCGATCGTGCCCCTGATCTGGATGCCCAACCCCGCGGACGCTTTTGGTGCTGACTTTAGCGCGGAGAACCGCGCCGAGGAGGCCGCGATTATCGAGTCGATTCAAGGCGTTCGCCGCTGGGTAGAGAGTCTTCCTCGCGAGGTACGCTGCATTTCTCAAGTGTTCATCAACAGCCGCGTGACCGAAAGCTCGGTGCTCAGCGTTCGCGACGCCGTGCGCCAGACACGCGACTTCGTGACCTTTGGTGCGAGAAACGATGTCGCTCTCGATCCCTGGCTGCGCCAAACGGCGGTGGGACCTGCCGGTGATGACGTATTTGCGACTTTCTCATGTTTTGAGATCGATTTTCCGGCCGAGCGTGCCCGTGAATATCTGGCCAATCGCTTTGCGCGCGATGGGATTGCTCGCCTGCGCCAAACGAATAGAACCAAGGCGGCTGAGGTGTCTGCCGAGCCGTTTGCGCCTCCGCCCATCAATGAACTCGTCGAAAATGCCGACCGCCGCTTGCGCCAACAAACCAAGGGAGCGGCCGACCGACTCGCCGCGCGCATCGAAGATCGCATTGTGATAAGCGCCGAGCGTACATCACGCGCGCTGCAAGATGCTTTCAATTCTGGGTTTGAAGACGAGTTGTTTCGCGAGGTCCATGACAGTTGGATGGCGCTGACGCGCCGTCGCGGCAATATGGATGACATGATCGACGAGCTGCGCCGCAATACATCGGGCCATCTCGGCAAGACACTGGTGCGCGTGCGCACATGCAGTGACGGTCTGATTGAGGAGCACGCAAGCCAAGGTGGGCTCAAGAGCGCTCAGATGGGGTTCAATTTGCTCCAGGCAATGACTCGCGACCAGCTTCAGGAGGCCGAGCTCGCCAAGCAACAAAGCGAAGAACTATGCGTTCGCCATCGCATACCTGACACCTCACCGATCGCCGGTGCACGAAACGCCGTGGTCGAAGCAGCGATCGACAAGCCTGATGACCTCCCAATGCGCATCGGGATCGCCACCTGGTTGCTCATGGTGCCGGCGTTGGGTGCGCCGATGAGTTTTGCGATCGCGCGAGCGCTCAATTTGAATCTCAAGCCCAATGTCTTCGAGTTCATCCTTGGGCCACTTGGCCCCTTGGTGGGCGGAGCACTTTTGTTTTTGCCAGTCTTGTGGCTCCTTCGTCGGCACATGCGCCTGGCCGTCGAGCGGGTTCAAGAGAGTGTGCGCTCTCTTGCGGACGCCGCGCGCCGGGTGGTGGAAGGCAGTGATAGCTCGATTTTTGCGGCGAGCCCTTCGATTCGCTCATTTTTTGCGGCGCGACTGCGTCTGACTGCAGCGCTGGCTGCGCGCAACTATTCGACCCGGGTTCATGAACAGGTCGTTCAAGACAATGGCCTTGCTTATCGCCTGAGCCGCAGCGTCGAGATTCAGCAAAGCCAGCTCGGCCGGCGCGCCGAGGATCTTGGCGTTCGCCCACACGTAACGACCGACGCCGATCAAAGGATCAAAGACGACACGCGCCAACTTTTTGGGACGCGTGCGGGTGACTCCATTGAGCGCCTCATTGATGCCGAATTTCTCGATGATTATTACCGTCGCCAAATCGGTAGCGAGCGCGAACTCGACGCCGAATTGCCACGCTTTATTCGCGAGGTCGGAGGCTTCGCCCGGTGGAGAAAAGAGGCATGTCTGGCCGATACCGAGGTCGTACTGGCCTACGGTCGCGCTAAGTTTCAAGACATCGTCAACAAACCGGTTTGCGACCAACTCACGTTTGATGAAGAGGTCGGGGGCCGACTGGCAAGCTTTGTCTCGCGCCACTATGCCAACGTTGGTTTCGGCGCGCGCTTTGGCGGCCTCGAAGGTCTCGATCCCAACGGCATGCGCGTCTTGGCTGACGCTTCGCTCGTGCTCCATCCGGCTCTGCATCGTGTTTTTGACAAAGCGCGCCGCTTGCCTGGCGCACCACCGACCACCGAGACCCTGCACGTCATTGAAGCTCCAATCTTGCCGAATTCGGCCTATATCCTCTCGCTCGTTCAAGGCGTTCGCGCCGAGAGCATCCGCAACCTGCGCCGCTTCGAATCCTTTTATGACCGAACGTCCCTGCCAGATGAGAGCGCTCTATCCGCTCCGGGGGCAGCGGGAGGTTCGAAAAACACTGCCATCACGCATCTGACCGGCCACGAGGGCCTGCGTGCCAGCATCAACGCAGTGGTCCATGAGCTTGCCTCGCAAAACGGCACGCCGCCAGGTGAGTCGCATGAATAAGCCCGGCATGCTCGAGGTCATTCGCGCAACCTACACTGCGCTGATGAGCTTTGTATGGACGACCTTCGCGCGCGCTCTCGACCTGATGCGAAATCTCGGTGCATTTCGCGGCGCCATGATCATCATCACAATTCTTGGCCTCGTCTATTTGGTCTCGCGGCTGATGCAGCGTCGCCTCGTCAAAAAGCTCGACAAGACCCCCGATGAGCCTGTTGCCATCTGGTTCCAGGAGCTTTTGTACTCGGTGCCAGGTATCGCCATTTTCGTGGTCACGCTGCCCGCCCGATTGATCGGCGCCGCCTTGAACGCCGTCAGCAAAGTGCTCACCAAGAAGAAGGCCGGCGAGGAGGACAAAAAAGACGAGCCCAAGCCCGTGCTCGTGGCAAGCCTTGGCCCGAGTTTTTTGTGGGCCGGCTTGATCACCGCAGGCATTTATCTGCTGTGCTTGTTGGCCGAGCCGTTGATCCGCCTTCATCTGGGTGCGCCGGCACACTTTCCTGCCTGGCAATACGTGATATATGGCCACCGCCCTGAGCTGGCCTGGTATCTACCGTTGGAGAACTTTCCCTACCTGGCCGGCCTGGTTGCAACCGTTCTCTGGTTCAGCATTTGGTGGTGGGTCGGTCGTTTCGTGCGTCTCTTTTACGGCGAAGATTTGGGTCGAAATCTGGTCAAAGAACGCGAAAACCTAGGCGTTTTGGCGGCCTGGCGAGACTGGTTCGCGACGACTAATCTGGTTGAGATCGATCATTCCTACCGCGAATGGGCACAGTGGCTGCCACTGGTTGCGATTCCGTTTTTGTTGTGGTCGTGGGTCAGCATCGGTGGCGATCCCTACCGGGTTAGCGCTTCGATGTTTGCCGTCACCTTGGTGCTGTGGGCTTCGTGGGCCTTGCACATAAAGCTCGAAGGTTTTGCGCGGCTGGGTGATGAGGAAAAAGAAGAGGCGACTGAGCGTGCGCCGGTTGAAGCCAAGGGCTGGTTCGACGTGGTTGCCGATCTCGAGGGCCGGCTAAACGTCGCTAAACCGACAGTATCGCGCGCTCCCCGACCGGTCGATCCATTGCCATTTACGCGCCTCGATCAGCGCAGCGCAGGTGTCGTTTCGCCGTTGCTCGTCGATATCCTGCCTGAGCCAAAACGCCTGACCTATATGCAACATGCCGTGCTGACGAGCATCTCGATGGCGGCCTATGTGCATACCGAGCCACCTACGGTCGAGCGCTCCCTCAGACTCGACGGGCCGGCTGCAAGCGGCATTGAGAACCGCGAGACGATGCGCCATCGAAATCAGATCGTGCTTGCACCCGAGGGCGCCGGAAAATCCACGTTGGTGGCGCTTGCAGCCTGCAACCACGCGCTTGTTCACACGCGCGCCACACTGGTCGTTGCGCGTGACTCCGAGGCGGCCGACGCGATTTACGATGCGATTCAGGCTGCGGTGACTCCATCGACGCTGCGATGGAACATCCGCGCCCGTCGCGTGGGTGGAGACCTCGTCAACGATCTAGCCCAGGGCATTATCCCGGACGTGATCGTGTGTAGCTTGCAGCAGCTCGTGGTCAACATGCTCGACAATAGCGTTGTTTATGCGCCCTTTTTGGAGAATCTGGGGCTGATCGTCGTCGACGACATTGAATCGTTTAGCGGCCCGGTCGAGATCCACGCTCAACTGGCATTTCGCCGCCTGATCCTGCGTGTGCGCGAATTGTTGAGCGTGCGACAGCTGGGCGAAGAGCACGCTCCGATGATGCTCGTGCTCGGTGCCGACATGATGCACGACATGCCGACGTGGGCTCGCTCGCTTTGCGGTATTGATGCCGTAGCTCGCCATTTCTCTCACAGCAACACCGAAGCTGAGGAGCGAGAGGCCGCCCAGAGTGCGCGCCAAAGCGTGGCAGGAAAGCCCTCGACCAAGTTTCTGGCCGACGAGCCCGACCAGGAGGTCGATCAGAACACCCTCGGACGCCACCAGCTCTTTTACCGGCTTTCGGACTTTCGAACGGCAATGGGCGAGCATCTCGACGTACGCGATCTAATTGAGTCCTGCGAGCGTCTGGCAATCCCCTGGCATTATCGCCCCTGCGGCGATGAGCGCCGTCGCCTTGGCCGCCAAATGCTCGCCATGCGCGATGAACC
This sequence comes from Lujinxingiaceae bacterium, assembly GCA_013697635.1. Taxonomy (GTDB): domain Bacteria; phylum Myxococcota_A; class Bradymonadia; order Bradymonadales; family Bradymonadaceae; genus JACCWM01. The sequence continues at coordinate 78,353 of JACCWM010000190.1, read as the reverse complement.
GCGCTACCACACCGAGCAACCCGCCCAGGCATGCGTGGTCTTTTTGCACGGCCATTTCAGTGCCGTCAACCGCGAGCTCGAGCGATTGTCGCGCGCCGGCGCGGAGTTCAGCAGCATTGAGTATGCGGGCGAGCCAGGAGGTTCTACCCAGGCTAAGAAGGACGCCACTCGGCGCCCGGAGCCAATTGCCATGATTACCCTTGTGGACCCCGATGAGGAGATGGCGCTCACCGAGCTCAATGAGCGGTCCTCACTCGCCAACGAGTTGCGTGATCTGCCTCGCCCCGTCGTGCGTCCACCGTCCGGGGCGATCGTTGACCGGCATCTGGCCTCCGATTTGGTCAACCATTGGATGGAAGTTGCCGACGTGCTCGAGGTGTTTGGCAATCCCACGGCCATAACATTACACGAGCTTGCGCAGGCTGGAGTGCTCCTGAGCGAGGCACGAACCGATGTCGACGCCCAGGCCCATGACTACGAGGATCGCCTCTTCGTGCGCGCACTCTCGCGGGCTGTGGAGTCTCCGGACAGTCGTGAGGACGCTCAGCATGCCCAGCTTCCGCCGCGTGTCATGCAAGTCGAGATTGCTTCGGGTCGCAACAGCGCCGTGCGCGATCGCACCAATCTCAGCGTTATCCGCCAGGTCGATACCGACAGTGCACGTCATGTTTACTACCCGGGGCGCATCTTTGAGACCGCCCAGGGACGCTTTATTGTAGTGGGCCAGGCTCGCTCCAGCGACAGCGAGGCTAACCAGGCCGTGGTTGAGGGTGATATTTTCGTTGAGCCGTTTTTGAACGACGATGTGTCGAGCCCACGTCGACGAACACGCCTGCGTATCACGGCATCGGCCCAGGGCGACGCCTTCTTTGGTCCCGAACCGATGCTCATTGGCGAGTATCCAATCGCGGTTGGGTTGTGTTCTGCGAGCTGCACGACAGAGCATATTGCGACGTATCGTCTCGGCCCGAACTTCGGCGAGGTGCGCCAGCGTATTTTTTACGGTCAGGACGCCCGTGATGCTACTTTCAATGGGGCGCTGGAGACGGCAGCACTGGTGATCTTCCCCAATCCCGAGCTACCGTTTCGCGATGGCGAGCCCGCACCTCGTCTGACCCTTGACGATGCGCGTCTGGTGGCAGCTGCAATGCGTGCCGTGCTGGCATCGATGTACCGCGGAGCCGAGACCGGCATTGAGCTTGCGATCCACGTCCAAGAGGCGGCGCCAGGCCCGGAATACGTCTTGACCTCGACCGACGCTTTTTTTCTCTACGACCTGCACTCTGGCGGCAACGGTACGGCGCGTGCGATCCATCGAGACGGCGTTGAGTTGTTGCTGCGCCTTGCGCGTCTCTATCTGGAGCGTGTGCTCTATCACGATCGTTTGCGCTCACGTTACGACCATTGGGGCGACGAGGGCGAGCTTGTCGGTCAGCGCGCGAACCGCCGGGGTGCAGACGAAGCCGAGAAGGGTGCAGCGCGTGAGGCTCGGGCGAGGGCGCTGACCTGGCTAGACAGCCGCCTTCGGCCTGAGGGTAGTACCCAGGCCGGAAAGCTTGTCGGTCACTACGGCTCAGGGCGTGAACAAGGCGAGGGCGATGTCTTCGACATTGGGCGTTGCTGGTTCAGCCAGGACGGCGGTGTAACGGATTTGGTGTGGTGTAAGCATCGCTGGCACTTCGACGATGGCAGTGAAGCGATGGTCGATGTTGGCTTTGACCGCAAAACCGTTGCCGAGTTGCTCGGAGCAGATCGTCGCGAGCTCATTGATCAACTTCAGTCCACACTGCAGGCCCAATCTCAAAACCCCGCACTGGGTCTAGACGATGGCACCATTTGGGGGGCTCCGCGCACGATCTGGACGCTCGGTCCTGGCGATGAGGTCCCCCTTGGCTCCGAGGGCCAACTCGCCAACGATCCGGGTGTTCGTGCATTTCAGGCGCTGGCCTGCGCCACGGCGATCGCGAGTTGGCCAGCACTTGGGCCATTGGCCGATCTGCTTCGGGAACGCGGTCTCGAGTCTGCGCTCGGTGCTGGCGAGCACGAGGCCATCGAGGCCTACATAGCCCGCTTTGTTCAAGGCATCCCCAACGCTGCGCTCGTAGCAAGCGCGCGTCTTCGCGCGCCGATTCATACCCTGCTCTATCGAATCGGAGAGAGCGACTCCCAGAGCCTGCTGCTGGCAATGCTCTTGAAGCATAGTGGCATCGATGCAGGCCTGTTCGTCTCAATGCGCGAGCGCCGCGTCTTGACCGCCGCCGCCATCGACGCCCCTAAAGGCATCGAAGCCTGGCGCGAAGCCCACCCGAAACTTGCCGAGTCGTTGCTAATGTGGTCGGATCTTCCTGCCCGGCCAGGCGCGACGAACCCAGTGGACAGGCTCTACGTTCCCATTGAGACCGTTCAATATCAACGCGTTGCGACCATCCAGACGGCTTTCCCTCAGAGTTGGGTATTCGTTCCCCTCAACCTGGCATGGGAGCGCATTGGTATCGACGATCCATTCGCGCCCCTCGAGGATGACCAATGAGCAAGGCATCATCCCGAAATTACCAAAACGATACCGGTGCCAGGTATGCGCCTTGTCATAGTGCCAGGTATGCACCTCATGGGCGGCCTTGGGCCTGTATTTACTTGGCTATTTGCATGCTCACTTTGTCAGCATGCAACAAGAAGCCCGCGGCCCGCTTGATTGCGTTTCCGATCATCGAAACGGCAAACGCTTTTCCGGAGTTGCGTGCGGGTTCTCGTTCCAACAAGGGCGGCGCCGATGGTGCCCACTCTTCTTTTGAGCGCGCCATTTCGCGCGCACTCGAAAGCGAACCGGAAACCGAAGAGGCGGCAACGGTTACGTTTCAAACAATCCCTCTCGGAGCTGGTCTGGTGGGCGTTGTTCCGTTGAATTTCGACGAATGGCGCTGGGCATCCGATGGTAATACCACGATGATTACCCACTCCGCCGCGGGTCAGAGTCCTGATGCTTTGATCTATATCGAAGGGTTTGGGCCGATCATCAAAGCATTTCCTTCAGTCGAAATGACTCGCTTTCAGAAGAACGTCGATTCTGGTGCGCCACAAGGCCCAAATATTCTTTCAACCTTGGCTGGTGGACTGTCCGTCGCTTCTGAGAACTTCGATGTTCCCGCGCTGGCGTTGCTCGAATCGCTAGAATCGGCGACGTCCGCGACCTTCGGTTTGGGGATCGGCTACCATTCGAACGCGCGATCCTTCACCGGTTGGCGGTGGCTTGGTAAGAACGCGCAAGGGATCACCCTGCGTTTAGGACGAAACAGCGGAGTTTGGGGCCCTCAAAAGGCTCCCGATGCTCAGTCCCGTCAGGCGTTTGGCGCATTGAGCGAACTGATCCCAGAACTCTCGCAGATCGGCGACCAATTCGCAGCCTTCGGTCAGGCCGGATCTGCCGCTCCGAGCGTGCGGGTGCCTCGGCGCTTGGCCTATATGGTCTTTGGGAGTGCCGCCAGCCGAGTAGATGGTGATCAAGGTGTACATTTAGCAATCTTGTGCGAGCAACCAGGCTGTCCCGTCGCTCATGAACTAGCAGACTTTCTTGCCAGCATCCGCCGCGCTGATTCCGACCAAGGCCGTCTTGGAGCAAGCCCTTCGTCAAGCCTGCCCGCGTTCGCGCAAGGCATCGGTATCAACCTTGCCCCGGCCGAGAGTCTCGTCTCGCCGGATAAGCTGGAATCTTTGTTCAACCAATTGTCATTCTAGACGACTAACACTCAACTTTTGGGGAGCTTCGGCGCCAAATACGGTCGAGATTTCGGTGCCAGGCACGGCCCGGATCTCAATGCCTGGCACCGTTGACGGCACCGTTGACGCCGAACTTTTTTGGGGCCAAGGCAAAAACTAAGCAACTTTTTTCCTTTGCGCTCGATAATAGATCAGCCGCAATTTTGGCATGTCACTTTGTGACATTGCTGAGCACTTGCCTGGATGTTCTCACAGGTGCTCTTTGCACTCGATTATCATGTTTGATGCTTTGGCTGCAGTATGCCTCGAGCCTCGCACCCACGGGAGAGACCCATGGCACGCAAGATCCGTTATCAGGAAAGCAATTTGCTCTATTTCGTGAGTAACCGGTGTCTCGAGCAGCGCTTCTTTTTGCAATCTGGCTCCGAGACGAATGCGTTGTTTCTCAACTGCCTTGCGCGAGCGGCATTCAGGTACAAGATCTGCGTCTACGGCTTTGTGTTTATGAACAACCACTTCCATCTGATCGTGAGCGCACCGCATCTTAACTTGAACCTGTTCATGGCCCACTTCCAAACCGGAATCACTCGGGGACTCAACAAGATCAGTGGACGTGCACGGGGTTCAATTTTTCCTGAGCGCTACAACTGCGTCGTCCTCCAAAACGACCAAGTCGCATTCGATAAGCTCATTTATCTGTTGGCTAATCCCTGTGCGGCCGACTTGGTCGAAGATCCATCCGACTTTCCAGGTGTGTCATCACTTGGCATGCATTTGAGCGGGGAGGCGATCGCGGTGTCATGGAGAGGGCAACATAAGATTCAAGGCGCCGAGCTTGCTCGGGCCAAGTTGTTTCAACTCACACCCTTGCCGGGACTTGCCGCAATGGATGAATTCGCACAACGCAAGCTTGTGCTCAAGGAGTTGGAGCTGCGCTGCATAAAATTAAGCGAAGCGCGCGGCCCAAAATCTGTGCTGGGACGCGAGGGCGTGTTGAGTCGAACGCGCGAGCAGCGCCCAGTCTATCCCAAGTTCTCGCCGGCGCCGCTCGTGCTCGGAAGCGATGAGCAGGTCAAGAAATACCTCGAGCATCTCCACAATGTGCACAAAGCCTATCAAAAGGCTCGTCGAAGCCTTTACACGAGGAAACGCGAGAAGTTTCCGCCGGGGACGATCAGGCCAGGCACATGCCAGTGCGTACCACATCGTCTGGCAGGGCGAAGAAACAAACAAGCAGCCAAAAGCGCCGGTGGAACAAACTGATCGGGTGAGAACACCGCCGGGCTGACTACACGCGGGCCACGCAAGCAGCGATATAACTCGTGAAAAGAGGATGTGGAGCCGTTGGGCGACTCTTGAATTCAGGATGTGCCTGGCATCCGACGAACCATGGATGGTTTGCCAACTCGATCATTTCGACGAGCACGTCGTCAGGGCTCGTCCCGCTGATGAGCATGCCATGGTTATCGAGTGCTTCGCGGTAGGCATTGTTGACCTCGTAGCGGTGGCGATGTCGTTCCTCAATTTGGGGCGCGGCGTAAATCAATGCCGCCCGTGAGCCCTCCTTGAGTTTGCACGCGTAGGTGCCAAGGCGCATGGAGCCGCCCTTCTTGACGACCTTCTCTTGATCCGCCATCAAACTGATGACGGGCTCTGGGGTGTTCTCATCAAACTCGGTACTGTTGGCGCGCTCCAGGCCACAGACATGGCGCGCATATTCGACCACCGCGAGTTGCATGCCAAGACAGATGCCGAAAAATGGGATCTTGTTTTCGCGTGCGAATTGGATCGCCAAGATCTTGCCTTCAATGCCGCGTTGACCAAAGCCACCGGGGACGAGCACACCATCACAATTGGCCAAGCGCTCCTTGCAAGTCTGGAGTGAACCCAAATCTTCGGAGTCGATGAAATCCAATGAAACCCGCGAGTCATTGGCGATACCGGCGTGCAACAAGGCCTCGTTGAGCGATTTGTAACTGTCCGTCAAGTCGACGTACTTGCCGACAATGGCAATATTGACCGCATGGGTAGGATTCTTGATACGGTCGACGATTCGGCGCCAATCCGTCAGGTCCGCAGCGCGCGACCAGATATTGAGCGCCTCAGAGAGTTCATTGTCGATGCCCTGTTCCGCCAGCAATAGCGGGACTTCATAGATGGACTGAGCATCGCGAGCGGTGATAACGCGGGACTGCTGCACATTGCAAAACAACGACAACTTGCGTTTGATATCGGCAGTCAGATCCCGATCCGAGCGGCACACCAAGAAGTCCGGTTGAATTCCGATCTCACGAAGAGCCTTGACCGAATGTTGTGTGGGCTTGGTCTTAACTTCGTCGGCCGATGGCACATAAGGCACCAGCGTCACGTGCAAGAAGACCGCGTTTTGTCGACCCAACTCAATACCAAGCTGGCGAATCGCTTCCAAAAAGGGCAGTGACTCAATGTCGCCCACGGTGCCACCAATCTCCACCATCGCCAGGTCTGCACCCGCGGCTGCTTTGAGTACACGGGCTTTGATCTCGTCGGTGATGTGGGGAATGACCTGTACCGTCGCTCCCAGGTAGCCACCTTCACGCTCGCGTGTGATCACGGCATCGTAAACCTGACCCGTGGTAAAATTGTTGTTACGGCTCATCCGTGTGCTGGTGAACCGTTCGTAGTGACCCAGATCCAGGTCGGTCTCGGCGCCGTCATCGGTGACGAAGACTTCCCCGTGCTGAAAAGGATTCATCGTGCCAGGATCGACGTTGATGTAGGGGTCGAGCTTGACGAAGGTCACCTTCAACCCCCGATTCTCCATCAGAGCGCCGACGGCTGAGGCCGTAATCCCCTTACCCAGGCTGGATAGAACGCCGCCCGTGATAAAGACGAACTTCGTCTTTTGCTGCTTCGTCATACTTCTCTCATCAAGTCCCGCATTCTTATCGAACGCATGCACAACCACACAACCAACACCCATTGTAGAACATTCACGTTATCAAGGGTTTGAGCGCTGGAGCTTCGAGCCTGGCACGGTAAATTGTCTCAGCCACTGGCGCCGCGACTATAAAGGCGGCACTTCATCTTGGCAACCGGTGCCTTGGTGCTTTCGACGCACGTAGAGCACTTTGTTGACCTCGGCCACCGTCTCGCCACGTTGATCCGTGATCAGCACCGTCAATATGGGCTCGAACTTGGCGTTCGTGTCGGCCGCGTCACGGATGGCAAGGAGTTCCTGCTCACCCAACTCAAAGACGGCTCGCATCGTGCCGCGCCCAGGGCGGCGAAATCGGATCGTCGTGGCTTTGTCCCAAACGATATAGTCGGGTCCCAGGTTCTTCATCAGGATGAACATGAAGAAGGGATCGCACATCGCAAAGAGCGATCCGCCAAAGTGGGTGCCGACATAATTACGGTTGTAGAAACGCAGAGGCATCTCCACCTCAAAGCGCCGAAAATCAGGGCTCATCGAGGACACCCGGATACCTGCGCCGAGATAGGGTGGATAGAGACTTACGAGCATCGCGAAATAGCGATCGGCGATGCCACGCAAGAACTTTGGAATGGCCATGGAAAAACACGTCGTTATGGCGCGCTGTCAAGATTGAGCAACTGCGAAGGCTGGGGTGAATGCTATTGGCTTCGGAAAACGAGGTCGCCCTCGGCGACGTCGATGACAATCGTGCTGCCAGGGGCAAATTGACCGGCCAACAAGGATTTGGCCAGCGTATTCTGCACGTCTTTTTGAATCACGCGCTTTAGCGGACGCGCACCGTAGACCGGATCATAGCCGCGGTCAGCAAGCAACGTCTTCGCCTGATCACTGAGCGTGAGTTCGAAGCCGCGCTCGGCAAGCATTGCGCGCAGCCGATTGAGTTGAATGTCGACGATATAGTCCATCTCGTGGCGTGTCAGCGGGTGGAACAAAATAATGTCGTCGACGCGATTGAGAAACTCCGGGCGAAAGGTCTGACGCATCTCATTCATCACCAGTGACTCCGCCCTTGGGGGATCGGATTGCATAAACTCCTGGATGAAATGGCTGCCGATGTTCGACGTCATGATGATCACCGTGTTGGTGAAATCGACCGTACGGCCTTTACCATCGGTGAGGCGGCCCTCATCGAGGATCTGCAGCAAGATGTTGAAGACATCGGGGTGGGCTTTTTCCACTTCGTCGAACAAAACGACCGTGTAAGGCCGGCGTCGCACGTGCTCGGTGAGGTAGCCGCCTTCCTCGTAGCCGACATAGCCCGGTGGAGCGCCGATCAAGCGCGCGACGGCGTGGCGCTCCATGAACTCGGACATGTCCAAGCGCACCATATTTTGTTCGTCATCGAACAAGAAAGCTGCGAGCGCGCGGGCAAGCTCGGTTTTGCCGACGCCCGTCGGCCCCAAGAAGATGAAACTGCCCATGGGGCGTTGCGGGTCTTGCAAGCCGCTGCGCGTTCGTCGCACGGCGTCGGCCACGGCCTGTACGGCCTCATGCTGGCCGACCACCCGCTCGTGGAGGCGATCTTCCATCTCGAGCAGCTTTCGCTGCTCACTCTCCAGCATTTTCTGCACCGGAATTCCCGTCCAACGCGAGATGATCCGGGCAATGTCCTCGTCAGTGACCTCTTCGCGAAGAAAGCTGCCTCCGGTCTGGATCGCCTGGAGCTCCTTTTGGGTCTGCGCGAGATCACTCTCGGCTTGAGGCAAAATTCCGAAACGGATCTCAGCGGCGCGATCGAGGTTGCCGGCCCTTTCGGCTTGCTCGTACTCGAGGCGAAGGTCCTCGATTTGGCCCTTGAGTCCACGCAGCTTGGCAATGATCTCCTTTTCACGCATCCACTGTGCCTTCATACCACTGGCACGCTCGCGCAACTCGGCGATCTCGCTTTCGACCTCTTCACGCCGCTTGCGGCTGATCTCGTCGTCCTCCTTCTTGAGCGCCTGGCGCTCGATTTCGAGCGAAGTAATACGCCGCTCGATCCGATCGATATCCTGGGGCAGGCTCTCCAACTCCATCTTGACTCCAGCCGCTGCTTCGTCGATCAGATCGATGGCTTTGTCGGGCAAAAAGCGATCGGTCACATAGCGGTTGGACAGCTGTGAGGCAGCCACAATCGCGGCATCGGAGATTCGAATGCCGTGATGAACCTCGTAGCGCTCCTTGAGGCCGCGAAGGATCGTGACGGTGTCCTCGACCGTTGGCTCTTCGACCAGGATGGGCTGAAAGCGACGCTCCAAAGCCGGGTCCTTTTCGATGTGCTTTCTGTACTCGGCCAGGGTCGTTGCGCCCACGCAGCGCAATTCGCCGCGTGCAAGGGCTGGCTTGAGCATGTTGGAGGCGTCCATTGAGCCTTCGGCCGCTCCGGCGCCCACCAGGGTGTGCAATTCGTCGATAAAGATGATGATCTGCCCCTCGGCGGCGTCGATCTCTTGGATGACCGCCTTGAGACGATCCTCAAATTCGCCGCGAAACTTGGTGCCAGCGATCAGCGAGCCCAGATCGAGTGACACGACACGCTTGTCCTTCAAGCTCTCAGGTACGTCACCCGAAGCGATGCGAAGTGCGATCCCCTCGGCGATGGCCGTCTTGCCTACGCCCGGCTCGCCGATGAGTACGGGATTATTCTTTGTGCGCCGACTTAAGACCTGCAACGCTCGCCGGATCTCCTCGTCGCGACCGATCACCGGGTCGAGCTTGCCCTTTCGGGCCGCCTCGGTCAGATCACGCGTGTACTTCTCCAGCGCCTGGTACTTGCCCTCCGGGCTGATGTCCGTCACGCGCTGGTGGCCACGCACCTCGTTCATCGCTGAGAGAACCAAATCAGAGCTCACCCCGTGGCCCTTGAGCACTTCGCCGGCCGCGCCCTTGTCGGCGGTCAGCGCCAACAACAAGTGTTCGGTCGAGACGTATTCATCGCGAAGGGCGTCGGCTTCTTTTTGAGCGGCTCGCAATACGTCACCCAGAGAATTGGAGACCGAGGCGCTCACGCCCTCAACACGCGGCAGCCGCCCCAGTGCGCTTTTGGTCGCAGCCTTGAGTCGATCGGTGCCTACGCCAAGCTTGTTGATGATCGGAATGACAATCCCATCTTTTTGCTCGAGCAGACTGTCCAAAAGGTGAATTGGGCGCACCTCAGGATGTCCACGATCGGCGGCCAAATCTTGTGCGTCTGCCAGCGCTTCTCGGGATTTGATCGTGAACTTGTCGATTCTCATCGCGTGCTCCACTACGTTTGTTGATGAGTCGGTGACGGATTGGATTTCTCCCGCACCAAGCTAGACACCCGACTCATCTCGGTCAATGTGAGTGCACGTGGTCTGACATAACAAGCAAAGACATCATGGCAAAGCCGAAAAGACTTCGTCGAGCGAGCGCTCCCAATCGACGATCAGATCTGGGCCTGCGCCATTGGTTTCTTCGTAGTGCGAGCCAGGAGGTCGAGTAAAGTAGTTGGTCACCTGGTAGTCATATGCGGGCACCATGTAGCCTAAAAAGTCCATCCCGAGCCCAATGAAGAACGGGTACTCGCCAGGCACGCGCTCGTAGACATAGGGTCCACTTGGCGCCTTGCTCCAGTCCGGCGGATTCTCTTGTGACTTTTTGACGATGCACGGCGAGTTCCCTTCATCGTTTGGCGTTGGAAGTCCTTGGTCATCACAGGTTGGTGGCGTCGAGCGGCCTTCGATGTCGCCGACGACGGGATCCCAGATACGTGCCTTACCCGGAAAGCCGCCGACCAGCGTTTCGGGAAAGACCTCACCGGGTGCTGTAAAGATCGTCACCGCCCCAAGCCCAATGGCCGCAACCTCAACGAGCACCTGCGGATGTGATGGGAAGTAGCGATTGCCCTTGCGTGTGACGTTGTAAATATCGCGATCGATCAAGCGCAACTCGTAGGAGGCGAGCTGAAAGGTCGTGTTGGCGATAGGCGTCAGGAATTCTCGCCGAGCAAAGCGTAGGTCCGGGCTCTCAAGGGCGATCAAATCGCCTGCTTTGGCTGCCGAGAGTACCCGAGCGGCCAGGCTCTGGCCCACGGCGTCGGCTGCTGCGAAGCTGTGACGGCGCTCTCCGCCAAAGGCTTCTTCGGCGTAGTCGACGGCTCCGCCGGCTCCCGGGTTGACCAATCCGCCCACGGCACCAGCAAAGAATACCGTCACACCGCCCAGACCGGGCAAGGCCGGCTTGATCTCGTTGCCCTCATCGTCCTCGATGCGCGGCAATCCCTGCTCGATATATTTGCGCACGAAGTGTGGATAATCCGAGGTGATCAAGCGATTCTGCGACCATAAAACCTCGGCATGATTTCCAAAGCTGAGCATGGTTGCGATCGTCTGGCCTGTTGCCTTCGACCGAGCGTGAATGACCGGCAGGTTGTCGTCGAAAATGTAGGGTGGCCGGCTGTCGTTGATCGCCAGCCCATGGGTGCCTGCCTGAATGATGGTCGTGCTGACATCGGCGGGTTCGAGCGCAGCGACGGCTTCGATGATGCCGGCCACGGTTTGATCGACCATCTTCTCGATGAATGCCGGTGAGCGGCCGGGTTCGCTCGGTAGTGGCGTGCCAGGGCCCCATTGGCCGACGGTATCGGGCGCCTGGTGATTGTGGGTCGATCCGACCACGAGAAGGTCGATTCCCAGCTCCTCGGGAAGTGCCTTTCGTATCGTCTCGATGTCGGTGTGAAACAGCCCGATGATATCGAGCGCGACGAAGGCCACCGTCGTATTGTTGTGGCGAAAGACAACAACCTGGCTTTTGAGATCGTCGTGAGCGAATTTCGAGACGCAACACTCGGGCCGGTCGCAGCCGATGAGTTGCGCAGGACAGTGATCGGCCGGGCGACCGATGCTAAAGCCAGCAAGCCACATGCCTTGCATCAGCCCATCGGCCTCGCCCTCATCAGGTCCAGGATAGCCCTCGTCATTGGGACAGAGGCCATCGAGGCCGCAATCGAGCCAGCGACCCTCACGTGCTGGCGGATTGAAGTTGATCGTCTCCCCATTGAGCCCTTCGGCAGTCGGGATTTCGAAGCCGTCGGGCGTAATCACCTTGCTCGCTGCACCAACCAACAAGACGCCGTCGCCCTGGCCATCGCAGCCGGGCGCACCTGGACAAAAGCTCACCTCACGAGGCGTGTAAATGCAAACTTTGTAATCGTCGATTTCGGTGCAAAGCTCGCGACTGCGGCAGTCGGCCTGAGTTTCGCAGCGCCTGTCGAGGCGATGCACACAGCTGCAGCCCACCAGCCGCTCAAAGTCGCGGCAAGCCACAGGATCTGGACAAAGCAAAGGCCCGGCGTCGGCATCATCATGACTTGGCGTGTCCGCATGAACCTCGCTTTGATTCGCGTCGCCTGGGGCGTCGACATTAATATCGAGATCGTGCCCGATGTCTTTGAGCAACTTGTCTTGCGGCTCCTTGGTGCAGGCGCCGATGATCGACAGCATCAGAACAAACATCCATGTCCAGCGGACCAAATACGGCATCGTGACACCATTCAAAAGGTTTGCATTCCTTTGGTTTGCAACGTCGATGAGCGAACTATTTATACCCGGTCTGCAGCTTCGGCAATACCTCGCTCTGTTCCACCTCGTCAGGAGGTGAAAAACGGGTGCCAGGTATGGCGAAAATCGGGTGCCAGGTATGGTGATTGCGCCCGGTTGAAAGGGTGGCTAAGCTGTGCATGCCATCTATGCCTACACCCTTAATATGACCATGCCGATCTTACAACAAGCCCAACGCTTTCGCGCGCGCTACATCCTCGACGGCCTCGACTTTGTCGAAGGTGGCGCACTAGACGTTGTTGGCGGCCAAATCTGTGCCTTGCACCGCTCCCAGGAGGCAGCCGGTTTCGATGGATTGCTCGATCGGTCAATTGAGGTGATCGAGTTAGGAAATGTTGCGCTTGTTCCCGGACTGCTCAATGTTCACAGCCATAGCTTCCAGCGTGCTATCCGTGGTCGAACCGAGTTTTGCGACCCAGCCCGTCCCGACGACGACTTCTGGACTTGGCGCGAGCGGATGTACGATGCCGCCCTGAGTTTCTCACCTGAGCAGATCGAGGCAACCGCAGCACTCGCGTTTCTGGAAATGGCCTTGGGAGGCATAACCAGTGTTGGAGAGTTTCACTATGTGCATCATCAGCCCGATGGTACGCCTTACGGCGATCCTAACGAACTTGCGCATCGTATCGTCGCTGCCGCGCACAGCGTCGGCATCCGCATCTGCTTGCTGCGTGTCGCCTATGCGCGTGCCGGATTCGGGGCGTCTTTAGACCCTCGGCAGCGCCGCTTCATCGAGCCGGACTGCGATTCGTATCTCGAGCGCTTCGAACACCTTCACGACCACTACAAAGGCGTCGAATCCACGACGTTTGGCCTTGCTCCACATAGCATTCGGGCCGTGCCGCGTGACTGGCTCGATGCGATCACCAGTTACGGCGCAAATACAAAATTTCCCGTGCATATTCACGCCTGTGAGCAGCGCGCCGAGCTCCTGCAGGCTCAAGCCGAATATCGGTTAAGTCCAATTGAACTCCTCGATGAAGTCGGTCTGCTCAACGCCAGGACCACGATCGTGCATGCCACCCACCTGACGGCCCACGATCTCGACCTGCTCGAAAAGACCCGGCCCACGATCTGCGCGTGCCCCACAACCGAGCGAAACCTGGGTGATGGCTTTTTGCCAGCGCGTGAGCTCAATGAACGCCAAATCAAGGTTGCGCTTGGCAGTGATAGCCAGACCACGATCGACATCTTCGAAGAAATGCGTCTGGTCGAATACCATGAGCGTTTGCGCCACGAGCGCCGCAACATCCTGGCCACTCGCGACCATGACTACTCGACAGCGCGGGCGCTGTGGCCGATGGCCACTCGCAACGGCGCGCGTGCGCTCGATTTGGCTGCCGGCATCCTTGCTCCCAATCACGTTGCCGATTTTACTACCCTGGACCTTGATCACATCAGTCTGATTGGCGCGACCAAGGAGACACTGCTCTCAGCTCTCACACTTAGTATGCCTGCTTCGGCTGTTCGCGATGTCTACGTGGCTGGCAAAGCCGTCATTGAACGCGGTCGCCACCCACAGCAGGATGCCATCATTGCGCAGTATCGAAAGCGCGTGGGGTAGCGCCGAGAGCGCCAGGCGCGCGCCATCAATCGCTTGAGACGCTCTGGTGAAGATTGTGCCACCAGCGCTTGACCTCGGGGGCCGTCCAAACCACTGGCGCCGGGGGCAGGGTTTGCAAAAAATAGCGTCCATAGCGCTTGTGGGCGATGCGCGAGTCGAGGATTGCAACGATGCCGACGTCGCTGCGAGAACGGATCAACCGTCCAAAGCCTTGCTTGAGGCTCAGTGCAGCCGTAGGCACAGATAGATCCATAAACGCGTTGGCGCCGCGCGCTTCGAGATGATCGAGTCGCGCCTTGGTGAGCGGATCGGAGGGGTTGGCAAATGGGAGCTTGTCGATGATCACCAAACTCAACGCTTCGCCCTCAACATCGATCCCCTCCCAAAACGAGCTCGTGGCAAAGAGAATCGAGCCAGGATTTGAGCGAAACTGGTCGAGCAACTCGCGGCGTGACTTATCGCCTTGCTTGAGCAGGGGGTACTTATCGCGCAGCTTCGGGGCGAGCTCGTCATAGACGGCATTGAGGTTTTGGTAACTCGTAAACAGCACGAAGGCCCGGCCTTTGGTGATATCGACCAGGTACTCGACAATCACGGCCATGTTGCTCGAAAACTGGGGGTCGTTGGGCGGTCCAAGCTTGCGGGGAACGTAGACCAGGCATTGATCACGATAATTGAAAACAGGTGCCAGGATCGCTTCGTCGACCTCGAATGCTGGCCCAGCCGCGGTCACCATGCCCATGCGCTGCTTGAAAAAATCGAGCGTTCCTCCACTGGCGAGCGTGGCCGATGTGAATACCAGGCTGTCGTGGCAGTCGAGTAGCTTTTCGCGCAACAGCTCGCCGGGATCGATCGGTGCTGCCTGCAGGAATACGCCTCGGTCGCGCACGTCACCCATGAAGGCAAAGCGCCCATCGTCAGCCTCGAGTACGAAGCTCAATTCGACACCGAGCTCCTTGGCTCGACCGACCAGTCTGTCGCCCACCTCGCCCAATTGCGAGAGTCGGGCGAGCGCGCCGCGCACGTCCTCGAGTGCGGCTTTGATATCGCGCGAGGCAAACTGGGCCTGTTCACGGCGATCTCCGCTGAGGATCACGTCGCGTGTGTGGCGGCCATCGCTTAGTCCGCGTGCGACCGAGCTGAAAAAGTCGTTGGATTGGCGGCCCAACGCGCGAAGTGCGTCCTCGACGCCGTCGTCGGAGATCTCTTCGACGTCCAGGGTGCGTTGAATGTCGCTCGCAAGCTCGGTGAAACGAAAATTCGACACGTTCATGCCGAAATATTCTGTGGCCACGTCCTCGAGATGGTGAGCCTCGTCAAAGATCACCGCATCGTATTCCGGCAAAACCTCGCCATGGCCACGGTCGCGAAGCGCCAGGTCCGCAAAGAAGAGATGATGGTTGACGACAATGAGCGTGGCCTCGCGCGCGCGCTCGCGCGCCCTGGTGACGTGGCAGCCTTCGTAGAACTGACAGCGCGCTCCCAGACATGCATCGGAGCCAACCGACAAGTCGTTCCAGCTTGCATAGTTGTCGGGCAGTCCATCAATCTCTGCGCGATCACCGGTCTCGGTGTGGCAGGCCCACTCCACGATCGTCGACCACAAGCGCATATCTTCGCGCGAGCGAAACATCGGCTCTTGGGTCATCTCTGAGAAGCGCAGCTTACATAGATAATTCTTGCGCCCCTTGAGCAAGACGGCGTCAAAAGGGTGGGGCAGGTGCTCGCGCAAAAAGGGGATGTCTTTGTAAAAGAGCTGCTCCTGAAGGGCTTTGGTTCCCGTGCTCACCACGACGCGCTTTTGAGAGAGCAGCGCCGGGATCAGATAGGCCAGAGTCTTGCCGGTTCCGGTTGCCGCCTCGACGATCAAAGGACGACGCTCGACAAGGGCGCGCTCGACCTTATTGGCCATCTCCAACTGCTGGGGCCGATACTCATAGCGTTCCAGGCGCTGGCTGAGCAGTCCGCCGGGGCCAAGGATTTGGTGCATGGCGTGACTCATGGTCCCAACGTCCGCGCCGGCGGTGAGAGCGCCGCATAGATTTGCTCCCAATCCGCCGAGGCAACATGCACGGGCAGATCGACTTCGCTGGCATCGAGCTCAGCGAGCGTGTCGGCGTCGATGCGCGCATTGCTCGCGCAAATCCAGATCGCCTCGCGCTTTCGCCTCGAGGGGGCCAAGATTCCCAGACAAACCAGCGCGCCGCGCCGTCGTAGCTCCACCTCGTGGGTGCCGCGGTTGACCAGCACGCGGCGCACCATCGTCGTTCCCTCGCGAAGCTCGATGCGTCGGCCGTCAAAGACCAAGCTGGCAGCACTTCGAACCCGACGCGTCTGGCTTGCACGAAGCCCTCGAACGTGACCCAGCCAGCCGCGCTTTTTGAGCTCGTCGAGCGGGACCACCAATGCAAGCAGCATCAAAGTCAGGCCGACCACGATCCACAAGGGCCGCTGGCCCAGCGCCATCACCAAGACGCCGATGACGACCAGGGCAATGCGGGTCTGGCGCGCGGCGCTTCGCCCGCTTCTTGTATCACGCACCGAAGGAACGAAACCGAGCAACTCCTCGAGCGGACGAGCCATCGCACTCCACCAGGGTTGAAAAGCTTCGTTACGCTCCAACTCGGCATCGACGATCAGCTGTACCTTGGATTCGGGGGTCTCGGGTTTGGCGTTGTTATTATTTGTCTTTTTCATCATGTCATCCCGTGCCAGCCAGGCGATTTAGTCGGTGGCTTCAGGCACACTCATGTAGAGCGCGCGTAACGGGTCGGCCTCGTCACCGTAAATATAGGCTGGGCCAAGGCCGATGGGCTGCTCACCCAGGGCATCAGAGAGCGAGTCGAATGCTCCGTCGCGGTTGTTTCGCCAGCCAGACATCTCGCTGGCTTGCGCGGCCTCCCACTGCGCCTGCAAAAGAAGCAATTGCGCGAGGTCCTCAGGCAGCCGATCGGCGAAGGCAAAGAGCACGCGACCGGCCACCGTCGCATCATGGGTAGCACGGTGGGCCTCCTCGAGCGGTATACCGAGCAGTTTGGATACCGTGCCCAGGTTTTTACGCGGATGATTCTTGAAGAACTGGCGCGCAAAGATCAACGGATCGAGCGTTGGCGCCTCTTCGGGCCAGTTTAGCCCACAGCGCTCCAATTCGTGGCGTACGAAGCTGCGGTCGAAGCTCAGATTGTAGGCCACAAGGCCCACGTCCTGTAAGCGAGCATGGATCTCACCGGCCACCTCGGCAAAGGTTGGCTTGTCCTGCACATCGGCGTCTGTGATCCCGGTGATCTTGACCGACTCGTCAGGGATGGAGCGCTCGGGATTGATCAGCTGGCCATAGGTCTCAACGACCTCGCCATGCTCGAAGCGGATGATCCCGATCTCGATCACGCGATCGCCCAGCGGGTCGAGGCCTGTCGTCTCGACGTCGATCACCGCCAGCGGCAAATCCTTCCACAATGTTGGCCACTTTGACACGCTCTACTCCTGGGGGGGCATGGCCCGCAGCGGATTGTGCCACGGTGCCAGGATCGGTACAAGGCCTCACTCCTTGCGCTCGAAACGCTGTTGAAGGCGCACATCCATGTAGGCCTCCAGGTAGTCGCGCTCGTCGAGCAGCGGGCAGCCCACGATCTCGATCCACAGCCCGGGACCACCCTGAGCGTCGAGGCGAGGCGGAAAGCTGCGACGGGGCCATACGACGTTGGTTGTGTTGGGCACGTAAACGCGCCGGTCTTCGCGCAAGAATTCGACAAACGCGAGCTTTTTGGCCTTGCCGCCGTAAAACGAGGAGATGTCGGCCACCACCAGACAACTGGCCTGGGAGATGTTCAACAACGCGTGCGAGCGGTCAATGGTGACCTCGTAGCTGTCTACTTGTTGGTGAGCCGTATCAAGAATGATCACCTGGGAGGTTCCTCCAATGATCTCGACCATCTGAGCATTTTGCGCGGGCACTTCGACCGGCGCGCGACCGTCGACGACCACCAGTCGCTCGTCGTCGCTCAAATTGAGAATATACAGCTCGCCGCCGCCGTAGAGCACCTGGCGGTAGCCAAACCAACCCGTGCCCGAGATGTGGCCTATGGCTCCGATGCCTGCCACGACGGCGAGCACGCACAGACCGATGATCACGGCAGCCTTCCAGGTGTATTGGGGCCTTGGAGCAACCGGTTCGACTTCTTCAATTTCGGACATATGTGCTTCGGTGACATGACTGGGCGTGACCTGCGGCTAAGACTGCAGGCGTGCAACACGTGGGAATCTACTGGCGATGCAACGGCTGCTCGCCACTGTCTTGGAGAAGCTCGCAGTGCTCAGGACGATCGGCGCCGCTCAATACCGCGCCAATCGCCACCATAACGAAAACAGGCTTGGAGACCAAAAAGACAAGGACGACCTCCGTGGCTGACATCTGGGCAAGCTTTGTAACGATCTGCAAGTAACTCGCTGTGCTGACGAAGAGCTCAAGCCATTCGATCATAATTATTGGCCGGGTAAGGGTCGTACCAAGGGGCATCGCGTGCCGTCCACCCACTTGAATATGAACACCTTTCGCCACCTGGCATTTCCGGGCCGGCGGCGAGCATGCCACAAAGCCTGAAGAACTTCAAAGAGCCTTAGGTTGAGCATTTCCGCCTCGTCACCTCGGGCAAAGTGGGATTGAATACACTGGTCATTTTCCCCCATACAGGTTAGATTTCCGGCAGCCTGATCGCCAAATCTGAATTTGCTGACTGACTAGAATACAAGCGTTGCCATGGCGGAATATCTCATCGTTGCGACCGAACCAAGCTTTTGGGGAGCTCGATGATTGACCCATCTTGGCAGGAACACCAAGCCATTGGTCTGGGCCCCTTTGAGCTGCACCGCCCCTTAGGCAAGGGCGCCATGGGTATTGTGTGGCAAGGGATCCATGTCGAGCAACAGGTGCCTATCGCCGTCAAGGCGATCACCGACAAGCAGGCACTGGCAACCACCTTCCAGATCTCGTTTCGCAACGAGGTACGCGCCGTCGCCGCACTTCATCACCCCGGCGTCGTGATGGTCTTCGACTACGGCCTGGCCAATGACGAGGCAGAATACCTCTCGGAGGGCGAACTGCTCGCCGACAGCCCGTTTTTGGCCATGGAGCTTGCGGCCTATGGCTCGCTCGACTCCATCAAAGGGCGCGTGTTTTCCTGGATTCAGCTCAAAACGCTGTTGCTATCGCTGCTCGACGCGCTCGCTCATGCCCATGCACGTGGCGTGATCCACCGCGACTTGAAGCCTGCAAACGTACTGCTCGATGAGCCCACCGAGGGATGGCCAGGAATCAAGCTTTCCGATTTTGGCCTTGCCTTTATCACGGAGCGCTTCGAGGAGGGGCCAGCCTGGCAAAATGCCGCCGGAACACCTCAATACATGGCGCCCGAACAATTTCACGGGCGCTGGCGCGACCATGGCCCGTGGACGGACCTGTACGCGCTTGGCTGTTTGGCCTTTGAGTTGGTCGTCGGATACCTGCCCTTCGAAGGTGCGAACATCGTGCAGATCGCGCGCGCCCACCTCGACGAGCCACCGGCCCCGCTCCGGGCGCGCTCGGCTGTACCTGAGGGTTTTGAGCGTTGGGTTTTGAGGCTGCTCGAAAAGAGTCCGTCGGCGCGTTACCGCTGCGCCGCTGACGCCGCCTATGGACTTGTGGAAATTGGCGATTGCTCCGATGAGATTGGAGCATCGGGCAACGATTGGCTGGATCTGCTCGCCAGTCTCGATTCGGAAAGATCCGTGCCAACAATGGCATCGGTTTCTTCGGCACCGATGCCGTCGTATTCGCTTAAGCGCTTCAGCGCGACCCATGGGTGCGATGACAGCGGGCGCCGGTTGATTCCGATTGATTTCAGGCCGGACCCCGATGGGTTGGCGACGCCATTGCCGGTCGTACAGCCTCCATTTCCCGCTTTGTGGCAGCACACTAACGGGGCGCCCGCCTCGCTGAAGCTCATCGGCGCGGGCCTTGGCCTTTACGGAATCCGTCGGCTACCGTTCGTCGGGCGTGAAGACGCTCGCAACGTATTATGGAACGCTCTGGGCGAGGTTCACGGCGGTGAAACCCGCGTTGTGGTCATCAAAGGCCCACCCGGAGTCGGAAAGAGCCGCCTGGCGCTCTGGCTCACAGAGCGCGCCGCCGAGGTGGGCGCGGCCGTTGGACTTCGCGCAACGCATAGCCCGATGAACGGCCCCGCTGATGGTCTCGCGCGCATGCTCTCGCGCAATCTCGGCTGCGTTGGTCAACCCCGCGATGAGGTCGTGACCCGAGTGCGCAAAATATTGGCTAATGTCGGCCTACACGAGGAATACGAATGGGAGGCGCTGACTGAGCTTATCCATCCAGCCCTACTAAGCGATCCGCATTCCTTGCCCGTGAGCTTTAGCGACCCACGACAGCGCTATGCACTGATTCGCCGCCATATCGTGCGGCTCAGTGCCGAACGACCGGCGATCGTCTGGCTCGACGATGCCCATTGGGGCGCCGATGCGCTGGCTTTCGCTCACTTCATGCTCGAAGATCGCGATTCTGGCGCCCCGACTCTGATCGTCGTGACCATTCGCGATGATCTGGTCGAGGCCGACTCGCCGGTGGAGCGCCATTTGAACGCGTTGATCGCCTGCGAACAAACGCAAACGCTCGCTGTCGGCCCGCTTGAAGGAGCCGATCGCACGCGCCTGGTTGGAGACCTGCTGTTCTTGGACAGCACCGTCGCCCGCCTGGTCGAGACACGAACCGCCGGCAACCCGCTCTTTGCCGAGCAACTGGTCGGGGATTGGGTTCAGCGTGGCTTGCTCGAGGTCGGCATCGACGGCTTCGTGCTGCGAAAGGGCGAGCAAGTCGACATTCCAGACGAGCTGCACAGCATCTGGAGCGAGGCGCTCGACCGGGTTTTGGCTGACCGCTGCTTCGACGATCGCGTCATCATCGAGTTGGCTGCGACCATTGGACAGGATGTTGACCAGGACGAGTGGCAGGCAGTTTGCCAGGCTGCTCTCATCGACTCGCCCCGGGAGATGGCCGAAGCACTTCTACAACGCCGCCTGCTCTACGAGTCCGAGAGTGGCTGGCACTTTGCCCACTCGATGCTGCGCGAGAGCATTGAGCGTACGGCGCGTGAGTCCGGGCGTTGGCAGGCTCACAATCGAGCCTGCGCATTGATGCTGCGCAATCTGCGCGCCCAGCATCCCGACTTCTCCGAGCGCCTGGCGCGCCACTTGCTGGAAGCCGATGAATTCGAGGAGGCCATCGATCCCCTGCTTGATGCTGCAAGCCGCCTGCGCAACGGTGGCGATCCCCAGGGCGCTCTCGAGTTGCTCGAGAGGCGTGACCAGGCAATGGACCGCGTCGCCCTGGCAGTCCACGACCGTCGCCGCGTTGACGGCCTGATTCTGGCGGCCACGGTGCACATGAACTGTGCCCAGCCAACGCAATCCCTCGCCTGCGCTCAAAAGGCACTCGAGGGCGCGCTCTTTGGGGGTTGGCGCAGCCTGATGGGCAGTGCCTATCTGCACATGGGCCATGCTAAGGGCTGGTTGGGAGATTTGGATGAGGCGCTCGCTCTACAGTCCAGCGCGCGTGAAATCTTCAGGCAATTAGGAGATCTCGATGGGCTGGCCAAGGCATTGCAGATCACCGGGCAAATTCAGCTTCGTCGAGGCTGCCTTGAGGCCGCCTCGGCCTTGTTCCACGAGGCTGCCTCGATCTCTGAAGCGCTGAAAGATGACTTGCGCTGCGCCAACTTGCATCAAGAACTCAGTAACATCGCCATTCGCCGCCAAGAATATGACCAGGCACAGTACCACCTGACCAAGGCCATGTCCGTTGCGACCCAACACCGCAGTGCACTGGGCATCTCAGACTGCCTTAACGGTCTGGCCGAAATAAAACGCTTTCAGGGTCAATTAGAGGAAGCCGAAGAGCTTTATCATCGAGCGCTCAGCCACGCCGAACTCGTCGGCGCGCGTAATACTCTGGTCGCACGCACCAATCTCGCGCTTATTTACATCCAAAGAGCTCGCTACGACCAAGCCCAGCCTCTAATCGACAACTGCTTGCGCGAAGCCCGAAGAATGGGCAGGCGTGCCTTCATCGGCTTTTTGCTCGTCTTTTCGCTACCCTGTCTGGCAACGGCAAACGATTGGGAGAGTTGGGATCAATGCATCCAAGAGGCGGACGCCATCTTGAGTGAGCTCAACGTCATCGAGCCCGATATGGTGCTCGTCGCCGAAAGAGCGGCCGCCCTGGCCGAGGCGGGCGGGCACGTTGAGCGCGTTCAGCGCGCCCGAAGCCTGGCTGACAAACATCGACCGCCAAGCACTCCGGCTTGAGAGTCTGAGAGTCGACTGCGACTCAGGTGGCCTTGGGCGTCTCCAACTCGTAGTAAGAATAACACTTGGACCACTTGCGCGAGTTGATTGCACCTTCGGCAGGTACGTCGAAGTCTTGAAACCTGCTATCGAGGCTGAGGCTCTCGACCTCGGCGTCGGCGGTCGTCTCGTCGCCCTCGATCGCCATCCACAAATTTCCCTCACCAACGATCATCACTCCGGTGATCTCCTCCGTGTAGTAGAGGCTGATCTTTTCGTCGCGCAGGGCCTCGATTTGAATCGAAGTCAAGTTGTTGTAGGTGGCGGTAATTTCAATGCGTTTCAGCGACATAACTACTCCTTGTACGGCAAGACAGTGCACATTCGTGCGCACGTCCAAGTAAATTAGTGGAGAGCGCACACATTGTACGCGCCCCAGTGTTCTGACGGGGCCGGCCCCTTCACCGACGTTTTCGCTCCCTTTCTGGAAAAAGTGAGTGAAAGCGTTAAATGGGTGTTGCGGCTACAGTACGGAAAATTGAGCGTTGAATCAAGCGCGCTCGACCAGTTAAAAAGATCGTAAAGCGATAATAAATGATTGAAAGTGCCCGTGACAAAGTCACTCTCGAGGCCAAGTGGTCCTGGCAAAGCGGCGTTTTGCTTGCGCTGTGATGGACTTATGCCCGTTCGCTGACTTATAAAGAGCACCATGACGCTGTCCGAGCCGACGCGCGAAGAGTCGGCAGAAGAAAATCTTGTCGATCCAGCCAACCTTCGCTCGAGGGCCGCCCTGGCTTGTCGCATTTTGGTGGTCTTGAGCCTGGGGGCCTTGCTGGCTGCCACAATGTGTTGGGCAGCGCGCACGCAAGGGGTACTTGGTGGTTTGGTTTCCAAGCGGTTGGAGTCCGCCGCAAGAGACAGCGGGCTGGCCTTGGAGGTAGGGACAATGGCGCCCGACGGCCTGAGCGGCATTCGGCTTAACGGCGTCAAGGTTCATCTGGGACGCGGCATTGGCGAAGTCTATGCCCACTTTGATGTCGTCAGGCTGCGCCCGTCGCTTGCGCATTTGATTCGCGGCGAGCTGCGCATCGAGGCGTTGAGCGTCGAGGGTGGAGAAGTATGGTTCGAGCGGGCTCGTTCCAAACAGGAGACCAAGCGCTCGACCTCGCAGCGCTCCCTGCGTGCCCAGCTCGATGCGCTCGCCCGCCATCTAGCCCCTGGGGCGAGCTTCAGTGGGCAAGATCTGCGTATGAACGCGCGCGGTCTGCCAGGGTTTGAACCGATCACCGGTGTCACGTTGCTTACCCTCGAGGCGACGCTCGATCCGCAAGGTGGTTTTCCGCTCGTTCAAGAGGCCACGGGCCATGGTGTTTTGCCTGACGGGTTGGCGTTTGTTGTGACGTTGGGTTCCGTCGCACCATCTGCTACCGATGAGATAGCCCCCGCTCACGCGCGCCAGATAAGCTTCGAGGCGCCGGGTTTTCAGCCAGGCGATTACCTGGCCGCCGACCTTCCCCTCACAGCTCGACTCGATCGTGTGACCGCATGTATTGGCTGTTCTGTGTACATCATCGATGTCGAACAACTGGCGCTGCACCTTGAGCGCACGCCTGTTGACGTCTCGATCCTGGCACCGGATCTGCGTCTCGAATTGACCGAAACAGGCATGCTGTGCACGACATCAGGCTCCAAACTTGTTTTGGGGTCGACGACGCGCCGGTTGATTGACGTTGAACATGCGAGTCTGGAACTGCACAAGACGGGCAGCGCGGTTGGTCGCGCGCGTTTACAAGACGTTGCCGGCGGCCACCTCGAGCTGGAAGGACGCTGGGATTTCGCGACCCAAAGGGGCTCGCTCGATGTTTTGATCAAGGAGTTCGCCCTGCACAATGCACACGGCATCGTCTCGGCGCGCTCTCCACTTCACCGCGCGCTAGCCGATGGCCACGTGCACAGCGCGCTCGATCTGAGATTGGGACTGGTCACCACCGAGATTCGCGCCCAGTTGCGCGATACCACCGTTCACTTGCCCTTTCTGGCCACCGGCAATCTGAGTTTTGAGCGCGTCGCGCTGACGATGGACATGCTCGTTGACATCAACGGTCGAAGCCTGAGCATCACCGGCGGGAAGCTGGGCGTAGGCCATGCAACGCCGATCGACTTCTGGGGCCAGGTGGTTGACACCACTCCCGGCTGGTCGTTCGTCGCTGCGATGCGCGGCGAGGGTCTACACGCGCCTCTGCTGCTCGACAGTCTGCCCGCCGCGCTCACCGGTGTGTTGCGCGATGCTCGTATGCAGGGCGACTTCGAGTTTTCCCTCGATACGGCCGGCCATACGGCCTATCCAGACAGCCTGGTGCTCGATGCACGCTTTGGTGGCGATGTCGAGGTGCTGCGTGACGGACGCTATATCGACGTGCGCGTTCTCAAAGGGGAGGGCGCTCCAAGCCCTGATGTGTCCGGTCACGGCGTGCGCATCGTCGGTCCGGGGGCCTGGACGAGCTACGATGCCCTGCCGCCACACGTGCCCCAGGCGCTGCTCGCGGCCGAGGACGCATCCTTTCTCAAGCACGCGGGTCTGGATTGGGTCGGACTTCGCATGGCGATGGTCCACAATCTTCGCCAGGGCTCATTTGAGCGTGGCGGCAGCACGATCAGCCAGCAGCTCGCAAAGAATCTCTTCTTGACCCACGATCGTACCTTGTCGCGAAAATTGCAGGAGGCATTCTTGACCTGGCGAATCGAGTCGGAGCTCGACAAGGAGCGAATCCTCGAGATTTACCTCAACGTGGTTGAGTGGGGCCCACAGATTCACGGTATTCACTACGCTGCTGAGTATTATTTTGCGCTCAATCCGAGCGAACTCGACGTCGCCCAGATGGTCTTGCTCGCCGCGATCTTGCCTAACCCCGTGCGCTTTGGCAGCGCACTCAAGGCAGGCTTTATCCCTTCATCGCGCCTTGGCAAGGCTCAACGTGCCCTGGCCAACATGCGTTTTCTCGGTCACCTGAGTTGGGAGGACTACTACCGTCAAAACGCCGCGCTCAGTCGCGCCAAAGTAGGGCGTCAACAGTTTTCGATCTGTGCCGATGACGAGTCTGCCCCTGAGGGGGCACCATCGTGCAAAGAGGCGACCGCCCTCGAGCCCGCCGTGGAGTCGACGATCCCCATCGAAGCCGGCTGGATTCCGCTGACGCGTTGATCGGGCGGTTGGATGGCGAGGCAAACGACAACGGGCGGCCCAACACCAAGGTTGGGCCGCCCGAGGCTTTCGATCGGTCCGGCTCAAAGAACCTCGTTCGTATTAGAGCCCGTTGACCGGGATCACCGTCGCCTCACCCTCGGGCGTGATTGCAACCAGCGCAAAGCCGGGTTGAGTGCCCGTGGGCGACAAGAAGCCCGATGCGATAACGGAGATCGCTTGTCCGGTTAAGCCGCCGATGGCCAGCGGAATGTTCGCCACGGCGGTGGCATCGCCCGCCGCACGCACTTGCAGGGTGTAGGTGCCGGCATCGAGGGCGAGCGGCTCGCTGAACTCTCCGTAGGCCAGATTTTGGGCGACGAAGGTGTCCGGATCCGCGCCGATGGTGACCTCGATGTCGACCGCCGGAGCGTCGGTGACGCCATGGAACAAAATGATCCCGACCGTTTCTGCACCATTGGCGCGCTCTCTGGCCATCGATGTTGTGAAGATGTTCAGGCCGATATCGGCGCCGCCCGGGTTGGCTGTAAAGTCATCGGGGTCAACTACGCCGCTGAGTACGGCAAGGCTTGCCAGGCCGGGCTCAAACTGCGCGACCTGCGTCAGCACGCTTGCGCCGCCATCCCCCTCGGGTCGTCGAATCTCGTAGGAGAGGTTGGTGCCTGAGGGCAGCGTGCGAAATGCCGTTGCGTGGCGATATGCCAGCCCCAACGCCACCGATTGGTCGTTGATGAAGACGTCCATCGTTCCGATGTCCGGATCGGCCACATCGTTGACGAACTGAACGCGTGCAGCGCGCTCGAGCACCGTGCCATCGACGCGAGCACCGTTGGCTGCTGTGGGAAACGCAATCACATGAAGCGGCGCGCTGGGGTTCTGGGCGGCGTCGAGAAAGCCCGATGCGACCAGCACCCATGCTTGTCCCCCGCTGAGTGACGGCGTCTGAAAGGAGGCCACGCGGTCGCCATCGACAGCTTCAACGTCAAAGACCAGTACGCCCCGGGGCAGGTCGATGTAGTTCTCCGTGAACTCGCCATAGGAGAGGCTCTCGACCACGCGAAGCTCGTTGTTGGCGAGTATGCTGATCGCCGGTGCGTCCGTGACACCGTGGAAGATCAGCGTCTGGTCAACCTCGGTGTTGTCCGATCGAAAGCGCGCATCCTCAAACATCACGAGATTAAAGGCGATTTCGCGATCTTGGGGATTCTCCGTGAAGTTCGCCGGCACAAGGACGCCGCTGGCGATGAAGATGTAGCGCGTGTCCGCCTCCAATGTATACGGGCCAAAGGTCGCGATCGCGTCGGCGACGGTCGCGCTGTCGCTGCCGGCGACGGCGATCTCAATGGCGATGCCGGGCGTCACGTTTCGAAACCCTTCGCCTGAGCGGTAGGACAGATCGTCGGCCCAAAGCTCTCCGTTGATGTAGATGTCGACTTGCGCGGCGTTGGGATCGGCCGAGTTGTGAATGAGCATCATCTGAGCCTGCTCGGTGTCAATGACGTCATTGACCACGTCATCGACCACATCGGTGACCGCATCGAGATCGACGTCCGGGTCGACATCGGCGTCCCTTGCGACGTCGAGATCAACATCGGTCACGTCGTCAACCACATCATCGACGTCGGTGACGTCGGTGACGTCGAGGCCGACGTCGTTGACCGGATCGGGATCGTCGTCACCTGGGCACCCGGTCGCAAAAACCGAACTGATTAAAACTGCCGTCATCCAGCAAAGGTACTTCGAGATTCGCCTATTCAAGGTTTCGACACACATTCCTGCTTCCATCCACAATGGTCAATGTAATTCAACAAGTTAACGGCATGGCAGCAATGGTAGACACATCTTTGGGCCCGACAACAGGCTTTGCCTCAGCGGTGCGAGCGCACCTCCTTCGCCCTGTTCCAAATTGGTGCACTTGCACACTGCGTGTTCCAATTTCGAACAGTCGAAGTCCGACCATGTATCCCTGCCCGAGTTGGCCTCACGCTCAGTCCTCAGAGACGGATGGACCGGTTTAGTGCGTTGTTTTTACAGGGTTATTATGGGCCTTTGGTGGCGGGTTCGCTCGAGTTTTTTGCCTTGGCATTGGTTTTGCTGATGCAGGTCAACAGAAGAACTTGACACACCAACTGCAACCGAAAGGAGATTGCCATGCTTAAGGTCACACTATGGGGAACCAGGGGGAGCGTTCCGGTGTCGGGCGCACAATTTTTGCGCCACGGTGGCGCGACGACTTGTGTGGAGATCGAGATCTTCGACGGGCTGGCCCAGACGCCGAAGCGCGTGATCATCGATTGTGGAACGGGCCTGGCCGAGCTGGGCAAACATCACGGCTTTGGATGCCGCGAAGCGCTCTTCTTGCAGACTCACATGCATTGGGATCACATCCAGGGTTTTCCCTTCTTCACGCCCCTGTTCAACCCGGCGGCGCGCTTTGACTTTCGCGCCGTTTCGCGTGACGGGCTGAGCTTTCGCGAGGTGCTCAACGCCCAGATGAAGAAGCCTACCTTTCCGGTGGGGCTGGACATCGTGCCGGCACGCTTGAGCTTTGAGGAGCTGGCACCCGAAGGCGTGAGCAGCTCAGGTGAGCTGACGGTTCGCTGGACCGAGCTTTGTCATCCCTCGGGTAGCACCGGCTTTCGGCTCGATTACCGAGGTGCGAGCGTCGTCTTTACGGGCGATGTCGAGGTGCGCCATGGCTGTTGGGATGCCCTGGTCGAGTTGGCCCGCGGTGCCGATGTGCTCATCATGGATGCACAGTATTTTCCCGAGGAATACGCCAGCCGCGAGGGTTTTGGCCACTCCACCGTGCTCGATGCGGTCGAGGTCGCCAGGGAGGCCGGCGTTGGCCGCCTCGTGCTCACCCACCATGATCCCTCGCACGACGATGCTCGCCTCGATCAGAAACTCGCCATGGCGCGGTGGGCAGCCGGCCCAAGGCTCGCCGTCGACAACGGCTTCGAGCGTCAGAGCTTCGAGCTGGGTGCGCCGGCATTCCAATTTGCCCAAGACGCGGTGTGACGTGCTATGCTCATCCACGAACGCATCGAAGAGAGACACCACATCATTCGACGAGAAGCCATGAAGGACACGTTGTTGCTGGCGCTCGGGGGGCTGATTCGCAAAGAGATCAGTGCGGGCCAATTGCTTCAGCACATCGTCGACGTGATGGCCGAGTTCATGGATGCCGATCGCGGCACGATCTATTTGCTCGACGAGGCCTGCTGTGAGCTGGTCAGCGTCGCCGGGCATTTGCCCGAGATCGGCGAGATCCGTGTGCCCACCTCGCAGGGGGTGGCGGGCTTTGTGGCGCGTAGTGGGCGCGTGGTCAACTTGCCGTTTTGCGAGGATGATCACCGCTTCTGGCCCTCGGTCGACAATCTCACCGGGTACACGACGCGCACCATGCTCGCTGGACCGCTTCACAACGGCGCGGGCAAGCTCATCGGCGTCGTGCAACTGCTCAACAAGCGAGATGGCATCTTTAGCGAAGCGGATCAGCGCAACTTCGCGATCCTCTCGGAGCAAGCCGCGGCGCTGCTCGAGGAGACGACGCTGGGTGTCAGCGCAAGTCCGCTTGCGACGACGGCGCCCACGGCCGCGCCTGGCGAGCCCGAGGCACATTCGCTCAACATCGGCGAGGGCTTCAATCGCATCGTCGGGCGCGGCGAAGCGATGCGCGAGGTTTTTCGCACGATCGGCCGCGTCGCGCCCATGGAGGCGACCGTATTGCTTCGTGGGGAGTCGGGCACCGGTAAGGGGCTGATCGCGCGCGCGCTTCACCACAACTCGGGACGAAAAGCCGGCCCTTTTATCCAGGTCGACTGCACGACCCTGCCCGAAGGGCTCATGGAAAACGAGCTCTTCGGCCATGAGCGTGGCGCCTACACGGGCGCTCATACCCGCATGCCCGGAAAGGTCGAAGCCGCCAGCACAGGCACGCTCTTTCTCGATGAAATCGGAGATTTGCCGCTGACCTTGCAGGGAAAGCTGCTCACCTTGCTCCAAGAGCACAGCTACTGCCCGGTGGGCAGCGCACGCCGACTGCAGGCCGACATCCGCATCGTCACGGCAACCAACCGTGAGCTCGAACGCCTGGTCGACGAGGGTCGCTTTCGCGAAGACCTCTACTATCGACTGCGGGTGGTCCAGATCGAGCTGCCGGCGCTGCGTGGGCGAGGGCGCGACGATCTCATCCACCTGATCAATCACTTCGTGACCAAAGCCTCGCGCCGCCATAGCCGTCCAGTTGTGCCGGTGCGCCCCGATGCCCTGAGTATGCTGCTCGAGTATCACTGGCCTGGAAACGTGCGCGAGCTGGAGAACTGTATCGAATCGGCGGTGATCTTCTCCGATCTCGAGATCAGCCCGTCGACGCTCTCGCTGCCTCGACCCGACGCCACACGCAAGGTGCGCGCGTTGAGCACGCACGAGCAGGCGCACCAGCCCACGTCGAGCAGCGCGCCTGAGCCGGTGGATTTTGGCCGACAGCCCACCCTACGCGAGATCGAGGCTCGCTATATTCAGTATTTGCTTGAGCTCTACGAGGGCAACCGCTCGGCGTGTGCTCGCGCCCTCGACATCGGTCGAAATACCTTGCTTCGAAAGATGAAGGACTACGAGCTCGAATGAGTGGCTTACTCTTTGGCGAAGTCCCAGCGGGCCATGCCATAGGAGGGCATTCCACCGGCCAGCGTGAACGTCCCTCCGACGAGCAAGCTGTCGTCGGTGACAATCAGTGCCTCCCCGAGGTCGCTGATGCCCTCACCGAGATTCTTCCACTCGGTGCCGTCGAAGTAGGCGATGTAGCTGAGCTCGGTGCCCTGTGCGCTGAGCTCGAAGGTGCCCGTAGCGAACACGCCGATCGGGTGCACCACGACATTGGAGACGACTGGAGCAAGGCCTTCGAAGAAGTAGAAGAGTCCGCCGCCCAGCGATTGCCATTGCTCGCCATCCCAGGTGGCCACCGAGTTGCCCTCGGTCTCACCGGCCATCGTGAACTGGCCGGCGACCAGTAGTTTCCCCTTGTAGACCGTCAGATGCGAGACGTAGCTGTCGAGCCCACCGCCGACCTGATGCCAGGCGGTGCCGTCGAAGCTCGCCAGATAGTCCAACGGCTCGCCATCGCTGGACTCGGTGAAGGTGCCGCCCGCATAGAGTGTGCCGTCGGGCGTCATGGCGAGGCTGGTGACGCGTTCATTAAAGCCTGCGCCGACAGCGTGCCAGTCGGTGCCATCAAAGCGCGCAATGCCCTCGACGGCGAGATTGCCAGCGGTGGTGAAGTCGCCGCCGACATAGAGATCG
Organism: Lujinxingiaceae bacterium; assembly: GCA_013697635.1. GTDB lineage: Bacteria > Myxococcota_A > Bradymonadia > Bradymonadales > Bradymonadaceae > JACCWM01. The sequence goes on along the minus strand of JACCWM010000190.1, from coordinate 47,697 downwards.
CCGTTGGGTGCGACCAAGATCGTGCGTGCTGGCCCGTTGAGATTCTCGCCGACACGCTCCCAGAGCGCTCCGTTCCAACGCGCGAAGAACGCCGCACCGCTGGGCTGAATGTTGGCGAAATCACCACCAGCATAGACACGTCCCTGGGCGTCGATGGCCATCGCAAAGACCGCGCCGTTGAGGCCGGTGCCGAGCGCCTCCCAGCCATTGGCGCCAAGGCGCGCGACGTTCTCTGCCTCCACACCACCGGCATGGGAAAAGTAGCCGGCAGCGTAGATCGAGCCATCTGCGGCCACCTCCATGACGTTGATCAGCCCGCCCAGGCCCAGATACGTGGCGTTCTCGTCGGAGATCGCCGACCAGCTCTCATTCTCCCAGAGTGCGGCGTTGATCGCGAAGGCGTCGCCGGCGTTTGAGAACAGTCCTGCGGCGACGACGCTGCCAAAGTTGTCGACCAAGATCGCGTTGGTGCCGACGACGCTGCCAAGCACGGCACCCACGGAATTGCTCAGGCCGTCACCGAGGGCTGACCAGGTTTCACCGTCGAGCCGCGCGATGTGTCTTGCCGCCAGGTTCTGGGCATTTTTGCCGACCATGCCAAAGGTGCCGCCGACATAGAGCTCGCCCTGTGGGCCTTCGGCCAGCGCGCGAACGTCGTTGATAAAGCCGTTCTCAACGCCGTTGGCCAACGACTCCCAGCTCGTGCCATCCCAGATACCCAGGCTGGCCAGGTAATCACCCGTGTCAAAATCGGTGATGAAGACAAAGGTGCCGCCGGCGATCAGGTCGCCGTCTTCACGCTCGAGCAGCACGTTGACAAAGCCTGTCATGCCATCGCCAAGCGCCTGCCAAGCCGTGCCATCCCAGCACGCCACCTGATTGACGACGAGCTCACCGACCTTCTCGAAGTCGCCGCCAATGCAGAGGTCGCCGTTCGCTCGGCGCACGATCGTGCGCACCGTGCCGTCGGGCGACTGGCCGCCCAGCGTGCTCCAGCTCTGGCCGTCCCAGAGCGCCAGGTTGAGGAAGGGCTCGTCGTCAATCGCATCAAACATGCCGCCGACGACGAGCTTGCCATCGGGCAAGACGGCCAGGGCGTTGATCGTGCTTCGAAAATCGGCATCAAAGGCCGCAACGTGGGCCCAGTCCAGGCCATCCCACTTCATCAAATAGTTGGTACTGCCAAAGCCAATACCAATGCCGCCGCCGCCGCTGCTGGCGCTTCCGCCAGCATAGATTGCGCCTTCGGCATCGAACGCCATGGCCTCGACTTCGATGTCGATTCCGTAGCCGACTTGCTGCCAGATCGTGCCATTCCACCATGCCACATTGTTGGACGGGGCCTTTCCTGCCACGGAAAACATGCCGCCGGCATAGATGCGTCCATCTTCGTCGCGCAGCAGGCTGTTGACGCGCGCACCGGACTCGCCCAAGAGTCCAGGCGAGGTGTAGTCGTTGCTCCAAGTGCCCACGCTCGGGTCGAAGTCTAACCCCGGATCGGTGTCAAGATCGGCGTCACCGGCGTCGTCAGAGGTGTCTTCGCTGGCGTCGACTTCGCTTGCGTCGTCACCAGGATCGGCGTCCTCGTCTATGCTATCTGGCCCGACGTCGAGCGCCGTATCTGAACCGACGTCCGCGATTGGGGGCTGGACGGGGTCGGGGTCATCGCTGCAAGCAGCGAGTAACAAGACAATCGCAATCAGCGCGCCGGCGCGTCCACTCCATTGTTGTTTCATCAAAAATCCTCCCTGAACAAACCTTGAATCTACCAATTACCACCATGGCAATCGGAACTCAGTCTAGAAATCTAGAGAGCTTGAGCAAGGCAAAACTGGAGCAGGTTAGGACAACGTTGGTTTTGCTGGACTATTTTTGTGCTCGATCGCTGGGCTGGAAAAAGGAGTTCGGTGATTTTGCTTGGGCGCTCACAACTCGGAGTTGGAGGCGACTTCATCGTCGAGCAGGGGGGCAATCTGGGCTTCGCGCGCCAGGGCAATTTTCTTTCGAATTCCCTCCTGGAGCTCCTCGTGCCAGGGCACGCCGGCGTGATCGTTGCGCTCGACCTCGGCGATGACTTGAGCGCCGAGCAGCACGATCACCGCGGCAACTTCCATCGTCAGCAAGACGATGATCACGGTGGCCAGGGAGCCATAGATGACGTTGACCAGCGAAATGCTGGTGAAATACCACATCAGAAAATAGCGCACGATCTCCCAGAGCAGCGTCGCCGTCGCGCCGCCGATCAGCGCGCGCCGAAACTGAATGGTCGTCGCCGGCATGACCTTGTAGATGGCCGTAAAGAGCAAGGTCAGGCCGATCACGCCAAAGATGTGCAAGATGATCGCCGAGGCACGGTCGAGCGAGATCTCGGTGTGCACGAGGGGCAGGCGAAAAGCCTCCTCGGGCAGCGCATCGATGATCGCTGTCATGGTGGTCAACACCATGACACCGATGCCCATCACAACGATGAAGATATAGGGCAACAGGGCCGACATCCAGAAGCTGCGCTTGGGCTTGTTGGGCGATGGGCCAAAGATGACGGCCATGGCGTTTTCGAGGGTGCGAAAGGCGATCGAGCTGAAAAACAGCAGCACCAAAATTCCGATCACCCCGATGACCTCGCGCTCGGACATAAAGGCCGCGAGCGCCTCGGTCAGCGCCTGAGCCTGGCCGGGCACGAGCATGGCGAGCTCGCTGGAGATCGTCACCAAGAGTTGGCGCTCCTCTATAAAATGCGAGGCGATGATCAAAATCAGCGCGCACAGCGGAATCACCGACAACAAGGTGTTGTAGGCTACGGCTCCCGAGAGCAGCAAGCCGTTGTTCTGTCCAAAGAAGTGCTTGATCACGCGAAGAATAAACCGCGCTGTGCGCTCCATGAGACCTTTGACCTTGTTCGGTTGACTCACTGCGTCTCCATCCAGTTGCTCACTCGAGTGATTAATGAGCGCTTCGAGCTGGTGCGTACCACGCCAGTGGTTTTTGGGCGCGCGTTGTTGTACGCTAAGTGTGGGAAAACCCAAAACAACTCGCGCACGCGTTTACGAAAAAGTGGAGGTGCTCTGTGGCTTACGACCAAAAGACCCAAGAGATCAGTCTTGATACGTTGGACGAAGTGCTCTCGGATGTCGAGATCGAGGAATATGTGTTTGAGTCGGCCCTTGACTCGGCCTTCGATTCAGCCTTCGAGCTTGAGCCTATCGAGCCCGTTGAAGCGCTCGTCGAGCATCGCTCCAATCCTCTGATTGCCGGCACGGGCGTCTACCATGTCAGCCACAAGCGTACGGTCAAGCCCGCCGTTGCCAATGCCGCCGTGCGTCACTTGCGCCGCGCCCACACCTTGCTCAAACGCCTCGAGAGTGATTGCATGTTGCTCTCGGACGAAAAGAAGACACTTGAAGAGCTCGAAGCATTTCTCATCCGCAACGCTCTTTTGGGCTGAGCGCCCGGCAAAGCTCGCGCTTCATACACCGCTCTCGGGCAGCTCGATAACTCATCTCTTCGTGGCTGTAGAAGGCAGCAAACCTTCAATTTTCACGGCACCGGATTCAATTCGCGCTTTGCAATCGCTGCGCGCCGGTGGTAATGAATTGATCATTCCGAGTGTTCTTGCCGATTGTGTTGGGTGAACCTGACACATATTCGTTCGGCATCGAGACGCTGTGTTCTAAGTTCATGTCAGAGGTCGACATGCCTGGAGCCCGTATCACGATTCATCTGCATGCTTTTTCCGAAGCAAGGCGTGTCTTTGCGCTCAACCAGGTCCAGCAAGCGGCCTTGCGCCACCATGATCGCGAGCTTGCGGCCCTGGTCGCCGTGGCGATTTCCCACGATCACGATACGGTGCGACTCAACGCGCTGTGGAAATGTGCGCTCGCTCGCCACCAGGTGGTGATCGCCGACGAGACGGCACTGGCACGGTTGCTCGAGATTCAGCGCGAAGAGGTCGATGCCTTTCGAAAGAAGGGTCAGGATAACCTGGTGGCGATCATCGCACGCATCCTGACGACCTACGGCTCCGATTGGTCCCGCGATGTCCGGGCGCGCCAGGATCTGCTGGGTCCGATCTGCGATCACAATCTGCGCCTGCATCTGGGCCTCGTCGGCGCAGGTTGCGACGAAGCCTCGAGTTTCGCTCAAATCGAGCTGCACGCCTAAAGTGCTGGCTTTGGGCCTGGAACACATCTGGCTCGATCGGCGGTTTCGCGATATGTGCGAGCCTGGGAAGTAAATCGACAAGCCTTGCTGTTGTAACGGCTGCTCTTGGCGCAGGGCGAATTGGCCCATTGGCGCTGCTCAAATCCTCCTACCTGCCCCCTTTTCGAGTTTATGGCTACTGAATTTTCTCCGAAAGAAGACCCGCGCGCCACAGCCGGCGAAGCCGACCTTCACGGCGTCGAACAGATTGCGGCTGCGCGCAGCGCGATCCTCGAGCAGGTGCGAAAGCGCATTTACGGCCAGGACGCGCTGATCGAGCACTTGCTGATCGCGCTCTTTGCACGTGGCCACTGCCTGCTCATGGGCGTGCCGGGACTGGCAAAGACCTCGTTGATCTCGACCTTGTCCGAGATCCTCAATTTGCAGTTCAATCGCATCCAGTTCACCCCCGATCTGATGCCGGCCGACATCACCGGCACCGAAATCCTCGAAGAGGATCACAGCACCGGCAAGCGCTTCTTTCAGTTCATCAAGGGGCCGGTCTTCACCAACCTCTTGTTGGCCGACGAGATCAACCGCACGCCGCCCAAGACCCAGGCCGCGCTGCTGCAGTCGATGCAGGAGTACAAGGTTTCGGCCGGCGGCAAGACCTACGATCTCGAGCTGCCCTTTTTGGTCTTTGCCACCCAGAACCCGATCGAGCAGGAGGGCACCTATCCCTTGCCCGAGGCTCAGCTCGACCGCTTCATGTTCCACCTCAAGGTCGACTATCCCGATCACGATGACGAGCTGCTCATCGTCAAGAATACGACGAGCAGCTACAAGGAGCCGCTCGAGAAGGTGCTCGACGCCGAGACCATTCTCAAGCTGCAAGAACTCGTCTTGAGGGTGCCGGTCAGCGACGAGGTCGTGCGCTTTGCCGTCGGGCTGGTGCGAAAGACGCGCCCCGAAGACCCGACCGCTCCGGACTTCGTCAAATCGTATTTGAGTTGGGGGGCGGGCCCGCGGGCAAGCCAGTACCTGATCTTGAGCGGCAAGGCGCGCGCCTTGCTCAACGGGCGGCTCACCGTCAGCATCGACGACATCAAGGCGCTCGCGCCCTCGATCTTGCGCCACCGGCTCTTGACCAACTTTCAGGCCGAAGCCCAGCGCATCACGAGTGACGCGATCATCGAGAAGTTGCTCGCCTAAAGCCCCTTTTGCACAGATGAGCCTTCGCCAGACATACCTCGATCCGGCCGTGTTGGAAAAACTCGGCAGCATGCACGTTCGCGCGCGCACGCTCGTCGAAGGCATTTTGGCCGGTATGCACCGCTCCCCGCACCGGGGAGGATCGGTGGAGTTCGCCGAGTACATCGAATACAGCGCCGGCCAGGAGCTCAAGCACGTCGATTGGAAGGTGTTCGCCAAGTCCGACAAGTACTACGTCAAGCAGTACGAAGACGAGACCAACCTGCGCGCCTATTTGATCATCGATGGCTCGGGCTCGATGAACTTCCAAAGCGAGGAGGCGCCGCTGACCAAGCTGCGCTATGTCAGCTACCTGGCGGCGGCCTTCGCCTATTTGTTCATGCGCCAGGGCGACGCCGTGGGCGCCTTGAGCTTTGACGAGAGCGCGCGCGACTTTTTGCCGGCGAGCTCGAAATCCAGCCATCTCGATGACCTCTTTCATCTGCTCGAGAAGCTGCGCGGTGATGGCAGCACGGATCTGGTCGGCGCGCTTCGCACGGTCGCCGAGCGGGCCAAGGGGCGAAGCCTGATCTTGATCTTCAGCGACCTGCTCGATGCCGATCAGGAGGTGATGAGCTTTCTGCGCGTCTTGCGCCAGCGACGAAACGACGTCGTGCTCTTTCACGTGCTCGACAGCGCCGAGGTGGAGCTTCCCTACGAGGGCCTCTCGCTCTTTGAGGGGCTCGAAGATGAGGGCAAGCTGCTCGTCGACCCCGACGATCTGCGCGAGCGCTACCTGGTGGCGATGCGCGAGCATCTGGCGTGGTTGCAGGCACAGAGCGAGGAGGGCGATCTGGGATATTTTCGCTTTCTGACCAGTGAGCCGCTCGAGGAGGTATGCTTGCGCTTTCTCAGGAGGCGGCGGTGAGTTTTCTCGAGCCCTTGTTCTTGCTCGGCTTGCTGGCCGGCGGTGTGCCCTTGCTCGTGCACCTGATCAACCGTCAGAAAGCCGTGCGCAGGCCGTTTCCGGCATTGAAATTACTTCAAAAATCCAATCAGAAGGTGGCGCGCAGCATCAAGGTGCGCCAGTGGATTTTGCTCTTGCTGCGCGTGCTCGCGGTGGTCTTTTTGGCCCTGGCCCTGGCCAAGCCCTACGTGCTCAGTAGCCGCGGGATCACGGCCGAGGAGCGTATGCCCACGGCCGTGGTCTTCGTCGTCGACACGGGTTTTTCCATGGCCCATGGCGACTGGTGGCCGCGCGCCAAGCGATCGCTCGATGAGCAGATCGGGCGCCTTCGCCCCTGGGACGAGGTGGCGGTGGTGAGCACCACCTCCTCGCAGGCCGTATTGGCGCGCCTGACCAGCGACCACGCCGAGGCACGCCGCGCGGTCGCCAACCTCACGACGGCGCAACGCCCTGGCGAGATCGATCGCGGTTTGATGGCTGCGGCCGACATCTTGTCGACCTCGCAGCTGCCCAACCGTCGGATCGTCGTGATCAGTGATTTTAGCCGCGGATCTCTGGCCGATGGCACCCAGCCAGAGCTCGCGCTTGGCTACGCCATCGAACAAGTCTCGGTGCGCCAGCGCGGCGAAGACTCCGTGACCAACCTGGCGATGATCGGCGTCGAGTACGAACAAGAGGGCACGCCCCAGGAGCGCACCTGGAAAATCGACGCCAGCGTTCGAAACCTCTCGGAGCACGATGCCTCACAGGTCGAGCTGCGCTTGAAGGTCGGTGGCCAGCTCGTCGCCACCGACGTCGTCGACGTCGCTGCTGGAAAGAGCGTCACCAGCACCTTTCGCCACCGCATTGAGGCTGCCGGCGCCCAAAAGTGCGTCGTCGAGATCGTGGGCGCCGACGCGCTGGCCGAAGACGATACCTGGCACTTCACGATCCATCCGCGCGAGCGCGTGCGGGCGCTGCTCGTCAACGGGCAGCCCAGCACCATCGCTCAAGACGACGAGCTCTTCTTCTTGATGCGTGCGCTCAGCCCGGGGCCCTCGAGCGAGAGCCCAATCGTGCCCACGGTGACCACCGTCGATGGTCTGGAAAACCGTGAGCTTGCGGGCTTTGACGTGGTCGTGCTGGCCAACGTCGCGCGCCTGGCACCGGCGAGCCTGCCCAGGCTGGCTAAATTCGTCGAAGACGGCGGTGGCTTGTTCATTACCCTGGGCGAGCAGGCCGATCCCGCGATCTATAATCAGCAATTCGGCGAGCTGTTGCCGCGCCCCTTGCGTGGCCTCAAGCAGCTCGCCGAGCGAAGCGATCCCGATGCGCCGGTCAAGACGACGCGTTTTGGTCACGCGCGCCGAGACCATCCGGTGTTCCGGGTGTTCTCGCTGCCCGGCGGCGGATCGATTCAATCGGTTCAGGTCTTCAGCTACATGTTGCTCGAGCCCTCGCCGGCCGACGAGCAATCCTCGGTGTTGTTGTCCTACCAAGACAACGCGCCGGCGCTGCTCGAGCGGCGCGTCGGCCAGGGCCGCGTGGTGATGATGACCACCAGCGTCGATCGCGAATGGACGGACTTTCCCATTCGCACGGCCTACTTGCCCCTGATGAGGCGCACGATGATGTATCTTGCGCGCCGCTCGGCATCGCGCGGCGAGGCCAAACATATTGTCGGTGGCCGCGTGCGACTCGAGGTCGCCGGCCTCGTCCACGAGCGGGTGATCGCGCACACGCCATCGGGCGGACGCCTCGTGCTCGAGCCCGTCGAGGGCGAGGTCGCCTTCGTCGCCGAAGAGGCTGGTTTTTATGAGTTTTGGGCCGACGACGATGAGTCCGGCGCCGAGCGCAACCGCATCGATCAGCTGACTTTGGGCGTAAACGTCGACGTGCGCGGCTCCGATCTACGCCCCTTGCCGGCCAACGCCTTGGAGCCCTGGATCAGCGCTGAGGCGCACGCCGCAGCGGCCTCCGCGCAACCGCACGCCAATCAGCGACGTGTCAACTTGTGGTCGAAATTTCTCTTTCTGATCACGCTCGTGCTGCTCGCCGAGACCATCCTTGGCACCCGGCGAAGCGTGCTGGCAAAGATCGGGCGCCGGCTCCTATTTCGCCCCGAGCCGGGCGCCGAGGCCTGAGAGCCGGCTCGTGCATCTAGTGCATGGGGCCGCGGGTTTTTCGCCGTCCGCCATAGAAGCTGCTCTCATCGAAGTGCGTGTCATCGTAGAAGCCGCGTGGCGCGGCCGTGGGCGAGCCACTCGGGTCGGTGCGCGTGGCGTCTTTGGTGCCCATTTTGGAAGCCGACGCCCTGTAGGAGCTCATCAGGCGCTGCTCGTACTCGCGTGAGATCGGCCGGCTGTCGTAGGTCGGACAGCTCGTCACGCTCTGGGCATCCATGTGGTTCAAGATGACGATGTCGTCGTCCTCGTCGAGCGCGGCCAGCCCGATCGGCACAAGGCGAAAGCCGGAGCCGCCAGTGGCGTCGAGTTCGACGGCCAGATAGCGCACCTTGAGGGCATCGCGGTCGACGATCAGCTCGTCGACGCGCCCCAGCCGAATGCCCTGGCGATCGATGACATCCCAGCCGCGCACGTCGGGATCGTCATCGGAGACCTCGTAATCGTCGAGGTCGGTGAGGCGGGCGAGTCGATTGACGTATTCTTCACCGGAATCTGTTCGCATGATTTACTCCTGCAGGTAGGTTGTCAGGCTTGATGGGCTAATTTGGGCCAGGTTTGGCCCGGGATTTTATCGCACAGGCTCAGCTGTGGCTTTGCCCCATGGTCTGAATCGCTTCATTGGCCAGCTCGAAGAAGTTGCGCAAGGCCTCTTGCTGCTCGAGCAATTGGCTTTCGACGTCGATGCTCTCAGCGGCGCTGTGCACGGCCTCGACCTCGCCTTGGGCCTGCGGGTAGAGCGTCTCGTGGAGGGCCTGCATCCAGCTCGCCGCCTGGGCAAAGGCGACCTGCGCCTGGCTGGCGTGTTCGGTGGAGGCGGGGTCTCTTTGGAGTTGGTCGGCCAGATCGTTTAAGGCATCACGGCGCTCACTGCGCTCGGCCAACTCGATGTTCTCGTGATCGGAGAGCACGTAGAGCGCGTCGGCCAAGCGTCGAATCCCGTTGGCGGTGTATTCATGGTCGGCGGTGGCGGCTTGGATGATGCCCTGCTCGTCCTCGCTCTCGCTCTCGTCGAGAAACCGAACGAAGGCCTGCACCTCACCGGGTTGAGCCATCGCGTAGCCTTCCTGGTTGAGGGCCTCGTCGTCCTGGGCTGCTTCGGCGAACTCGTCGTCGAGGTGGGCGTAATCGTCCTCGCCAGGCGCCTGGGCGTAATCGTCCTCGTCGATCTGCGCGAGCTCCTCTGGGGGCGCCTGGATGGCCTCTTCATCGTCCATCGGGGCTAGCTCCTCCTCGCCTTGTTCTTGGCCAGCCTGCTCTTCTTGGAGCTGGGCTAGTTGGGCTTGCTCCTCCTCGCTGAGCGTGGACTCGTCGCGCTGCTGGTCGTCGCCAGGCTCGATCTGTCCGCCGCCATAAGGATCGATCTCGAGGCGGGCACCGGGGTCGGGCTCACCTTCGATGCCTTCTTGCCCTTCTTGCCCTTCTTGCCCTTCTTGATCGAACTCGTCAGCCTCAAACTCGCTCGCTTCGAAGCCCTCGGTGCCCTCCTGGGAGCCGGGGAAATTCATCGGCGCGGCGCCTGGGCCTTGTTGGGTGCCGTCGTCGGCGGGTCCGCCGCCGCCGGGTTGGACGCCGGGATCGGGTTGATCCGGTGAGCGCACGGGCTGCTCGTAGCTCGGAGGCGTGGCCTGATCTTGCTGGCCTTCGGGGGCGATACCGGGCCCGATTTGCTCGCCGGTGGTGCCCGTTCCATCGCCTTCGGGTTGCACGGTGGGTGTGTCGACGCCACCACCAAAGGGGGTGTCTTGCGGGCGTTCACGGCCCGCGACGAGAAATATGATCAAGACCACGGCCACGATGATGCCCAAAATCCACGGCCACATGGGGGTACTTTTGCGCTGAATATCGATTTCAGCCATAACTAACTCCTTGAGACGTCAACCGTGGTGGGGGCACAAAACACCCACCACGGTTTGAAGGCACTGCCTGTAGAAAATGCGACGGGACCATGGCAGAGCCCATGGGTCCTGGCCTCTATAACGTAGGCACCCTGGTTTTTATGTAACCTAAGCACCCGTAAGTGTTTTTTGGGATAATGGCTGCGCCGCAAAGCTTGGCGCAACGCGGCCGTTTTGCGACCGCGTCGGGTCCTGGTACGCAATGGGCAGGATGCCCATCGTACGGAACCAATCCAAACCCCTTCGCTCGAGAATCAGCGTACGCAGAGGCCCGGATGCTCGTCGAACAGCGGCGACTCGCAGGTGCCAAACAAGGCGTCGACGCAGCGCTGTTCTTCGGGGCAGTCGCGTGTCGTCCAGCAGATCCCCGGCTCGCTCGGCGCGATGCGACAGACGCCCTCGCCGCCTGGTGTGCAGCTTTCGGCGTAGCAGCGCATAAAAGCCGCGTCGGGATGGCTGCTCGTCTGGCAATCGCGATCGAGAAAGCAACAGGGCGCAAGCAGTGGCTCGCGCAGGTTTGTGCGCGGCAACAGCGTGCAAGCCGCCGGCGAGGCGTCTTGCTCGGCGTCTGCGTCGTCGACAGGGCTCGACGTATCGCGATTGCCCGGCTTGGTGGTGCCACCGCCAGAGGGTTTATCGTAGGGGCCGTCCCACTCGACCACGTCGTCCCAGGTGGGATTGATCGGGTGGGCGTTGGGAGCGTCTACTTCGTTGCAAGCGGGCGCAGTCAGCAACAGGGCAGCGAGCAGGCAAGGATACAGGGCGCGAAGTAATGGGGACATCGTCGGCTCGGTTTGCGTTGGGCGATTCGTGGTCGCGAAACATAGCGTACAGCAAGCAACAACGGCCAGCCGCGATTTTCTTCCGCGTGGGCGCAGACGCCGCCGTCAATGGGGGGCACTGCAAGGTCGCTTCTAGCAAAAGCTATACCATGGCCGAATACCATAACTTGCTCCTCGGGTTGAATTCCCTTATAGTGGCCGCTGATGTTGACGCTGGAATGCGGGTTGAAACGACAACTCACGAGAAGAGACGACGACCATGGCGATGGAGCTCAGACAACAAGTCAAGATGGCGCAGACGCTGCGAATGACGCCGCAGCTTCAGCACGCGATCAAACTTCTGCAGCTGTCTCGCATGGAGCTCATCGCGGAAGTTCGCCAGGAGATGGTCGAAAACCCCGTGCTCGAGGAGCTTCCGGAGTCCTACGAGTCCGATCCGTTGCCCAGCCAGGATTTCGATCAGGGCGAGCGCCGCGTAACCAACGAGAAGGTCGGGGAGGTCAAGGCCGACGGCAGTGACATCGACAAGGTCGATTGGGAGGCCTATGTCGACAATTACTCGTCATCGGCGCCCTCGAACTCGTACAAAGGCCTCAACCACGACGAATACCCCTCACTCGAGCAGACGCTCTCAACGAGCGTCTCGCTCGTCGATCACCTGATGACCCAGCTTCGGCTCACGGCGCTGAGTCAGGCCGATGAGCATATCGGCACGCTGATCATCGGCAACCTCGATGAGGCCGGCCTGCTCTCGGGCTCGACGATCGACGAGATTGCCCATGATGCCGGCGCCGATCTCGAGGCGGTTGAGCGCGTCTTGGCCGTCGTCCAAGAGTTCGATCCGGTGGGCGTGGCCGCGCGCAATCTGGGCGAGTGCTTGCGCATTCAGGCGCGAAAGCTCTATCCCCACGAGCCCTTGCTCAGGATTCTGATCGACGAGCACATCCCCAACCTCGAGCGCAAGAGCTACAACAAGATCGCGCGCGAGCTGGGCATCGACGTCGAGAAGGTGGTGGCCGCAGCCCGGCTGCTCTCCACGCTCGAGCCGCGCCCGGGGCGCGAATACCAGACCGCCGAGCCGCGCTATATCACGCCGGACATCTACATCCACAAGGTCGGCGACGAGTACGTGCCCGTGCTCAACGAAGACGGCATGCCCAAGCTCAAGATCTCGAACTTCTACCGCAAGGAGCTCGCCCGCAAGAAGGCCAGTGGCGAGAAGGACGAGGTCAAAGAGTACATCCAGGAGAAGCTGCGCGGCGCGATGTGGTTGATTCGCTCGATCCACAACCGCCAGTCGACGATCGTCAAGGTCACCGAGAGCATCATCAAGTTTCAGCGCGACTTCTTCGACAAGGGCGTCGAGCATCTGCGCCCGCTCGTGCTGCGCGACGTGGCCGAGGACATCGAGATGTCCGAGTCGACCGTGAGCCGCGTCACGACCAACAAGTACGTGCATACCCCGCGCGGGATCTTCGAGCTCAAATTCTTCTTCAACTCCTCGATCACCAACCTCGAGGGCGAAGATCTGGCAAGCGAGGCGGTCAAGGCCAAGATCCGCGAGATCATCACCAAAGAAAACGATCGCCGGCCTTTCTCCGACTCCAAGATCGTCGAGATGCTGGCCGCGGACAATATCGACATCGCCCGACGCACGGTCGCCAAGTACCGCGAATCGATGGGGATCTTGTCCAGCGCCAAGCGCAAGCAAATGTTCTGATCGTGGAGGCCCTCAAAATGAACTAGCCCTTGTAGAAATTTGGCGCTATCCTGTTTTTAGGACTCATTTAACACCCTCCTCAATGGCCATGCATTTGGAATACACCTCTGGTCAGCTCTCAATTTTCTTCTCTTGTGCCCCTGCGGCGCAAAACGGCGCGAGGCATCGGATGCCACGTCGACGAAGATCGGAGTTGAACCCGGAGCACTGTATTGCGAAGCGCATGGTTTTTCTTTTTTGAGGGGGCTGGGGTCCTGATTGTACGGTGCTGCTCACTTAACTGAACCAGGAGTCTCACATGAACGCGAATGTCTCGTTTCGACACATGGAATCCTCGCCGTCCCTTCGCAGCTATGCCACCAAGAAGCTCGAGCACATCTGCGAGAAGTACGTTCAGGGGAAGGTCGATGCTTCGGTCGTCATGAGTGTCGAGAAATTCTGGCACATCGCTGATTTTACCCTCCAGATCAAGAATCTGACGGTCAAAGGAACCGAGCGCAGCGAAGACATGTACAGCTCGATCGATCTGGCGCTCGACAAGATCGAGAAGCAGCTACGCCGCCACAAGGACCGCCTGCGTGATCACAATCCGTCCAACGGCGCCTCCAGGCTGTTCAAGATGGGCGTGATCAGCACCGGACCCTCGCTCGATGAGGAGTCGGAGTTCGATGGTGAGTTCGCCGACGATTTCGAGTTGTACCCCGGCCCGACCGAGGGCCTCGAGATCAGCGCCGCCGGACAAGCCTCAGTCGCCAACGGTGCACCGACCAACGGCGCGCCTACCCACGGCATCGAGTTCAACGGCAACGGTGAGGTGCTCACCACGGCCTCGGGCTCGCCGGTTCGCCTGCTTCGCAACTCGCAGTACGAGGCGCGCCCGATGACGATCGATGAGGCCGCCCTGCAGCTCGACTTGCTCCAGGAGCGCCAGTTCTTCGTCTTCACCAACGCGGCGACCAACTCGATCAACGTGATCTACCGTCGCGACGACAGCAACCTGGGCCTGATCGAGACCTGATGCGTTGACATCAAAATGACAAACAGGGAGGCTTCGGCCTCCTTTTTTTTTGAGTTGTCTGTGGCACTGCGAGAGTGGACATGAAGATTGAGAAGACATTTGGCATGTGGAGCAGCCCGCTGACGCCGGGCTCGTTGGCCGGCGAGCTGCGCCTGGGCGACGTGGCCTGGGCCGGCGACGGCGAGTCCTTGGTCTGGCTGGAGGGGCGCGACGGGCGCGGCGTGCTCGTGGTCAAGCGCCCCGGCGATGCGCCGCGCGATCTCAACACCGAGCTCAGCGTGCGTGGCGGCGTCGGCTACGGCGGCGGCGAGTTTACGGTGGCCGGCGAGGCGGCCTACTTTGCCGCCAGCGACGGTCGTCTCTATCGCGTCGAGCTCGACCGCGGCTCACCGCGCGCGCTCACGCCCGGCTTTGGCAAGCTCGCCTCGCCCGCCGTCTCGCCCGATGGGCGCTGGGTGGTTTATGTGCACTGTGATGGCAAAAATGACGTGCTCGGCGCCGTGGATACGCGCGGCGAGCGCTGGCCGACCCGGCTGATGGCCGGCGCCGACTTCTACATGCAGCCGGCCTGGCATCCCGCCAGCGAGCGGCTGGCCTGGGTGGCCTGGGATCACCCGCAGATGCCCTGGAACGGCGCGCGTCTGGAGACGGCCCGCGTGCACTTTGATCAGGGCGGCATCTCGCTTGGCCCGGTGGAGTGTCTGGCCGGCGGCAGCGACGTCGCCGTCTTGCAGCCAAGCTTCTCGCCAGATGGGCGGTATCTGGCCTACGCCAGCGACGCCAGCGGCTGGTGGCACATCTATGTGCGCGATCTCGAGAGCGCCACCGTGCGCCAGCTCACCGACGGTGAGGTCGAGTACGGCGCCCCGGCCTGGGTGCAGGGCGTTCGCGTCTTTGCCTGGACGCCCGACAGCCGCGAGATCGTCGCCGTCAGAAACGCCCAGGGCGTCTCGACCTTGATGCGCTGCCCGCTCGACGGCGCGCCCGAGGCGATCGGCGCGCTCGGCGCCTACCAGAGCATCGGCCAGCCGGCGGTCTCCTCCAAGCGGCGCGTGGCCTTAATCGGCTCCTCGAGCCAGACGCCTTCGCGCGTGGTGAGCTGGGCTGTCGGCGAAAAGGCCTGCGTTGAGCGCCATAGCTCGGCTGAGCGCCTTGGCCAAGACGAGCTCGCCCCGATGCTGCCGGTTCGCTGGAAGGTCAATAGCGGCGGCGGCGAGGTCGAGGTCTTCGGCAACTACTACGCGCCGACCAGCACGCGCTTTCAAAGCCCCGGAAAGCCGCCGGCGATCGTCGTGATCCACGGCGGGCCGACCTCGCAGCGCCGGGCAAACTTCGAGGCGAACAGCCAGTTCTTCGCCACGCGCGGCTTCGCCGTGCTCGACGTCAACTACCGCGGCAGCACCGGCTACGGGCGCGCCTACATGAACGCGCTGCTCGGCCAGTGGGGCGTGGCCGATGTCGAGGACGCCGTGGGCGCAGCGAAGTTCTTGGCCGACGAGGGCCTGGCCGACCCCTCGAAGATCGTGATCTTGGGCGGCAGCGCCGGCGGCTATACCGTGCTGCAGGCGTTGGTCACACACCCCGGCACGTTTGCCGCCGGGGTGTGCCTGTACGGCATCTCGAATCTGTTCGCCCTGCAGCTTGGCACGCATAAGTTCGAGGCGCACTACAACGACAGCCTCTTGGGCGAGCTGCCGGGCGCCGCCGACATATTTCGCCAGCGCTCGCCGCTCTTTTTCGCCGATCAGATCACGGACCCGGTGGCGGTCTATCACGGCGCCAAAGACGAGGTCGTGCCGCTCGATCAGGCCGAGGCGATCGTCGCCTCGCTGCGCGCGCGCGGGGTGGCGCATCTGTACCACGTCTACGAGGACGAGGGGCATGGTTGGCGGCGGGCTCAGAACATCGAGCACTATTATGGGTCGGTGTTGGGGTTTTTGACGGAGAAGGTGGTGTTCAAGTAGGCGCGTCCTTCGGGAAAGATGCCCGAAGGGAAGGGGGCTTTTGACCCTCCCCACTTTGTGGGGAGGTGGCGCGCTAGCGCCGGTGGGGGCTTTTGACCCTCCCCACTTTGTGGGGAGGTGGCTCGAAGAGCCGGTGGGGGCCTTTGCTGTAATTCCGTTTCCGTTTCCGTTTCCGTTTCCGTTTCCGTTTGCCAGTGACCTCCCACAACGACCTCGCCAGCCTGCGGTACTGGGTCTGGCCTGTGAACACGCAATAAATGGCGTCGTTACTTGTGAGTCGGGTCCCTTGAGGCCACGACTTTGAGCGACGTTGCTTGCGCTCGGCTTTTCGGTCGCGACTCAGGAGAGCTGGGCGCCGTTGAGCGTATGGGTGTTGACGTCGTGTTTGGAGAGCGCCTCCCAGAGACGTTGGACAATTTGGGCCCGCGAATCAGAGCTGTAGAGTTGGGGACAACTAAAACTTGTTATCCCTGAATGCCGCACTTCTCATCGAGGCTGGCCACGCGCACACCTTGCTCAGCAAGCTGTGGAGCGCCTTGATAGAGGGCGCTGATCAAACGCACCTGGGCGCGAAAGACGAGATCATCAGGCGGCGGCGCCTCCCACACGCGGCAACGATGAGGCTTGAGATCGGCTTGTTTTTAAAAAGCGCCGCACACTGGCCGGCGAAATCGACGCGACGATCCCTTCCTGGACCGCCGTCTTGGCCAATAGCTCCGGCGTCCAGTGGCTCACCTCGACGCCATGTTCTTGCGGCTCGGAACAAGCCAGGCGAACGATGCGCACAATCTGCTCAGGTTCAAAGGTCGGTGGCGTGCCAGGACGCGACGCGTCGCTTAGCAGCGTGCGCATCTGGTCTTCGAGCGAGGCGGGGTCTTGATCGGCGACGAGGCTTAAGCGCTGGGCCGCCTCGAGCCAGCGTCGGCGCCACTTCTTTACGGTGTTTCGCTCGATGCCAAGGTCGCGAGCAATTTGCCCGAGGGCGATGCCCTGGCTTGCCGCGAGCAGAATCTTCGCGCGCAAGACGAAGTGGGCGGCCAAAGTGTACTGTCTGGTCCACCCTTCGAGCATCTCTCGAACTTGAAGGGGCAACTCGATTCTGGGAGCAGGATGTCTCATGGCTTCTCCTTGATGGACGAGGGAAGAAAACAGCCATATGTCCTACAATTTCAGTCGGTTACGAATTTCACGAGGCGTGCACTAGATTTGCGCCACAGGTAGCCTGTCAACATAGTTGATGTATGTTGGCATGGGTTGATATTGACAGCTTCAATGGGTATGACGCCAGATTGTTGATGACTGATTTTTTCACGCAGCTCGCCTGAATTCCTCGAGTACCTCGACATGCTCGACTCTCTTCTTCAGCACGATGTCCATCGCCTTCTCCCACAAGTCGCTCGTAGCCAGCGTGCGCAGGTTGAGGATATTCTGAGCGCCTTCGACCGTCCACCGCTGCCGCGTACGTTTCATACGCACCGTGACGAGCTGTTTGCAGGTCGCCTCGACATGTCCGCTTCCTATCGGCAGCCCGCGCGCATGCACCGTCGCGTAGTCCATGCGCCCAAGGCGCGCGGCCATATAGCCGATGGCCGTGTGCACCGCCTCGGCGCGCGTCTTCCAGCCGCGCAGCTCGCCCACGATCGCTTTGGCTGCGCCCTGCTCGTAGGACAGCCGGTGCTTCCACGCGTCCAGGCGCTGCGCGCGCTCGGGCAGGGTAAGGCGCACCGCCCCGAGCGCGCTGCCGAGGTAGCCCGACAGGTGGTAGAAATCGCACAATTTCGTCCAGTCAGGGAAGTCTTTGTCGAGCCAGCCCTGCATGTCCACACCGCCGTCGCTCAAAGCCACGCGGTCGAGGTCAAAGCGCCGCCCCAAGATGTTCTTGGTATCCCACAGAAGTTGCTCGCGGATGAGCGCATCGGACTCGTGCGGCATACGGCCATAACGGCGCGTCAAAAGCGGTTCGCCCTTTTTGTCGTGCAGGGTCAGGCTCGCGCAATAGGCCATGCGCCCCACCACGACGCGCTCTTTTGCCGGCTTGCCCGCTGGCGCAGGCGGGGTTTCGTCGACGCTTATCTGCACACGGTCGACCGCCACCGAGATGCCGTGCGCCCGCTCGGGGATCTCGAGCGCTTCGATGAGCCGATCCTCATAGCGCTCGCGGTCCTCCTCCCACAGCCGGCCAAGGCCTTTGGCGAGCTTATCGAGGGTGTCGTGGCTGTAGGGCAGCACGCCAAGTTCCTGGCACAGTTTTTGGGCCTCACGGCCAGGCACGGACTGAACGACGAAGGCCATCGCGCGGGCGGCGGCGGGCGTGGTGCGCGCGTTGATGAGCCCCGCACGGCGCTCAAGGGGCACGAGCTGCCCGCTGCCACTGTCATGCACGGGCACGAAGACGCGGCGGCGCACGCCGACCTTGCCCCACAGCGTGTGGTAGGTCTTCTGGCGGGGCCCGGCATTGCGGTAGAGCACGCCGTCGAAGCGAACGGTCGCGGCGGCCATATCGAAACGGGACAGCAGTGCGGCGGTCATCGTGCGTCCGAACTGCTCGACGATGGGGATAAGGGCTCGCTCGGTCTTATGAAATCCATCCTGCGGCTCGAGCATGGCAATGAGCTCGACGAGTTTGGCATGGACGGTGGCGACGCTGTCGAGGAGAAACTTGTCCGCAAGGGCTTCGGGGGGGCCCGGTGGACATGCTCTTTGAGCCGCTCAACACTGCGCGAGCACGGCCTCAGAGCAACTCGAGAGCCAAAAGCGTGGGCGAGGGCGCGGGCTGGCTCTTGAGTGAGGCGCGATCCCCGCTCGTGAGCTGGTGGGCTAAAAGAATACGCGGGACGGGCTGTGGATAACGCTCAGCTCGTGGTCGAATGAGAATTTGGCACGCGCGCGTGGCTCTGGTCGTGGTCGAATGAGAATTTGGCACGCGCGCGTGGCTCAGGCCGTGGGTGAATGAGAAAAAAACCACACGCGCGTGGCTCAGGCCGTGAGTGAATGAGAAAAAAACCACGCGCGCGTGACTCAGGCCGTGAGTGAATGAGAAAAAAACCACGCGCGCGTGGCTCCACTTGCGTCAGTTCTCAAAATTTACCGAGGAGCAGCGAGAGCGGTGGTTTTTGGAGTTGGTCGTCGGTCCAGCCGGCGCGCTGGCGTAGTTGGGACTGGGGGAAGGTGCAGTATTGGCCGGCTAAGATGGCGGAGGGGCGGTGGTTGCCGGATTTTTTGACGCCGCCAAAGGGCAGGCGGCTGGAGGCGCCGACGGTGGAGCGGTTCATGTTCAGGATGCCGGTTTGGAGCTCGTAGGCGAGGTTGTCGAAGCGGGTCTCGTCGGCGGTGAAGACGCTCATGGCGAGGCCGTATTCGGTGGCGTTGGCGATGTGGGCGGCGTGGTCGTCGTTGCTTGCGTGGTAGATGATGATGTCGGGGCCGAAGATCTCGCAGCTCTGGTGGGCGCCGGAAGGGTCGACCTTGTGGGCGCGCCAGATGGCGGGTTTGACGAAATAGCCGTCGAGGTCGGGGCGAGCGGGGCCGCCTTCGAGCAGTGGGGTCAAGTTGGCGTTTTCGGTGAGCTGTTGGGCGCCGATGAACTTGTCGAAGGCGGCCTTGTTGACGAGCGGGCCCATGAAGGCGTCGTCGGCAAAGGCGTCGCCGGTGGTGACGCGGGAGACGAGCTCGACGAAGCGCTCGGTGAAGGCGTCGGCTATCTGCTCGTGGAGCACGATGCGGCTGGTGGCGCTGCAGCGCTGGCCGGTGGTCAGACAGGAGGCCATCAAGATCTCGTGGGCGGCCTGGGCCAGATCGGCGTCTTCGAGCACGATCGAGGTGTTCTTGCCGCCCATCTCGAGGGCCAGGAGCTTCCAGTGCTGGTGCAAGGTGGCCTGCTGGATGCGAAGGCCGGTCTCATAAGAGCCGGTGAAGAGCACGGCGTTGATGCTCGGGTGGCCAGCGAGCGCGGCGCCGACGGGGCCGGGGCCGTGGACGAGGTTGATCACGCCGGCGGGAAAATCGGCCTCCTCGATGCACTCGAAGTAGAGCTGCATCGAGGAGGCGGTGAGCTCGGAGGGCTTGACGACCACGGTGTTGCCGGAGAGCAGCGCCGGGATAATGTGGCCGTTGGCCAGGTGCAGGGGAAAGTTGAAGGGGCCGAGCACGGCGACCACGCCCAGCGGGCGGGCGCGAAACGAGCCGCCGTCGAGGCCCTCAGGATAGACGTCGGCCGTGTACTGCAAACCCTCGCCGGCCATGATGTCGATCTTTGCGGTCAGGCCGCTCACTTCGGTGCGCGCCTCCCACAGCGGCTTGCCGGTCTCGAGGGCGATCGCGCGCGCCATAGCCTCGGCGCGGTTGGCCAGGGCCTGGCGAAAGCGCTGCAGGTAGGGCATGCGGGCGTCGAGGCCGAGCCGATCCCAGCCGCTCAGGGCCTTGCGGGCGGCGGCGACGGCGCGATCGACGCTTGCCACGTCCCAGCCAAACTCGTAGATCGTCTCGCTCTTGCGGCAGGGATTTTCGCGCACGAGGTGGCCGTCGGGGCTCGTCGGTGCTGTCCAGGTGTTGGCGATGAAGTTGCCTCGATACTCGTTCATGGTCGTTTTCCTTGCAGGCAGACAGCGTTGGGCCATGGGGCTGGTCGTCGAAGTTGGATTAAAGGGCCGTGGGGTGCAAGTTACATCTTGGTCGATAGACAGGCCGTGTTTTAAGATGCAGGCCAAATTGATTTGGGTGCACGGTGGCAAAAACTCTAGCTGAGAACAAGTCTGACGGATGACTGATTCTTCGACCGACGAGAAGAGCGCAGGTGGAGCGCAATCGCAGTGGCGAGCGCTGCAAGTTTATCTGCGAAAAACCGAGGTGGCTGTTCGTGGTCCGGTGATCCTGGAAGGCGCGATCTGGTATCTGGTGACCGCGCTCGCTGTGGTGCTGGCCGTGCTCTTGTTTACGGCCGCGCTGCCCTCGCTGATGGTGGGTGTGGGTGGATGGCTCCTGGTGATCGGGCTGGCCTCGGCGACGCTCCTGGCGAGCATCGCGCTGGCGCTGTTTTTGCGGCGCAAACACGACGTTTACACGATCGCCGCGCGTTTGCAGCGCCACCATCCTGAATTTCGCAACGACCTGGTCGCCGCGCTGGAGTTTGGCGAGGTTCTCTTTGGGGACAAGGCCAGCCAGGGCGCCGATCTGGGCTTTAGCACGGTCTTGGCCGAGGCTCACATCGCGCGCACGGTGCGAAAGCTCACCGACTTGCAGATAGACGGTCACCTGGCGCATCTGATCCCGCGGCGCGATCTGACCACGCCGGCGATGTCGCTCGCCGGTGGTGCGGTGCTGGTGCTGATTCCGCTGGCGTTTTTTCCGACCTGGACGCTCAACGCGCTGTTGGGGTCAGGATCGACGACCGCCCAGTTTTTTCGGGGTTCATCGGAGGTTCAACCGGTGGTCGGCGCGCTGGAGGTTGTGCTCTCGTATCCGGCCTATACCGGTCTGGAGCGCCAGCACATTCGAGGCTCGACAGGCCATATCGAGACGATGATCGGCACCGAGGTGATCATTCGCACCCGCAAGCGAGCCCAGGGCGCGGTGCGCGTGGAGCTGGTCTTTGTGGCCGGTGAGGAGACCCAGGTGATCGCCATGCAGGAGGGCGCCGACGAGGCTTTGCAGTTGAGCCTGATGGCGATGAAGGACGGCGTCTACCATTTTCGGGCGGTGCAGGCCGACGGAACTTTGATCCAAGACGGCATCGAGCGCCACCTGCGCGTGGTGCCCGACGAGGCGCCGGGCGTGAGCATCGCGCAGCCCGCTGGCCGCGAGCTCGAGGTGCGCGCTGACGACGTGATTGAATTCAATTTCAGCGTCTCCGATGACTTTGGCATTGCTTCGGTCGAGCGGGTGTTTCATTTCGCCGGCGGCGAGCAAGATCTCAAGCGCCAGGCGATCGATTTGCCCCAGTTGACGAACTTTCCGCGCAACGTCGACGGCAGCTTCGTCCTCGATCTGGGGCCGCTCGGCCTGCAGCCCAAGGATACGCTGGTCGTCTACATCGAGGCCAAGGACAACAACAAGATCACGGGGCCAGGTATTGGACAGAGCGAGCCAATCACGTTGTACGTGGCAAGCCCCGAGGACAAGCATCTGCAAAACATCGCCGACCAGCAAGAGCTAGCCGAGGCGCTGCTCTTGCACCTGGCGGACTTTTTGGAGTCGCCGGTCGGTGATCGCGTTGCCCAGAAGAACAACACCTACAAGCAGGTCGTCTCGCCAGCGCTGGAGCTGAGCGAGCGGCGCGAGCGTTTTGGGCGCGTGCAGGCCGCGCACGGCGCTCGCCCCGAGCTGCTCGGCCAGATGGAGGCGCTCACGGCCAGGCTGCGCGAGGATCCGCTGATGCTCACGCGCGATGTGACCTTCTTTGCGGCTTTGGTCGAGCAGCTCAAGGGGCTGCAAAAGGGGGGCGATACGGTGTTCGCACAGCTCGCGCCGCGCGCCCATGACGCGCTGACGATCCTTCAGATGCAGCAGGTCGCCGATTACGCCGCGCGCAGCGAAGACGTGCTCGAGAAGGGGGTGTTGCGCCTCGAGGAGCTCTTGGCCAGCCAGAAGATGGAGGCGATCAAGGCCACGGCCGACGATATCCGCCAGCTCAAGGAGCGGCTCAAGGAGCTGCTCGAGCAGTACAAGGAGACCCAAGATCCGGAGCTCAAGGAGGCGATCAAGCGCGAGGTTCAGCGGCTGCGCCAGCGCATGAGCGAGCTGATGGCGCGCATGCAGATGCAGCTTCAAAAGCTGCCCCAGGAGCACGTCAACATGGAGGCGCTCGAGGCCGCGCAGCTCGAGTCCGACACCAAGCAGTTGGCCGATCAGCTGCAGTCGATCGAGCAGATGCTCGAGGACGACGACATCGACGGCGCGCTCAAGGCGCTCGAAGAGATGGACGCAACGCTCGACTCGCTCACCCAGGACATGGACAAGGCCTTCTCGGAGTCGCAGCCTGAGGGCATCTCCGAGCTCGACAAGCAGATGGCCGAGCTGCTCGACAAGGTCAACGATCTCGAGACGCTCGAGAAGAGCATCGAGAAGGACACGCGGGCGCTGCAAGAGGAGATGGCCGAGCGGCGAAAGGAGAGCACCGAGCGCATGCTCAAGCCCTTTACCGAGAACATTCTCAAGCAGATCGAGCAGCAGGAGCGCTCGCTTGACCGCCTGGAAGCGCGCGAGCTGCCGTCGCGCGATCGGCCGCTGGTCGAAGAGTCGCGAAAGAAGCTGCAGGGTCTGCGCGAGATGATCGAGCAGCAAGACATCGAGCAGGGCCTGGATCGGGCGCGCTCGAGCTTGGACAGTCTGCGCGCGCTTCGCCAGATGATGAGCCTCTCGCAGCGCTACAGCTCGCCGCAGACCAAGGAGCATCGTGAGGTGGGTGACGCGCTTCGCGATCTCAACCCGACGATCCCCCAGGGCCAGCAGATCGTCGACGAGCTCGAGCAGATGATGGCTCAATCCCAGCCCAAGCCTCAGCCCGGCGAGCGCCAGCGCCTCGAGGAGTTGGCCGAGCGCCAGCAACGCGCCTCCGAGCAGGCCGATCAGCTAGGCGAGGGTCTTGACGCGGCGAGCCAGCGCTTTCCCACGCTCGAGCAGCAGCTTCGCCCGCGCCTCGATGGTGCCAAACAGTCGATGGGCAAGGCGCAACAAAGCCTCGAGGAGTCCAACACCCAGCGCGCGCTCGACGAGGAGCGCGAGGCGCTCGATCAGCTCGGCCAGCTCAAACAAGAGATGCGAAACGCCCTGCAGCGCCAGCGAAACGAGCAGCGCCAGAGCGGCCAGGATCGCAACGAGCGCGTCGAGATCCCCACGCAGGACAGCCGCAAGACCCACGAGCAGTATCGAAAAGAGATCATGGACGGCATGCGCGAAGGGCGCCTCGAGGACTATCAAACCGAGATCGAGCGCTACTACAAGAGCCTGGTGGAGTGATGAACAGACGCACAACCCAGTTAATCACGGCGGCCATGCTGCTGCTAAGCTGCCTCGTAATTGCCCCCGAGGCGCGCGCGGACAGCGTGCAGCGCGCCGAGGAGCTGCTCTCCTCGTGGCAGATGGAGGAGGCGCGCGACATCATCGTCGAGCTCGCCCAGCAGCGCCCGGGTGCGGCCGAGGTGCTGTATTTGCAGGCGCGCTACGCGTTTTATCGGGGCGACTACGCCGAGGCGCTCGTCAAGATCGAGGCGGCGATCGCCAAGGCCGCGGGCCGGCCGGACTGGGTGCAGCTGCACGAGATCATCAAGAGCACGCTCGAGGTCACCCGCAACTACGAGCGCCACGTCAGCCCCGATGGGCGCTTCGAGATCTTCATCGAGCCGGGCCGCGACCGTGTGCTCCTGCCCTACGCTTTTGAGGCGCTCGACAAGGCCTACGAGGCGCTGGGCGAGGAGCTTGGCTACCGGCCGCCGGCGCCGATTCGCGTCGAGATCTACCCGCAGACCTCGGTTTTGGCCAAGGTCTCGGTGCTCACCGAGGCCGAGATCCGCACCTCGGGCACGATCGCCCTGTGCCAGTACAACCGGCTGATGATCACCAGCCCGCGCGCCCTGATGCGCGGCTACGGCTGGGTCGACACGCTCGTGCACGAGTACGTGCACTACGTGATCAACCGCAAAGCTTACAACCGCGTGCCGATCTGGATGCACGAGGGCCTGGCCAAGTACCTCGAGCGTCGCTGGCGCGGGCCCAACGAGCATGCCCTGGCGCTCTCCAGCGAGCGCCTGCTCCAGGAGCGCATCAAGGCCAACACGCTGATCCCCTTTGAGGCCATGCACCCCTCGATGGCCAAGCTGCCCAGCCAGGAGGACGCCGCCGTGGCCTTTGCCGAGGTCTACACGGTCATGGAGTATCTGCAAAAGCGCGAGGGCGCGGGCGCCTTTGCGCGCCTGCTCGACACGATCAACGAGGGTTATGAAGCCCCCGAGGCCTTTGGGCGTGTGCTCGGCACGAGCTTTGCGGCTTTTGAGCGCGACTGGCGCGTTTATCTGAACGGGCGCAACATCAAGGAGATCCCCGATGACGCCGGCTTCGAGGACCGTCTCGTCTTCAAAGAAGAGGCCGGCGGCTCGGGCGAGCTAGGCCAGATCGCCCAGCCGGCCGCGCGCGATCACATTCACCTGGGCGAGATGCTCCAGGCTCGCCAGCGCTACGGCGCGGCCGTCGTCCAGTACGAGAAGGCCGGCCGCCTGATCGGCGACCACAACCCGATTTTGCAAACTCGCCTGGCCCAGACGCTGCTCCAAATCGGCCGCGCCCGCGACGCCGTCAACGCCCTGCTCAAAGTCAACGAGCTTCACCCGAGCTACGTGACGACCTGGATCCTGCTCGGCAAGGCCTCAAACGCGCTCGGCGAGCACGCCAAGGCCCGCGATTATTTGCTCGAGGCCGCGCGCATCAACCCCTTCAACCCGGAAGTCCACCACGAGCTCGCCCAGGCCTACGAGAAGCTCGGCCAGCAGGAGCTGGCCAAGCGCGAGCGTGAGTTCGTGCAGTTGGTGCGTTGAGATATTTTTTCAGGTTGGAAAGAGACTGAGTCCGTGTCTTGCAATGCGACGTTTGTCAAAGGCCCCCTCCTTGATCCTCCCCACAAGTGGGGAGGGGGCCTTTCGCCGCGCCGAAGCCTGATATGGGGAGGGGGCCTTTCGCCGCGCCGAAGCCTGATATTAGAGCGAGCACAAACCCCCTCCCCACTTGTGGGGAGGATCAAGGAGGGGGCCAAATGAGCAGACTACGGTTCTTGCGCCGCCCAGGGCACTGATTCGGGGTGTAGGGTGGAGCCGCCCCAGTGGCCGGTGCCGATGACGGCGAAGGTGGCGACGAGCCAGATGGTGATGGCGAAGGTGCGCAGATCGCGGATGTCGTGGCGGTGGCCGTGGTCGTAGGCGTAGGTGGCCAGGGCGATGGTGCACCAGGCGGTGATGGCGAGGTCGCGGTGGTGGGTGAGCTCGGGGGAGCCGTCGCCGCCGAACCAGCCGGGTGCGGCGATGATGCCGGAGACCAGGGCGACGGTGGTGAGGGCAAGCGTGGTCCAGCCGGTCCAGCGGATCAGCGTGCGCAGCTCGGGGGTGTCGCGCTTGAGCGAGTAGAGGCCGATGGCGGCTAAGACCATGGCGAGCACGATGGGGAAGTGCACGCTGAGGTGATGGAGGTATTCGGGCCAGACCACAGGTTAGCCTTGGCGCTTTAAGAAGGCCACGGTGACGCCGTCGCCGCCTTCCTCACGCTCGCCGCGGCGAAAGTCGCGCACGTAGGGCGATTGGGGGAGCTGGCCGCGTACGGCGCGTTTGAGGGCGCCGGTGCCGTGGCCGTGGATGATGTAGACGCCGTCGATGTTGTGCAGGTAGGCGGCGTCGAGGAAGAAGTCGAGCTTTTCGAGGGCCTCGTCGGCGCGCATGCCGCGCAGATCGACGGTGTTGTCGCTGGTCTGGGGGAGCAGGATGTCGGAGGGCGCGGGGCCGTCGGTCGTGGGCGCAGCCGAGAGGGGGCGGCCGCGCATGTGGGTGCGCCGCTCGGTCTCGGTGGCGTAGTAGAGCGTGGAGAGGTCGACCGAGGCTTTCAGATCGCCGATTTGTACGATCGCCTGGTCGTCGCCGGGGGTGAACTTGTTGACGACGCCGTCGCGCTTGAAGGTCGCGGAGAAGACGCGCATGCCCTGCTCGAGCTCGTCGGGTTGAACGCGCACGCGGCCGTCGAGCGAGGCCTGGGCGGGCCGGGTGTACTCGCTTGCGCGCTCGAGGATCTGCTCGCTCTGTTGGAGCTCGTCGCGCATGCGCTGGAGTTCTTGTTGGGTAAAGTCGCCGCGCTCGACGACGCGGGCGGCCTGGAGCTCCTTGACCTTGTCGCGGATCAAGCTGCGGGCCTCGCGAAGCTGCTCGCGCACCTTGCGGGTGTCGGCAAAGATCGACTCGCGCTCGGCGCTCAAGAGCGAGGCGTACTTCTCCTTGAACTTGATCTGGGCCTTTTCGGCCTCGTGGCGGGTGTGCTGGAGGCGGCGCTGCTCTTTTTGCAGCTCGCTCATCTGGTCCTCGAGGCGTGCGAGCACCTCCTCGACGCTGTGGTGGTCTTGGCCCTCGAGCACCTGGCGGGCGCGCTCGATGAGCTCGTCTGGCAGGCCAAGGCGCGCGGCGATGCGCACGGCAAAGGAGCTTCCGGGGATGCCCATAGTCATCTGGTAGGTGGGCGTGAGCGTCTGGATGTCAAAGCCCATCGAGGCGTTGGCAAAGTGCTCGTTCTGGTAGGCCAGGGTCTTGAGGCCCTCGAGATGGGTGGTGACGATCGTGGTGGTGTTGCGCGCAGCGAGCGCCTCGAGCAGGGAGACCGCGAGCGCTGCGCCCTGCATGGGATCGGTGCCGGTGAAGAGCTCGTCGAGCAAGACGAGGCTTTGCTCATCGCAGCGGCCCAGGAATTGGTTGATGTTGACCACGTGGCCGGAGAAGGTGCTCAGGTCGCGCTCGATCGATTGCTCGTCGCCGATGTCGGTAAAGATCGTCTCGAAGAGCGGGATCTGGCTCTCTTCGGCCACGGGCAGGGGCAGTCCAAAGCGCACCATCAGGGCGCAGAGCCCGGCCGTCTTGAGGGCGACGGTCTTGCCGCCGGTGTTCGGGCCGGACACGATCAGCACGCGCGCTTTGGGGTCCAAGATGACGTCGTTTGGCTCCGTGTCGTTGAAGCGTTGGCCGTCTCGGGTGCGCTCCATCTTCAAAAAGAGCAGGGGGTGTCGGGCCTGGCGAAGGGCTATGCCCTCGTCGCTGATCGTGGGCACGGTGGCCCGGATGCGCCGGCCAAATTTTGCGCAGGCGGTGACGACGTCGAGGTAGGCCAGCACCTCGACGTTTCGTGACAGGGCCGGGGCAAAGTTCGAGACCAGGGCCGAGAGGCGCTCGAGGATGCGCTGTTCTTCTTCGGCGAGCTCGATTTGCGCCCATCGAAGCTGGTTGTTGAGCTCGACGAGCTCGGTGGGCTCGATGTAGGCGGTCTGGCCGCTCGAGGAGTAGCCGTGCACGATGCCCTGGACGATCGTCTTTGCGCCGACGCGGATGGGCAGCACGTAGCGCTCCTCGCGCACGGTGAAGTAGTCGTCTTGGAGGTGGTTTTCGAGCTGCTCGGAGCGCAGCAGGCTCTCGACCTTGGTGCCGATGCGATCGTGTTGGTTTTGCACCGTGCGGCGCAGCCTGCCCAGATCGGCGCTTGCGCGATCGGCCAGGCGGCCGCCAGGCTCGATCGCGTGGGCGAGCGCGGCGCGCAGCTCCGAGCAGGCGTCGAGCAGGCCTGCGGCCTCGGCAAAGGTGCGCGCGCGCTGTGCGCGGCTTTGAAAGTAGCGAATGCAGCGCGCGGCGACGTCGCCGTTTTTGCCCACGGCCTCGAGATCGTCGGCTCCCAGGGTGCCGCCGCGGCGGGCGTGGGCGATCGCCTTTCGGATGTCGCGCAGGCCGCGAAGCGGGGGCTCCTCGTCGGTCTCGAGCAGCTCCATGCACTGGCGGATCTCGGCCAGGCGCAGCTCGACGGCGGCGCGGTCGTCGAGCGGGCGCAGATCGGCCACGATCTGGGCACCTTCGGGGGTGACCGTTTCGCGCGTGATCGCCTCAATCAGCTGGGACCATTGCAGATCGCGGTAGGTCTTTTGGGGCATCGCGCCGAGGAGTTGCTCGCTGGCTGGAGGCTCGGTTACGCCGAGCAGCCACAGGGTTTGGGCCATCAGGCGTTGCAAGCCTGGCGAGGGACTCTGGTCGAGATCGTATTTGGTGTGATCGAGGCTCATCGTGGTGTCCATGCAGGCCGAAAAGGGGTGACAACCAAAGGTGACCATGCGTTCATAGCCGCTTGAGGCGTCGAGTGCAAAGCAATCCGCCATGCCGCCATGAGCGATGCCACGGGTTGCCTGCGTAGCAGACAAGGGCTGCGCGTGGTCTGATATTCCGCTCGTGTGAGCGTTGGATTCAAGTGGTTGAAAATAATCACTATTTTTGCTCGACCTCGGGCGCGGTGTACGTAGTTTTACGGGTGAGTCAGGCCAAGGACTGACCGACAGGCCCTTGCGGCTCACCGGGCGTCTCGAGGTGGGAAAAGCGTCTTGTTGAGCACACGCACCGAGCGCGCAACCTCCAGGAAGGTGGCTAACGTCCATCGTCAGATGTTGCTCTCCGCTGGTGCGAAATCAACATCCGATGTCTTTTGTCACAGACGACGTCCGGTGAGCGGCAGGGGTCTTTTTATGTGATGGCGCGCACTTACGGATGGCCTCAAGGCCCAGGCGCCGATGACAAAACGTCCTTGTATCCTTCGCAAAGCGCTCTACACTGCCGTTTGAAGGTCTCGATTCGTATTGAATCCTGGCCGCAAATCCGTGGAGTAGCGACAGGAGACAGTTGTGGCAGAGAAAGGCCCAGTGCGCAGCTCGCCTTGGGAGAGTAGCGATGACGAACACACCCTCCTGAGCGCGATCCCTGACACCCTCTTTCGACTCGACGCCGCCGGCGTCTTCGTGGAATTCCACGCGCGCGATCCGGCCGACCTGGCGATGCCATCCCAGGCATTTCTTGGCAAGCCGATTGACCAGATCTTGCCGGCCGCGATCGCCGAGCGCACGCTGGCCGCGATCGGCCTGGCCCTGGAGAGCGACCGGGTGCAGGTCTTCGAATACAGCTTGGCCCTAAAAGGGGTGCCGAATTACTTCGAGGCGCGTCTTTCACCTGCCGGCGACGGCAGCGTGGTCGTGATCGTGCGCAACATCACGCAGGCCAAGCTATCGAGCTTGCAGCTCGTCGAGAGCGAGGCCAGCTACCGAGCGCTGGTTGCCAACGTGCCCGGTGTGATCTACCGCTGTGACAACGCCGAGAATTGGCCGGTGCGCTTTATCAGTGAGCGTATCGAGGAGCTGACGGGCTACCGGGCCGAGGAATTCGTCGAGCAAGGGCGCACCTTTGCGAGCATTATCCATCCCGAAGATCTGGGCCGTGTGCAGCACATTGTCAACGATGCGATCGAGCGCGACGTGCCCTTTACCATGGAGTATCGCACGCTGCATGCCGATGGCAGCGTGCGCTGGGTCAGTGAGATGGGCCAGGCCGTGCGTACCGCGAGCGGGGAGATCTTCGGGCTCGATGGCGTGGTGCTCGACATCAGCGAGCATCGAAAGATCCGCCAGCAGCTCGTCGTCAACACCCAGATGGCCTCGGTCGGGGCACTGGCTGCAGGCGTCGCCCACGAGATCAACAATCCGTTGGCCATTGTGCTGGCCAACCTCGACTATGCGGCCGAGGAAATTGAGCACGTGCTTGGCGTGGCGGCCAACGATCCCCAACTCTTAGCACCGCTCGAAGACGTTGCGTTGGCCTTGTCCAAGATCGGTGAGGGCATCGAGCGCGTTCACCGCATCGTGCGTGATCTGCGCGCCTTCTCCGACGCCGCCGAGCAACGCCTGGAGCGCGTCGATATCGTGCGCGTGGTCGATTGGGCGATTCAAAACACCTCGAACATCGAGGAGCGTGCCACGCTGACGCGTGATTATCAGGCAGTGCCGCCGATTTGGGCCAATCAGCTCGGGTTGATTCAGGTATTCTCGCACCTGCTGACCAATGCATTTCACGCGCTCGATGCCGAGCTTCGCGAGGAAAATGAGGTTCGCGTGCGCGTGGCCTGCGAAGACGCGGCGCGAATCGTCATCGAGATCTCCGATACGGGCTGTGGAATGTCGCAAGAGACCATCGCACTGATCTTTGATCCGTTCTTCACGACTCGCCCCGTCGGCGAGGGCACCGGTCTTGGCCTCTTTGTCTGTCAGGGGATTGTCAAGGGCATGGGCGGCGAGATCGAGGTGGATTCCGAGCCGGGCCACGGCACCACCTTTCGCGTGCTGTTGCCCGTGGCCAACGTGGTCTGATCGGCTCTCAGGGGGCACCCATGACGGCTTTGGTGATTACTATCTGAGAGTCGTTGTGGTCGTGCACGCAATCTTAGAGACTATCAGTCAAGGCAGTAGCAATGTTGTTCGAAGATCGATTTGACGCGGGCCAAAAGCTGGCCGAGCGCCTCCGAGACTTCGGTCCCGACGCGGTCATCTTGGCCCTACCGCGCGGTGGCGTTCCGGTGGCCTATCAGGTCGCCCAGGCCCTGGGCGCGCCGCTTGACGTGTTCATCGTTCGAAAAATCGGGGTGCCCGGCCAGCCGGAGCTGGCCATGGGCGCGATCGCAAGCGGCGGAATCGTGGTGTTCAACGAGGATGTGCTGCGGTTGTTGGGCATCCCCGAGCAACTCGTCGAGGCGGTGATCGCGCGCGAGCGCGAGGAGATCGAGCGTCGCGAGCAACGCTACCGTGGCGAGCGAGCGCCTCCCCAGATACGCGACAAGACGGTGATCCTCATCGACGACGGGTTGGCCACCGGGGCGACGATGCTCGCCGCCACGCGGGCCGTGCGCGAGCTCGAGCCAGCAAAGCTCGTGGTTGCGGTACCGGTGGGTTCGACGCAAGCCTGCGCGCTGATGAGCGAGAACGCCGACGAGGTGGTGTGCTTGAAGACACCGTCGCCGTTTTTTGGCGTCGGTGCCTGGTATGGCGACTTTGAGCAGACCACCGACTCCGAGGTCCACCTGCTGCTCGAACGGGGCCGTCAGGTGCACAAGCGCTCGGATGAGCCCGCAGTCGAGCAGAGCGCGCGACGAGGAGCTGAGGAGAGAAGCCCCATGCGTGAGTCATTGGTCCGCGTGACGACGGAGAACGTCACGCTCGAAGCCAGCCTTTGTGTGCCACGAGGTGCCCAGGGGATTGTGTTGTTTGCGCATGGCAGCGGCAGCAGCCGTTTCAGCGCGCGCAACCGTTTTGTGGCGGCCGCCTTGCATGAGCACGGTCTTGGGACCTTGCTTATCGACTTGTTGACGCCCGATGAGGAGATCGTCGACCGGCGCACGCGCCACCTGCGATTCGACATCGGGCTGTTGGCCCGGCGCCTGATCGGCGCGGTGGACTGGTTGACGCTCAACGAGGCGACTCAAACTCTGCGCATCGGGCTGTTCGGGGCGAGCACGGGGGCGGCGGCGGCGTTGATCGCGGCGGCGGCGCGTCCGGACTCTATTCGTGCGCTGGTCTCACGCGGTGGACGCTCGGATCTGGCTGCCGATGCGGTGAGCGCAGTCACTGCACCAACACTTCTGATCGTCGGCGGCGAGGATGCTCAGGTGATCGAGCTGAATCGCCAGGTGCTTGGCCCGTTGGGGGGGCTTGCACGCCTGGAGATCATCGAGGGCGCAAGCCATCTCTTCCCCGAGCCTGGCGCACTCGAGCAGGTCGCCGAGTTGGCCGGGGACTGGTTTGAGCGATTTCTCAGTGGCGAAAGAAGCAGGGAGTACGCCGATGGACCACCACCATGAAAGCGAAAACAAGGAGTTGGCCGCCCAACTGCGCAAGCATGCCTACGCGCTCGAAGACGACGGCTTCGAGCCGTTGATCGAGCGCATCGGTGATGCGCGCCTCGTGCTGCTTGGCGAGGCGAGCCACGGCACCTCGCAGTTCTATACGGCGCGCACTCATCTGAGCAAACGCTTGATCCGAGAGAAAGGCTTTGGTTTTATCGGCGTCGAGGGTGACTGGCCGGACTGTCATCGGGTCGATGACTTCATCAAGGGTCGCATTGCTGGCGAGCCGGAGGGCGCCCAGATCTTGCGCGCGTTTGAGCGCTGGCCGACGTGGATGTGGGCCAATGTCGAGGTCGTCCTCCTGTGCGAATGGCTGCGCGAGCACAATCGCGCGTTGGGCGCCCCGGCGCAGGTAGGATTCTTTGGGCTCGATGTCTACAGCCTGTGGGACTCGATGGCCACGGTGCTGGCCTACCTCGAGGAGCGCGATCCCCAGGCATTGCAGGCAGCACGCCTGGCGGCGGCCTGCTTTGAGCCCTATGGTTTCGATGATCAGGCCTATGCGCGCGCGACGGCGATCGTCGGGGCATCGTGCGAAGACGAGGTGGTGGAGCTGATGGTCCGTCTTCGCGAGCGCAGCACACGTCTGAGCGAAGAGGCGCGCGAGCGCTTCGATCTGGAGCAAAATGCTCAAGTCATGCTCAACGCCGAGCGCTACTACCGCACGATGGTGCGCGGTGGACCGCACGCGTGGAACATCCGAGACCATCACATGATGGAGACGCTCGACAGGCTGCTCGAGCGCCATGGTCCAGACTCCAAGGCGATCGTGTGGGCGCATAACACCCATATCGGGGATGCGCGTGCCACCGACATGGCTGGCTATGGGATGTTCAATCTGGGCCAGCTTGCCCGCGAGCGCTACGGCGACGACGCGGTGGCGCTCGTTGGTTTTGGCTCGCATCACGGATCGGTCATCGCCGGGCGGGCATGGGGCGCGCCGATGGAGCGCATGACGACGCCGCCGGCGGCCTCAGGAAGCTGGGAGGAAGCGTTTCATCTGGCCGGCGAGCACGATTGGCTGCTGATCACCGACGACCTCGCCCAAAGCGAGCTCGCCCGCAAGGTGCGCGGCCACCGGGCCATTGGCGTGGTCTATCAGCCGGTCGCCGATCGCCTGCACAACTACGTCTCGACCGTTTTGACCAGCCGCTACGACGGCTTTGTCTTCTTTGATCAGGGCGACGCGCTGCATCCCTTGCACACGCGCCCGGCCCACAAGGGCGGGCTCGATACGTATCCGTGGGGTGTTTGAGGGGCAGGTGTGGCTCACTCGGGTGCGCAGATCGCTGCCGGTTGGCCGTTGTGGCTGAGCTCGACGCGGCGAATCGCGCGGTCCTGGCAGCAGTCGTCGAGGTGGGTCAAGACGATGCGATTGGTGCCAGGTGCGAGGTGTTGGGCCAGCTCGACGCGCGTGTCATCGAAGAGATAAGCGTAGGAGACGGTGGTGCCCTGGGGGCGGAGCTCGTTGTAGATGTTCACGCGTACGCCGTCGTCGACGTCGTAGACGCCCAGGTGCAGTGAGCGGACGTCGTCTCCCGGGCGGTAGGTGAAGAAGGTCTGAAAGTAGGTGAAGTCGCCGCCGTTGAGACAGGCGCAGTCCGTGTTGCAAAGGCGCGAGGGCGCGTTGAAGCTGATGCGGTTGTTCGCGACGTCGGCCCAAGCCGAGGCGTCGGGGTGTGGCACGGCGCCATAGGCGTAGGCCTCGGGTGCGCCGTGGTGTTCGAAGCTGCGGCCAAAGCAGATCACGCCGGCGCCGGGGTGCATCTGCCAGGGGGTCGCGCCCAGGCAAGTCGAGCCGGTGGCCACGCCGCGAAGCTCGACGGCGCGCGGATTCTCGAAGGTGTCGTTGGTGGTGATGTGCAGTCGGCCGAGGGCCGGGCCGGGATTAACTGGCGAGTAGGCCAGCTCGATGAGGGTGGACTGGCCCGGTGCGAGGATGATCTCGTCGTACAAGGCCGGTGCGTGCAGCGCGAAGGCGGCGTCACCTTCGAGGCGCTCGAGGCGCAGCGTCGTCGCCGCGTTGGGGCTGCAATTGTGGGCCTCGACGATACCTGGCACCGTCGTGTCGAGCTCGGTTCGGCCAAAATCCAGAACATCGGCGGGCGCAAGGCTCAGGCAGGGCAGCGCCTCGTTGGCAAAGAGCTCGATGGGAAACTCGGGCTGGTGGGGATCGTTGCTGTGCAAGATCAGCCGGCCCCGGATCGCTTCCTGCGAGGGTGCGGTGAGGCGGACGACCAGCGTGAGGCTCTGGCCGGGCAAGATCGGCTCGGGTGGCGAGCTCGAGGCGGGCAGGGTCTGGGCGCTGAAGTGGGCCGTGAGCTCCCAGCGCTCGAGGCGAAGCGGCAGACGGCCGACGTTGCGTACCCGGATCGCGCGCTCGACGATCTGATCGGGGGCGGCGTCGCCGAACATGATGCGCCGGGGCGCCTCGAGCGCAGGCGCGCCGTCGAAGACGTACTCGCCGGTCTCATAGGGCTCGAAGAAGCGCGTGGAAACGGGCTCGTTTTGTTCACAGCTCTGGCAGGCCGACAGCCCCAGGCAGACGATCGAGACGATGGCGAGTACGAACGCAAATCGGGTGCCAGGCATGATTCAAGTCGTTGATATGGTTTTGTATTATTTCGAGGCTGTGCGCGCTCGATCCTAGCACAAGGCGCAGATGGACGCCATGGCTGAGAGGGTCGGCGCGCTGATTCGCCTCAGCGTCGGTTGGCCGCTTTACCAATGCGCGGGCATTTGGTTATCATGCGCGCCGTTGCTGTTGGCTGTGCCGTGGGCTCGCTTCTTTTCTCCTCGTTGTGTCGTAAAAACATGAATGATTTCGTACATCTGCATGTGCATACACAGTACAGTTTGCTCGATGGGGCGATCCGCATTCCCGATCTGATGGCCCGCGTCAAGGAGCTGGGCATGGGTGCGGTCGCGATGACCGATCACGGCAACATGTACGGCGGCGTCGACTTTCAAAAGGCCGCGCAGAAGTATGGGCTGAAGTCGATCATCGGCTGCGAGATGTACATGACGCAGCCGAATTTTCGCACCAACAAGGCCCCCAAGAGCTACCACCTGACGCTGCTCGCCACGAACCTTCAGGGCTACAAGAATCTGATGTACTTGAACTCGATGGCCTGGCTCGAGGGCCAGCACGAGCGCACCGGTATCCCGCGCATCGATGTCGATCTGTTGGCTGATCATCAGGAGGGACTGGTGTGTTTGTCCGGCGATCTGGGCGGCGAGGTCAACCAGGCGATCTTGAAGGGCGATCTGGAGGGCGCGCGCCAGCTGGTGGGCCGCTATCGCGAGATCTTCGGGCGCGATCGCTACTATCTGGAGGTCATGGACAACGCACTTCCTGAGCAACGCAAGTGCACGCAGGCCATGGTGGAGTTGTCGCGCGAGCTCGAGGTGGGGCTGGTCGCCACCAACGACTGCCACTATGTGCGCCGTGAGGACGCGCGTGCGCACGCCGTCTTGATGAGCATTCAGCTCCAAAAGACGGTCAATATCGAGCGCATCCTCGAGCACGGCGTCGATCAGCTCTATGTGCGAAGCGCCCAGGAGATGTGGGAGGCTTTTGGGGATATCCCCGAGGCATGCGAGAACACGCTCAAGATCGCTGAGATGTGCGATCTGACGATCCCTTTGGGCGAGGTTTACCTGCCCAGCTACGACGTGCCCGTGGAGTTTCGCGAAGAGCACGCGATAAGCGACGTGCAGGGTGGAATCCATGCTTATTTTGCCCAGATCGCCCACGACGGCCTGGTCCAGCGCTTCGTCGAGTTCGACGCGCTGGGTCTGAGCTACGACCGCGCGCTCTACGAGGCGCGCCTGGTCGAGGAAGTCGGGATCATTCAGCAGATGGATTTTCCTGGCTACTTTCTGATCGTGTGGGATTTTATCCGCTGGTCACACGAGAACGGCATTCCGGTGGGGCCTGGGCGCGGCTCAGGCGCGGGCAGCCTGGTGGCCTATGCGATGCGCATCACCGACATCGATCCGATCCCCTACGATTTGCTCTTCGAGCGCTTTCTCAACCCGGAGCGCGTCTCGATGCCGGATTTCGACATCGATTTTTGCATGAATCGGCGCGTGGAGGTGATCGACTACGTCACCAAGAAGTACGGTCAGCAAAATGTCGGCCAGATCATCACCTACGGCCAGCTCAAGGCGCGCGCGTGCATTCGCGACGTCGGCCGCGCGCTCAAGCTGAGCTTTGGCGAGACCGATCGCATCGCCAAGCTCGTGCCCGAGGTGCTCGGCATCACGCTCAAGGAGACGCTCGAGCAGGAGAAGCGCCTTCGCCAGATGTGTGACGAGGACGAGCGGGTCAAAACACTCTTCGACATCGCGCTCTCGCTGGAGAATTTGAACCGCCAAGCCGGCATTCACGCCGCCGGCGTGGTGATCTCAGAGCGCCCGCTTTGGGAGTATGTACCGATTTGTCGCGGGGCCAATGGCGAGTACGTCACGCAGTACGCCAAGAGCGAGGTCGAGGAGGCAGGCCTGGTCAAGTTCGACTTTCTGGGCCTCAAGACGCTCACCGTCATCGAAGACGCCGTGCGCCTGATCAACGATCAGCGCTCGGTGCGTGGCGAGGAGATGTTCGACATCAACTTCATCGGGCTCACCGATCCCAAGGTCTTCAAGCTGATCTCGGCCGGCGACACCACCGGCGTCTTTCAGTTGGAGTCCTCGGGCTTCCAGGAGTTGCTCAAAAAACTCAAGCCGGACTGCTTCGAGGATATCATCGCCGCGGTGGCCTTGTACCGCCCCGGCCCGCTTGGAACGGGCATGGTCGAAGACTTCATCGACCGCAAACATGGCCGAAAAGAGGTGAAGTACCCGCATCCCTGGCTCGAAGACGTGCTCAAGCCGACCTATGGCGTCATGGTCTACCAGGAGCAGGTCATGAAGATCGCCCAGGTGCTGGCCGGCTACACGCTGGGCGGCGCCGACTTGCTGCGCCGGGCGATGGGTAAGAAGAAGGCCGAGGTCATGGCCCAGCAAAAAGCCGGCTTCGTCGAGGGCGCGGTCAAACTCGAGGTCAATGAGCGCACGGCCGAGGAGGTCTTCGATCTGATGGCCTACTTCGCCGGCTACGGCTTCAACAAGTCGCACTCGGCGGCCTATGCGCTGATCACCTACCGCACGGCGTATTTGAAGGCGCACTACAAGGTTGAGTTCATGGCTGCGCTCATGACCAACGACCGCGACAACACCGACAAGATCGTGCGCTTCATCAACGAAGCCAAGGGCATGGGCATCGACGTGCTGCCGCCCGATGTCAACGAGTCCAAGCTCGATTTCAGCGTCGTCGACCAGAAGATCCGCTTTGGTCTGGCGGCGATCAAGGGCGTGGGCGCCGGCGTCATCGAGGTGATCTTGGAGGAGCGCACGAAGAGCGGCGCGTTCAAGAGCCTGTTTGACTTCTGCTCGCGCGTGGACTTGAAAAAGATCAATCGGCGCACGGTCGAGGCGCTGGTCAAATGCGGCGCTTTTGACTCGATCGGCCCCGCCCACCGCGTGGGCAGCATGGGCGATATTTGTGCCTCGCGCGCGTCGTTGTTCGTGGCGATCGAGACGGCGATCGAGCGCGGCCAGAAGAGCCAGCATGACCGTGCGGTGGGCCAATCAAGCCTCTTTGGCATGATGAGCGCGCAGGCTCGCGACGAATTCTTGGAGGATACCTACGCCGAGAGTGAGCCCTGGTCGGATCGCCAGCTGCTGATCTACGAGAAGGAATTGCTGGGTTTTTATGTCATCGGCCACCCGCTCGACCGCTTCGAGAGCGAGTTCGGGCTGTACGGGGCGACCACGACGGCCACCGTGCATGCCGGGGTTCGCGTCAATCACCGCGATACGGTGGCGATCGCCGGGGTGGTCAGCGAGATGCGCGAGGTGCCGCTCAAGAGCGGTGATGGGCGCATGGCCTTTATCAAGCTCGAGGACAAGACCGGCGAGATCGAGGTGATCGTCTTTAGCGCCGGCTTTGCGCTCTACGAGGAGGTGATCAAGTCCGGCGAGCCCTTGTTGGTGCGCGGCCAGGTCCAAGATGATGGCGATCTCGATGCCCGCACCCGGCGGGTGCGCTGCGAGGAGGTGACGACGCTGATCTCGGAGCGAAAGCGTCTGGTCAACCGTATGCTCGTCGACATCGAGGTCAGCGGGGTGTCCAACGGCTCGCTCGACAAGCTGCGCCGTCTGTTCACCAACTATGCGGGAGGCTGTCGCACGAGCCTGATCTTTCACGTCCAAAACGAAGACGGCGCGGGCCAAGCCGAGATGCAGCTGCCGCAGCGCTATTGGATCGAGCCCACCGACGATCTGATGATGTCGATCGAGCGCCTCTTTGGAGCCAAGGTCGTGCGTCTGGGCTAGTTCACCTACT
Organism: Lujinxingiaceae bacterium; assembly: GCA_013697635.1. Taxonomy (GTDB): domain Bacteria; phylum Myxococcota_A; class Bradymonadia; order Bradymonadales; family Bradymonadaceae; genus JACCWM01. The sequence continues at coordinate 9,039 of JACCWM010000190.1, read as the reverse complement.
GGCCAATCGCCTGGCGCAGTTGATCGCTTTGGTAGCGTGCGATGCTCGCCTGGGGGCCGGCCGGGAAGCGTGAGAGATAGCCCTCGTAGGCGCGAAGGGCCTCGTCGAGGTTGCCGCGCGCGCGCTCGGCGCGGCCCAGGCCGATGTAGCCATCCCCAAAATTGGGATCGCGGTGCAGGGCGCGCTGAAACTGGGCGATGGCCGAATCCGGGCTTCCCAGCGCGAGCAGTGTCCAACCCAGGCCGGTGATCGCCTCGGCGTTGTTGCTGTCGATCTGGATCACCTGATGGTAGATGCGTCGCGCACGCTCAGCGTCGCCTCGCTCGAGCGCGCGCGCGGCCGTAGAGAGGAGCGAGGGCAGATCGGGGCGTTGTGCCTGCTGGGCGGCATCTTGAGCAGCCGGCAGGGCGGTCTTGACCTCGGCGGCCGCTTCGCTCGTAGCCTCCCGGATTTGCTTGATTTCTTTTTCGCGGGTGAGGTCCTCGGCCGCAGTGACAGCCCGGTGGACGGCGGCCGACGATGGCGAAGTTGCCGACTTTGCGGGCAGTGCCACGGCCGGCGTCTCACCGAGCGTGACCACGCTGGGCTCGCTGAGCGAGGCCATCCAGCTTTGGATTTGCTCACCGTGGCCTACGAATGCGTAGGCTGCGCCGCCCAGCAAGACGACCATTGCCGCGATCAGTGGCCACTTGGACCGTCGGGCGGGCGTGAGCGCCAATTCACCTAGATCGGATTGCTCGGCTGCTCCGACGTTGAGATCTCCCAGACTCCAGGCATCGTCTTGAGCAGGATTGGGGGGAACTACGCGATTGAGCTCGGCGGTGTCCGATACGCGGTGCAGGGGACTGTTGTCGAGGCGAACGCGCGGCGCACTGCGCTGAGTCACACTGGTATCCGCCTCGGGTTGCACGAGTTTTGCGGGCGTCGGCGCGCTCGGTGGCCGCGCTGGTGTCGGCGAGGAGCTTCGCCGAGCGCTTGGTTGCGAGCCGGAGGCGGGCCGAGGGGGCAGCGGTGGCTGCGATGATGGTTGTGGCGCGGGCTTAGTGGGGGCGAGCGCCGGTGCTTGGCGCGGTGGCGCGGCGTACTGAGGGTTTGTCGTGGCGCGTTTGCGCTCGGGCGCGGTGGCGTTTGCAGCGGGTGGATCGGCGAGCACGCCAGCGCGCGGTTGGCTGGGGGTGTGCGCGCGAACGGCGGATCGCATGGGCTCGCTGGCCGAGGAGATGTTGGCGATGCTTTCGACGACTTGAAAGATCGGCATGAACTCGCCGATCGTGCCAAGCGTTTTCCAGCTCTTGCCGGTGCGCGAGATCGCGTCGTCCTTTTGGACCTTGCGCTCCATGATCCAGCGGTGCAGCACGTCGAAGCCGGCAAAATAGAGGATGTCCCCGCTGCTGGCGCTTTTTACCATCCAGCGGCGATGGTTCTCCTCCACGTGTGCTGCAGGGACCTCGAGGCGAAAGAGGTGTTGACACTGACTGCATTTGAGAGTGACAGCGCCCGAGCGAATCTGTCGCTCGTCGAACTCGTAAACCGTGCGGCACTGTGGGCAGCAGACGTCCATGGACTCCGTCGGGGCAAAGGCGTCGCGCGAGCGAGGGATGGCAAAGCAAACAAGGCGACAAGCGCCTACTGGTTCTCTGAGCCCGCCCCGGTTTCACGCAGATTAGCCAACGTCTCGCGCGCCTGTGAGGCTTGCTCGGTTTGGCCGAGCTTGGTGTACACCTCGCCTAACATCTCGTAGATCTGAATGCGTGAAGGGTCGAGGGCTTTGGCCGTCGTGAGCTTCTCGGCGGCGGTTTGCAGGCGGTTGGACTCCATGTCCAGGCTTGCATCGGCGACGATGCGATCGACTTGCTCGCGTTGGCGCGCCTTGCGTTGAGCGGCGGCCTCGGCTTGCTCAGCACCGTCCAAGACCGGTGCAATCTCGGTGATCGGCTTGATCTCGGGCACAAGCGCGGGCTCGGGCGTGCCGAGCAAAGCTCCCTGAACGTCGTAAAGCCCAACAGCCTGCACGAACAAGCCGCCAGCGATGATCAGCAGCAGCGCAAACAAGGGCCAGAGCACAACGTTCCACTTGGCCTCGCGCGAGGGTGGGCGATAGGACTCGGCTTTGATCTTGGGGCCGGCATTGACGGGCAGCGACGCGGGCACGTCGTTTCGCAGGCCGTTGGCCGTCGAAAATGGTGAGGAGCTCGACAGTGAGGGCGGCGCTGCGGCGCCGAAATTGCCTGTCGAGCGGATCCCGGGATTGGCCGCCAGGCCGCCGGGCATGTTGCCGGGCATGTTGGGCGTCATGTTCCCGGCACTGGCAGGCTGCTGGGCGGCGAAGTTGCCCGATCGGCGCAAAGAGGAGGCCGAGGCCCGCAGCTGGGGGAAACGATCGAGTTCGAAAAAGTTGTCGCCGTCGCCGGAGAGCGCGTAACCGTCGAGCTCCTCGCGGTTGGACAACCAGCTCTTGAGGCCCTTGGTATCTGGAAACTCATAGGTCAGGCCGAAGTTTGTGCGCAGCTTCCAGGGGCCGACGTGGTCGGGATTAGGGGCAGGCTCGGCGACCAGGACGGGCTCCTCGCCAAAGCTCTGGGACGGCATCATGGCGGGCGCAGGAAGCGGGGCCGAGGACGATGGCGCAAACGGCCTGGAGTTGGCCTCCGCTGGCAACGTGACCGCGCGCGGTGACTCCAAGATGACCGGCGCCGGCGGTTGCATGGCGGGCATCGGGGGCATCGTCGGTCGTTTGGGCGGACCGCCGGGCTGCATGGGCGGCATGGGCGGCGGTGCTGCTGCCGACGACGCGGCAGCGCTCTGGGCACGCGCGGCGGCGGCTTTTTCGATGCTCTTTCGTACCACGTCGGGCGTGAGCTCAGCGGTATTCATGTCGTCTTCGATCACGGCCGCCGGAGCGTTGGCACGGAAGAGATCGTTGATCAGGCTGAGCGGGTTGGCCATCTCGACGGTGCGATCTTCACCACCCTCGGGCTGGGCTGCAGCGCTTGGTCGGCTGAACATGCTGTTGAAGTCAGGGATATCGGTGCCGGACATGACTTCGGTCATCGCTACACCTTCCTCCTCCTGAGCGGCGGGCGCCTGGGCGTTTCCGCGCGACTGCATGTGGGAGAGGATCTCGCGCAAATTGGGCTGCGCTGCCACCGAGGTCTTGTCCGACTCGTCCTCGATCTCCATCGGGGCGCTCTCCGGATAGACCACGAAGGCGTGCTCGCAGGACGGACACCGAATCTTTCCTCCAGAAGGAGGGATGTTCGCGTCATTGACGCGGTAACGAGACGCACAACTTGGGCACTGGACAATCATTACGATGCCTGCTCCGTGGTCTACCAAAGGAAGGAAAATGCTTGTGTTTCCGCCGCGCCGTGCTTCACAATTGTTGAAGCAATCAAGTGATAAATGCGCTCATTGCAACTACCAGCGGGCCGCCGCATTAAATCACACGTAATGGGGTCACGCAAGACTTCCGATCCAAACAAGGCCCTTCAATGAGGGGGGTCTGACTTCGCGATTTTGCAGGATAAACGCATGGCTTCCAAAGACGTTGGGCCCGAGTTGTTGGGTGGGCCGGTGATTGTTCGGGCGATGAGCCAGGCAGACGCTGCTCTGAGCGCGGGCGGTGATCTGGCACGCTGGCGCGCACTCGAGTTGGTCGGCGGGGCCTCGAACCGGGTCGAGCTGGGCGTTGTGGCCGAGCAAAACGCCCAGATTGTCGGCTGGAGTCGCGCAGTTCGCGTGCACCTTGGCGCCTCGGTGGCGCGCGCCTGGTGGATGGCTGGCGGCCAAAGCTGGGAGACTTTGAGCCGCGTCGATCGCGATGGCGACACGCTCCTGGGTCTGGGTGCGAGCCTCTTGGCTGGCGTCGAGGTGGATGCCGATCGGATCAAGGCGCTCTACGGCCTGGGTCGCGGACGACTGGTTCGTCGATTGGGGCTGCGCCGCTGGATTGCCTGCGTGTTTCTGGAGGGGTATCGGACCTGGCGCGAGGTGTACTGCTTGCAGGGCTACGTGCAGCAAGTCGAGAGCGGAGCGATTGTCGACGTGGTGCTCACGGCTCATCTGCTTGCGGGCGCGCGCGTGCTCGACGTGCCCGCCACGAAAGGGGCCGAGGCTGTTTGGATCGTGTGGGAGAATCCGGTGCGCTGAGTGCGCGCAGTCCAAGAAAAGCAAAGAGGCCCCAAAGCGAGTCGCTCTGGGGCCTCTTTGCGAGGCGTTCGATGCTGCGATCGAGCTTACTGGGGGATGGCGCTCAGGTCGATGCTGGTCACCATCAGGATCGCGATGACGAAAGCATAGATGACGAGCGACTCGATCAGCGCCAGACCGAGAATCAGCGGGGTCAGGAGCTTGCCGGCAGCGCCGGGATTGCGCGCGATGCCCTCGAGCGCGGCGGCAGCAGCGCGGCCCTGGCCAAGCGAGCCGCCGAGCGCGGCGATACCGATGGCCAGACCCGCGGCAAGCGCGAGCATGGAGTACATCGAGTAGTGGTTGGCGCCAACGGCTGCGGCGCCCTGGGCGAAGGCCGAGCTGCTGTACAGACCGACGAGTGCAAAAATGCTCAGAAACGAAACGGTAGTTTTCTTCAACATGAAGTACGTCCTCCTAGAACGGTGCGACGTGGTGACGTGGTCCCAACGTGCGCGCTTGTGCGGATACAAACCCAACGACGGTTATGGCCAGATTGAACTCGAAACTCTTGCTTTGGATCAGTGCCCTTCTTCGTGATGGACAGCGAGGGCGATGTAAATAGTCGATAACAGGGAAAAAACCAATGCTTGAATCGTGGAAACGAGCAAGCCGAGAAACAAAAATGGTACGGGCAACAAAAACGGCATGCCAGCGATGGCCGCCGCCAGATCTCCGAAGACACCGATGACCATGTGGTCACCGGTCATGTTGCCGCCGAGACGAATCGAGAGGCTGATCGGTCGAAAAGCATGGCCGACGAGCTCGATGGCAAAGATCAGGGGGGCGACAAAGAGCACCGGACCAAAGAAATGCTTGATGTAGGCAAAGCCGCTCTCCCAGAAGCCGCCGACATTGTAGACGACAAAAACCACCAGGCCGCAGGCCAGACCGGTATTGAGATTGGCCGTGGGCGGTGCCAGGCCTGGGACCAGGCCCATCAAATTGCCGAAAAAGATGAAGACGGCGAGGCTGGCGATCAGGGGGAAGTAGCGCTTTGCCGCCTTCTCACCCATCATGTCGCTCATCATCTTCAAGATCGCTTCGAAAATGATCTCGAAGAAGTTCGTCACCGAGAAGCTTCCTCCGGGGATGAGCGCCTCCTCGCGTGTGCGGTATTTTCGCCGTGCGATCAAGGTCAGCAGGACGATCACGACGACCAACAGGCCGGTCATGATCAAGTGCGTGATCGTCACCTTGCCGCTGGCGTTGAGCAGCGGGTTGCCGAAGAACAACACCTCGTTCCAACCGATGCCATGCTCTCGCTCGGCTATCGCGGGAACTAAATCAACAAACGTATAGTCTGCCATGAACGACCGTCTCTACTTTACTGGATGTCGGCATCCTGGATGCCGTCGGTCGACTCGCTGTCGGGTTCTTGGGACAGCTTGGACACGTATAGGATTGATTGCCATAGGATTGCGATGAGAAAGACGCTGTAGCCAATGACAAAGCCAAAGACGTTGGCGCCCAAAACGATCACGAAGTAATAGGTCAGGATCATGAGCAAAATGAGCTTGATCCCGAGGATGACACTCCAAAAGGCTGTAGCGGACTGCCCTTCGGCGGACGTCTCGACCATCTTGCGCCCGGCAAAGCAGACGACGCGCATATTGAGGCTGCTCACCAAAACACCAAGCAACACCGAGCCGGCGAAGTGCGTGGAGATGACCAGCGCGCTGACCAGAGCAATGGCGCTGCCCACGAGCAACGTTTTCCAGAACAAGCCATCGACAAAACTGATTTCGAATTTTCCGATCATGATGGATCACCGTTTCGGTGGAGACGTCGTGTAATCATCACTATGTGCCAACCGACTGCGAGCATCATGAGCAACATCGTGACAATCAGGCCGAAGGGTTGTGTATCCCAGCGGCGGTCAATCCAGGTGCCAACCAGCGCACCAACAATCATGAAACCTACGAATTCGAAGCCCAGCGCGCCAAAGATGCCAATGGTGAGCCAGGGGTTGCGTTCCCCGGACTCCTTTGCCTGCTCGAGAGACGGCTCGGGTTGATCCTGGGTCATCATTTGCCTCTGGGTGGCCAAGGCGCCACGCTTTTACACAGGGTTTGGCGCGGCGTCAACTGGCTAGGTGCGCTGCGATCTCATTCTTGCTCGTCGTCGCCCTGGTCACTTTCGTCATTGGCTTCGAGCTCGCCGTCTTCGGGCTCGTCGAGGCCGGGTTCATCAAGCGCGGTGGCGTCGACGATCTCGAGGCCTTCGCCACCGGGCTCGAGGCCAAGCGCTGCATCGAGCTCGTCCTCGTCGTCGATGTGGAGGCGAGCGATGCTGACGACCTGCTCGTCTTCGTCGAGCGTCATGATGCGAACGCCCTGTGTGTTTCGGCTGTAGGTCGAGATCTGGCGCACACGGGTCCTCAAGATCTGACCCTTGTCGGTGATCAACATAAGCTCATCGTCCTGGTGGACGACTTGAATACCGACAAGCTCGCCGTTGCGCTCGCTGGTCTTGATCGTGAGCACGCCCTTTCCGCCGCGACCCTGAACGGGGTACTCGGAGATGGGGCTGCGCTTTCCATAGCCGCGGGCGGTGATCGTCAAGATCGCGTATTCATTGCTCTCCTGGGGGATGATCTCCATGCCGACGAGCTCGTCACGGCCGTGAAAGCGCATGCCGTAGACGCCGGCAGCGCTGCGCCCCATGGCGCGCGCGTCTTCCTCGTGAAAGCAGATCGACTGGCCGCCGCGGCTGGCCAAGAAGATCAGGTCGTCGCCGCTGGTGGCGCGCACGCTGATCAGCTCGTCTTCCTCGTCCTTGAAGCTCATGGCGATGATGCCGCCGGCGTGCACGTTGGCGTAGGCCATCAACTCGGTCTTCTTGACCACGCCCTTTCGCGTGGCCGTGACGATGTTCTGTCCTTCGACAAAATCGGCGAAGGGCAAGATCGCCTTGATCTTCTCGTTTTGCTGGATCGGCAACAAGTTGACCACGGCCTTGCCGCGCGTGGTGCGCGAGCCCAGGGGCAGCTCGTGGACCATGAGCTTGTAGACCTTTCCGATCGAGGTGAAGATCAGCAGGTTTGTGTGGGTGGAGGCCACGAACATGTCGGTGACGAAATCCTCCTCTTTGGTATCCATGCCGCGCTTGCCGCGACCGCCGCGGTGTTGGGCGCGGTACTCGCTGAGGGGTGTTCGCTTGACATAGCCGCCGTGGCTGAGCGTGACGACCATGTCCTCCTCGGCGATCAGGTCGAGGTCGGTGAACTCCGAGACGTTGTACAAGATCTCGGTGCGCCGGGGATTGGCGTAGGTTTCGCGAACGAAGCTGAGTTCGTCCTTGATCACGATCATGAGCTTATGCTCGTCGGCCAAAATGCCGCGCAGATACTCGATTTCGGCGCGCACTTCGGCGAGCTCTTCGAGGATCTTGTCGCGCTCGAGGCCGGTGAGCTTTTGCAGGCGCATGTCCAAGATCGCCTGGGACTGTCGCTCGCTAAGCGCGAAGCGGCTCATCAAGCCTTCGCGGGCTTCGGCCGGCGAGGAGGAGGCGCGGATCAGCGCGATCACCTCGTCGAGGTGGTCGAGCGCGATTTTGAGGCCTTCCAAGATGTGGGCGCGCTCGAGCGCTTTGTTGAGCTCGAAGATCGTGCGACGGGTGACCACGTCGCGGCGAAAGTCGATGAAGTGGTTGATCACTTCCTTGAGGTCCATCACGCGGGGTTGGCCGTGCACGACGGCGAGCATGATGATGCCAAAGGAGGACTGCATCGAGGTCATCTTGTAGAGGTTGTTGAGCACAACCTCGGGGATGATGTCGCGGCGCAGTTCGATGACCACGCGCATGCCGTCGCGGTCGCTCTCGTCGCGCAGATCGGTGATGCCCTCGATTTTCTTGTCACGGGCAAGCTCGGCGATCTTCTCGACGAGGCGTGCCTTGTTCACCTGGAAGGGCAGCTCGTTGATGATGATCGAGCTCTTGCCGCGCTTTTCGTCCTCTTCGATGGCCGTGCGCGCGCGCATGCGGATGATGCCGCGGCCGGTCTCGTAGGCCTCGCGCAAACCGCGCGAGCCGTAGATGATGCCGGCGGTGGGAAAATCCGGACCCGGCATGATGTCCATCAACTGGCGCACGGTGATCGCCGGATCGGCGATCGTTGCGAGCACGGCGTCGACCACCTCGCCCAAATTATGCGGCGGGATGTTGGTCGACATACCGACGGCAATACCCGAGGAGCCGTTGATCAAGAGGTTGGGGATCTTGGCCGGCAGCACGAGCGGCTCAAAGAGGGTGTCGTCGTAGTTGGGGCCCCACTCGACGGTGTCTTTTTCGATGTCGGCCAAGAGCTCCTGGCAGACGCGCGACATGCGCACCTCGGTATAACGCATGGCGGCGGGTGGATCGCCGTCGATGCTGCCGAAGTTGCCCTGGCCGTCGACGAGCGGCACGCGCATGTTGAAGTCCTGGGCCATGCGCACCAGGGCGTCATAGACCGACTGATCGCCATGGGGGTGGTACTTGCCGATGACGTCGCCGACGACACGCGCCGATTTTTTGTAGGCGGCGTTGAAGCGGTTTCCAAGCTCGTGCTGGGCGAAGAGGATGCGCCGGTGCACGGGCTTGAGGCCGTCGCGCACGTCGGGGAGCGCGCGGGCGATGATGACGCTCATCGCGTAGTCCATGAAGGACGTGCGCATCTCGTCTTCGATTGCGACTGGAGTGCGTTGCGGAACGAGGCCTGTCGTCTCGGACATGGCGCGGTTTTTACCATATACTCCCGCGTCATGCGGCTCGTTCTGTGCGTCGTCGGAGCCTCATTTTTCGCCGTGCTGGGCGGGTGCCCGGCCCAAAAGCCAGCAGCGCCGGCCGCCGGCAACCCTCCTACCGAGG
>JACCWM010000155.1 GCA_013697635.1 Lujinxingiaceae bacterium | reverse complement strand
TTGCCAGGTCGGGGCCCCAAGGCCCTGCGCCTTTTCGTCGTCAAAACAGTGTGTCATAGTGTGGCGCTGCGTAGAAATGGTGGCGGTGTGGTGCGTGAAGAGGAGTTGTGATGGCAAAGAAGCGACGCGTGGTGGGCGACGGTGTGATTCGTCCGATCGACCATTTTGACGGCGTTCACGCCCTGGCGCGGCCGCAGGACCGGTTGCGGGAGGTGCGAAAGCGGGCAGCGAGGTTTCGAGAGGAGATGCTCGGGGGGCCGGTGGCTCGCTACTACGGATCGCATGAGCTGGTGCGGGTGCCGTATCCGACGCGCTATGGCTTCTTGAATGTGCGCGGGCTGCATACGCCTTTTATGCACATCGTCAATCGGCTCTTCATTGTGCAGTTTGATACGGAGTCGGGGGTCAAGACGCTGCTGGTCTCGCCGTCGGATGCCGATGCCAACGCGGAGACGCCGTTTTTCAAGCGGCTCTCGGATTCGTTTGGGCCGGCCAAGGCTCTGGGTCAGCGTCTGATCGCGCCCAAGGCCGCGAGCGTCGAGCAGATTCTTGCGCGGGTCGGTGTGGCGCCGGAGGCGGTCGACTACATCACCTACGATCATTTGCACACCCAGGATGTGCGCCGCTGGATGGGGACCAAGGACCGGCCCGGGCTCTTTCCCAATGCCAAATTGTTGGTGATGCGCCAGGAGTGGGAGTCGACGCTGGGCCTGTTGCCTCCGCAGCGCCAGTGGTACTGCCCCAATGGGATCAAGGACATCGATGAGACGCGCGTCGTGCTGCTCGACTCGGACGTGCAGCTAGGTGAGTGCGTGTGGCTGGTGCGAACGCCCGGGCACACGGAGGGTAACCACTCGATCGTGGTGCATACGCCCGAGGGGCTGATGGTCACGAGCGAGAACGGCGTGGGGCCGGATGCGTACGCGCCGCTGCACTCGGATATGGCGGCCGTTCGCGAGTACGCCTATTCGACGGGCATGGAGGTCGTGATGAACGGCAATACGCTCGAGCGCGCCGTCGATCAGTACATCTCGATGGTGCTCGAAAAAGAGATCGCCGGGCCGAGCGTGCGCGACGAGCGCTTTCCCAACGTCGTCTGCTCTTCGGAGTTTGGGGCCTACTGGGCATTTCCAGGCATCAAACCGAGCTTTCAGTTCGGTGACCTCGAGTTTGGCCTGGTCAGCCGCTGACGCAAGAAGGGAGTTTGAGCGATGAGTGGTTTGCAGACGATGTTGCTCACGGGCTGCGCAAGCGGCATTGGGCGACATATGGCCATTGTTTTGGCCAACAAGGGCCACCGTCTGGTGTGCACCGACATCAACATCGAAGCGCTCGAGGCGCTGGGCGAGCAAGAGGACTGGGATCCCAGCCAGGTGGTCGTGCGAAAGCTCGATGTGCGCCAGGCCCAGGACTGGAAATATGCCATCGACGAGGCTGTTAGATTGTGGGGCAAGCTCGATGTGCTCATGCACATCGCGGGCTATCTCAAGCCGGGCTACCTGCACGAAGTGGCGCCTGAGGAGGTCGATTTGCACATCGACATCAACGTCAAGGGCACGATTTTGGGCACGCAGGCGGCGGCCACTCAGATGGTCAAACAGCGCTCCGGTCATATTATTAACCTGGGTTCGTTGGCGTCTCTGGCGCCCGTACCCGGGTTGAGCATGTACAGCGCTTCGAAGTTTGCTGTGCGTGGATTCACGCTGGCCGCGGCCCAGGAATTGCGAAAGCACAACGTCTACGTCAGCCTGTTGTTACCCGATGCCGTCGAGACGCCCATGTTGGATTTGCAGGCAAGCTACGAGGAAGCCGCGCTGACCTTTTCGGGTTCGGCGCCCTTGAGCCTGGGCGATGTCGAGCGGGTCATTGTCGAGCGCATATTAGTGGAGCGGCCCATGGAGGTGGTCTTACCCATCGGCCGGGGCACGTTGGCGATGGTAGCCAACTGCTTGCCCGAGTTCTCCCGTGTGCTCGCACCGGTGTTGCAGCGCAAAGGACGCGCCGCACAGATCAAGCTCGAGAAGCTCAACCGGGACCCGAACTGACAGTGTCCAATGCAATCCGGCAGCGTCCATGCGTTTGAGGACTTGCCATCATGTTTGCCGTATCTTCACTGCTAGACAGCGCTCACGACGCGAAAGTTCGTGAGATCTGGCGCGAGCTGGAGCGTCACTTCTGCGTTCACAGCCCCTTTCAAAGCCCGATTGCCCACATCTCCTACCAGGTCTTCTCGCTGGCGCCCGACGCCGGCCTCGAGGAGCGCCTGCGCCTCTTTGCCGCGCGCTGGAAGCCCTTTCACGTGTGCACCGCCGGGCTGGGCTTTTTTCCCGGCACGCGGCCAGTGCTGCACATCCCGATCGTGCGCTCGCCACAGCTCAGTGAGTTTCACGAGCAGCTCGCAGACACGTTGCTCGATGAGGGTCTCAACATCGGCGAGCACTATCTCGAGGACCGTTGGATCCCGCACATCACGCTGGCGCAAGCCGACCAACATGACGTCGATTTCCCCGAGATGATTCGCTTTCTTTGCGATCGCCGATTCTACTGGGAGCTAACAATCGACAACTTGGCTCTGATCAGCGGCACGATGCATCGACCCGGCCTTGAGTTCGCCATCCCGCTGGCCGAGCCGCCCGATCGGGTCTCGGGCATGGGCCGCAGGGGTTAGCGCAAAACCCCTCCCACGCGTGGGGAGGTGGCGCTTTCGCGCCGGAGGGGGTCAGCGCTCGAGCACCATGCCGGGCTGCCAGTTGTCCACGATAATCAGCTCGGTCTGCTCGCCCAGTGTGGTGCAAAAGCCCGCGAAGAGCTGGCCGGAGAGATACTGCGTAAAGGGCGCATCGTCGCTGCCGCGCTCGCGAAGGGCTGTATTGGCCGGCTCGTTGCCGCTGAGCGTGGCCGCGTCGACCTGCTCGAGGTTGAGGTGAAAGCGCTCGACGCGCCCGTTGCGGTAGCCGAGCAGCTCGGCGCTGCCCGATGGGCGCACGCTCTCGACGATCGCCACATGGGTGTACCAGTCGTTGTTGCGGCCATCGTCGTTGGCATCAAAGGTGTTGTGAAAAAAGGCCAAGTCTCCGATCGTCGGCCGGCTGTGATGGTAGACCTTTCCACTCTCGCGACAGCTTCTGTAGACGGCCGGCACGCTCGTGCGGGCCGACTCGGCCAGCGAGGCGCCGTTGAAGGCGTACATCGACCAGACATACTCGGCAGCGAGCGCGCTCTGGGCGTTGGTCGTGACCGGCGCCGGATCTGCGCCCTTGGGCTTGGGCCGTGCGCTCTGCTGGGCCGTGCTCTGTGAAGCACCGGTTGCCCGATTGGCACTGAGCGCCGGCGCCGACTTGGCCGCAGCGCGGGCGGGCCGGGTGGTCGTCGGCCGCTGCGAATCCTCGAGCACGTAGACGTCCTCGCCACTTGTGTGGTCGCCAAGCTCAAAGGGATCGTAGCCGCTCATCGCCGGGCGCTGTGCGCGCATCTCGCCCTCGATCAGAGGCGATCCGTACATATGGAAGCCCGAGCCCGAGCCTGCCGTGGCGCATGCCACGCTGAGGCTTGCACATACAAGGCAGGTCGCCGTGGTCTTCAACCAGAATTTCGAGTCGTGGGGTGTGGCCATCATGGGTCTCCTTGACACAGTCCAGATCCTTGGACGGTCTACACAGTTGGCGTGCCCTGATGTAGGACATGCACGGCTGCTATCCTCCAGTGTACGAGAGAAGCCAAAGGGTCCAAGTTTTTTGGTCGCGGTCCGCCAACGCGCAAAGTGGCCGGCAAACTTGCGTCCGATGGCGCACTGATTTAGTTTGGCAACGGTTTGAAGGATCACCTGCTATGCGGTAAATGGCCCCTATGAACGTTGAAACGCTCGGAAAATATACGCTCGTTCGCCATATCGCCACGGGCGGAATGGCCGAGATATGGTTAGCCGAGCAGAAGGGGCCGGGCGGCTTCAACAAAGAGCTGGTGATCAAGCGCATCTTGCCGCATCTGGCCCGCGACCAGCACTTCACCAACATGTTTCTCGATGAGGCGCGCCTCGTCGCCCAGCTCAGCCATCCGCACATCGGCCAGATCTATGAGCTGGGCGAGCTTGATGGCAACTACTTCATTGCCATGGAGTTCATCGACGGCCTCGATCTCTCCAAGTTGCTGCAGTTGATGCACGAACGCGGCGAACAGCTTCCCGTCGAGCTCGCTGTGCGCATCGTCTGTGACGTGCTCGCGGCGCTGGATTTCGCCCATGAATACACCGATCGCGACGGAACGGCCATTGGCCTCGTGCACCGCGACATCTCGCCGCAAAACGTGCTCGTCTCCAATGACGGCATCGTCAAGCTCGTCGACTTTGGCGTGGCCAAGGCGGCCGTCAATCAGTCCAAGACCGAGGCTGGCGCGGTCAAAGGCAAGTTCGCCTACATGGCGCCCGAACAGATTCAAAACGTGCAGCCGCTCGACCGCCGTGTCGACGTCTTCGCCATGGGCGTGCTGCTCTACGAGCTGCTCACCGGCGTCAAACCCTTTGGCGACGATTTGCTCGCTGTCTCCCAAATTCTGCAATCCCACGCCCAGGACCCGCGCATCCACCGCGCCGATCTGCCCGAGCCCGTCTTACACGCGATCCAGCACGCGCTGGCCAAAGACCGCGACGAGCGCTACGCCTCGGCCGACGCCATGCTTCGCGACCTGGAGAACTTTCTCTACCAGAATAACCTCGTGGCCAGCGCCCGCGAGCTCTCGGCCTTTGTACGCCAGCTGCGCGGCCTGCCCACACCGCGCGCCACGGCCCGAGCGGTGCCACCCACGGCGGCGCTTCCGGGCGCGCGCAAATTCGACAGCGGCGCGCTGCCTCCCACCACGACGATGCCCGTGCCGTCCATAGCGGTGGACGACGCCAACGGCGGCGGCAAGATGCAACCGCTGATGATTCTTGGTTTTTTTGGCATTCTAATCGCCATCGTCGCGGCCTTTCTAATCATCGGCTACCTCGTCATCGGCGACACCGCTCCTGAGCCCCCCGTTGTCACACCGCCGCCGATCACCAAGACGGCCACCCCCACCAAAACCGTCACGACCCCCACCAAAACCGCCACGGCGCAGCCCAACGCCTTGCGCCACGGCGACGGTCTCGAGGTCTACCTCTCCACCAACATCAAGGCCGAGGTCTTCTACAACGGCGCCAAGGTCGGCGAGACTCCGTTTCAGACCAACTTGCGCCCGGGAGACTACCAGCTCGAGCTCAAGAGCGGCGCGAACCGGCGCACGGTGCCAATCAAGGTCGAGCCGGGCAAGCTCGTCCAGCGCTATCGCTTCGATCTGTAGTCACGAGTGGGGAGGGGTCAGAACGACCAGCCGTTAAAGCAGAAAAAACGCCCGTGCACAGCCTCGGCCTGAACCTCGACGGCCAGGCGCACGGACTCGCCGGTGCGCTCGGTGGTGTCGATGTCGTGCGCCGTCCAGGGGGAGGCGGCCTTGGCGATGGACTCGCTCGTGAGCAGCTTGTCGTCGACATAGATGCGGTAATCGATTTGTGTTGCGCGGGCGTTGCGCGCGCCGCGCAAATCCAGACCGGCGCGGATGCGCAGCGTCTCGTAGAGCGGGACCTCGGGAAACTCGATGCGCAGCACGCGCTGGTTGGGCAGGGCGTGGGCGTAGATGCAGGTGCGCGGATCGTTGTCCAGCTCGCGCACGCTCTCGCCCACGTACAGCCAACGGTCACGCTTGGCGCACTGCCACTCGCGCTTTTGGGCATCCCAGTTGGTGCACTTCTCCTGCTTTTTGCCGCTGCCGCGGGTGACGATGGCCTGGTCGAGGTGCTCGTGCAAAGCGAAGGGGAACTGCGTTGAGGCCGGCACCTCGACGAGAGCGACGGTGATGGTGTCGAAGCGCTCGAGCTGGGCCTTGGCGGTGTCGAAGGGGATGCGGGCCAGGGCCTCGGCCAGGCGGTCGGTCTCGGAGATGATCCAGATGCGCTCGACGCCTTGGATGTCCTCGGCCAGCGGGTGGTGGAGGCGGTTGAGCTGGTTGCCGATGGTTTGCAGATAGGGCATCGGCGCCTCGGTCCAGCTCGGGTGGACGCGCACGACGTCGTCGGCCTCGACCGCTTCGACGACATGGGCGGCGGCGCGCTGCCAATCGGCGTCGACGGCGTTGCCTGGAAAGACGAAGAGCTGGGCCAGCAGGCTTGCGATGCCTGCAAAAACGATCAAGCCCGCGGCGATCAGCGGGCTCAGTCGTTTGGGCGATGTGGAAGGTCGTAAGCTCAAGGGCGGTCTACTTGCTCTCGCCGCCCTGAACGGCCAGCGAGAGGCCGCCGCGCTCCATGAGCAGGTCGCGGTCGAAAAAGGCTGCGCCGCGCTCGGTGTAGGGCGGGATGTGCACGCCGCCGTCCATGCGGATGGCGTCGCAGGGGCAGGCCTCGACGCACAGGCCGCAGACGATGCAGCGCAGCTCGTCGATCACGAAAACGCGCGGATACTTCTCGATCGCCGGATCGTCGTGCTCGGCCGCCTCGATGTGGATGCAGTCGGCCGGACAAATCGTCGAGCAGCACATGCAGGCCACGCAGCGCACCTGGCCGTCTGCGCGAAGCATGAGCCGATGCAGGCCGCGGTAGCGCTCGGGGTAGACCGTGGGCACCTCCGGGTACTCGCGGGTAAACGTCGAGCGCTGGCTCTTGTCCGGGTTCATGTTGCGAAAGAAGTGCCGGGTGGTGATCGCCAGACCGCGCACGATCTCGGGGATGTAGCTCTTGTCCCAGAGGTTCTGCTTGATGCGGTTGACCGGTCGTGTCTCTACAAGTGCCATATCGTTCTCCCAGATGGGATTGCTCGTATCAAAGGATCGTGAGGATCAGGGCCGTGATGAACAGGTTGGCGATGCTCAGCGGCAACAAGATCTTCCAGCCCAGCGTCATGACCTGGTCATAGCGAAAGCGCGGAAGCGTCCAGCGCATCATGAACTGCAGCCAGACCAAGAAGAGCACCTTGAGCACCATCGCGCCGATGCGCAGCATGATCGTGAAGTAGTACCACAGGTCGGGATTCTCGGCGAAGGGCTGCCAGTGGTTGCCCAAAAAGCGGATGCCGTCGGCGTACAAGAAGGGCACCTGCCAGCCGCCCAAAAACAGGATCGCAATCAAGGCGGCGATGAAGACCGTGGCCACGTACTCGCTGAGCTGCATGATCGCAAACTTCATCGAGCTGTACTCGGTGATATAACCGGCGACAATCACCGATTCGTCCTCGGGCAGATCAAAGGGCGCGCGCTTGGTCTCGGCAAGGCCTGCCAAAAAGAACAAGAAGAAGGCCAGCGGCTGCACGACGATACCCCACATAGGCAGCCAGCCGCCGAATAGATAGCCCTGGGCGCGCACCATCTCGTTGAGATTGAGCGTGCCGTAGATCATGAGCACGCCGGCCAGGCTCAGGCCCATCGAGACCTCGTAGGAGATCATCTGTGCCGAGGAGCGCAGGCCGCCGAGCAGGCTGAACTTGTTATTCGACGCCCAACCGGCGATCGCCGCGCCGTAGACGCTGACCGCGGCGATCGCAAAGGCGAAGAGCAGGCCGGCGTCGCTGTGCATGATCGAGAAGTAGTTCTTCCACTCGCCGTCGATGCACACCTCGGTGTAATCGGCCAGTGTCCGCACGCTTCCCGTGCAGTAGTGATCCATAAAGGGAATCACCGCCCAGCCGACCAGCGCCGGAAAGAAAATCAAGGCCGGCGCCAGCGTGTGCAGCCACTTGTTGGCGCCGTTGGGCATGGTGTTCTCTTTCAAGATCATCTTGATGCCGTCAGCGATGAAGTGGGGTATGCCGCCGAGGCTAAAACCGAAGAACTTGGCCTGGTTGGGGCCAACACGGTTTTGGATCTTGGCCGACTGTTTGCGGTCGCCGAGCAGCGTCATCAGACTGGCCACGCCCATGGCGAAGACAAAGACGATGGCCACGATCTTGATAACGGTAATGAGTACTTCCACCATGAAAAAACCTCACTTGTCCTACTCGACGGGCACGCCTTCGGCGGTACCGCTGGCCACGGAATCAGGCCGTGGAGCGAACATCTCTTTTCGAATTTGCTGGATGAAGGTGTAGCTAAACGGTTTGCCCATGGCCTGGGCCAGGCGCATGAAGATTTGCCAGTGAGGAAGCGACTCCCCATGCGCTGCAAAGGCGCGCTCGAAGCCCTGGGCGATGCCCTCGAAGTTGACGAAGGTGCCCTCGCTCTCGGCGTGGCTGCAGACGGGCAGGGCGATGTGCGCCTTTTGGGCGAGCGCGCCCTGGTGCTGTGCCTGAAAGACGAAGAGCTTGAGCTTGTCGAGTCGCTCGACAAAGCGCGCAGCGGTGGCCGCATCGACGGGCATGTACTGGTCCATCATGTAGACGACCTGAACCGTGCCGGCCTCGATGTCGTCGACGAGCTGGCTAAAGGGAAGCGCCGCCGTCGTCGAGCCAAAGACGGCCTCGATGCCCCGGCGATTGGGGTTCTTGTCGGCCTTGATCAGGAAATCGTCCGAGTCGCCGTCGCGCTTGCCGCCCATGTAGAAGCGGCTGGTCTTGATCACGTCGCTGGCGAACTTGCGCGCCAGATGAAGGTCCTCGCAGCTCGCCTGCGGCGAGAGCACGAGCGCGATCTTGTCCGAGCCGACCTCGTCGATCGCGCGCTTGAGCTTGTCGGCCACCGTCTCGCAGACGGCATGCCAGTTGAGCTCGGCGCCGTTGTTCGTCGGATGCAAGAGGCGGTCGGTGTGCACCTCTTTGTAGGTGAGCCGGCCGGCGTCGCACATCCAGTAGTCGTTGACCGCCGGGTTGAAGCGAGGCCGATAGCGCTGGATCTCGTTTCGAAAGTGCTCGAGATGGATGTTGCAGCCATTGGAGCAGCCCGTGCAGACGCTGTCCGTGGAGTTGAGCAGCCAGACGCGGCACTTGAAGCGAAAATCGCGCGCGGTCAGAGCGCCCACCGGGCAGATGTCGGCCGTGCACACCGAGTACTTGTTGTCGAGCTCGCGGCCGGGAAAGGCGCGAATCTCGGCGCGGTCGCCGCGCTGCACGATCGTCAACTCGTTGGTGGCCGTGATCTCTTCGCAAAAACGCACACAGCGCGTGCAAAGGATGCAGCGCTCGCCGTCGTAGAGCACCTCAGGGCCGATCGGGAAGACCTTGACCTTGTGGACCTTCTCGGCGCGAAGGCGCGACTCCTGGGAGTCGTAGGCGACGTAGTAGTCTTGGAGCTTGCACTCGCCGGCCTGATCGCAGATCGGGCAGTCCACCGGGTGGTTGACCAGGATGAACTCGAGCACGGCCTTTTGGGCTTTGACCACGCGCTCGCTCTTGGTGTTGATCACCATGCCGTCGGTGACCTGGCTGTAGCAGGCAGGCTGCAGCTTCCAGGCCCCTTCGACCTCGACCAAACACATGCGGCAATTGGCCGGAATCGAGAGCGCCGGGTGGTAACAAAAGTGCGGCACCTCAAAGCCCGCTTCGGCGGCGGCGCGCAAGATGGTCGTTCCCTTGTCGACCTCGATCTCGGTGCCGTTTACTGTGACTTTTGGCATTGCGTCTTACTCCTGAGCCTTATCTGGGGGCCTTTTGATTAAAAAGCCCGCCTAAAACGCTTACTTGTCGCACTCACCGCCGATCATGTTGATCGTATCGAAGGTGGGGATGATGTCGGCCAGCATGCTGCCCTCAAAGAGTTTGTGCACGCCGCCCATCATGATCAGGCTTGGCGAGCGCACGTGAATCTTCCAGGGTTTGCCGGTGCCGTTTGAGACGATGTAGAAGCCGAGCTCGCCGTTGCCGGCCTCGGTGTAGCTGTAAATCTCGCCGGGCGGCACCTGGATGCCCTCGAAGACGATTTTGAAGTGCGAGATCATGCCCTCGATCGTGTTGTAGACCTTCTGCTTGTCGGGCAGCATCACGCGCGGATCGTCGGAGTTGACCGGTCCGGGCTGGATGCGCTCGAGGCACTGGTCGATGATGCGCACGCTCTGGACGATCTCGTCCATGCGCACCAGGTAGCGGTCGTAGTTGTCGCCGGTCGAGCCGACGGGAACCTCGAAGTCGATCTCGCCATACTTGAAGTAGGGGTGGTCTTTTCGAACGTCGTAGTCGACACCGGTCGAGCGCAAGACCGGGCCGGTGTAGCCGTAGCTGATGCCCATCTCGCGGGTCAAAACGCCCGTGCCCTGCATGCGGTCGACGAAGATGCGGTTGCGCGTGAGCAGCTTGTGGGTGGTCGCATGGACCTCGAGCAGGCGCTCGCGCACGTGCTTCCAGTTGGCGGCGAAGTCCGGCGTCAAGTCGTCCTTGAGGCCGCCGATGCGCCCGTAGCTGACCGTCATGCGCGCGCCGGTGACCTGTTCGGTCAAGTCCCAGACCAGCTCGCGGGCCTCGATCGCGTACAAAAACGCCGTCATCGCGCCCAGCTCGAGCGCGCCGGCACCGACCGAAGTCCAGTGATCGGAGAGCCGGCTGATCTCGCCCATGATCGTGCGAATCCAGTCGCAGCGCTCCGGAACCTGGATGCCGAGCAGCTTCTCGACGGCCAGCGCGTAGCCGAAGTTGTTGAGCAGGGGGCTGACGTAGTTGAGACGGTCCGTGTAGGGGAAGACCTGGGTCCAGGTCGAGGCCTCGCATTCCTTCTCGAAGCCGCGATGCAGGTAGCCGACCTCGGTCTCACACTTGAGCACCTTCTCGCCATCGAGCGTCAGGGTAAAGCGCACCGTGCCGTGGGTGGCCGGATGGCTTGGTCCCATCTGCAGGATCATCGGCTCGGTATGCAGATCCTGGTCGATTGGCTCGTAAGTATCGTTGATGTCGTGGGCCATAATGTTTTTTCCGTTTGTCTCTCAAAGCGCGTCAAGTCGATGCGTTGCGTTGCTCGTCAGCCGTTTCGCGAACCGGTCGCGGGCCGATCCTTGACGTAGACATTGAACTCTTCGACGCTGTCGCGCTCGCGCGCGAGCAGCTCGACGCGCGGCTGGCTTGCTTGCTTGGCGTAGTCCTTGCGAAGGGGGTGGCCTTCGAACTCCTCATAGAGCAGCACGCGGCGCAGATCCGGGTGGCCATCAAAGCGCACGCCGTACATGTCCCAAACCTCGCGCTCCTGCCAGCCGGCGGTGCCGTAGAGCTTGTGCAGGCTGGCAAGGCGCAGATCGCTCTCCTCGAGCACGACGCGCAGGGTCAGCATGTGCTTGTGCGTCATCGAGTAGAGCACGTAGACCACCTCGAAGCGCGGCAGGCGCTGCATGTAGTCGACCGCCGTGATCGTGCGCAGAAAGTCCATCTTGGTCGTCGCTTCGTCGCGAAGCGCTTCGACGATCTCGGCCAGCCGCTCACGCTTGATGATCACGGTGTCGTTTCCCAACCTGGAGTGGGAGTCGAGCACCTCGTCGGCGAACTTGTTCTGGACGAAATTGATTAGTTTCTTGGCCATGACTGCAGCAACTGGGCATCGGCCGAGCATCGCTCGGCGTGTGGATAAACGGTGGGAGCCGACCCAAACAAAAGAGCTATTCCGGGCGCTGGAACAAGGGCGGCCCCTCGATGATGCCATCGGCCTCGCGTTGACGGCGCTTCTCTTCGTAGTCGTACTTTCGCCACGGCTCTTGTTGGATCTTCTCCTGCAACTTCAAAAGTCCGTCGATCACCTGCTCCGGGCGCGGCGGGCAGCCGGGGATGTAGACATCGACCGGGATGATCTTGTCGATGCCCTGAACCGTCGCATAGTTGTCGTAGAAGCCACCGGTCGAGGCACAAACGCCAAAGGCGATGACCCACTTGGGCTCGGCCATCTGCTCGTAGATACGGCGCAAAAAGGGCGCAAGCTTGTGATTGACCGTGCCCACGACCCAGAGCAGATCGGCCTGGCGCGGCGAGAAGCGCGGGATCTCGGCGCCAAAGCGGGCGATATCATAGCGCGCACAGGCCGTGGCCATGTACTCCATGCCACAGCAGGCCGTGACAAAGGGATACTGAAACAGTGAGTGCTTGCGCGCCCAACCGACGGCTTCTTCCAATCGGGTCGTGATGACCTCGGGTAGCTGATGTTCTAGTCCCATTCGAGACCTCCTTGACTCCACTCGTAGACGAGACCGATCGTCAAGATCGCGAGGAAAATGGCCATGACGGCAAATGAGTAAAATCCAAAGCCAAGCGACGCGCTCTGGCGCCAGGACATCGCCCAAGGAATCACGAAGATCGTCTCGAGGTCGAAGAGGATGAAGCTGATGGCGACCATGTAGAATTTGACGCTGAAGCGTACACCGCGCACCTCGCCTACCGGGTCGGAGCCCGACTCGTAGGGGATGAGCTTCTCTTTGGTCGGGTTTTTCGGCCCAAAAAAGGTCGCCAATACGATGATCACCGCGACCGTCGAGAAGGCCATGACCGAGAGCAGTATCAGCGGTAAATAATCGGCTATCTCCATAACTTACTTCATCCGTATCGCGAGGCCTGCCCGATCGGGGGCGGCCACAGAGATCGACCAGTGTTTATGCCCCTGAGTCCCATGAATTGAGAGCCGGGCGAAAATCCGCCACACCACTAACACGCTCGCTCGCGAAGTGTCAAACACGGGGTGAGGAAAACGGCGCCTCGCCCGGCGGGCTCAAACGTAACGCCCGAATCCTGGATCATACTCCCCGCTGCGGCGGCGTTCGGTGGGCCGCGCCCTGCGGTCAAAGAGAGCGCAGCCAAATCCGATCACAATTGCCCAAGATCGGGCGCCGAGCAGCCCATGCCTCAAAAACCGGTGCAAGGGTCGCTGGGCCTTGGAGCGTGCGCCCGAGCGGCTCTTACAGAGTGCCGTCTGCCGCAAATTTGACAGCAATTCACGGAAATCACTTTGACCTTGTGCGTTGTGTGCGGATGATGGTACACTTGTTCAGTTATTGATATGTCAAATTTCAGTCGCTGTTGTTTGTGTTCAACCACTCTAGAATCGGACAAGAGAAAATGGAACAACCACAGAAGCTTACCGACCGTCAGGCGCTCGTTCTCGATGCGATCACCGAGCACATTCAAGGTGCGGGCTATCCGCCGACGATTCGTGAGATTGGCGATCGTCTAGGGATTCGCTCGACCAACGGGGTCAACGATCACCTCAAGGCGCTCGAGCGCAAGGGCTACATCTTGCGCGAGGATTCCAAGTCGCGGGCGCTGCGCGCGGTCTTTTGCTCCGATGGCAGGCGCTTTGAGGGCAGCCCCGGCGCGCCGATCACCGAGGAGCTCGCCGCAATTGAAGGCATCCTCGACATTCCGGTGGTTGGCCGCATCGCCGCCGGTGCGCCGATTGCCGCCATCGAGCACACCGAGGAGTACGTCAAGATTGGCGAGAGCCTGCTCGGGCGCAGCGACGGGCTTTTCAGCCTGCGGGTGCGGGGCGACTCGATGATCGATGACGGCATCCACGATGGTGACTACATCTTCGTCAGGCAACAGCAAAACGTGCGCGACGGCGAGATCGTCGCCGCGATGGTCGATGGCGAGGCCACCGTCAAGCGCATCTACCGCGAGAATGGCCGTGTGCGCCTGCAGCCTGCCAACGACGCCTTGGCGCCGATCTACATTCTAGAGAGCGATGCGCGCGAGACGGCCGTGCTCGGGCGCGTGGTCGGTGTCTTTCGCCGGATCTAAGGGCTTTTAGATCTTGCCCTGATTTAGCAGCGAGAGCGCGTCCATCGAGACGGCGACCGAGATATGGATGGCCACGCCCAGCCAGATGGTGCGGGTGTACAGGGCGAGGCCACCCAGAGCGACGCCGGCGATGATCGCGCCTAGCGTCTCGGGCAGCGGCTTGCCGAAGTGAATCATGCAGTAGGGGATCGTCGAGACGAGGATCGCGTAGACGCCGAAGCGGTGTTTGAGGCCGTGGATGAGAAAGCCGCGGTAGAAAAACTCCAGGGCCAAAAACTGTGCGGCGTAGACGAGCTGCCAGGCAAAGAAGTCAAACGGGCTGCGCTGGGCGAACTCGTAGAAGGGATAGGTGCGCTGAAAGCTCTCGGTGTGCGAGACGATGTAGACCGCCGGCATCACCAGCAGGTAGAGGCCGACATAGATCCACCAGTGTTTGAACGCGCCGGCCAGCGAGAAGCCGAAGTCCAGTAGGCTTCGCCGCATCACCAATTTGATGTAGAGCACCGGCACAATCAGGTAGCCGACAAAGGTCGTCGCCGACCAGTAGGCCAGACGCGCGAGTCGGCTGTACTCGCCCTGGCGAAAGATCGGGTTGAGAATGGCGTTGGGATCATCGACGAAGAGGCCCAGCGGTTTGCTCAGCGCCTGCCAGTGGTTCGATGCACCGTAGTACTCGAGAAAGCTGAGCACGACCGCGCTGACGATCAGGATGCCCACCAGATGGCCGTCGATTCGACCGGCCGGACGCCCGGCCATGCTGATCTGGCTGTCGTTCTCGATAGTAGCGACGGCCGCGCTGAAGGCGGCCGTTACACGCTTGATCCGATCGTTCATAGCAGTTCAAACATCGTTGGGAGGAGGGAGCAGGACGTGGGTGCACATGGATTTGCGAAGCCGGCCTCGTTACCCTATAGATGAGGGTTTGGCGCTCGCGGCCAGAGAACCTCCCAGATGGGGCAATTTTTCGCAAGCCTGAGAAGATAAATACGCATGATAAGTCGCGATATGCTCAACGTTTTTGGTCTACGATGCCCGGTGTTGTCACTGGCGATGGTGCTGGGGCTGGCACTGGTCTGCCTGGCTGCAGGGTGCTCATTTGACGTTGGGCAAAACGTGCGCCTTGTTTGCGCGAGTGAGCGTGACTGCCTCGATGGGAAAGTGTGCACCGGTGGCGTCTGCGCCGATCCCGGCGCCAATTTGCCCGATGCCGACCTCGATCTCGACGCCAGCGGCGATCGCGATGGGGTTTTGCCGCCGGATTCTGGCCCAGGCAACGTGGACGTCGTTCAACCGCCCATCGACGTCCAACACGACGCCCGCCACGACGCCCGCCATGACGGGGGCGACGCTGGAAACGCCATCTGTGCCGAGGGCTTCGTGGTATCTTGCGGTATCTCCGAGGGCGCCTGTGTGCAGGGAGCGTCGGTCTGTGTCGACGGCCAGTGGGGCCCCTGCGAGGGCGGCACGGGCCCGAGCCCCGAGCTTTGCGACGGCATCGACAACAACTGCGATGGCACCATCGACGAAGGCTGCGAGTGCACCGATCTGGATACGCGCGGCTGCGGCAGCAACGAGGGCCGCTGCGAGCGCGGCACGCAGGCCTGTGTCGGCGGCCGCTGGGGCGTTTGCAGCGGTGGTGTGAGCGCACGCGCCGAGCGATGCAATGGGCTCGACGACGACTGCGACGGCGTGGTCGACAACGCACCTACCGGTGTGGGCGCAGCCTGTGCGAGCGGGCTGCAAGGTATTTGCGCTCCCGGCCTCACGGCCTGCGAGGCCGGCGAGCTCTATTGCCGGGCCACCCAGGCGCCGCGTGCCGAGAGCTGCAACGGGCTTGACGACAATTGCAACGGCCAGCTCGACGAAGGCCTTCAGCGCGCTTGCACGAACAACTGCGGCGCCGGCACCCAGAGCTGCGCTGCGGGGCAGTGGAGTGAGTGTATCGTCGCCCAGGCCAACCCGGAGATTTGCGATGGGCTCGATAACAATTGCAACGGAGAGATCGACGAAGACTTTCCCGAGAAGGGCCAGAGCTGTGACACCGGACTGCTCGGCGTCTGCGCCGCCGGCGAGTTCAAGTGCGCCGCTGGCAGCCTCTCATGTGAGCCCAAGGTCAGTCCCAGCGCCGAGATCTGTGACGGGCTCGACAACAATTGCGACGGCAAGGTCGATGCCCGCATCGACGGGCTCGTGCTCACCGAGTCCTGCGGGCAGGCCTGCCCGGCGGCGGCGGTGCGCCTTTGTCTCAACGGGGCCTGGTCGGCCTGTGACGTGCGAAGCGTCGAGCTCTGCAACGGCGTGGACACCAACTGTGATTCGGTCATCGACAACCAATCGGCCTGCTACCGGGTCTGTGACGGTGGCGGACACGCCGTGGGCACGCAGCGCTGTGTGGGCGGCGTTGCCCAGTGCACGATGCCCGCCGAGATCTGTGGCGACGGCATCGACAACAACTGCGACGGGGTGATCGACGGCGGCTGTCCGATCGCCAATGGGCTGGCCGGCATGGTCTACATCCCGGGAGGCAGCTTCATCATGGGTTCGCTGCAATCGTCGAGCTACTCGGAGCCCGACGAGCGCCCGCGCCACACAGTCGAGCTCAACCCCTACTATATTGACCGCACGGAGGTGACGCGGGGCAACTACATCAACTGCGTGCTGGCCGGCCAGTGCGAACGCCTGGATCTGTCGTGCCCCTACCAGAATGCTTTTGGCAGCGATGTCGACAAGGCCGTGGGCTGTGTGAGCTTTTCGCAGGCCCAGGCCTACTGCCAGTGGCGAAACAAGCGCCTGCCCACCGAAGCCGAGTGGGAGAAGGCCGCCCGGGGGCCCTACGATCGCACCGTGCTCTGGCCCTGGGGCGACAGCGAGGATGCGTCCAGGGCGGTCATGTCTTGTAGCAATGGACTGGGCAACTGTGTGGCCCAGGTGAATAGTTATGCCCAAGGGGCGAGTTATTATGGCGTGTTGCACATGGCCGGCAACGTGGCCGAGTATGTCAGCGACTACTACGACCCGAACTTTTATACGGACAGCTACACGGTCAATCCTCACCAGACGACCAGCAAGGGTTATGGGCGAACCCGGCGCGGCGGCAGCTTCAAGCAGCACCTGCGTTATGGTCGCGTCGCCAATCGGGCAGGGAGTCTGGGCCTTGACGAGATGGGCATTCGCTGCGCCAAGAGCGCGCCTTAAAGAGCGCGCGCGCTGGTCGAACCCCAAGCCGAGATAGCCAAATTATGAGCGTGGAAACCAACCGTCGGCCCCAGGCGCCGCGTCGTGTGGCAGTGCTCTCGCCGGAGCTGGCCAATCAGATCGCCGCCGGCGAGGTCGTCGAACGGCCGTCTTCGGTGGTCAAGGAGCTCGTCGAGAACAGCCTCGATGCCGGCGCGCGCCGCGTCGAGATCACGATCGAGCACGGCGGTCGCAACGTCATCCGCGTCGAGGACGACGGCTGCGGCATGGAGCGCGAGGACGCGCTTCGCGCCCTCGAGCGCCACGCCACGAGCAAGATCACCTGCGTCGACGATCTGTTCTCGATCGGCACGCTGGGCTTTCGCGGCGAGGCCTTGCCCTCAATCGGTTCGGTCTCGCGCATGGAGATTCGCACCAAGCCCCACGGCGAGCTCAGCGGCACACGGCTCTACATCGAGGGCGGCCTGCTCCACGAGGTCGAAGACGTCGGCATGGCGCCGGGCACGGCGATAACGATCGAGGAGCTCTTCTTCAATACGCCGGCGCGCCTCAAGTTCATGAAGGCGCCGGCCACCGAGTCGCGCCACATCACCGAGATGCTCATGCGCATGGCGCTGAGCCGCCCGGATGTGGGCTTCGTGCTGCGGCGCGACGGCAAGGTGCGCCTGAATCTGCCGCCCGTGGAGCGCTTGAAGGACCGCATTCTCGAGCTGCTCGGGCGCGAGGTCTACGATGATCTCTATGCGACCTTCGAATACCCATCGATTGGCGGCGTGCTCGCCCGAGGCTACTTCTCGCGCGCCGGCCACACCCAGCGAAGCGCGACCAACATCTACACCTACGTCAACGGGCGCTATGTCAACGACCGCACCATTCGCGCAGCGATAAGCGGCGCCTACCGCATGCTGCTCGACAGCGGGCGCTACCCGTCGGTGATCTTGTTTGTCGACGTGCCCTTTAACCTGGTCGACGTCAACGTGCACCCGGCCAAGACCGAGGTGCGCTTTCACGACACCCAGCCTATCTACCGCGCCGTCTACCACGCGCTGGCCGACGCGCTGGCCCAGGCCCCCTGGCTCGACAATGCGGCCAAGAGCTATGCGCTTCGCCCACGCGGCGCCGTCGACAACGACGCCGGCGAGTTGGGCCGCCGGCTGGTCTCGCCGGCGATGGCGCAGCTCGAGCCGCTCAATGCGCGCCACCGGCGCCTCTCGGAGATCGAGGCTGGGCGCGAGGGCGGCGGGTTCACCTCGCCGTTTTTTGGCACGATCGAGGGCGACAGCGAGCGCGAGAGCCTGCAGCAGGGCTTTGGCCTGGCGGCCGCCTCGCCGCTTGGCCTGCCGCCGCGCATCGATCTTGGCGAGTTGGCAAGTGCGCCGCCCATCGATGGGGAAGGGCGCAGCGCCTATTTCTCCAAGCTGCGCGTGATCGGCCAGTTTCGCCGCGCCTATATCGTCTGCGAGGACGCCTCGGGCATGGTCGTCATCGACCAGCACGCCGCCCACGAGCGCATCGCCTTTGAGCGGCTGCGCCTCTTGTTTTCGACCGAGCACAAGCAGACCCAGCCGCTGCTCTTTCCGCTTCGCTTCGAGCTCGACGCGCTTCGCGCCGATTGTCTCGAGGAGAACATCGCCTTTTTTGAGAGCGCGGGCTTTGAGATCGAGCCTTTTGGTGGCCAGTCCTTCGTGCTCAAGAGCGTGCCGGCCGTGCTCAGCAGCGCGCGCCATGAGCGTCTGATCCGCGACGCGCTCGACGACTTGACCAATCTGGGCCGCTCCGATCGCGTCGAAGAGGCCATGGAGGCCGTCTTGAGCCGCATGGCTTGCCATTCGGTGGTGCGCGGGCCGACGCCGCTTGGCATCGAGGAGTGCGAGGGGCTGCTCGAGCAGATGGACGCCATAGACTTTCGGGCCAATTGTCCGCATGGTCGCCCGGTGTACTACCGTATCCCGCTCATGGAGCTGGAGAAGGCCTTCGAACGCCGTTAACGAGGAACACCGCGCCATGGATTTTCAATACACCGCCGCCGATCTCGAAGGGCTGCCTCGCATCCTCGTGCTCGCTGGCCCAACGGGCGTGGGCAAGACCGACCTCTCGCTGGCGCTGGCCGAGGCGCTGGGCGGTGAGCTGGTCAGCGCGGACAGCCTGCAGGTCTACCGACACCTCGATATCGGCACAGCCAAGGTCAGCCACGACGAGCGCGCGCGCATCGCGCACCACTTAGTCGACGTGCTCGATCCGCGCGAGGACTTCAACGTCGCCGACTTCAAGGCGATGGCCAACGCGGCGATAGCCGACATCTTAGCACGCGGTAAGCTGCCCATCGTGGTCGGGGGAACGGGGCTCTACATCCGTATTTTGGTGCACGGGCTCTTTGAGGCGCCCGAGCCCAGCGCCGAGCTTCGCGAGCGCTACCGCCAGCAGGCTGGCGAGCTTGGCGCCGAGCAGCTGCACGCGCGCCTGGTCCAGGTGGACCCCGAGCTTGCCGCGCGCGTCAATGCCAACGACTTGATTCGGGTCACGCGCGGGCTCGAGGTCTTCGACCAGACCGGCATCCCTTTGAGCGAGCACCAGCGCGAGCACAGCTTCTCCAAGCCCAGCTACAACGCGCTCAAGCTCGCGCTGATTCGCCCGCGCCCGGAGCTCTACGGACGCATCGATGCGCGGGTGGACGCCATGATGGCGCAGGGCTTGCTCGAGGAGTACAAGGCGCTGATCGCGCAGGGCTTTGAGCCAGGGCTCAAGCCGCTTCGCAGCCTGGGGTATCGGCAAATGGGCGAGCATCTCTTTGAGGACGTCGGCCTCGAGCAGGCCGTGGCCGAGATCAAGCGCGAGACGCGCCGCTATGCCAAGCAGCAGATCTCCTGGCTTCGCCGTGAGCCGGGCGTCAATTGGGCACTTGCCCCGATTCTTCGAGAGGGTATGATTCCGGCCGAGGTTTTGGCCGACGTGCGTTGGTTTTTTGAGGGCGGCGCGCCGGCGCTCGAGTGGGCGCGCGTCAACACTTACGCTGTCAGCCGCGACTGATGTAGGCCCCCGATTCGAATTGATCTGTCTCTTGCGTCCAAAGAATTTTATGAAGCCACTGGTCGACACCCACATTGCAACGCTCAAGCCCTATGTGCCCGGAAAACCCATTGAGGAGCTCGAGCGCGAGCTCGGTGTGAGCGGATCGATCAAGCTTGCGAGCAACGAGAACCCGCTAGGGCCAAGCCCCAAGGCGCTCGAGGCCGTGGCGCGCCACATGAGCGAGCTTCACATCTATCCCGACGGCGCGGCCTTCAAGCTCAAGGCGAGCCTTGCGGCCTTTCACGGCGTCGATCCCTGCGAGATCACCACGGGCAATGGCTCCAACGAGCTGCTCACGCTGGCGGTTCGCACCTTTTGTCGCTCGTATCACGACCACGCGGTGACCTCGGAGTGTGCCTTTGCGGCCTACCAGATCATTTTGCAGTCCCATAACGTGGCGATGAGCGTCGTGCCGATGACCCCGGCGCTAGCTTACGATCTGGGGGCGCTGCAGGCGGCGATCACCGAGCAGACCAAGCTCGTCTTCGTCGCCAATCCGAACAATCCCACCGGGACTTATGTGACGGCCGAGGCGCTGCGCCGCTTCTTGCGCGAGGTACCGCCGGACGTGGTCGTCGTCGTCGACGAGGCCTACCACGAGTATGTCACGGCCGAGGACTATGCCAGCGCCGAGACCATGCGCGCTGAGCGCGAGCGTCTCTTGATCGTGCGCACCTTCAGCAAGTGCTACGGGCTGGCTGGCCTTCGCGTGGGCTATATGATCGGCACGCCCGAGATGATCGACATGGTCAACCGGGTGCGCGAGCCCTTCAACTGCAATCTGCTGGCTCAGCGCGCGGCCTGTGCCGCGCTCGAAGACCACGATTTTTTGCGCCGCACGGTCGAGCTCAACACCGAAGGACGCCGGCTGATGGAGGCCCGTCTGGCGTCGATGGCCCATCTGGGGGTGAGCTGGATTCCCAGCCAGACGAACTTTTTGCTTGTGCGCACGCAGCGCGATGGCAGATTGCTCTACGAGCGCCTGCTGCAAAAGGGCGTGATCGTGCGGCCCCTTGGAGCGGTTGGCCCGCTGGCCTGTGACCTGCGCGTCTCGATCGGCACCGCCGAGCAGATCGAGCGCTTTTGTGCGGCGCTCTTGGATGTGCTCGTTGAACTTTCGTCGCCCACTGAGTGAAATACGCAAAACGAAGTAGACCATGATCATTGCAATCGACGGCCCCGCAGGCGCCGGTAAATCCACGGTAGCGCGCCGCCTGGCCGAGGAGCTGGGCTTTCAGCTGATCGACACCGGCGCGATGTTTCGCACGGTCGCCTTCGAGTCCGAGCGCGCCGGGCTCGATTTGTACGACGAGCAGGCCGTCGCCGCGCTCGCGCGCCGGCTGTGCTTCGAGTTTCGCTGGGAGGCGGGCGACAACGTCGTCTACTGCAACGGCGTTGCCATGCAACAAGAGATCCGAAGCGCCGAGGTCAGCCGCAACGCCAGCATCATCTCGGCGTTGCCGGCGGTGCGCCAGGTGCTGCTCGAGCAGCAGCGCGAGGTCGGCCGTGAGCGCTCCAGCGTGCTCGAAGGCCGCGACATCGGCACCGTGATCTTTCCTGACGCCGAGCTCAAGGCTTTCATCACCGCCTCGCCCGAGGTGCGCGCCGAGCGCCGCGTCGAGCAGATGTGCGAACAAGGCCTCGAGGCCTCCTACGACGACGTGCTCCAGGAGATCCTCGACCGCGACCGACGCGACTCCGAGCGCGAGGTTGCGCCGCTGCGCCGCGCCGACGATGCCATCGCGCTCGACTCGACCGAGGTCGAGGTCGAAGAGATCGTCCAACTGCTGCTCGCTGCCGTGCATGCCCTCGCGATCCCCTGACGATTACACATCAAACACGGCCGTTTGCATGCGGGTACCAACCTGAGTAACATGGCGGTCGTGCCAAATTTTTGACACCAAATCAAGTGAAATGCGGAGATGAAAATGCGTTTGTCGAATTGTGTAATGATCGTGTGGTGTTTTCTGCTGGCGTGCGCTTTGACGGCCTGCAATGTAAGCGATGACACCGCTCTCAATCCCAACAAGAAACCCAATGTCACCGACGAGGACACCGGCGTCGATGCTGACGCAAGCACGGACGTGGACACGAGCACCGGCGAGGATGCGAACACGGGTGCAGACGCCGATGCAAAGGCGCACGCCGACGCGGACGCCAACCTGCCCGGCGACGACGTGGCCACCTGGCAGCCCGATGCGGCCTGCTCCGAGCTGGAGCCGCAGGCTCGGTGCGAGGCGCCGCTCGGTGCCGACGGCGTGGCGGCCAATTGGGGCGCCTGCGAGTCGCTCGACAGCGACGACGTTTGTGGGACCGACGGCATTGAGCGTCGCATCATGCAGGTGGGCACCTGCTCCGAGAGCGGGCAGTGCGTGTTCACCGAGACCGAAGAGAGCGCCGAGATCACCCGCAGCTGTGAGCGGGTGACCGACGATCTGCCGTGCGGTGATCCCGAGGAGAGCAACTTGACGGCCTGCACAAACGCCGTCATCTGCGCGACGACCGGCACCCAGAAGGTCACGATCACGAGCTACACCTGCGGCAGCGGCGTCTGCAACAGCGGATCGGAGACGATCACCCGCGCATGCGCTCGCCAGACCGAAGGCGACACGTGCCAGAACACCCTGACGACCGCACCTGGGCCGTGCACCCGTGCCAACATCAACTCCTGCTCTTCGGCAGGCAAGCGCGTCCATACGGTCACGACCTTTAGCTGCGACGACAGCGCCACGTGCCAGGGCGATGAGGAGGCCGTTGAAGAGCAATGCACGCTGGCCGCCGGCGCCAATAATAACCTGGACTGTCAGACCTCGACGATCACGGATGGATATTGCTTCGAGACCTGCTGTATTCCGAAGTGCCCGTCTGGCCAGGTTTGCCAGCAACCGACCTGTATCGTGAGCTGAGGCCCTGAAGCCCCGACATGCGCTCAGGCTTTTTGCATCGAGGTGCCGACCTGAGTAGTGTGTCCGCGCGTGACATGCTGTGTGACAATTGACCAACGAAATGCGGAGCTGAAGATGCGCTTATCGAACTGTATAATGATCTTGTGGTGTTTCGTGCTGACGTGCGCGTTGACGGCGTGCAATCTCAGCGATGACGCCGAGCTGACCCCGACGAAGAAGCCCGATGTCACCGGTGATGATACCGGCACGGACACCGGCGCAGACTCCAAGCTCCCGGGCGATGACGTCGACAACTGGCAGCCTGATGCGGCCTGCAAGGATTTAAACACGGGCGCGAGGTGCGAGGCACCGCTGGGTGCCGACGGCGTGGCGGCCGGCTGGGGCAACTGTGGGGCGGCTGACAATGGCGAAAATGCCTGCGCCTCCGAGGGTGTCGAGCGACGCATGATGCAGGTGGGCACGTGCTCCGCTGCCGGCCAATGCGAGTTTAGCGGCACCGAAGAGAGCGACACGATCACCCGCAGCTGTGAGCGTGGCGATACCGACGGCGTGGCGTGCGGCGAGATCGTCGAGAGCGACGTTACGGCATGCGAAAACGCCGGTATCTGCGAGACCACCGGCCGCCAGAACGTTACGATCACGAGCGGCACCTGCGCCGCCGGCGCATGTAAGTTCGCGACCGAGACCGTGCCACGCGCTTGCACGCGCGTGACCGAAGGGCTCACCTGTGGTGACACGATCTGGACACGGCCTGGGCTTTGCCGTCGCGCCGACGAGACGTCCTGCTCCTATGCAGGCAAACGTGGGCACTTCGTCGTCACCTACACCTGTAACGACAGCGGAACCTGCCAGGACCACGAGGAGCTCGTCGAGGAGGATTGCACGATCGAAGATGCCGGAAACAACGGCCAGGAGTGCGCGTCCACGGTTCACGACGAAGCCGTTTGCTTTCAGACCTGCTGCGTCAAAAAGTGCGTCGACGCGCTCTGCCCGCGCCCCACGTGCAATGCCGCCTGAGACTGCGACGTAAGAGTGCCACATGAAACTTGAGCGCGAGCTTGGCGTCTTCGGCACGACGATGATGGGTCTGGGTTCGATCATCGGCACGGGCGTGTTCGTGAGCATCGGCATCGCCGCCGGTGTGGCCGGCCCGGCCGTCTTGCTCGGCATCGTGCTCGCTGCGGCTGTGGCCACCTGCAACGGCCTGAACAGCGCCCAGCTCGCCGCCAATCACCCCGTCAGCGGCGGAACCTACGAGTACGGCTACCGCTACCTGGACGCCCGTATGGGTTTTTGCGCCGGCTGGCTGTTTTTGTGCGCCAAGACGGCCTCGGCGGCCACCGCGGCGTTGGGCTTTAGCGGCTATCTGCTCAACGCCCTGGGCGCGCGCGACTGGCCGGTGGTTCCCGTCGCGCTCGCTGGCCTAGGCGGCGTCTCGTTGCTCGTGCTGGTCGGCCTTCGCCGCTCGAGCGCGGCCAACGTGGCGATCGTCAGCCTGACGCTCTTATCGCTCGGCTACTTCGTCTTCTACGGCGCCACGGTGGGCGGCGGCCAACTGGGCCTGGACGGGCTTCGTCCCTTCTTTGGCGAGGCCGAGGGCCCCGGCCAGATGGTGCGCGTCACCCTCGAGGCCAGCGCCCTGATGTTCGTCGCCTTCACCGGCTACGGGCGTATCGCCACGATGGGCGAGGAGGTCAAGGAGCCCCGGCGCACGATCCCGCGCGCGATCATCACCACGCTCGTTGTCTCCTCGTTGCTCTACGTGGCCGTGGCCTGGGTGGCCCTGACCACCGTCGGCGCCCCGAGCTTTGCCGCCGCCACCGTCGAGGCCGCCGCACCGCTCGAGGTCGTCGCCCGCGCCTTTGTCTTCTCCCAGGGCGCGCTCCTGCTCGCCGTCGGCGCGACGGCCGCCATGCTCGGCGTGCTCCTCAACCTCGTGCTCGGCCTCTCGCGCGTGCTGCTCGCCATGGGCCGGCGCGGCGACATGCCACCCTGGATGGCCAGAATCGACACCCGACGCAACACGCCGACGATCGCCGTGGTCGTCGTCACGCTGGCGATCGCCGCGCTCGTCGCGCTGGGCGACATCGGCGTGGCCTGGT
The DNA here is from genome assembly GCA_013697635.1 of Lujinxingiaceae bacterium. Classification (GTDB taxonomy): domain Bacteria; phylum Myxococcota_A; class Bradymonadia; order Bradymonadales; family Bradymonadaceae; genus JACCWM01. The sequence continues at coordinate 26,809 of JACCWM010000155.1, read as the reverse complement.
CGTTTAGCGCCTTCACCGTGCTGCTCTACTACGCGATCACCAACCTCGCTGCGCTCAAGCTCAAGGCCGAGGAGCGCTATTATCCGCGCCTGATCTCGTGGCTGGGGCTTGGGGCGTCGGTGTTCTTGGCGTTCTGGGTCGATACGCGGATATGGCTCGTGGGCATCGCGCTGATTGGCGTGGGGTTGGTGTGGCAGCGCATCGCACAGCGTCTGTACGCAAAGGGTGTGTCGTGAGGGCTTCGGCGATAAATTGGCGAAAAACATACTCAGGCGTCGACTGGCGGGCACTAAGTTGGCCGGCCCTCGACTCAGCAAGTTCAACGCCGGGCAATGTATTGGTCGATCGGAAGGTGGCTCGGTAGGAATCGACTTGTTTTTTGCCCGCTCGATGACGACGTGGCCAAGGCGCCGGGCAACGAATTGGCTGAATACTCACCGCAGAGCTTGTTTGCCGGTAACTTGTTGTTGAGAGAGGCCTGCCAGAGCTTGTCGGGTTTCGACAAATTGCCTCGAACCCGACGGTGTGGCTCAGTTGAAGGGCAATAAATTGCCCCGGTTCAAACCCGCCAGGCCAATCAAGGGCAATGACCGGGGGCAAAGCGACGACGCCGGTTCGACCCAAGGCAATGACTCGCCAGAAGGTCAACCGGCGTCGCGGGTTTCGAGCACGTCAAAGGCTTTCGGGCTGCTCATCGAGTTGTGGTTGAGGCGATATTTCGGCGGCGCTGGCGCCTGCATCTGAGAAGCCAGCCGATACCTTGGCCGACCTTTGCCTCGCGCGCAGGCTCGCGGCCTTGCGCTCGGCCTCGCGAAGGTCGGCCAGCAGGACGCGCTCGGTTTCGGCGTCGACGCGGGCGATCTTGATCAGGCGCAGCAGGTCGTTGACCGCGCCGATCCAGCCCAGGCGGGCGGCATGGACATCGGCGCGGCTCACCGTATCGTCGGCGTCACCGATCAGCACGGCGCGCTCGGAGACCATCTCACCAATAAGGTCTGCGCTGGCGAGCCAGTTGTTGACCTCCTCGAGCAGCGAGCGCTGATCGAACTGTACCTTGGACAATGCGCGCTCGATCTCCGGCGTGATTCGTTCGCGAACCTTCTCGGCGGTACCCCGCTGATCTCGGTAGCTGAAAGTTATGACCAACATGCCATTGGGATAGAGCAGATCACGCGCGTCGGCGTAAGCTGTGGCCTCCTCGTCGGAGTCGGCCAACTCGATGCCTGCGCCAAGGGCCAGCCATGCGCCACGCGCCTTGCGGTCGTGGTAGGCGTCCTTGGTGGTGATCTCGCTCGTCAGTTCGGCGATGAGCTGCTCGACGGTGCCCTTTTGCCTGTAGGTGGTGCGAAGCTGATTGTGGGCTGCCTCGATGGCATTGAGGCCATGCACCAGCAGTGAATGATCGGTAAACCTTGCTCGGTCACGTTTGAGCCAGTTCGTCGAGATCGCCAGCTTCGTTTCATCACTCAATTCTCTCAACCGCATACTCTTGCCCCTTTGCCCCAAAAGGCCCAGGTGCTCCGCGCGCAGATGTGACGAACCCCCTGGGATCGCCACCACGGTCCCTTCCGCGACCGCACGCAAAGCGTAAAACGATAGTCGTTTCGTTTTGTGACAGTGGCGAGTCAATGGCCCAAACTGCGCGAGCACCCCATCGCCGGATTGTTGCAAGGAGATCACTATGTGGCCGGGGTGTGGGGATTGTCAACCCGATGATTGATCTTGGGGAAAATAAATCCGCCAGCGCTGCATGGGCATCTGGCCGGCGCACCACGTCGATTTTGGCACAGATTGTGGCGGGCCGGGTCCCCTGTGGGTCGGGTCCCCTGAGGCCACGACTCTTGGCGTCGTTGCTGGATGATCGGACGATCGCTCGCGATTTTTGCGGCTATTTGCCGGCGGCGGCGGGCGCGGCTGTGCGGGAGGGGGTCAGGAAGCTGCCGAGCTTGAGCAGGTGGCCGAGGTTGTGGACGTCCTCGCCGAGCAGGGGGACGAGGCGTAGGGCCTCTTTGCCAACCAGGCGGCCGAGCTTGGAGATGGCGTCGTGGTCGCGTACGGCGAGCATGGCCAGGCGGGCGTAGTGGGTCTCGAGGCGCAGGCGCATGGTGGCGGCGTCGTGGGCGTTGTCGAGGCCGTGGGTGGCGAGCAGGCGGTCGAGTTCGGTGTCGTCGATGTGGGCGATGTCCTCGGCCGAGAAGCTGGGGATCACGCGGTTGACGATGAAGACCTCGGCCTTTTGGTCGAGGGCTGCGAGCTTTTCGTGAAAGAAGACGGCCTCTTTCATGCGGCGCGGATCGGCGCTGGTGATCACGAGAAAGTAGGTGTCGGGGTCACGCAAGATGAACTCGATCATGTCGCCGCGATGCTTGAGCGCCTCTTGCAGATACTGGAAGGTGTCGAAGAACTCGACCAGATCGGTGACAAAGGCCTCGCCCAAGATCTTGCCGAGCAGGCTGATCACGATCGAGCCGGCGTTGAAGACGCGGCCGAAGAGCCCGGCGCCCTTGCTGGGCAAAAACCAGCGGATGATGCGCTCGTCGAAGAACTGGCTGGCGCGGCCGGGGGTCTCGAGAAACTCCAGGGCGTTTTTGGTCGGGGGCGTGTCGAGCACGACGAGATCGAAGTAGCCGCCGGTGTAGAGGTCGTGGAGTTTCTCGAGCGCCATGTACTCTTGCATGCCGTGCAAGGCCGAGGAGAGCAGGCGGTAGATGTTGTTCTCGCGGGCTTTTTCGAGCGCGCCGCGATCGGGGGCGAGCCGGTTGACGAGCTCGTCGAAGGTCTGCTTGGAGTCGAGCATCATCGCCCAGAGCTCGCCGCCGTTTAAGTCGGGCTCGGGCTGGCCGAGCATCTCGCTCAGGTTGATGAGCTGGGGCTGATTGGTGAGGGTGTCGAGGCCCAGGCTGTTGGCCAGGCGCTTGGCCGGGTCGATCGTCAAGACGATCGTCTTTCGCCCGGCCATCGCTGCGCGAAGGCCAAGGGCTGCGGCGGTGGTCGTCTTGCCGACGCCACCGGGGCCGACGCAGACGATCAGGCGCGAAGTCTCGAGCAAATCGCCGATCGTGTCGGCGGCCTCGGATTGTAGCTGTACTTCCTTGCTCAACGCTGACTCCCTTCTACGATGCGAGATTCTGCTCGGCGTCATTGTCGCCGTGAATGAGAAAGGATGCAATGTGGTCGACGATCTCGGTGCCGTTTGCCTCGAAGAAGACCGGAATCTCGACGACAGGCTCGCGCATGCGCTCGTGGAGGATTCGCAGATACTTCTGATCGCGGTCATGCCATCCCAGGGCCATGGCATTGCCCTCGATCAGGCGCACGATCGGGTTGGCGTGCGTCGAGCTGCCGTCGAAGAGCGTGTTGGCCTCGCGCTCGTCGCTGGGGCTGAGCTCGTGGCGCAGGCGTTCGAAGACCTGGCGCTGGCTGGCGTCGAGGGGAGGGCGGTGCACCATGTTGACCATGGCCAGTGTGAGCGGGCGGCCGATGATCGTGCGCAGATTCTCGGAGAGCTCGATCGTCTCGTTGACGGGCATCTCCTCGGGCAGGCAGACGGCGACCACGGCCGTGGTGCGCTCGTCTTTGATGATGTCACTGACCTGCATGGCCATTTTGGCGATCGGGCCCAGCCCGCGCATCATGCCGCTCATGGTCGCCGGCACGTTGAGAAAGGTCACGGCGTGGCCGCTGGCGGGCAGATCGACGATCACGTGGTCAAAGCGCGGCCGACCGCCCTCGGTCTCCTCAAAGAAGACGCGAACCTGGTCGAGGATCGTGACCTCGTTGACCGAGGGCGCCGCCTTGAAGAAGACGCGGGCCACGCGGTTGTTGATGATCGCGCGGGCGACACGCTCGCTGGGAACGAAGCGGCGCAAGGTGGCGATGAAGCAGTCCTCAGCGAGCAGGTTGCTCGCCCAGAGGTTCGGGCCAAGCTTGACCGGCTTGAGCCCAGAGGAGCGAAAGTTGAACAGATCCTCCATGGCCGAATAGGTGTCGGTCTCGAGGATCAGCGTGCGCCGGCCCTGGTTGGCCAGTGCCTGGCCAAGCGCGGCGGTGACCGTGCTCTTGCCAACGCCGCCCTTGCCGGTGACGAAGATCAAGCGGTTTTCGTGGAGTTTTTTAATCATCTTGGTATGACGCCAAAGTCTGTGGCGAAATGCCTACGACCCGCTCATGCAACGCACAAGGGATGGGCAACATTCAGAACGCCTAACCTAGAAATACGTGGGCTATTTGTAAACCCCCATCGGCAGTGCGTGTGCGGCGAAACAAGAAACTAAGAGAGCCCCGGCATGTGCCGGGGCTCTCATTGTGCTTGAAGACGCTCAATCAGCGCTCAATCTTATTCTTCTTCACCGGCGCTGTCGTCTGTGGAGGGCGCCGCTTCGGCTTCATGCACGCCGCCTTCCTCGCCTTCTTCGCCGGTGAGCTCACCGAGCTTGCCCTTGAGCAAGTCGCCAAGCTGCGCGGTTGCGCCCGATTGCTCGGAGTACTCCTTGAGGTTGCCCGTCTCGGAGCGACGCACGAAGTTCTTGATCGAAAGGGCGATTTTGCGCTCCTTGGGATCGACGCTGATGACCTCGACGCGGTGATCCTCGCCGACCTTGACGACTTCGCGCGGATCTTCGATGCGCTCGTCGGCCAGCTCGGAGATGTGGATCAGACCCTCGATGCCGTCCTCAACCTCGGCAAATGCGCCGAAGTCGGTGATCTTGGTGATTCTTGCGCCGACAATCTTTCCTGGCGGATAGCGCTGGGGCAGGCTCTCCCAGGGATCGCTCTCGAGTTGCTTGATACCGAGCGAGAAGCGCTCGTTCTCGACGTCGATGTTGAGCACGACAGCCTCGACCTCGTGGCCGACTTCGTAGAGCTCGGAGGGGTGGCGGATCTTCTGGGTCCATGAGATGTCGCTGATGTGGACCAGACCGTCGATGCCTTCTTCGATGCCCACGAAGACGCCGAAGTCGGTGATGTTGCGGATCTTGCCAAGGATGCGCGTTCCCACCGGGTAGCGCTCCTCGAGCAGCGTCCAGGGGTTGGCCTCGATCTGCTTGATACCGAGGCTGACCTTCTTGGCCTGGGTATCGAGGCTGAGGACGACACACTTGACGATCTCGCCCTCGCTGACCACGCGGCTGGGGTGCTTGATGCGGCGCGTCCAGCTCATCTCGGAGATGTGGATCAGACCCTCAATGCCTTCCTCGAGCTCGACGAATGCGCCGTAGTCGATCAGGCTGACAACTTTACCCAGAACGTGGATGCCGACCGGGTAGCGGTCCTCGGCACCTTCCCAGGGATCGGGCGAGAGCTGCTTGTAGCCGAGGCTGACGCGCTCGCTCTCGGGGCTGAACTTGAGCACCTTGACCTGAATCTCGTCGCCGACGTTGAAGAGCTCGGTGGGGTGCGAGACGCGGCCCCAGCTCATGTCGGTGATGTGCAACAGGCCGTCGATGCCGCCGAGGTCGACGAATGCGCCGTAGTCGGTAAGGTTCTTGACGATACCGTCGATGACGGCGCCTGTCTTGAGCTTCTCGAGGGTCTTCTTCTTGAGCTCGGTGCGCTCTTTCTCGAGCAGGGCACGGCGGCTAAGAACGATGTTCCCGCGCTGCTTGTTGAACTTGATGATCTTGAAGGCGAACTCTTGACCGATGTACTTGTCGAGATTGCGCGTGGGGCGAAGCTCGACCTGGCTGCCAGGAAGGAACGCCTTGACGCCAATGTCGACCTGCAGGCCGCCCTTGACACGGTTGGTGATGATACCGCGCACGAGCTCGTCGGCCTCGGCCTTCTCGGCAATGACCTCCCAAACCTTCATGCGGTCGGCGCGCTCTTTGGAGAGGATGCACTGACCACTCTCGTCTTCGCGGCGCTCGAGCAACACGTCGATCTCGTCGCCGACAGCGACATGGATCTCGCCCGCTTCATCGATGAACTCTACTTTGGCAATACGACCTTCGGACTTGAACCCGATGTCGACGAGCACGTAATCGGCGCCAATCTCAAGAACCTTGCCGCGCGTAATTTCGTTCTCGCGCACAAGTTCTTGTTGGCCTTCGTGCTCGGCAAGAAGAGCTTCGAAATCTTGGGTAGTGGGAAAAGATGTGGTTTGTTGAACTGTCATTGACGACCTTGGCCTTATTTCTACGAATAATGATCGGTTGTGGGACCTACGCCTCTTCGTCGCTCGGCGCGAACGGAGACTAACAGCGTATTCCTGTGACTTATTTCGCTCCCCGGGAGCCCATCTGATGGCTACAAACACTGCTGGGCGCAAAGCGGGCAGCATGGTTGAATGCTGTGCTTGAGCGCCTTCACTACGTCTCTATACCCTGGTGAAAAAAAGACTTTCAGGGGGTAAGCGACGGCGAACACTAACGGCGGTGATTGAGGTTGTCAATCGTTGGCGGGCAATATTTTTGTCCGTCGCGACCGGAATGCATGCGGGCTCTGGACAGGGGAGGGAGAAAGAAGGGATAAAGCTGGTGTGAGCACAGATGACCAAACCAAAAGCGAGGGAAGACGATGCACGATCCAAAGCTGAGCTATAAAGAATTCGGGTTTGATACGCGGGCGATTCATGCCGGCCAGGCACCGGATCCGACGACGGGCGCGATCATGACGCCGATCTTTCAGACGTCGACCTATGTGCAGCGAAGCCCCGGCGAGCATACGGGCTTTGAGTACAGTCGCACGCACAATCCAACGCGCCACGCGCTCGAGGATTGCCTGGCGAGTCTGGAGGGTGGGGCGCACGGCGTGGCCTTTGCCTCGGGCTGTGCGGCGACGGCGACGATCATGCACATGCTCAAGGCCGGCGATCACGTGGTCTGTGGCGATGATGTGTACGGGGGAACCTACCGGCTGTTCAACACGGTGTTTCGGGAAGCGGGCATGGGCTTTAGCTTTGTGGACATGACCGACCTGGATCGTTTTCGCCAGGCCCTGACCCCGGCGACTCGCCTGGTGTGGTTGGAATCGCCGACCAATCCGCTGCTCAAGATCTGTGACATCGCGGCGATCTGCGCGATTGCCCATGAGATGAGCGTGCCGGTGGTCGTCGACAACACCTTCATGAGCCCGTATTTCCAGCAGCCCTTGAGCCTGGGCGCCGATCTGGTGGTGCACTCGACGACGAAGTTCATCAACGGCCACTCCGATGTCGTCGGTGGCGTCGTGATCACCAACGACGAGGAGGCCGCCCAGCGCTTGCGCTTTTTGCAAAACGCCATCGGCGCCGTTCCGGGGCCGATGGACGCCTGGCTGACGCTTCGCGGCGTGAAGACCCTGGGCGTGCGCATGCGCCAGCACGCGGCCAACGCCGCGCGCATCGCGCCGTATCTGGAGAGCCACAAGGCGATCTCACGCGTGATCTACCCCGGCCTCGAATCCCATCCCCAGCACGCGCTTGCTGCGCGCCAGATGTCGGGCTCGGGCGGCATGATAAGCTTCGAGCTCAAGGGCGGCCTTGCGGCGGCGCGCACGCTCCTGGAGTCCGTGCGCATCTTTTCACTGGCCGAGAGCCTGGGCGGCGTGGAGAGCCTGATCGAGCATCCGGCGATCATGACGCACGCCTCGATACCCGTGGAGGTGCGTGCCGAGCTCGGGATCACCGACGGTCTGGTGCGTTTGTCGGTGGGCATCGAGGACGGCGACGATCTGATGACCGATCTCGAGCAAGCCCTGGCGCTCGCGTAGTCGGGTCCCCTGAGGCCACGACGTTTGGCGTAGTTACTTGATGAGACGTCAGTCTGGGTCAGAATCGTGTGGCTTGAGCACAACGTTTTATTGCGAGTCCACGGCTCAGTAAACATCCCAGTACAGGTTGAGCTCGCCTTCGGCGCGGTCGGAGTAGACGACCTCGAACATCCATCGCGGCAAAAAGTGGTATTCGATGCGGATGATGTTGGTCGCGTCGACCTCTTCGCTGCCGAACTGTCGGCGGATGCTGGCGAAGATGCTCGGGGTGATGTACTTGCCGACCTCGATGCGGCCGATGCCCTCCTGGCCAGCTTCGACGCGTAGCAAGTCGACGTCGATCGTGCCGGCGAGGCGATCGCGCACGACCCCGGCGAAGATGCCGCTGACGGCGTCGAAGGCTCGCCCGGCGACGCTCTCGTCTTGGCCGACATCGCTGCGATCGGGCGGGCGGCCGGTGACGAGCACGAAGAGGATCTCGGAGTCGGTCATGGGCGGATCGCTGAGCAGCTCGAGCCTGGGATCTTCGGCCGTGCCGGTGATGCGAAAGATGATGCGCGCCTCGCCAGTGGTGGGCTCGCCGACGGCGGCGACGATCGCGCGATCGAGGGGATGGATCGCCTCGATTGTCAGGCGCGGGTTGGGCGGGATCGAGCCGGTGAAGAGCACGGTGCTCTGTTGGACGACGAAGCGCCGGCCGATGAACTCGAACTCGCCACGTAGGGCCTCGACCTGGCCGGTGACCGCCACGACGGTGCCGAGCATGTCGGCCTGGATCTCGGCCTGGATATTGACGTCGCCTGTGGGGTGGCGCACCCAGGCGTCGCGCGCGACGTTGACGTTGACGCGCATGTTGAGCAGATCGACGTTGCTGTCACGCATGGTGGCGAGCTCGGTCAGATCGCGTGGATCGCGGGCAACGCGCTTGGCGTTTCGGTCGAGCACGATGATGTCTTCGTGCAGGTCGACCGGATGGGTGTCGCGTGCCTGCGTCTCGGTCAAGACGACGTTGAGGCCGCTCACCTCGACGTTGACCTCGCTGGGGCTGGCCGAGAGGTCGCCTCGCGCGGTGACATCGGAGCTGACGTAGGCAGGAAATTCGGTAGCCAGGCCGCCCAGGTTGAAGTCACGGGTGGTGGCCGTTAGGTCGAGGCGGCCCGGACGAAGCGCATCGTGCGCGATTTGGCCCTCCAGGCGAACCGAGCTTGGACCGTCGCGAAGCGAGACTTCACGAATTGCGAGGCGCTGGTCGTCGAGGGCGATGTTGGCCTCGATGCTCTCAAAGCGTCGCGCGACCAGCGGCAAGGTGGCCGCGCCGTTGGTCAGGCGCAGCTCGCCGGCGGCGGTAGGCTGTGCCCAGGTGCCGCTGATCTGCATGCCGATCCGCAATTGGCCGCTGGCGTCGGTGACGTAGTCCTCGATGAGACGGTTGGGAAGCATCTGGGCCAGGTTCATCTGCTCGCTGGTCACCGCAATGTCGAGCGCGCCGGGTGCAAACACCGAGGCGCCGCGGCTGAGCTCGATGATGTCGGTCGTGATCGGCAAGCGGGCATCGGCCTTTAGGATCGTCTCGAACTCGCGACAAAACGAGGCGTGGGCCTCGACGACGTTGTCGTGGCCAACGATCGAGGCCGAGACGGTGCCCAGCCGGCCGTCGCCAAGCTCGGTGTTGAAAAGACCGACGCGAGAGTCGAACTTGGGGTTTCGAAGCGTGCCGGTCATGCGCACGTAGCCAGCCACGGAGCCGCGAATGCGTGCGAAGCCGTAGTCGATGGCCGAGAGCTTGGCGATCGGGATCTCGCGCAGCTCGATGGCAAAGTCGCCGGGAAGATCCTGAAGCGCGACACCGCTGGCCAGCGACGCGATCGGCAGCGGGACGGTGCCGCGGGCGACGAGGATCTCGTCGGCATCCCATTCCAGGCGCAGCCGGTCGATGTTGATGATTTGGTTGGCGACGCTGGCGTCGACGTTGATGAAGATGTCGCGAAAGTGCGTCCAGCCGAAGTTCTCGAGCGCGATCTTGACGTCACCGCGCGGATCACCGAGCGTGCCGCGTGCGTCGATGTCGATCGAGACGATGCCGCTGGCGTCGGCCTCGCGCAGCGACTGCAGCGGGATGCTTCTCACCTCCAGACGGGGCACCTTCAGGGCCAGGCGAAAGGGCGTGGCGAGCAGCGCGTTGTTCCACACAAAGCCCGGGCCGCTGCCGTCGAGCGGCTCACGAATCCAACGGGCCAGAGGAATGGGCGCGGCCATGTCGAGATCGACCACGCGCTCGCCTTTCCAATCGACCTTGGCGATGGCCACCAGACCGCCCTGGTTGCCCACCGGCGGGCGATAGCTGAGCTCGGTGGCGAGGTTGACCTCTCGCAGGTCGAGAAAGTCGGCGTCGACCTCGCCCTGGAATGTGAAATTGTCGACCGTGAGCTTGGCGTCGACGCGGGGCTCGTCGATCGTGCCGGCAAGCACGATCGAGCCGGCGACGGCGCCCTCGACGTTTTGTTCGGCCAGAGCTTCGATATAAGGGTGAAAGTCAGCGAGCTGAAAGTCGACCAGGTTGAGATTCGCGCTGAGCGGGCGGTCCCAGTAGATCCGGGAGGTGCCGGTGAGGTCGACGCTTGCGGGCAAGGACGCCGAACCGGTGAGCAGGCGCTGCTCGAAGGCCTGGACCACCAAATCGCGAAGCTCGAGGCGCTCATTGGCGTAGTGGGCTGTCATGTCGACCGAGACCGGTGGGTTCTCCTCGAGGCGCAGATCGCGGGCCTGAAGGCGAGCGGTAATCGTCGGTCGCCGAAAGGTGCCGCGCAGGCTGGCATCCATGTTGATCTGGCCGCCGACGTCGGGCACCTCGGCCATCTCGTCGAGGAAGAAGCCGCGCCGCAGCACGGCCAGATCGAGGTTTTCGGCGAGGATGTCGAGTTCTTGGGCGCCGCCGCTGGGCCGAAATGTGCCGTGTGCGCCGATTCGCTGCGCGCCGCTTTGCAGGTAGAACTGGTCGAAGACCAACCGATCGGCGCGAAGGCTCAAGCGGCCATCTTGTTGCAGGCTCCAGGCGAGGCGCCGGGTGGCGAACTGCAATTGCGTGAGGTCGACGCCCTCGAGATCGGCGTGGTAGGCGCCGCCCAACTCGGCGCGCAGTGTGCGCACGGGCGCCTCGTGGGGCACGGCGCGCGCAGAGATCTGAAAGGCGCGCCCGGCGGCCAGCTCAAGGCGCAGATCGACGTTCTCGAAGCGTTGGCCGGCTGCGGTCGTGTTGGTGGCCGCCGCCTCGATGTGGCCCAGCAGCCCGTCGGGTGGGCCGGCGAAGTCCAGCGAGGTTTGAAGGCGGTGCGCACGGATCTCGCCGGAGCGAAGCTCGTGGACATCGATGCTTCCGCGTGTGGAGATGCGGCGCAGCGCCTCGAGGCCGTCTTTACCGGGGTTCAAGCTGATCTGTCCGCGCAGATCGGTGGCGAGCAGGTCGAGGCGCGCGTCGGCGGCGCTGACGCCGGCCATGTTGCCACGAAGGCTGTAGGTGAAGCTGCCCTGGTCACCGGGCGCCTGGCTGACCTGGGCAACAAGCGTGGTGTCGTTGATGCGGGCACCCTCGACGCGAACACCCGATGCGTTGACTTGCCAGGTGGTCGCCAGGTTGCGAAGCGCGAGCAGCGGCTCGTCGATGGGCAAGCTCAGCGCGCCGCTACCGCTTGCGCGCGTCGAGAGCGAGGTGATGCGCCCCTGGGCGGTCTGCAGGCCGGTGCCCTGGGCGGCCAGGCGAAAGTTCGCTTCATAGGTCTGCTCATTGGCGCTGCCCACGCGGTGGACGCCGGCGTCGATCGCGCCGCTGCTCGAGCCGATCTTGATCTCGGCGGCCTCGAAGTCGCTGAAATCCCAACGTCCGGTGAGCTGCGCATCCTTGAGTGCGTCGCTGATCGGCTCGATTTGCGGGTCGAAGGTGCCGGTAACCTCGAAGTTGAGGTCGGCGCGCGAGGGACGAATGGCCGCGATCTTGGCGGCGCGCTCGGCCTGTGCCGGCTCGGCCGTGGTACGCAGCTCCGCGGAGAAGACGCCGCTGGGATCGAAGATCCCGCTCGCGACGAGGTCGAGATAGGGCGTGAGCAGGGCCACCGGCTCGACGCTGATGTGGCCGGCGTCGTAGCGCGCGCGCAGATAAACGGTGTCGAGCTGGTAGGCGTCGACCGTGATGGTCTCGGCGCTCACGCCGACGCTGACGAGGGCCGTCTGTGGGTCGCTGCCGCTGCCCTCGACGATGATCGTGGCATCGCCCACGGACAGCGCGATCAGGTCGTCGAGCACGGCGTAGAGCCCGGGCTCGATCTCTTGGGCGCGTACAATGGCTCGGTAGCGCATCGGCTTGTCCAGGGCCTCATCAGCCAGCGAGGCGTTTCCTACCACGCTGATGTTTCCGGGCTGGCCGATCGGCTCGATGGCGAGGTCGAACCACAGATCGTCGAGGCTTCCGGCCACCTGGCCGGTGAGGCTCAGGCCAATGAGCATGCGCGGATTGGGCACGACCTGCTCGAGGAACTGCTGGCTTGCGCGAAACTGCTCGAAGCGCGCAAAGATCTGCTCGATCGTCTCCGGTGTGCGGCGGCCAAAGGCGTCGGTCGAGGTAACAAAGGCGATGCGAAGGCTCAAGTCCTGCCAGCCCGTCTCCAGGCCCAGGTCAAAGCGCTCGTGCTCGATCTCGAGAAAGGCCGGATCGAAGAAGCCGCGCAGGTTCTGGCTGCGCATCGGCAGCTCGACGGCCAGCGTGTCGGTCAAGGCGTCGGCGTCGAGTCGGTCGACATCGAAGCGCACGCGCTGATCACCGTGCAGCGCGACGCTCAACGCGGCGTTGAGCTCGCTTGCGCGCGCCAGAACCGGGGCATCGGTGGAGGCCTGCTCGCCGTCTCGCCGGGCGCGGCGGATGATCGCGTCGGCCAGGGCGGCGAACTCGTCGGGCGCCAGTGCAAAGCTTTCCTCCGCTTCGACCAGGGCGACGAACTCGGCCAAAGCGCGCTCGCGCGCCGGCGAGATCCTCAGCGACTGATCGAGGTAGAGCACGAGGCCGTCGTGCACCACGATCGCATCGACGAAGACCTGCAGCGCGCTGGGTGAGCCGTCCTCGGAGGGGCCGCCGATGTTGGTATAGTTGAAGTGGCCGTCCTCGCGCCGGCGCACGACCGCCACGGGGCGATCGAGCTCGACGCTCTTCACGGTCATCTGGCCGCGGGCAAGCCCGAACAGGCTATAGCTTGCCTCGACGCGCGGCACGCGGGCGACGATATGGCCCTGCTCATCGCGCACGGTGACATCGATCAAGCGCGCGCTTGTCAGCAGGTTGCCCTCGATACGCCCGACCTCGACCGAGCCGAGCAGCTCCGCGTTGACGCCGGCCACCACCCGATCGCGCACCTGGTCTTTGACGAAGGAGGTTTGCAAGAGCAGCAGCAGCCCCAGTACCAGCACGACCAGCAGGAGGAGCAGTGCGATGAGGACTTTGGCGCCCGTTTTGAGAATGCGTTTCATGGGATCGAGGGGGTCGATGTCCGAGGCGCAAAAGCGCGCGTTCCTCTTGTAGCTGGGTGTCGTGCGCTTGTCGATGCGGCTATTTTATCCCAAAGGCTTGTTGGCGCTGTCTAGCGCAGCGAATTTATCGTAAGATTCGCTCCCAGATGGACGTTTGGTTGCATGTGTAGCAAGCTGACGCTCACGATTGAGAGCATCGCGCCATGGTGCGCAGTGCGTTTTTTTGTGGCGCAAACGCGCCTTGATCGTAGGTGCGGTATGCAGAGGGTCACGCCCCGGCCAAGCGTTGATGATGCTCACGCGCAATCGTGGGCCTATCGAGAATGATTTTTAGGAGCAAAGAAGATGGTGCAAGCTCATACCCAGATCGTTCGATCCAGCCGCCTGCTGGCCGTGTTTTTCTTGGCCGCAGGCCTGTTGTTCGGGGCTCCGGCCTTTGCACAGACCAAGGACAACAGCGCCGAGCAAGTGCTCACCTTGGTCCGCTCGGCCAACGACGCCTTTGACGCCAAGGATTATTCGAAAGCCTACGATCTCTATCTCCAGGCCAACACGATTCGCCCGGAGCCGGTGATTTTGTTTCGTCTGGCCCAGACGGCCGAGGAACTGCAGCGCCCGCGCGCGGCGATCGAGCACTACGAGGCCTTCGTGGCGCTGGAGTCCAAGGGCGATGCAGCCAAACGCGCGCGCACCCGGATCACGGCGTTGCGTGCGACGCTGCCGGCGCTGGTGCGCATTGACAGCACGCCGCAGGGCGCGTCGGTGTTTCTGGGATCGAGCGAGAGTAAGCCCCTTGGCAAGACGCCGGTCGAGATCGACGTCGAGGCTGGCGAGGCGACCTTCGTCGTGACCTTTCCCTCCCACGAGCCCGCCACCAAGACGGTGATGCTCAGGGCGGGAACCGAGCAGGCTTTGAGCTTCGAGCTGCTCGAGGCCGATCCCGTCGAGGGTGACGAGGCCGATTTGATCACGCGCAGCCCGGAGCAGGGCGACGCGGTCGACAGCCCAATTCCCTTCGTGGCCGAAAAGACCAAGGTTGTGCCCCCGCCCGCTGAGGAGTCAAGCACTCTGGCGACCTGGGGTTGGGTGACGGTGGGCACCGGCGTGGCCGTGCTTGCAGCAGGTGGTGCGTTTTCGATTTTGCAGATGAGCGCAACCGAAGATGTCAACAGCTACAACAAGCGCGCAACCGGCGCCTCGCCAGCTGGCATCGACCAACTCAAGGATGATGCCAATGGCTACCACACCATGGCGCTCGTCTCCTATATCGCCGGCGGCGTGATTGCAGCGGCCGGCGTGGGTATTTTGGCCTACGATGCGATGAATCGCGGCGATGACACCGCTGCATCGGTGCAGGGCCCGTCGTTCAAGCTCGACGTCGGCGTGGTTCGAAGTGGTGGTTGGCTTGGCGTCAACGGCCGCTTCTAAGGTCCACTCATGGGCACGATGATCGCTCAGTTGACGTTGTTTGGCATCGTCGCGCAGGCCGGCTTGTACATCGACATCGCCGAGGTCGCCGGGCAGGGCGCCGGCATAGGCTCGGTCTTTGCCTTGTTCGCGAGCATGGTCGGGCTGGTGGCGCTGGCCGGCGGATCCTACGTTGGCATGCGCTGGTTTCATGCCAATTACTCCAAGAGCACGGCGCCTCCGGTGAGTATCCTCTCGCGCGACGTGCGCCGCGACATTCAGCGCGCGATCGAGGCGGGCAATCTCGAAGAGGCCGGTGACATTTTGGCTCGCGCCGGTGAGAATGAAGAGGCCGCCGAGACCTACGTCAAGGGCGCGGCCTTTCTCAAGGCGGCGCGAACTTTCCAGGCGCTGGGCAGCCACGGCCAGGCGATCTATTGCTTCAAAAAGGCCGGCGACTACCGCCAGGCCGCGCGCATCTATGAGGCCGACGGCCAGCCGCGCGATGCTGCCGCCGAGTTTTTTCGTGTTGGCGAGTGGGCGCTGGCCGCCGGCCAGTACCAGCTCGCGGGCGACTTTCGCCGCGCCGCCGAGAACTTCGAGCGCGCTCAGGAGCCGCTGCGCGCGGCGCAGTGCTTTGAGGAGGCCGGCATCAAGCTCAAAGCCGCCGAGCACTTTCAAAACCACTTCGAGCAGGCGCTGGCACAGGCCGGCGGCGATCTGGAGGCCGTCGAGTCCGAACGTCAGTATGCGCGCCGTGCCGGCGATCTGTTGCTCGAGGCCGACCAGGGCGATCGCGCAAGCGAGATCCTGATCAAGGGTGGATTCTTGACCGAGGCGGCCGACAGCCTGCGCTCGACGGGCAATTACACCCGCGCAGCCGAGCTCTTGATGCAGGCCCACCAGCCGCTACTCGCAGCCAAGGTGCTCGAAGACGCCGGCGAGCAGCAAGAGGCCTCGCGCATGCGCGCCGAGGCGGCCCTCGATGAGGGTGACAAGGGCGCTGCCGCCCATTTGTTTCGTGATGCCGGTGACCTCGAGCGCGCAGCCCAGCTCTTCGACGAGGCCGGCCAGGCCAGCGAGGCGGCCACGCTCTTCGAGAAGCTCGAGAACCACGCGCGTGCGCTCGAACTCTACGTCTCGGCCAATATGCAGGCCCATGCCGCGCGCTGTGCCGAGCTCTGCGATCAGCTCGCGCGCGCCGCCGAGCTCTACCGCGAGGCTGGCGACGTCGAGGGCCAGCTTCGCGTGCTCAACGCCCAGGGCGACTTCTTTCGCGCCGGGCGCCTGCAGTTCGAGCACCGCCGCTTTGACGAGGCGATCCGTAGCCTGGAGAACATCGATTCGCGCGACCCGATCTACGCGCGCGGACTCGAGCTGCAGGGCGATATCTTCCGTGCCCAGGGGCGCGCTGAGAAGGCCTACAGCAAGTACCGCGCCGCGCTGGGCAACCGCAACGCCGAGAAGGCCTCGCTGGGGTTGTACTACAAGATGGCGCGCGCGCTCGAAGAAGAGCCTGATCTGGCCGGTGCGTTGGAGTGCTACAGCGCGATTGTTGAGATCGATCCCAACTTCGAGGATGCCGGCCTTCGCCAAAAGACGATTCGCGGCAGGTTGCGCCGGGGCAATATCACCGGCACGACCGGCAGCGGGCTGTTTTCGGCCTCCGAGGGCGACGGCGAGGGCGGCCAGCGCTACGAGATACTCGAGGAGATCGCGCGCGGGGGCATGGGCATCGTCTACAAGGCGCGCGACACCGTGCTCGGGCGCATCGTGGCCTTCAAGATCTTGGGCGAAAACCTGCGCGAGAACGAGACGGCCGTAAAATACTTCTTGCGCGAAGCGCGCGCGGCCGCCGCGCTCTCGCACCCTAACATCGTGACGATCTTCGATGCCGGTGAGCAAGACGGCGAGTACTACATGGCCATGGAGTTCGTCGAGGGCACCACCCTCAAGGAGCTCGTGCGCCGCTCGGGCGCGCTGCCCGAGGACAAGGTGCGCTACATCCTGATCAACTGCTGTCGTGCCCTGCAGTACGCCCACTCCAAGGGCATCATCCACCGTGACATCAAGAGCGGCAACGTGATGACCACGCGCGAGAAGGCGCTCAAGGTCATGGACTTTGGTCTGGCCAAGTTCTTGCGCGAGTACCAGAACAACCACACCCAGCAGGTCGGCACGCCGTTTTACATGTCACCCGAGCAGATCATCGGCAAGGACATCGACTTTCGAAGCGATCTGTACAGCCTGGGCTGCACCGTCTTCGAGTGTGCGACCGGCACGGTTCCTTTCTTCAAGGGCGATCTCAGCTACCATCACCTGCACACGCCGCCGCCTTCGCCGCGCACGATCAACCCGGCCATCGGCAAGGAGATGGAGCGCGTGATCTTGAAGCTGCTCGAAAAAGATCCCAACAACCGCTACCAGACCGCCAAAGAAGTGCTCGATTTGCTGGGCTAAGCCGGTTTTGTCGACTCAGCGCAGCTCACGCAGTTGGCGTCGCTCGACACCGGGCATCGTGTCCCGAGCTTTATCTCGCATCCTCTCGGAGCTTCGTAGCTCGCCCTGGCGCTCGAGAAAGCCTGCATAGCGAAATAAGATGGCACTGTTGTCGGGGTAGTGGGTGAGGATGTCCTCGTAGACCTGGCGTGCGCCGTGGGGGTCGCGCACCTGCTCGAGGGCGTCGGCTCGGTTGACGGCAGCCTGGACGTTTTGGGGATCGGATTCGAGGATCTGGCCGAGCACGCCGGCGGCGTCCCAGAAGCGCTGAGCGCCAAGGTAGAGGATGCCCAGGCGAAGGCCGGTCTGAAGCTGGCCGGGATCGGCGGCCCAGGCCCACAGGTAGTGGTCGATGGCGCGCTCGGGCTCGGTGGTGTCCTCCCAGAGCTGGGCGGCGAGCAGATGGGCGCTCAGCGATGTGGGGTCGGCCATGGTCGATTGCTCGGCCAAGGGGGCGAGCTCGTCGGCCGGGCGGCCAATCTCCATGCCCAGGGTGACGGCGGCCAGATAGTCCTTAGCGCGAAGCATGCGCGAAGGCTCGGCGGCGCCGGCGTCGGCGTGGTGTTGGTAGGCGATCGACAGCTCGCCGGCTTCGCGGGCAACCTCGGCCTGGCCGCGGTGGATATGGGCGAGGATCTCGCGCGCTTCGCGGTGATCTTCGTGGTCCTCGAGGGCCAGCTCAGCCATGACCTTAGCCTCGTCCCAGCGCGCATCTCTGATCGCCTCCTGGGCATCTTCGAGATAGGCTTTGCTCTGGTCTTTGCCGTGGTTGCAGCTCGAATAGACCAGGCAGCTCGAGAGCAGGAGCAGGGCGATGATTGGTTTGGTGTGACGATGCATGGTGATCCGTCCAGCAGTGGGGCAGGTTGGCGCATGTATCGATACCACTGTGGGAGCAAAAGTTGAAGATATTCGATGCACATATACATAGCGACACGTGCAGCGACGCGGATCTGAAGAACCTGAGCTACTTCGAGACCAGGCGCGTGCTCACGGCTGCGCACGCGCCCAGGGCTTTTGAGCGCGCCGCCGACCTGCTCGATTATTTTCGCGAGCTGATCGACAGCGAGTGCCCTCGGCTGCGTCGCTGCGGGCTGATTCCCCACGTGGCGCTCGGCGTGGTTCCAAAGGCCAGCCCCCGGCGCACGCACTATGAGGTCTGGCGCGAGTTGCCTGCGCTGCTCGAGTGCGACGAGGTCGTGGCCCTGGGCGAGGTCGGCGTGCTCGAGGACAGCAAGACCCAGTGGGATCTCTTCGAGCGCCAGGTGCGCATCGCCATGGAGCATGGCCCCAAGCCGTTGCTCTTGACGCCACCGCTGTATCTGCGCGCGACCATGACCTACAAGATGTTGCAGGTGCTCGAGCGCGTGGGTTATCCGCCCGAGCGCGCCATGATCAACTTTCTCGACGAGCGCCTGGTGGCCAACGTCGTTCAAAGCGGCTGCGTTGCGGGGCTGGCCGTGGGCGCCTCCTCCCACGAGCCGCGTCAGGCGGCGGGTCTGGTCTGCGCGGTGATCGAGGCGCTGGGCAGCGCCGAGCGCATCGTGCTCAACTCCGGGCTTCGCTCCGGAGGCGCCGACGTCTTGGGCGTGCCCAAGACGATCGTCGCTCTGCAAGAGTTGGGTGTTGCGAGCGGCGTCATCGAAGAGCTCGTCTGGGCCAACGCCATGCAGCTCTTCTTGCCCGGCATCACTACCACTGAAGCATAGCGCCCCATCCCGGCACGACCGACTGGCCGTCTGAGACCAGCGTCGGCGTCATCATCAGCGCCGAGGCCGACGCCGGCGTCGTAGCCTTTTCAAAGAGAATGCGCCGCCGGTGCGGCACGCCCCGGCTGTCGAAGCGCAGCGCATAGACCAGGCTCGCCGTCAGTGTGCCGGCCATGGCGCCGATGAGCACGTCGGAAAAATAGTGCTTCTGGTCATAGATGCGGCTGACCGAGATCAAGGCCGCCAGCCCGTAAAACGACGTAAAGGGCAGGGCGGTGCCGATCAGAAAGCGGCTAAAGGTGCCGAACTCATCGCCCATGCGGGCATGGGCTCCATCGGAGATATCCAAAAAGAGAAAGGTCGCCGCCGCAAAGCTCAGCGACGCGTGACCCGAGAAAAAGGAGAGGTTCTCCTCCTCGCTGTTCCAGGCAAACGCCGGACGATCGAGAGCAACATAGGGTCGCGGGCGCCCGACCATGAATTTGGCGACCGTGGTCAAGAAGGCCGTCCAACCGTAGGCCTCGGCAAAGGCCAGCGTCGAGTGGTGCACGCTCGTGCCCTGGAACTCAAAGAAATTACTGCCCGTGATGAGCCGGTAGACCGAAGAACCGGCGTAGTAGGCCATCGGCAGCGCCGCCAGCGCGTAGGCCGCTTGATCGGGAATGCCGAGGAAGAGCGGTTTGCCGCTGGTCAAATCCCCATGAAAGCCCTCGCTTATGCGGTAATCGAAGCTTCCCGGCAAAGGCGCCGACATGGACGGGATGGGCTGCGAGAAAATATGGCCCCCGAGCGTTATCAGCAGCATGGACGATGGGTAGAGCGCACCAATGAGCACCAGTTCGGTCGGTGAATAGGTCGCCAGCAGCGGAACCGTGTCGGGGTCAGGCTCGCCTGCTTGCAGCGTTTGGGCGTGGGCAGGCGTCATGGTTGACGCCATGCATACTAGCCAGGCGCAAAAGAACACGGTCAATTTACGGCGCATACGAAATTGCTCCTAATGAGGTGAGACGCGCAGTGCAACCGGCTAACAATGAGAGTTTCGTGTGCGCTTCGCAACGAAAACGACCACCGGTTGATCGCCGCCGCCGATGTGCGTATCTTTGGACCATATTCAGCGGTGATTTCAGCAAGCACATTGGCGAGGATGACATGGTGACCGGGCAGCCAGCAGCGTTGATTCAAAGCATCGTTGTCGCAACCGATTTCAGCGAGCGCTCCGAGCAGGCCGA
The DNA here is from genome assembly GCA_013697635.1 of Lujinxingiaceae bacterium. Lineage (GTDB taxonomy): Bacteria > Myxococcota_A > Bradymonadia > Bradymonadales > Bradymonadaceae > JACCWM01. The sequence continues at coordinate 6,765 of JACCWM010000155.1, read as the reverse complement.
GACCTATGCCCTGGCTCTGGCCCAAAAGTTTGGCGCTACCGTGGTCTTTGTGCACGCGATCGAGGCGATCCTCGGTTTGCAAGAGGACGACGGCTCCGAGGAGTTCGTCGAGTTTTACGCGCGTCTCACCTCGCGCGCACGCTTGGACCTTCAGGGCCGCGTCGTCCAGGCCACCGAGCGGGGGATTTCGGCCAGATACCATGTCGAGGTCGGCCAGCGCTGGCAGATCGTGCTCGAGCGAGCCGAGGCCGAAGACGCCGATCTGGTGGTGATCGGGCGACGCTCATACCGCGAACATGAGAGCGTTCCGCTTGGCACGACGAGCCAACGGGTCTACTTTGCCAGCCACCGGCCGGTGTTGATTGTGCCCTTTGATAACGGCCCCAACCCCACAAGCTGATCGCTTGGCCAATGAGCGCTACTGTTTGTGCCGATTGAATCTCTAGAACAGGCTGTCTTCCCATGTCGTCCCAATCCCCCTACGAGACCCCGTCGCAGCTTCTGCGCGGCTTCGAGCACCGGGCCAAGAAGCGCTTTGGCCAGCATTTTCTTACCGATCCGCGCATCCTTGATGCGATCTCCACGTTGGCGGGGGTTGGGGCAGGGGACCGGGTGCTGGAGATTGGGCCTGGCTGTGGGACGCTGACGTTGTCGTTGTTGCAGCACGGGGCGAGCGTGCAGGCCGTGGAGCTTGATCGCGACGCGATAGCCTTTGTGCGCGAGGCGCTCGAGCCTTACTGGCCGCTGACGATCGTCGAGGGCGACGTGTTGCGAAAGGATTTGTCGGTGCTGCTGGCCGGTGAAGCGGATGATGGCAGCGGGGGGCCCTGGAAGGTCGTGGCCAACTTGCCCTACAACGTGGCGACCGAAATATTTTTTCGCCTCGTCGAGCAGCGTGAGCGCATCGCGGTGATGGTCTTGATGTTCCAAAAGGAGGTCGCGCGCCGGCTCGTGGCCCGGGTCGGGGACGACGGCTACGGGGCGCTCAGCCTGATGTGCCGGCTGCACTGTGATGCCGAGATCGTGATGAATCTGCCGCCGGGGGCGTTCGTGCCGCCGCCCAAGGTGCACAGCGCCGTCGTGCGCATGGTGCCGCTGGTGAAAACGCGGATCGAGGATGAGGTGCAACGACGTCGCTTCATCAAGGTGGTCAAGGGCGCCTTCTCGACGCGGCGAAAGACCTTGCCCAACGCGCTTCGCACGATCGGCCTCGACAAAGACGAGGTCGCCGCCGCGCTCGAGGCGATGGGGCTCAAGACCAGCGCGAGGGCCGAGGAGCTGGGCTTTGAGCAGTTCGTGGCGTTGAGCGAGCGGGTGACGCTGCCGGTTTAGAATCTCGACAATCAGATCGTGCTTCGGCGCCTTGTGCGAATCCAGGCCGCCAGGCCGAGCAGGCAAAGGGCTGCGCCCGCAGGCAGCGTCGGCGTGGTGTGCCTGGGCGCAACCGAGCACCAGCCATCGTCTTCAGGAGCCGTCGGCGGGCGGTTCTCGATGAATCCCACAGGATAGATGTGGCACAGCCCGGCGATGTCGTCGCTGTGCAGGATGCGCTTGGAGAGCTCGCCGGGCGGCGCCGTGGAGAACATTGTGGCGGCAGGAATCGATGAGTGGTCGAGCCCGATGAAGTGGCCGACCTCGTGGGTCAGGGTGTTGCGAACGTCGACGATGGTGTTGGCCGGATTGTCGCTGTTGGTAAAGCGGTAGAGATCGCCGTTGAGCTCGATGTCGGCGTCGACGATAAAACCCGTGCTCGGGCGAAAGGTCACGGTGGTCAGGGCGACGGCGGCATAGCTGCCATAGGGCCAGGCTTCGTCTTGCCAGAGCACCAGATTGATGTTGCCCTCAGGGTTTTGTGTGTCCTGATAGCCGATCTCGGTGCGCTTGCTCAAGCCCTGGTAGACAAGCTCGAGTTCGCTGCAGTTGGGGGCGTTCCACGAATCGAAAGACTGGATGATCGCCGCCTCGAGCTCGTCGCTGATCAACCCGTCAGGGCCGGGGGGCAGATCGGCGGCGCCCTGCTCATGGATGTAGTAGGAGAGCTTGAGAAAGGGCCATTGCACGGGCAAGGGCGTCTCGCCGGCGCGGCAGCGAAAAACGCCGTCCGGCGAGCAGGTCATCGTCTGCACAAAGGCCTCAGACGGCGAGGGCAGGCTGATGAGCACGACCACGAGCAAGGCTGTGGTCACACCCAGATTACGTCGGGTGTGCATCAATGATCCTTTGTGGAGTGCTGATCGGAGACGATCGCCTGAACCTGCTCTTTGAAGCTGTCGAGCGCGACGACCGTTGAGTACAGCTCGTCGGCGGGCACCTCGCGCAGCCGGCCGAGTGCCTTGGGTAAGCCCTCCTGCGGGGGCAGGGGCGTAGGCTTGACCAGATGCAGATCTTTGGCGAGCTGGGGCACGACAAAGCGCGTGCTCTCATCGGGCCCAAGGGCGACGTGGAATTTGCCCTGGGCCATGCCGGTGATCACGGGCAGCTTGCGCGCGGTGACGTGTTCCAAGAAGAGCACGACCTCCTCGGCCGGCTTGAAGTCGGGCATGCCGGGCACGATCGTGGCCAGATCGCCTGAGCGCCCGCCAATCTGGCGCACGACCACGCGGCGTTGATGCTCGCCCTTGAGCGTCTCGTCGATGTCAATGGTGATCGAGGTGTAGACGCGCCCGTCGCCCTCGACCTTGCTGGTGAGCTCGGCGACGCGGCCGACGACGATTTGATCGGAGTTGGCGACCAGGCTCTCGAGGTCGAGGCGAAGCACGGTGCTGGCAAAGGCGGTGCCGAAGGCCAACCCCACCAGGGAGCAGGCCATAACCAGGAGCAAGAAGCAGCGCACAAAGGAATGCATCACGATCTCCACTAAGCGATTGAGCAAGGTTCCACCGGACAGCAACACCAGGTCAGACGGTCTATTCGGAGGGTTTCTTCAGATAATCGAGAAATTTGTACTGCAATTTGACCGAGGCCGTCGAATGAGCTCGGGGCGCTTCTGTCTCTTTGTAGCCCATCGTGCGGTTGCGAAAGAAACCATCCTGCAAGAATATAATCAATTCACCCTGGCCGACGAGTTTTGATCGCGCGATGTCCACGCTGACAGTCCCGCTACTCGCCGTCAATAGCGGCTCACCCCAGCTCGAAGTGACGTCGAGCAGGTAACGGTTGGTGGGCGGTTGATCGCGGCTGCCGGTGGCCGTCGCAAGCTCAATGTCCGAGACCATGAGCTTTTGCGACTGCAGCGTGAGCGGGGCGTTGATGCGTTCGATATCGAGGGCGTGAAATGCCGCGGCGCCCTGGGTGATGGTCGCCGACTCGCCGCGCGCGCTCACCGAAAAATCCGGTGCCAGCGCCTCGACCAGCTTTGCCGTCGACGCGTGGATGCTCTCGGCCTCGAAGGTGATTACGACCCTTCGCCCGCTCTCGAGGTAGCCGCCAATGATCGCAATCTCGGCGGGCGAATAATCGCTGGTGGGTGAGAGCAGGATGAGCGCGTCGTGGTGGTTTTCAAGGCGCGTGGTCGCACGTGCGGTCACGTCCGTGTCGCGGTTGGCATGCACAAAGAAGGTGTAATAGCCGTCAGCGGCAACGCGGCCGGTGTTGTAGCTGTTGCGCGAGGCATCGAGCCCGATGTCCAAGCCCACCGGTTTGGTGTCACGCAGGCGCAGATCGCCCGTGGTCTCCTGTTGGGCGGTCCACTCGAAGATGTTCAAGGCGAGCTCGAAGTTGTTGCCAAAGTGCAGCCAGGCATCGCCGAACATGTTCTGGTCGCCGGCGATCGCGATACGCCCGGCACCATAGCGCCCTGTGACCACGCCGTTGAGCGGGCCCTTGGGCTCAGCCGTCGCGTCGGCGTTCCACAGCCAGTCGCCATAAAAGCCACTGGTCTCCTCCTCGTTCCATAGATCGGCGAAGCTGCGATCGGAGGTGAAGGCCACGCCCTCGCCGCCCTGGGCCAGGGGGGCACCGTCGATGACGATCGCGGGATTCTCCCAGGCGTGCATCGCGCCGCCGGTCTGAAAGCTTATCATGTCGACGCCGGCGGTGACCGCGTGCTCGGCGAAATCGAACATCATGATCCAACCGTTGCCGCCCACCGAGAATTGCGGCGGAAAGTCGACCGCAGTGTGGAACAAGATCTCGAGGCCCATCGGGGCAATGATCGGGTTGACGCGCTCCGCGTGGCGGTAAACGTTGGTGTGGTCGGCGATGATGAAGAGGCCGCCGCCATTGTAGACGAACTCCTGGATCGCCACGATCTCGTCGCTCGAGAAGTCCGGGCGCCCCTCGTGCACGAGGTTGATGAACAAGACGTCAAAGCCGCTCAATCGGGGCTTGGACAGGGGCATCTCGCGAATCGAGGTCCACTTGTAATCGTGAACGCGCAGGTGCTCAAAGAGGCGATGGAAGCCAAAGACGCCCTGGTAGGCGTAGTTGCCCTTGGTGAGGCGGTAGTCCTCAGGGTTTTGAATGCGCGTGTGGTAGAGGTCGACCAAAATCCAGGGTCCCTCGCCCACGGGCGGGTGGTAGGGCTCGTCGCCGTGATCGCCACAGCTCAAGCCAGAGAACAACAAGACCACTGCCAGGGCGGCCAGGAAAATGCGACGAAGACGTTGTGCGTACAAAATGGTCATGGTGCCCTGCAAAAGATGAGGCAGCTATTTCAATACTTTACCGATTGTATCTTTGGCGCGTGCGATCGTGACGCCTTGAAGCATGCGGCGCACCTTGTCGTCTTCGGCGACGAGGCGAAGCACGTCGTCTTTCTTGATGCCGACGATCTGCGCCGGTCCCGTGCGCACTTCGACGGTGGCCGTGGCGTTGTTGCCACTGAGCAAGGAGACCTCGCCAAAGTAGGCGCCCGGCCCGAGCGTCTTGAGCTCGACTTCGCCTTCGGGACCGATCGTCGAGACGCGCACGCGACCCATCAAGACGACGTAGAGATGGCTGACCGGGGAGTTCTCGGCGATGATCTTTTGGCCGGTCTGATAGACCTCGACCGATGCGCCCTCGACCAATGCGTTGACCGCCTCTTCGGTGAGGTGCTTGAAGAGAGGGGATTCCTTGATGGTTTGTTCGATCATCTCGCTCATGCTCACTCCTTTGTGCAGGACTTCGTTGCGTGCTGGACGCACGGGCGCCATCGTAGCCCAAGACAAAAGTCAAAGATAGAGCGAAGGAACACGGCAAAACCTTAGAAGTTCAAGCCCATCTGAGCGGTGGCCGAGGTGCCGACATAGATGCGCGAGTCGTAGTGTATGGGCACGAAGATCGCGCCCAGAATAAAGACTGGATAGAGCTTGAGCTCGATGCCCGCCGATGCCGTGGAGACGAAATAGCGCTCGAGCGTGGAGTTCTCGATGTTGTTGGCGTCGCTATCAAAGCCGATGTTGCGCAAGTTCGTTTGCACACCGAACAGCCCGAAGACGTGAACCACGGGGTGCGGTGAGACGGTGATCTGTGCGCCAATCTGTGGGAAGAGAAAGGCCTCGGTCTCGGTCGACTTGTGGCGGTAGTAGGCCTCGCCTTCGGTAGCCGTCAGGCTGGTGTGGTTGCCGCTGCGGCAGTCGTCGTGCACGCACTCGAAGGTGGCCTGAGAGACCTGGCCCAGGTTGACCTCGGCCAAAAGCGCAAGCGAGAGCCACTGGGCGGGCATCGCAGCGTTGACGCGCGCTCCCAGGCCGCCGATGAACAGGCGCTGGCTCTCGGCGTCAGGAAAGGGTAGCACGCCGACCATGTTGGCCTTGGCCCAGCTCATCTGGGAGTAGTGGAGCTGGCCGCCTATCTCGATGTGCTCACTGAGGCCCATATAAAAGCCAGCGCCGAGCTGGGTGCTCGGCGTAAAGACGCCGGGATCGCCGGCCTTGCTGATCGGAAAGACCCAATCCTCGGTCTCGCTCAAGCTCGTCGAATTGACCTGAGCAAAGGCGCGCAGCTCGCCTTGCTCGAGCGGCGCGCCGATGCGCGCCGGAAGCGACGGGCGCGGCGCATACAGGCTGCGCCGCACGGGCGTCAGCGGCGAGCAGGCCATCTGGGTCAATGTGGCAATGACCAGGGCGATCGCCAGCAGGCCGGCGCGATGAACAGAGGGTGTTGTGGTGTTCATTTGCTGAAAAACTCCCGTCGGGGTGCTGAACGTCGATGCGCTCATCTCAGGTACAGCACATTGTGTGCCAGATTGAGGTCGCAGAGCAAACGGTCCCGCAAAATGACTAGGATTGCGGCCCAAGGGGGGAGGGGCGGCGAGCAGGCCAGAGTGATTTTCTTGTGCCCCCCCAAGGCCATGGTATCGATGTAGGTGTAGCGCGGCGCTTCACGGTGAACCGCCGGCCCGGACAGTGCAACGAAGACATGGAGGTCTAAGATGGACGACGATCGACGCGGACTGGGTCGCATCAACTGCGACATTTTTCTCAACAAGGTGGAGCACGGTCACACCAACATCTGCCGTGCGCTCGATGTATCGCTTGGTGGAATGCGCCTGGAGCGTATGCTCGAGGCGCACACGGCGCGAAACGCCAGCGTGCAGCTTCAGTTTGAGCTGCCTGGCGTCGAGGAGCCCATCTGGGTCGGGGCGACCAAGGTCTACGAGGATGACGCCGTGGTCGGCGTAAAGTTCACCAACATCTCGCACGGCCACTTCATGCGGCTTCGCGGTTGGCTGCGCGATCAAGCGCTCGTGCAGTCGCTGCCGGCCTTCTCGGCCTGAGTAGCAGGCGCGACGAAGCTCTACGCGAAAGACAAAAAAGGCGGCCACCTTGCACTGAGCAAGGT
>JACCWM010000015.1 GCA_013697635.1 Lujinxingiaceae bacterium | reverse complement strand
TATTGGACATCTTGTACTTGAATCCGACCACTTCAGGCCAAAACTGTTTTGTTTGCTTGCTTGAGCGGCCATGGTTGGAGAGCGTCTGTACGCGCTCATACAATTCGGGATTATTCGTTACAAACATCCCGCCTTCACCCGTAGTAAGGGTCTTGGTCCCGTGAAAAGAGAAGCTACCAAAGGCGGCGATGCTGCCTGCGGGCTGCCCGTGGTACTTGGAGCCTATCGCTTGGGCGGCGTCTTCGACGATGATAAAGTTATGTTTCCTGCCGATAGCCAACAGCTCATCCATCGCGCATAGATTGCCATACATGTGGACCGCGATGATAGCCTTTGTGCGGGGTGTAATCGCTGCCTCGGCGGACGCCGGGTCAATGCACCAACTCTCGGGCGAGATGTCGACAAATACTGGGGTAGCACCAAGGTGTACGATCGGGGCGGCGGTGGCTATCCAATTGGTGTCTGCCAAGATGACTTCGTCGCCATGCCCAATGCCGAGCGCAGCCAGGCCCATATGCAGCGCGCCTGTGCAGCTCGATGTCGCGATGGCGTATTTAACGCCGAGATGCGCTTTGAACGCCTCCTCGAAGCGATGGATGTACGCATAACAATGCTCACCCCAGCCATTTCGGGCGGCGTCCGTCGCGTAGTCAACCTCCAGGTCGGTGATGGAGGGTTGTGTATAAGGGATGCGCAGATTCATGACACCTCGAGCCATGGCACGGCGGTGACGAATTGTCCGCCCCAGCCCCTGATGTACTCCAATTGGAGCATGACTTCGGCTTTCAAGTTCCAGGGCAAAACAACGACATAGTCAGGCCGAGCTGCTTTGAGCTGGGCCTCGTTGACGATCGGGATGCGGCTGCCGGGCATGTGTTTTTGTTGTTTGGCGGGATTGCGGTCGGCGACAAAAGCCAGGAGATCCGGCCGAATGCCAGCGTAGTTCAACAAGGTGTTTCCTTTGGCGGCAGCTCCGTAACCTACTACGAGCTGGTCCTGTCGCCGAGCGTTGAGCAGAAAGCCCAGGAAGTCATTTTTGACTTTGTTGATGCTGGCTTGAAAGCCCGCGTAATAGGCTGCTGTCGTCAGGCCCCGCTCGGCCTCGTGTGCGAGGAGGGTGTCGACTGCCGCGGTGCGTAGGTGTTGGCCGTGCTCACTGCATTGGGCATAGACGCGAAGGCTTCCGCCATGGGTAGGATGCTCTTCAACGTCGAAGACGGTCAGGCCGTTGGCCAAAAAGATGTGGCAAACGGCACTAAACGACAGGTACGAGAAGTGCTCATGGTAAATGGTGTCGAATTGATTTTCATCGATCAAGCGCATCAAGTGCGGAAACTCGAAGGTCGCGACACCTAGTGGTTTGAGCAGCAAGGCAATGCCACGGACGAAGTCGTTGATGTCCGGGACGTGGGCGAGCACGTTGTTGGCGACGACGAGGTCAGCTTGCTGGCTTTGCGCTGCCATTTGCTCGGCGAGGCGTACGCCGAAGAATTCCTCGACGATCGTCAGGCCCTTTTGGCGCGCTGCGGCGGCGGTGCTCGCTGTAGGCTCGATTCCGGTGCAGGGGATAAGCCGGGCCTGAACAAATTGCAGCAAGTAGCCATCGTTGGCGGCGATCTCGACGACATGGCTGCGTTCGTTCAAATCGAAGCGCTCAGCCACCATCGCGACGTAGCGCTCGGCATGGGCCAGCCAGCTCGTGGAGAAGCTGCTGAAGTAGGCGTAGTCGGCATCGAAGAGCTCGTGGGCCTGGGCGAAGTCTTCTGTTTGCACGAGCCAACACTGCTCACAGACCAGCACGCGCAGTGGGTACCAACGCTCCGGCGAGCGTAGTGCGTCGTGGCTCAGATAGGCGTTTGACGCGGGCGCGCTGCCCAGGTCGGCCCAGGAGAGCGTTAGGTGCGCTGCGCAGTGGCGGCATCGCATCATAGGACGACGCCTGGGAAGGTCGAAGCGAGCAGTGGGAGTGCGGTGTCGCGCGCGGATCGCTCACCAATTCCTAGAGGCCAGTCGATTGCCAGGGCTGGGTCCAGGGCGTTGAGACCATCCTCGGACTCTGGATGGTACGATGCAGTATGCAAGTAGAGCATTTCACAGTCATCGCTCAAGGTCTGAAAACCGTGGGCAAAGCCCTCGGGGATCACCATAGTACGATGATTGCTGTCGCTGAGCACTTCGCCATGCCATTTCAGAAACGTCGAAGAGCCCTGGCGGAGATCAATCGCGACATCGAACACCTCGCCGCGCACGCAGGCTACAAATTTGGTCTCCGCATGGGGTGGCCACTGGAAGTGCAAGCCGCGCACGCTCCCTTGCCGTGCAGTTATCGTGCGATTTACTTGCACGATGTGCCTGCCCGCGAGCAGCTCGGCGAGCTCGGATTCGCAATAGAGTCGTTCGAAAAAGCCACGCTCATCGCCTGTGGGGAGGCGCTGTAGGATCTTCAAGCGATCAAGTGCCGTCTCGACGATCTCAAAGCGGCTGTTCATGGTCGCACCGCCGCGAGGTAGTTATGAATTTGCTCAACGCTTAACGCGGCCATATCGGCGCCCTGCTTCCAGCCACGGTGCCAGGCCACCGTCTGTGTCAGCGCTTGCTGCAATGACCATCGTGGCTGCCAGCCCAGCTCGACGCGTGCGCATGTGCTGTCGAGGCTCAACAGCTGTGCTTCATGGAGCCTCGGCGCGTCCGCTGCGTTTTCGACGACGGCGTCTGGGCCCCAAAGCTGTGCCAGAGCGTTCGCAACATGGCCCACCGTGGCATCTCCGCAGGCATCTGGGCCGAAGTTCCAGGCTCTGGAGAAATTGTGATGATTGACGCCTAGAAGCTTCTCGGTCAGAGCCAGGTAGCCGGCCAATGGCTCAAAGACATGCTGCCAGGGGCGAACGGCGTCGGGGAAACGCAGTTGGACAGGGCGGCGGTTCTCGAATGCCCGCAAACAATCCGGTACAAGCCGCTCGGCAGCCCAATCACCGCCGCCGATTACGTTGCCCGCGCGCGCGGTCGCGACCCTGATCGACGCGGTCGTGTCCGAGCAGAAGCTCGCTCGGTAGCTTGCCGCAATGATCTCGGCGGCGGCCTTGCTGGCGCTGTAGGGGTCATGGCCGCCGAGCGGGTCGGCTTCGTTGTAGGGCACGGGCGACTCACGGTTCGCATACACCTTGTCGGTCGTCACCACGAGCACGGCGCAATTAGACTGGCTCAAGCGCGCCGCTTCGAGCACATGTGCGGTGCCAATGACATTGCTGTTAAGCGTTGCCAACGGGTCACGGTAGCTCTCACGCACCAGCGACTGGGCGGCCAGGTGAAACACAGCCTGTGGCCGGACGGTGCGAAACGTTGCTGTGAGTTGCTCGAGATCGGCGAGGTCCGCTCGGGTATCGGTGGCGAGCGCCGATTGAATATCCGCGACGTCGAAAAGGCTCGGCTCGGTCGGGGGATCCAAAGC
>JACCWM010000094.1 GCA_013697635.1 Lujinxingiaceae bacterium | reverse complement strand
CCAGGCCAGCTCGAGCCCTGTCGAGCGATGGTTGCAACCATCGCTCGACAGGGCTCGAGCTGGCCTGGCAGGCCAAATTCTGTCTAAAGAGGCGGCTCGAGCTCGGTTTTGAAATGAACGGTGGTCTGCTCGCAAAGCTCGAGCCGTGTCGGGCGATGGTTGGGATTGTGCGCTTGTCGGCGCGAGCTGACCTGTGAGCGGTTGAGTGGACTTTTGGGTCGGCTCGAGCCGTGTCGGGCGATGGTTGGGATTGTGCGCTTGTCGGCTCGAGCTGGCTTGTGAGCGGTTGAGTGAACTTTTGGGCCGGCTGGAGCCGTAAATGGAATTTACCAATTGACGGGAGATCCGGTTTTTGCCAGATTAGTGGGCAGACATTCAACTTGCTCGGGGGACCGGGCATCCATATCAGACCATCGTGTCGCCGTATCGGGCGGCTTTGGGCCATTGGGGCTTCAAAGTCTTGCTTTGGATCACGGAGCTTTCGCGTGATGTGGAGTGTTACCAAGGGGAAAAACCATGTCCAGCGCTCTTAAGATTCTGACGATCAATGCCATGCTCGGTGTCTCTCATCCTCTGATCACCCGCCCGCCCAACACCCCCAAACTCGACGACGTCATCGCGCTGGTCAGCAGCATGGACGCGATCAAGCGCGCTCACAAAAACCTTCTGGTCCTCGATCAAAGAGAGGGCGAGGTGAAAGCCGAGTTCGATCGCCTCAGCGCGCTGCTCGCTGATACCGATTTCGAGCATGACCGCTTCTCGCGCGCTGTCTTTCGCGGTCTGAGCTACGCCGCCGAGTCGGCCGATGACGCCGAGCAGGCCGCGCTCTATCTCGATGCCCAGCAGTTCACTCATCCCAAGGGTCTGAGCGTCAATCAGCTCTCCTATCTCGAGCAGGCCGGCAACACCCTGCGTATCGCCGAGCGCGTCACGCCCGAACAGCGTGCGCTGTTCGCCACCGTCTCGGCCAACGCCATGACCGTCGAGCACTGCTTTGATCGCTGGCTTGGAGCCGGTCGCCTGATCGGAGAGCTCCAGGAGCGTCGCGCCGCGATGGGCACCGAAGAAGACGAGGACCGCGTCAGCGCCGGCGATATCGCACGCGCGCGCAACGCCTGGATTCGCGCGATGTCCGCCTTTGTCGCCTCGCTCGAGCTCACCGACTTTAGCGAAGATGAGAAATCGTCGATCCTCGCCAGTTTGCGCGCCGCCCAAGCCCGCGCCGCGCGCTCGCGCAAGAAGCCGACGAGCGCGACCGAGGAGCCGCTCGAGGCCTAGGTACAGGGAACCCGACTGCTATTCGAGCAACATCATGATGCCGGCGATGGGGATGTCGACGCGGCGTGGGTCTTGTTGGAACTCGCGCTCGAGTTGGTAGAGGGCCTTTTCTAAGAGTAGGGCGTCGAGGAAGACGGCGATTGCTTCGGGTTCGGTGGGCAAGAAGGCGTGGCCGCTGGCGGCTTGGAGATAGCCGTTGAGGTAGGCTGCGCCGATGTGCATGAACCACAGTCGGGCGCCGCGCTCGACGGCCTGTCGTTGCGCCTGGGCGTCGATCTGGCGCTCGAGGTGGTCGTTGAGGCCGATCAGTGAGGCGTTGTGAAAGGAGCGTAGCATCGAGGCGACGTCCCACAATGGCGAGCGTTTGATGCGGCGCTCGCCAATGGGTAGCCAGGGATGGCCTTCGAGATCGATGAAGACGAAGTCGTCGGTGGTGGCGAGCACGTCGCGAAGGTGCAAATCACCGTGGATGCGGGTGCGAAGGCCTCCGATGCCTCGGCCGACCAGGGCGCGAAAGCGTTTGAGCATCTCCTCCTGGCTGGCCAAGATGTGGCCGGCGGGCTCCTTGAGCGGCTCAGGCAGCTTGTCAAAGCGTGTGCGCAGCATGCGCGCAGCGCGAACGGCAAGGGTGCGCATCGACTGGAAGCGCGCCCGCTCGTAGGTCGGGGTGAAGAGCTCGGCGGCGAAGGGCGAGTCGGCTGGCGCGGTGGCCAGGGTGGCGTGCAGCTCGGCGGTTCGCTGACCCAACGAGCGGGCGCGCCCAAGGGCGGGGCCGACCAGATAGTCGACCGCCGTGCTCGGTGGTTTGGCGCCGAGCGCCATCAGGTGACGTGTGGCGCCGCCTTCGGGAAGCTCCAGAGGCTCATTGAAGTCCGCCAGACGGGCAAAAAAGTTCTGCTGGGCGCCCAGAGCCCAGCTCCAGCCGTCGCCCTGATTGGGCACGTACTCGTGAAGCGTGGCTACGGTCATCGGCTCCCAGCGGCCGCGCCGGTAGGCCAGCTGGCCGCAAAGCGCTGCGGCATTGGGATAGCCGCGCTCGAGCAGGTAGCGGCCGACCTCGACATCGAGGTTTGGGCCGCGCTCGATGCGGCGCGAGATCTTCATGACCAGGCTTTGGCCAAAGGTGATCGTGGTGCTGCTCTCGTCGCTCTCGATGAGCGAGGGTTCGAGTGCGTCGACCTCCTCGGGTGTGAGGCTGCCGATGCGCTCGAGCCACTCGCCGCGCAGCGTGCCGTCGAGGCCCTGGATGTCCCATGAGCGGCGCACGAGACCGGCCAGACTTCGGCAAAAGCCGCGGTGTGCGAAGGCATCAAAGATCAGGCCATGGTCCTCCTCGCCCTCGACGAAGATCGGGGCGATCGCGGCCTCGGGACTTTGCTGGCGGATCTCGAGCTCCTGGCGGCCAAAAGCACAGGCGATCGGAAGGACAAAGAGCTCGCTGTCACCGTTGAGAAAGCGCGCGTCCACCAGACACAAGATCGCCTGTTCGCCTTCGAGGCGCAGGCGAATGCGCTCGGTGACCTCGATCGACTCGAGGCTTCGGCCGCGGGCGACGAACCAGCTCTGTTCGACGATGTGGGCGCGCAGATGTTCTTGGAAGTGGCCACGCAGCCGGCCCTCGAAGATCGCCGTCCAGTCGTGTTTGACCTCCAGGTTGGGCAGGCGCTCGAGCTCGCGGCTGGGGGCGCTGAGGCTGGCCTGCTGGCGCTCGAGCGAGAACCAGTAGCCGCTGTAGGGACCAAGCGAGAGGCCGTAGTCTTTGCCTTCGATGCGTGGAAACTCCGTTCGCCCCCACAGCTCGAGCGGCCACAGGCCCTCAAAGCGCTCCAAATCGAGCACGACGTGTTGCACCGAGCGCGAGAGGTTGGTGACGACGAGCACCAACTCGCTGCCCTCGCTGCGCACAAACGCCAAGACCTTGTGATTGTTGGTGGGCACAAAATGAACGTCGCCTCGGCCCAGGCAGCGGTAGCGTTGGCGAATGGCGAGCAGGCGCTTGACCCACTGCAAGAGCGAGGTGGGGTTGTTCTCCTGGGTCTGCACGTTGGTCGCGATGTAGTGGTACTCGGGATCGGTGACGACGGGCAAAAACAGGCTCTGGGGGTTGGCCCGCGAGAAGCCGGCGTTGAGATCGGGGCTCCACTGCATGGGCGTTCGCACGCCGTCGCGATCGCCCAGATGGTAGTTGTCGCCCATGCCGAGCTCGTCGCCGTAATAGAGAATGGGCGTGCCACCGAGCGAGAAGAGCAGGCTGTACATCAAGTGGATCTTGCGCCGGTCGTTGTGCAGCAAGGGCGCCAGGCGCCGGCGAATGCCCAGATTGATGCGCATGCGCGTCTCGGGCGCAAAGGCGCGGTACATCAGATCGCGCTCCTCGTCGGTGACCATCTCGAGGGTGAGCTCGTCGTGGTTGCGCAGGAATATCGCCCACTGGCATTCGTAGGGGATCTCCGGGGTCTGTTCGAGGATGTCGACGATCGGGAAGCGGTCCTCCATCTGAACGGCCATGAACAGGCGCGGCATCAGCGGGAAGTGAAAGGTCATGTGGCACTCCTGGCCACCGCCGAAATAGTCGGCGGCGTCCTCGGGCCACTGGTTGGCCTCGGCCAAGAGCATGCGGTTGGGAAAGCGCTGGTCGATGTGGCTGCGAAGGTCTTTTAAGAAAGCGTGGGTCTCGGGCAGGCCCTCGCAGTTGGTGCCCTCGCGCTCGAAGAGATAGGTGATCGCGTCGAGGCGCATGCCGTCGATGCCCATCGAGAGCCAGAAGTCGACGACCTCCATGACGGCCTTTTGCACCTGAGGGTTGTCGAAGTTGAGATCGGGCTGGTGGCCGTAGAAGCGGTGCCAGAAGTACTGGTTGGCCAGCGGATCCCAGGTCCAGTTGGAGAGCTTCGTGTCGGCGAAGATGATGCGCGCATCCTTGTATTTGGTCGGATCGTCGCTCCAGACGTAGAAGTCGCGCTCGACACTTCCCACCGGGGCGCGCCGGGCACGCTGAAACCAGGGGTGCTGATCGGAGGTGTGGTTCAAAACCAGCTCGGTGATCACCTTGAGGCCTCGGCGATGGGCCTCGGCCAAGAGCTCCTCAAAGTCTTTGAGCGTGCCGTAGTCAGGGTGGACCTCGGTGTAGCCGGCGATGTCGTAGCCGTCGTCTTTGAGCGGCGAGGGGTAGAAAGGCAGCAGCCAGATCGCGGTGACGCCGAGGCCCTCGATGTAGTCGAGCTTCTCGGTCAGGCCGCGCAGATCTCCGATTCCGTCGCCGTCGCTGTCGTAAAACGAGCGCACGTGGACCTCGTAGATGACGGCGTCCTTGTACCAGAGATGATCAGTGCCAGGCATGCAACTCCTTGAAAATAAACGAAAATGCCGACGCAGCCTTTGGCCGCCATTGTGCAAACCAACGTTTGTGTCCTTGCATTTCAAGCAAGCGAGCGAAGCGCGCAGGCAGGCAACAATGCGCCAAATATCGGCAGGACGCCGCGATCGGCAAGCCGTGCATTCAGGTGGCCTGGTGAGCTAGACGTGCACGGGGGGGTGATTAAGCTCTGCTCTGTCCCCCAAACAAAAAAGAGCATTATCCCCACAACGCGAGCTGGAAATTATGAGCAATCACGTCTACAAAATCGTGCGTCTGGCCGGCTCGTCTCCCGACGGGGTGGAGAAAGCCATTGAAAATGCGCTCTCCAAAGCCTCAGAATCATTGCGTAATATCCGCTGGTTTACCGTTGAAGAGACGCGCGGGCAGGTCGACGATGGGAAAATTGCACATTATCAGGTGGTTCTGTCGGTAGGTTTTACTCTGGAATGAACGAGAGGTTGTTGGCATGGCAGGCAGTGGCGATTCGGGCTCGAAAGGGCCAAGCAGCACCAGGCAAAAGAAGAAGCTCGTCGACGAGGGCGTGCGCGCTCTGAGAAACAAGCCGGGCTGGGATCCGGCCTCCTTTAGCAGCACAAGCCCCGAGGAGAAGCTTTTGATCCTCGATCAGCAAAGCGCCGGCGAGAAAGCCTACGCCGAGGCCGATGTGTGCGCGCAGTGCCTGGCCCTGCGCCAAGAAAAGGGCGACGAGACCCTGCTCTGCGCGCCCCATCTGGCCGAAGCCATGGGTTTTTGATTCGCAATACCACCGTTTTGTCGTGCGTTGTTCGGGGGTTTTGACCCCGCCACCAGGCGCCGAGCATTGAAGTGGCGCTGCCTGCACTTCAACCAGCTCGCGGGACCCTCTCATGACATCAACGCAGGCCGATGGTCGCTCACTCAAGCTCTCACGCTACACCATGCTCGCCTTGGGCATTGGCGTCTTGTGCGTGCTGCCCTGGGTGCTCATCACCCTGGGCGCCGACTTTACGATGGTCAACCCGGTCGACCTGACGCCCTTGTCGATGGCCGAAGACGGGCAGCTGCCGCTCTACGCGCTCTACGCGATGCTGCGCGGCAGCTTCTTGCACACAATTATTGGCTGGAGCATTACCTGCGTGGCGCTGATGACCGGTGTCTATGCCTTCGCTCACTTTCGGGTCAAGCGCGATCCGCTCACGCCGATTATCTGCATGGCGGCCTTTTGGGCAGGCTCGATCAATGGATTCTATGTGCTGGCCTCCCATGGGGTCAGCTTTCCGGTGCTCAACCTGGTCGACCTGGTTGCGCTTGGCTCGGCGGTCGCCGAATCCTTTTCGGCGGCGATCTTGATCGTCGCCGCGCTCGTGGTCTTGACGCGAAAGCAGAGCGACTTGCCGGCCTTCGATCTGCGGGCCGTGCTCGGGCTGAGCCTTCTCTTTGGCGCTATTGCCTTCGGGGTGACGAGTTGGACGGCGACGAGCGAGGTGTTGCCCGCCATGTATCGAGCCGAGCAGTGGCCGCACTTTCCCTGGAACCTTGGGGCCCTGCTGCTCTACGTGCTGGCGGCCGGCGTCGTTTTTCCTAGACTCTACCGGCGCGACCCCAACCACTTTAGCTTTGCGCTTTGGTTGAGTGCGCTGCCCTTTGCCGCAGGCCAGATCTATCTGGTTTTCGGTTCCGCGGTACTCTTCGACAGCTACTTCAACGCCTCGATGGCCCTAAAGCTGGTGGGCTATCTGGTGATCTTTGGCGGGTTGACCTGGGACTATTCACACACCTGCCGTGAGGAGAGCACCTTGCGACGCCACTTGCAGCTGCGCGATCGGCGCATTCGCCTGCTCGTTGACAACGCCAACGAGGCGATCGTGCTCTTCGACGCCGAGCGACGCATTCGGCTGTGGAACCCGCGCGCGCGCCAGATCTTTGGCTGGAGCGCTCAGGACGCGATGGGCGGGGACGTCGTCGACTTGCTCTTGCCCGAGCGCTCGCACTCCGCATTCTTGGACTGTCTGTCACAGCTGCTCGAGGAGGCCGCGGATGGCTCGGCCACGCAGCCCTGTGAGATGGCGGCGCTGGCCAAGGAGGGCGGTGAGCTCTTTGTCGAGTACTCGATCATCCCGGCCTTCGAGGAGGGCGTTCCGTTTTTTGCGATGCTCGCGCGTGACGTCAGCGAGCACAAGCAGCTGCGCCTTCGCATGATTCAGATGGACCGCGCGATCGCCGTGGGCACGCTCGCTGCCGGTGTTGGCCACGAGCTCAACAATCCACTCTCCTACGTGATCGCCAACTTGTATTTCGCCCACGAACAGATCAGCGAGCTGCTCCCCAAGATCGAGGCGCTGACCAGGTTGGCCGAAGGTGCTGGGACACCCGCGCTGTGCGAGCTTTTGGGCCTCGAGGCTGGCGAAGAGCGCCTCGTCGACGAGCTCACGGAGGTGAATCAGGTGCTCAAGTCGGCCTGCCAGGGGGCTGGGCGCATCAGCGACATCCTCGATGACATGCGCCTCTTCTCGCATGTGCGCGGCGATGAGACACGCCCTGTCTCACTGACCCACGCGCTGGAGGTGGCCGTTCGCATGACGCGCTCGCAGACCAAGACACGCGCCAATGTGCGCACCGAGTTCGAGGACATACCGCTGGTCGAGGCCGACGAGCCTCGGCTGAGCCAGGTTTTTGTCAACCTGCTGCTCAACGCCGCCCAGGCCATCGAGGAGGGCGATGTCGACGACAACGAGATCTTCGTGCACGCCTTCTACGAGGACGGCCTGGTGATCGTCGAGATCGCCGACAGTGGCAAAGGCATCGACGACGCGATCCGTGACCAGATCTTCGATCCCTTCTTCACCACCAAGCCTGTCGGAGAGGGCAGCGGACTGGGGTTGAGCCTCTCGCGTGGTATGATCGAAGAGTATGGCGGCCAGATAAGCTTCGAGAGCACGCCGGGTGTGGGCAGCGTCTTTCGTGTGGCGCTGCCGCCGGCACATCCCGACTATCAGAACTAGTCCTATCTGCCCTCAATGAGCTCGATCTTGTAGCCGTCCGGGTCCTCGACAAAAGCGATGACCGTGGTGCCATGCTTCATCGGGCCGGGCTCGCGCACGATCTTGGCGCCGGCCTCTCGCAGGCGCTCACACGTGGCATAGATGTCCTCGACGCCCAGCGCGATGTGGCCATAGCCCTCACCCAGATCGTAGTGGTCAACCTCCCAGTTGTGGGTGAGCTCAATGGCCGGATGCGTCGTCTCGGGGCCAAAGCCGACGAAGGCCAGCGTGAACTTGCCGCCCGGATAGTCCTTCTGGCGCAAGAGCCCCATACCCAAAATCTTGGTATAGAAGGTGATCGAGCGTTCCAAGTTGGCGACGCGAATCATCGTGTGCAATATGCGCATGGTGTCTCCTCAGGAAGGTTTGCAATTGATGGGCAACGTGGCGTAAGTAAATAAGCACGCTTTGATGCTCGAAGCGCAACAATTGGAGATAAATTGATGGTCTGCCGACTGGCAAAATATTTCGCCGCGATCACGCTGGTCTTGAACTTGGCCAGCGGCTGCTCCGATGCGGAAGTTAGCACGACAGCCGACGAGTGTAACGCCAACGAGTACTACAATCCGCTCTCCGACACCTGCGTATTGCTTCGCCACGCCCCGAACCTGCCCGGTGACGACGCCGGCCCGGGCGACGATGCTTCGAGCAGCAACAATGTCGTCAACGACGATGTCGCAATCCTCGATCCGGTCGACCCCGATCCGGTCGACCCCGATCCGGTCGACCCCGATCCGGTCGATCCCGATCCTGGCAACCCCAACAACAATGTGCCGTGCGACGCCGATGGCGACGGCTATTTGTCGATCGCCTGCGGCGGCGACGATTGTGACGACACCGATGCCCTGGTCAACCCGGGCCAGACCGAGGTGTGCAGCTTTGTGGACAACAATTGCAGCGGTCAGATCAACGACGACCTCAATTGCACTTTTTATGCCCAGACGAGCACACGCCTCTACCGCCTCGATCCCTTCCAGGGCGTGCTCAGCGACCTGATGGCCGTGCCTTCGGGCGTCACCGACGTCGACACCCATCCTGACGGCACGCTCTACGCGATCTCGCCAACGAAGCTCTACAAGTTGCCCGTGGGCGCTGCCAGCTGGCAGACGGTGGGCTCGATGGGTACGATCGGAAACGCCAACGGTCTATGCATCGACACCTTTGGCAAGGCCTATATTACGACCAGCGACAACCTGCTCACGGTCGATCTGAGCACGGCGCGCGCCACGCTGGTAGGCTCGATGGGCCACAACTCCAGCGGGGATTGCGTGATCAACAAAGCCGACTCGCTGTACATGAGCGCGAGCGTGTTCTCGGGCACCGACCGGCTCGTGTTGCTCAACGGCAACACGGGTCAGGCGACCTTGATTGGAAACATCGGCTTTGACAGCGTCTACGGGCTGACGGCGGCCTGGGGTAGGCTCTTCGGGCTGACTGGCAACGGCCAGCTCATCGAAATCAACGCCACCACAGGCCAGGGCCGCCTGCTCCACAACTTTGCGGGCAAGACCTGGTACGGCGCGGCCAGCACGCCTGGCCGTTGACACTGAGCCTCTGACCCAAGAGAAGTCATGAATCACGAACAAATCCAAGCGCTCGCGCTCGTCGTCGACGAGGCCGCGCAAACGGCGACGTCGATTTCGATGCTCACCGCGTCCGTGCCCGAGCTCGATCTCGAGGGCGCCTACGACGTGCAGCGCGCGTCCATGGCGCTTCGCAGCGCGCGTGGCGAGCGGGTGATCGGCATGAAGATGGGCCTGACGAGCGTCGCCAAGATGAAACAGATGGGCGTGCACAACCCGATCTATGGCCACCTCACCGACGCGATGCGCGTCAACGACGGCGCGGCGATCATCAAGAGCGAGCACTGCCATCCGCGCGTCGAGCCCGAGATAGCCTTCGTGCTTGCCCGTGAGCTTCGCGGTCCGGTGACGGCCCAGCAGGCCCTGGAGGCCGTCGGCGGTGTCTACGCCGCGCTCGAGATCATCGACAGCCGCTACCGAGACTTCAAGTTCACCCTGATCGACGTTGTCGCGGACAACGCCTCCTCGGCGCGCTTTGTGATCGGCAATACGTCGCGCGCGGTCGACGCCGTCGAGCTGGGCAATCTGGGCATGGTCATGGAGATCAACGGGCAGGTGCGCGAGGTGGGCAGCAGCGCCGCGATTCTCGAGCACCCGGCGCGCTCTTTGGCCGAGCTCGCCAACATGTTGGCCGAGCGCGACGAATACCTTCAAGCCGGCCAGGTCGTGTTGGCCGGCGCAGCGACCGCCGCCGTGGCCGTCGAGGTGGGCGACCATGTGCGCCTGCTCATCGACACGCTGGGCACGGTCGAGTTTACGGTCGCCTGATCGTTTGCCAATCGCTGAGGGTCGGCTTTGCCGACGCATCGGCCGTCCACCCCTCAGGTTTGTAAGCCATGTTAACCCTCGACGTCATGAACAACATCCGGCTGTCGCGCCGGCCGATAGGCCAGGTCGCCATGGCGACGCTCGTGTTGGGGCCAAACTTCAATTTTCCGCTTCGCCGCACGCGCATCACGCTCGAAGGCATCGAGAATCTGCCCAAAGACGAGCCCGTGATCTTGGCGATGAACCACACCGATCGTTACAACTATTGGCCGTTTCAGTACCGTCTGTGGCGCGACCACAAGCGCTTTACGACGACCTGGGTCAAGGGCAAGTACTTCAACAACAAGGCGATCGAGCGCTTCATGGTCTCGATGGCCAACGTGCCGGTACCCTCGCGCGGCTATTTGATTTCGGCCGACGCGATCAACCTGCTCGACCGCCCACTCTCGGAGGAGGCTTATCGCCTGCTTCGCGACGCGCTTGACGCCGGCGAGTCGAACACGCGCATGGTGCGTGAGGCCGCCGCCGATCGCGGCGTGCTCGGCGAAGTGCTCAGCGTCTTTGATACGGCGCGCAACATGCTCGGTCTGGACTTCGACCCCAATCGTCAGAGCTATTTCGAGGCGATGGGCGAGCTCTTCGATCGCATGATGGATCGCTTTATCCAGCTCAACTTCGAGGCCTTCGATCTCGGCCTGAGCATCCTGGTCTTTCCCGAAGGCACCCGCGCACGCCGCTTGAGTGAAGGCCACACCGGCGTCGCCCAGATGGCCCTTCGCCTGGGCGCAACGGTCGTGCCCGTGGGCTGCAACGGCTCCGATCACGTCTATCCCGGCAACAGCCCGCTCGCCCGAGGCGGCAACATCGTCTACCGCCTCGGCGCCCCGCTTCGCCCTGATGGCGATCTGGCGCCCTTTCAGATAGCCGAGCCTTTTCGACCGTTTACGCGCGAGGCCGAGCACAAATACAGCGCGAACTTTCGCGGATTGACCGACGTCGTCATGGAGCGCATCAACGCGCTGCTCGACGCGCGCTATCAGCGCGCTGAAGGCGGCGAGACCCTCGTCAAGGGCTCAAAGCGCTTCATGTGACGTTTGAGATGCGCTTAGTTGCACGCGATCACGGACGTGGCCGTGGCCAAAAGATCGTCGCTCTGGTGATGCACGTCGCACGTATGGTTGAGCGCGAAGGTCGAGTTCTCGAGGCTCAGGCGCGCGCCCGACTCGAGCCAGAGCGCGCCGTAGGTGCCGCCCGCGCCGCCGTGGCGCACGGTGGTGTGACGAAACAAGTTGTCATTGGCGGACGAGCTGTAGAATTCAAATTGTCCCCAGTCGCCGGCTGCTGGTGCGGACTTCGAACTCTCGATGATGATCGGGGCCTCGGCGGTCCCCAGAGCGCGAAAGGAGCCGCCGTTTTGGATGCGGATGATCACGTTGGGCGCGATGAGCATGCGCGAGCCAGCAGCAAGTTCGAGGCGAGCGTCGAGATAGAATGCATCGACATGAAAGGGAAGTTCGAGATCTTTCCAGGTCGCTGCGACGGTGACCGTGTCGCCGGTGACGTGAACGGCGGGCTTGCCAAGCTGCTCGCCGCTGATCGAGTCGATCTTGCCAGCCTGGTTGGCGCCGACGCGCAGCGCAAAGCCCTCGACTTTGTGCACGTGCACGTCGGAGAAGCCACGCACATTGGCGCCCTTCTCGAAGACGATGGCGTCGCCGGTGATGTCGCCAAAGGTCGCGTTGCGAAGCTCGACCGAGGCGTTGGCGTCGACCCAGAGCCCTCCATAACTCGAGCCGTTGGCGTGATGCAGGTGCGTGTGGCGCAGCAACGTGTCGTTCGAGGAGGTCGAGTAGATATGAATTCGCTCCCAGTCGCCCTTGGCCGGGACGTTGTTCGATGAGCGGATCATCACCGGACAATCGGCCGTGCCCATCGAGCGGATCGAGCCGTTGTTCTGCACGTCGATCGCAGCGTTGGGCCGCACGAGCAACGTCGTGCAGGGCTCGAGGGTGAGCGTCGATTCGACGTAGACCGAGCCCGTCAGCGTCACCGTGCCGCTCCAGGTCGTCGGCTGGGAGATCGTGCCCGCAAACTCGCTGGGCTGCAGGGCGTCGTCGCCGGGGCCACAAGCGACAAGCCCCAGCGCCAAGCCGCTGACAACCAATGCCTGCTTCGTAATCTGCTTCCAGGAATGCTCGGTCTTGCTCATAATCAACCTCAAACGATAGAGAGCCAAAACAGCGAGCCACCATGGACCGCGAATCTGACTTCAGACTCAGTGCAAATGTCGGGTGTTATCTTGCGTTTAGCAGCTATCACCGGGCGTCTTGTCGGTCAATGCTGGCAGCGTCTTTTGGAGCTTTAGCCTCTGCGCTCGCCGAAGGTCGCCAGATCCAGGCCAGCCCCGCGCAGGTGAGGGTTGTAGCCACGGCGTAGGCGAAGAGCTGGGCGGAGGGCCAGAGCACGCCGATCATGCCCGCCGAGCCATAGCAGCCGGCGAGCCAGCTGATGCGTCGATCGGACATCAGGCCGGCGGCGACCAGGGCGCAGGCATAGATTGCGGTGTCGACGGCGTAAGCATAGCCGACATTGACCTGCAGGAACCATGCGGCCCAGCGGATGAACGATACCGCAACCATCGCTGAGGCAAGCGAGTAGATCAGGCGCTGATTGGCCACATTGGCCAAGATCCGTTGGCGAAGCACGAACATGGCCACCGCCACGATCGCGACGTTGCGGAAACCGGCGATCATATTCTTTTGGAGCGCTTCACTATTGATCATCCCGTAAAGAAGCTCATGGGTGGCGGCGTAGAAGCTCGTGCCCGTCCAGAATGCGCCGAGCAAGAGGATCAGTCTGGTGCGCGACCCTCGGCCAACGCCCAGATCGAGGTTCTTCTCGAGTGTCTCGAGGCGCTCGAGATTTGCCTGGGCAACTTCGAGGCGGCGAGCCAGGGCCTCGGCACGCGCAGCGAGCTCGGGGCGGGGCTCGGGCAACTCGGCGATGCAGGCTCGGGCGGCATCCAGGCTTGCCTGGCGCAAATAGTGCTCGGCCATCGCCTCGAGGCTGCGTTGCAAACCATCGGTCGCAAGCCGGTTTTGAGGCCACATGCGAAGGGCTTGATAGAACCCGAAGCGACACTCGCCATAAGTGTCGTGGATAGCGAGCAAATCGGGGACGGGCTGCTCCAAAAGGGCTTCGAATTCGACGCGTTTGATCTCGGCCGAGCTGCTCAGCGCGATCGAGTCGCGGTGGCGCAGATACTCGTCGAGCGCTGCACGAAAGGCATCGACCGATTGATAACGCTGAGCTTTGTCGCGTTGACAGGCTTTTTGGGCGATCGCGGCCAGCTCGGCCGGCACCGCGTCGAGGTAGTCGTAGGGGGCCGAGCAGTGTGCTGCAAAAAGTATTGCCAGTATCGTAGGACCGCCGTGGCGCGGTGCACCCGTCAGGATGTGGTGCAGCGTTGCGCCCAGCAGGTAGACGTCGGTGCGCTCATCGAGCTCGGCGATGGCCTGAATGGCCATCTCGGGTGCCATGTATTGAGGCGTGCCAAAGACGCCCTGGGCCTTGCTGCGATGGGGGAGCAGCGGTTTGCTCTCATCGAGGCTCAAGGCGATACCCCAGTCGAGCAGGTAGACCTCGTCGAAGTTGCCGATCATCACGTTCTCGAGCTTGATGTCGCGATGGATCACACCCCGGCTGTGGGCAAAGCGTACGGCGTTGCAGACGTCGATCAAGATCTCGACATGCTCAACCAGCGTGAGTCGGCCGAGCTTCTCGAGCCAGGAGGTGCCCTCGACGCGCTTCATGACGATCAAAGGCGCGCCGTCAGCGGTGCGCCCCACCGTATAGATCGGCACGATGTTGGGATGCTCGAGATAGCCCGTGACATAGGCCTCTTGGAGCAGCGCGGCGGCGGCGGCCTCGTTGGAGGCGTCGCGCGTGGTCTTGACCGCCACCTCGCGGTCCAGCGAGAGCTGATTGGCCAGGCGAACCAGCCCCATGCCGCCGGTGCCAAGCGTGCGAATAGCCCGCAAGTCGGGCGCGACCGCGCTGGCCTGCGCGCCTTCGAAGCTAAGCTCGGGCAAGGTGTGCAAGGCCTCGCGTTGCGCCGAGCTCGCGCAGTCCTTGAGCAGCATCGAGTGGTCCGCGGGCAGGTTCAAGGTCGGCCCATCAAAGCCCAGCGTCTCGAGTTTGATGCGAAATGTCTCTATGTTTGGAACGTCAATCATCGAGCTCTTCTCATCCGTGGGCACCGTTCTCGCCTGAAGGATAGCGCACCTGCTTTGCTAGCGGAAGCTGCGCTCTTGTCAATCGAGCGACTGCTCCACGATGGAATTGCCATCTAAAACCCGTCGAAGTAGGGTCGCAAACGCTTGGCCCAGCCCTTGTAGAGCGCCCACTGATTGGAGATTGAGAGACCATGCTCGACTACCGCGCCGACCACTACTACCTCTTTGACGAGATGCAGGCCTATTTGCAGGGCGTCGCCGCGGCCCATCCGGGGCTCGTCGAGCTTCGCAGCATCGGCAAGAGCGCCGAGGGGCGAGATATCTGGTTGCTGGCGATAACGGATCTGGCCAGCGGGGCCTTTGATGACAAGCCGGCCTACTGGATCGATGGCAATACCCATGCAAGCGAGGTGATGGGAAGCGCGGCGTGTTTGTACACGATCGACTACGTGGTGAAAAACGCCGGCAGCGAGGAGATCGCACAGCTGTTGCAGGTAGCGACGCTGTACGTGGTGGCGCGCATCAACCCCGACGGGGCCGAGTTTTGCCTGACGCACAACCAGTACGTGCGCTCGGCGCCGCGGCTGTACCCCGACGAGGCGCGGGCGGCGGGTTTGATCGTCGAGGACGTCGACGGCAACGGAGAGCTCTTGCAGATGCGGGTGGTCTCCGAGGACGGGGCGTGGCGCGTTAGCGTGCGCG
>JACCWM010000059.1 GCA_013697635.1 Lujinxingiaceae bacterium | reverse complement strand
GGGCTGCCCCCTCCAAATTGGGCGGCAGCATCATACGTCAATTGTCTGGTTTGCATCGTTCTTCCTCCTGACGAGGGGGTCAATTCCTCGTGTCGTCAGGGGGTCAATTTCTCATGTCGCCTAACAGCCTGGACGTGGTCGCGGCGCGCCATCGCGGCTTGCATCAGCGCCTTGGCCGCCTCGGCGTCGGTGGCAGCCTCGGTGTCGTAGAGGTTGACAGCGAGCACGAGGTAGCCCTGTGCGGCAAGCGTGTCGGCCATGGCGCGAACGTTGTCGTTGAGTCCCCACCACTCGTGAATCATGACGATGCCTGCTTTGGGCGCGCCTTCGCGCGGGCGCGCCTCATAGCCCGAAAACGCGGTGCCCTGGCTGCCATACACGACCTCGGAGGAGACGGCCGCACAGGCCATCGCCTGCTTGGCGGCAGGCGTTGCGGCCGGCGCCTCATCGGCATGCTCGTGCGCCATGGCGTCAACATAGGCGTCCATGGGTTGCTCGTTGCTAGGCGCAGACGCGCAGGCGACAAGCAGGCAGGCAACCAGTGCAGCGACGATGGTTGTCGAAAAGCGATGAGTCGAGGGTTTCATGGTGCACTCCTTTTTTGGATTTGAAGCCCGAACGCTATCACGTCTTCGTCGACGATTGAAGGGGGCAATAACCTACCCGTTGCCGCCTACGCGCGCTCAGCCGGACGATGATGTGGAAACGGGCAGCCCGCCGTTAGCGCCGGCCCCTCAGGGGAGCCGACCTTGGCGGCCCGCCGTCGGCTCAAAGGTGGCTCGCAGCTCAAAAGGGCGCGCCAACAAGGGCGGGGAAATTGGGTCAACAGGGCGGCGAAATCGTGTCGCTTTGCAGTCGCTGATTGTCAGTTCGAATCGAGGTTGATAGCGTGGGTTATCGACCCACCCCAATTAGGAGAATTGCCATGCGTTTGTATCGTTGCCTATGCCTTCTGCTGCCCCTGACGTTGTTTGGATGTTCCGAGTTCGAAGGCCCTGAATCGGGTACCTGGCGCTACACTGCGGTAACGCCTGTGCGCAACGACTGCAATTGGAACACGGCCACAAACCCGCCGGGCGACTTCGCGATCGTGAACAACGGCGACACTTTCCGGGTGACACCCGAAGATGACAACCCACAGTTTGATTGCTCGCTCGACGGTTACGGCTATACGTGCAGCGAGCGCATCGCAGGCTCTTACAGTGAAGGAGGCTCCACGCTGACCTGGAAGGTCGATGCGAAGGGAACCTTCATCGATGAGCGCAGCGGTTCCGGCTCACAAACCGGGCAGGTCACATGTTCCGGGTCCGCCTGCCCGTCCGTTGCGCAATTGTTGAACACAACCTTTCCTTGCCGTCTGGATGTCGACTTCGTCATCGGCCGCAAGAACTGAGCTAGGTCGCCCAACGACTTCATTGAACAAATTTTTGGGAGCGGGCCGTCAAGGTCGGGGCCTCAGGGGAGCCGACCTTGGCAGCGGGCCGTTGGATTGGCCGTAGCTCAGGTAGGGGGCGAGCCAGCGCTCGATGTCTTCGACGCTCATGGCTTTGCGCTCGGCGTAGTCGGCGACCTGGTCGCGGTCGATCAGGCCGACGTTGAAGTAGCGGGCTTCGGGGTGGGCGAAGTACCAGCCGGAGACGGCGGCGCCGGGGTGCATGGCGAAGCTCTCGGTGATCGTGATGCCGGCCTGGGCGGTGGCGTCGAGGATGGCGAAGAGCTTCTCTTTTTCGGTGTGGTCGGGGCAGGCCGGATAGCCGGGGGCGGGGCGGATGCCGCGATATTTTTCGTCGACGAGCTGCTCGGGGCTGAGGTTTTCGCTCGTGCCATAGCCAAAGTCGCGGCGAGCCTGGGCGTGCAGGTATTCGGCAAAGGCTTCGGCCAGGCGGTCGGCCAGGACCTTGAGCATGATCGCGTTGTAGTCATCGTGGTCGGCCTCGAAGATCGCCACGGCCTCTTCGATGCCGTGGCCTGCGGTGACGGCGAAGGCTCCGACATAGTCGGCAAGGCCGCTCGCCAGCGGGGCGACGAAATCGGAGAGGGCCATGTTGGCCTGCTCGTCGCCGGGGCGAACACGCTGCTGGCGTAGCATGCAAAGGCGCGTGAGCTCGGCCTGACGAGTGTCGTCGGTGTAGAGCACGATGTCGTCGCCGTCGGCGGCCGCGGCAAAAAAGCCGTAGACACCGGCTGCGCGCAGGGTGCGATCGGCGACCACGCGATCGAGCAGCTCGCGGCCCTGGGCATACAGCTCGCGGGCGGCCTCGCCAAGCTCGGGGTGATCGAGCACGGCCGGGTAGACCGCCTTGAACTCCCAGGCATTGAAAAAGGGCGTCCAGTCGATGAAGGGCACGAGCTCAGCGAGCGCGACATCGGCCAAGGTGCGGGTGCCTAAAAAGGACGGGCGAGCGATGTCCTCGGCGCGCCAGGCGATCGAGGTGCGGTTGGCGCGGGCGTCCTCGATGGAAAGCATCGGGCGCTCGGTGCGCGTATTGTAGAGAGTGCGGTCGCGCTCTTGTTGGACGTGGTTCTCAACGATGTAGTCGGCCCGGCGCTCGGGGCTCAACAGAGCACTGAGCACGGCGCCCACGCGCGAGGCGTCGAGCACGTGCACGGTCGGGTGCTCGTAGCCGGGCGCGATCTTGACCGAGGTGTGACGCCGGCTGGTGGTGGCGCCGCCGATCAGCAGCGGGATGCTCAAGCCCTGGCGGTTCATCTCTTTGGCCACATAGACCATCTCGTCGAGCGAGGGCGTGATCAGCCCGCTCAAGCCGATCACGTCGGCCCCCTCGTCGATCGCGGTGCGCAATATCTTGTCGGCGGGCACCATGACGCCAAGGTCGATGACGCGGTAGTTGTTGCAGCCGAGCACGACGCCGACGATGTTCTTGCCGATGTCGTGCACGTCGCCCTTGACCGTGGCGAGCAGTACGGTGCCCTGGGTGGAGGCCTGGCCGTCGGCCTGCTCGGCCTCCATGTAGGGCAGCAAGAAGGCCACGGCCTTTTTCATCGCGCGCGCGCTCTTGACGACCTGGGGCAAGAACATCTTGCCGGCGCCGAAGAGATCGCCGATCACGCCCATGGCGGCCATCAGCGGGCCTTCGATCACGTCGAGCGGTCGCGCATACTTTTGGCGTGCCTGCTCGACGTCTTCTTCGAGGAAATCGACGATGCCCTTTAAGAGGGCGTGCTCGAGGCGTTTTTCGACCGTGGCCTCGCGCCAGGCAAGCTCGACCTCGCGCACCTTGCCGGCGCTCTTGACGGTTTCGGAGAAATCGACGAGGCGCTCGGTGGAATCGGGGCGCCGGTTTAGGAGCACGTCCTCGACGTGCTCGCGCAGGCTGGGCTCGATCTGCTCGTAGACCTCGAGCTGGCCGGCGTTGACGATGCCCATGTCCAGGCCGGCCGAGATCGCGTGGTAGAGAAACGCGGCGTTGATCGCCTCGCGCACCGCGTCGTTGCCGCGAAACGAGAAGGAGACGTTGCTTACGCCGCCGGCGGTCTTGACGCGCGGCAGCATCTTTTTGATTTCGCCCACGGCCTCGATAAAGCCCACGGCGTAGTCGTTGTGCTCCTCCATGCCGGTGGCGACCGTGAGGATGTTGGCATCGAAGATGATGTCTTCGGGTGCAAAGCCGACCTCGTCGACGAGGATATCGTAGGCGCGCTTTGCGATGCGAAGGCGGTGCTCGAGGGTGACGGCCTGGCCTTCCTCGTCAAAGAGCATGACGACCACGGCCGCGCCAAAGCGCTTGACCGTGAGCGCCTGTTTTCGAAAGAGCTCCTCGCCCTCTTTGAGGCTGATCGAGTTGACGATCGCCTTTCCTTGCACGCACTTGAGGCCGGCCTCGATCACCGAGAAGCGCGAGCTGTCGATCATGATCGGCACGCGGGCCACCTCGGGCTCGGTGGCGATGATGTTGAGAAAGGTGGTCATGGCCTGCTCGGAGTCGAGCATGCCCTCGTCCATGTTGACGTCGACGACGTTGGCGCCACCGTCGACCTGCTCGCGGGCGATGCCAACGGCCGATTCAAAGTCGTCGTTCAAGACCAGGCGCGCAAACTTGCGTGAGCCGGTCACGTTGGTGCGCTCGCCGACCATCGTAAAGTTCGAGTCCGGGCGAAGCGTGAGCACCTCGAGGCCGGCGTAACGGGTGTGCGGATTTCGCGCGGGGATCTGGCGCGGTGCATAGCCTTGGACGGCCTGGGCGATCGCGCGGATGTGCTCGGGCGTGGTGCCGCAGCAGCCGCCGACCATGTTGAGCCAGCCCTCGGCGGCGAACTCCTCGAGGATCTTGGCCATCATCTTGGGCGTCTGGTCATACTCGCCAAAGGCGTTGGGCAGGCCGGCGTTGGGATAGCAGCTCGAAAAGACGTCGGCCAGCGCCGAGAGCTCCTCCATGTAGGGGCGCATCTCGCTGCCGCCGAGCGCGCAGTTGATCCCCACGCTGAGCGGGCACGCGTGGGCGACCGAGACCCAGAACGCCTCGATCGTTTGGCCGCTCAGGGTGCGCCCGCTGTTGTCGGTGATCGTCACCGAGAGCATGATCGGCAGGCGTTGGCCGCGCTGCTCAAAGACCTCCTCAAAGGCCAGGATGCAGGCCTTCAAGTTGAGCGTGTCGAAGACCGTCTCGGCGAGCAGCACGTCGACGCCGCCGTCGATAAGTCCTCGAATTTGCTCGATGTAGGCGATCTTGAGCTCGTCAAATCCGATCGCGCGATAGCCCGGACGGTTGACGTCGGGAGACATCGAGAGCGTGCGGTTGGTCGGCCCGATCGCGCCGGCCACAAAGCGCGGGCGCGAGGCGTCGCGCGCGATCATTTTGTCGGCCGCGCGCCGGGCCACGCGGGCGGCCTCGACGTTGAGCTCGTAGACCACGTCCTCGAGGCCGTAGTCGGCCATTGAGACCGACTGGGCGTTGAAGGTGTTCGTCTCGACGATGTCCGCGCCGGCCTCAAAGTAGGCCGTGTGGATGTCCTCGATGATCTGGGGCTGGGTGATCACCAGCAGATCGTTGCAGCCCTTGAGGTCGAAGCCGTGCGCGGCGAAACGCTCGCCGCGAAAGTCGGCCTCCTCGAGCTTGTGGTTTTGGATCATCGTGCCCATCGCGCCGTCGAGCACGAGGATACGCTTGGCGAGCAAGGATTCAATTGTCTGGGGCATGGGCACAAAGGTGGGAGCAGATCAAAGCGCCGCTCAGCGATGCGAGCGGCGCCTCAATGGTCATTCAAATGGGCTGGTCGAGTAGAAGGGATTGTCGCCCTGCTCGTGGTCGGTGACGTCGATGATTTCGACGACGTCGTCGCCAAAGCTGTCACGGATGATGCGCTCGACGCCCTGGCGCAGCGTGGCCGAGGAGGCCGCGCAGCCCTGACAGCCGCCCATCATCTGGATGTAGACGTGCTTGTTGACGTAGTCCACCAGCTCGATGCGCCCGCCATGGCCGGCCACCGAAGGGTTGATTTCTTTGTCGATCAATTTCTGAATTTGTCGTCGCATCGCTACCTCTCCTCAAAAAACCTTTCGTTATCTCTTGTCGCAAAGGACTTGTGTCGTATAGCGAACAAATGGCAAAAAGAAAACCATTCCATAGGCTCAAAGCATTGAAGTAACAAATGGAGCAAGCCGTGAGTGAGCAGAGATCCATCTTTCGACTGTTGTCGCTCGCGCTGTTGGGCCTGAGCATCAGCGCTTGTTTGCTAGCCTGCCGGTGGTGCTCGGTCGCTCGACCTCCTGGGGCCAGCCGCGCCAGGTAAGCGGGCGTGACGAAACGTGCGATCTCTGTTAGTTGTGTTGCACGTCGCACCCCGGTCGATTTTTCATGGAGTCTCGCACAGTGTACCGACCATTGTTCCGCAAATTCTTTCGCGCTCAGGGATGGACGCTCAACGGCAGTGAGCTTGCCCACCACCGCCGCTGCGTGGTGATCGCTGCGCCGCACACCACGAACTGGGATCTGGTCTACACCCTGGTGAGCTTCGATCTGATGGGGCTACCCGTGCGCTTTACGGTCAAAAAAGAGTTCACGCGCTTTCCCCACGGGCTCTACATCAATCAGCTCGGTGGCATCGGCATCGACCGCACGCCCAAAGACGGCTCGACCGAGCGTTTGAGCATGGTGCAGGCCATGATCAATCTCTTTGACGAGCACCCCGGAGATCTGGCGATCGTGGTCACGCCCGAGGGCACGCGCAGCCTTCGCACGGAGTGGAAGAGCGGATTTTACCATGTTGCCAAAGGCGCCGGCGTTCCTATTTTGCTCGGCTACCTCGACTATGAAAAGCGCGAGGCTGGCATCGGCAAGGTGATCCACCCCAGCGACGACTACGACGCCGACATGCGCGAGATCGCGGCCTTCTACCAGACGATTGCACCGAAGTTTCCCGAGCTCTTCAGCGTCGACCACCGCTATGTCGGAGATCCCCCATCCGAAAAAGAAGAGTTCCAGACCCCCAGCAAAAAGCGGAGCGCATTATGAAAGAGCTGACCTATCCCGAGTTCGCCCAGCAACGCACAGCCCAGAACTTTCGTCTCATCGACGTGCGCGAGCAGGACGAATACGACGACGTCCACGTCCAAGGCGCCGAGCACTTCGCGCTCTCCAGAATTCGCGACGGCGAGCTGCCCGAGCAAGACTCGCGTCCGATCGCCCTGATCTGTCGCTCCGGCGGACGCAGCGCCATGGCCGCCCAGATGCTCGAAGCCAAGGGTTTTGCCGAGACCACCAACATCGCCGGCGGCACGCTCTCAGCGATCGAGGCCAGCCCAGAGCACGTCGAGCGCGCGAAGCGATAAAAAGCTCAAGTGCTGCATGAGGGTCGGCTCCCCTGAGGGGCCGGCCTTTAAGGCCCGCCGCCGATTTTTGTTTCAGGTCACCGCTTTGCGGGCGCGCGCCGAGACCCACTCGCTCAAGACGACCGTGCTCAAGATCAGCAAGAAGAGCACGCTGACCTGGCTCCAGGCCAGGGTGTCGATGCTCGATTGCAGCTCCATGCCGATGCCGCCGGCGCCGACGAGGCCGAGTACGGTGGCCTCGCGGATGTTGATGTCCCAGCGGTAGATCGAGATGCCGGCGAAGGTGGGGGCGATCTGGGGGATGACGGCGTAGGTCAGTATCTGGGGGCCGCTGGCGCCGGTGGCGGTGACGGCCTCGACGGCGCGCTTGTCGATCTCTTCGATCGATTCGTAGAGCAGCTTGCCTATAAAACCCACGGAGCGAAGGGCGATGGCCAGGATGCCGGCGAGCATGCCGGGGCCGAGGATCACGACCAGGAGCAGCGCCCAGATGATCGAGTTGACCGAGCGCGAGGTGACCAGGACGAAGAGCGCGATCGGGCGAACGAAGTGCCTGGAGGGCGTGGTGTTTCGGGCCGTGAGAAAGGCCAGCGGGCTTGCGATCATGATGCCGAGGATCGTGCCCAGGGTGGCGATGTGGATCGTGTCGATCAAGGGCCGCCAGAGCTCGGCGGCGTAGCCAAACTTGGGGGGCATCATGCGGGTGACCAGATCTTGGGCCTGCACGCCGGCCGTCCAGACGAACTCCCAGGTGGTCTGGGCGCTGATCAGGCGCGAGCAGTAGAGCACGAGCAGGCCAATGGCGAGCGTGCCGATCCAGTGGTAGATGGCGGCCTTTCGGTCGCGGCGGCGCCAGACGGGCTTGCCGTTTTCTTCGATGATCGGCATCAGAGCACCCGCTTTCGAATGTTGCTTGCGATGTACTCCGCGAGCAGGACCATGGCGATGATCATCAACAAGATCGCGGCCACAGCGTCGAATTCGTAGCGGTCGAAGGCCGTAGTCAAGGTGGCGCCGATGCCGCCGGCGCCGACGATGCCGATGACCGCCGACTCACGAAAGTTGATGTCGAGACGATAGAGCGAGAGGCCCAAAAAGCGCGGTAGAACCTGGGGTACGACGGCATAGGTGACGCGTTGCAGCCAGGATGCGCCGGTCGAGGTGACGGCCTCCACGGCGTTCCACTCGATTGTCTCGATTTCCTCGGCCAAGAGCTTGCCCAAAAAGCCCACCGTCGAGACGATCAGCGTCATGACGCCGGCAAAGGGGCCAAAGCCGAACATGGCGACAAACAAAATCGCGATGATCAGTTCGTGGAAGGCGCGCGAGACGGCCAAAATAGAGCGGCAAACGACGTAAACGGGTCGGCTGGCGAGGTTTCTCGCTGCACCCAGGCCGAGCACGATCGAGAGCAGGATGCCAAAGGCCGTGGCGACCACGGTCATCGTCAAACTCTCGAGAAAGCCCACGCGGATGTCCGACCAGCGCGTGACGAAGTCTGGCGAGAGCACGCCGGCAAACAAGATCTTGGCGCGCGCGGCACCCTCGAAGAGGCGCACGATGTTGATCTCGACGCTCGACAGGGCGATGACCAGATAGATCGCTGCGCCGATATAGAGCGTCCAGCGAAGGCGTGCGTCGGCAATGAGCGGCGGACGCCGCCAGGTGCGCACGGGCGTGCTTTGGGTGTTGGTGGCGCTCAAGCGGCGACCTCTTCTTCCTCGGCGGCGTCGCTCTGGGTGGTCTGGCTCCAGTCTTCGTCGCCGTAGATCGTGGTGAGCACCTCGTCGTTGAGCGCATCGGGGGCGCCGTTGAAGACGATCTTGCCGGCGGCCAGGCCAATGATCCGGTCGGTGAACGAGCGCGCCAGCGGCACGTCGTGGATGTTGATGATCGCGGCCAGGCCGCGCTCGCGGCAAAGCTCGGAGACCAGGCGCATGATCTGGCGCGCGGTGCGCGGATCGAGGCTGGCCGTGGGCTCGTCGACGAGCAGCAGCTGCGGGCTTTGCAAGAGCGCGCGGGCAATACCCACGCGCTGTCGCTGGCCGCCGGAGAGCGCGTCGGCGCGCCGGTCGTGCAGCCCCTCGAGGCCGACGCGCGCGAGCAGGCGAAAGGCCTCGTCGACATCGGCCTGGGGAAAGCGGCGAACCAGGCTGCGCAAAAAACCCACGTAGCCGAGTCGGCCAGAGAGCACGTTCTCCATGACCGTGAGGCGGTTGACCAGCGCGTAGTCCTGAAAAATCATGCCAATACGGCGGCGCTCAAAGCGCAGCGCGCTGCGCGAGAGCGTGGTGAGGTTGGTGCCCTTGAGCACGACGTTGCCGCCGGTAGGCTCGACAAGCCGATTGACGCAGCGAATCAGCGTGCTCTTGCCCGCGCCCGACGGACCGATCAGCGCGACCAATTCACCTTCGCCGATCGAGAGCGTGACGTCGTCGAGGGCGGCAAAGCTGCCGTAGCGCTTGGAGAGAGCTTGGATCTCGAGCATGGAGTGTCTCACCGGCAACTGTAGGTCACGTCAAACGCCGTATCGATCTGGCGGATCACGGACCAGTGTTCTTGATAGGAGATCGGGATGAAGCCTGTTTCGTCAGGAAACTCTTTGGCGAGCGCTGAGCCCTTCCAGGGAAAGCTCAAGAAGCCCTCGCGCACTTTGCTGGCAAGCGCCGGCTCAAGCGCGTGGGTGACGCCAAAGCCGGTGGTCGGAAAAGTCTCCGAGGTGTAGAGCACGCGCACCTTAGAGCGATCGGCGATGCCCTGGGCAAACAGCCGGTTGGTGACCTGGTTGGCCACCGCGGCGGCCTCGTAGTCGCGGTTGATCACCCCTAGCAGCGAGTTGTCGTGGCGGCCCGAGAAGGCCGGTTGGAAATCGCGGCCCGACTCGAAGCCAAACTTCGCGCGCAAGAGCGCCGAGGGCGCTTTGAAGCCCGAGTTCGACGTCGGCGAGGTGAAGGCCAGCGTGCGGCCTTTCAAGTCTTCGATGCGCTCGATGCCGCTGTCGACGTGGGTGATCAACTCCATCTCGTAGCCAAACGAGCCGCCCTCGCCGGCCATCATGGCAAAGGGTACGAAGCCCGCGCAGTTGACCGCCAGCGGCAGGCTGCCGGTGTTGAAGCCGGCGATGTGTAGCCGGCCGGCGCGCATCGCCTCGATCTGGGCGGCGTTGGATTGCACGGGGAAAAACTGCACCTTTCGGCCCGTGACCTTTTGCATGTGCTCCAAGAACTCGAGCCAGACCTCGCGGTACTGCGTGGGATCTTCGACCGGCGTAAAGGCAAAGATCAGCGTTTCGGGATCGAGGCGGCGGCTCAGATCGGCGGGCGGGTCGGCCACGAGATTGCCGTTAGCATCGCAAAAGCGCTTGTCGAGCGCGCCGGCCTGGCAGCGCGCGGCGTCGAACTCGACGTGGCCGTCGCAGCCAGCGAGCAGACTGAGCACAAGCGTTGTGACCAGCGCCGCGGTGAGCGGCAAGATGAGTTTTGGGATGTGGGAGCTCAACGCGCACTGCCTCCAAGCATGGTTCGGGCATCGTTATACGCGCAATGGCTGGATCGATCCAGCCTGGGCTGGGACGGTCAACTTGAGCTGCATACGGGTGGTCACGCTGATGACGAATTCGTAGCCGACGATCTCGACTATCTGGTTGCTCGTGGGTCAAAGTAGTGCGTCAGCTTGGCGAGGGCAACAGCGCGGTGGCTGACGGTGTTTTTCAATTCGAGGGGCACCTCGGCCATGGTCTGGTTCCAGCTCGGGACCAAAAAGTGCGGGTCGTAGCCAAAGCCGCCAGTACCGCGTGGCGCGTCGATGAT
This sequence comes from Lujinxingiaceae bacterium, assembly GCA_013697635.1. Classification (GTDB taxonomy): domain Bacteria; phylum Myxococcota_A; class Bradymonadia; order Bradymonadales; family Bradymonadaceae; genus JACCWM01. The sequence goes on along the minus strand of JACCWM010000059.1, from coordinate 3,486 downwards.
CCGACCTTCGACGGTACCCTGAAACCAGACGATCGCCAGCTCTTCGTGGCGCACGATTTTTCCCTCGGCGTCGGCCTGGCCTGCGGGCACGGCATCGAAATCGAGGCCGCACCTGGCGAGCAGCTGGCGCCCGACGGCGTTGTCGGCGATGGCCAGACAGACCACGGCGACGTAGCGTGCGCCGCGCGCGCTGGCGTCGACGCCTGCAAGCTCCTCGATCAGCAGTCGGTTGTTGTCGGCGTCGCTGGCCGCCGGACCGGCGTAACGCGCGCTGTGGATGCCGGGCCGGGCGCCGAGCGCGTCGACCTCGAGGCCGGAGTCGTCGGAGAGGGCGCAGCAGCCGGTGGCGCGCGCGATCTGGGCGGCCTTGATGATCGCGTTGCCCTCGAAGCTGTCGGCGTCCTCGACGGGCTCGGCAAGCGCGCAGGGCCAGGCGAGCCGATCGACGAGCTTCCAGCCGGGCTCGAGCAGGTCGGCGATCAGGCTCTCGAACTCGCGGCGCTTGCCAGCGTTGGCCGTTGCGAGGATGATCGTGTGGTTGGACATCGTCATTCGGGTATTGCCTCGGCTGTGGGGCTTTGCTAATCGCTTTGTGCTGACTGATTTCTGCTTACGACTGAGAGCTACGTTTATGACGACTGTCGGGCTCGTTGGAAAGGGTGTTTACTTCGAGGTGTTGACGCGGCTTTTTGAGGCGGCGTCGACCAAGGTCTTGTTCTGGCAGCCTGCGGAGGACACCGAGGGTGTCAGCGGGAAGTTGCCAAAACATGTGAAGGCCGTCGAGCTCGAGCAGATGGGCGATGTCGCCCTGATCTTCTACTCGGTGCCGATGCACTTGACGCGCGCCGTGGGCCGCCGCTTGGGCGACGTGATCTCGGGGCGCCAGGTCGTCGTTCATACCTCGCGCAGCCTGGAGATGGCCACACTCAAGTCGGTCTCCCAGGTGCTCCAGGAGGAGACGCCCACACAGCGCTTCGGCTTTTTGAGCGGGCCGACGATCCTGGCTGACATTCAAAGCGAGAAGCCCGCCGCCGGCGTGTGTGCGTCGCTCTTTCCCGAAGTTCACGACCTGGTCGAAGACAGCCTGATGTCCCAGCGATTTCGCGTCTATCGCACCAACGATCTGGCTGGCGCCGAGGTCAGCGCGGCGTATGGCCGGGTGCTGGCGATGATCGCCGGCCTGTGTCAGGGCCTGGATCTGGGTACCAGCCTGCAGGCCACGCTCTTTACCCGCGGGCTCTCCGAGATGAGTCGCTTCGTGGTTTATCGCGGTGGCTACGATCGCACGGCCTACGGCTTTGCCGGCGCCGGCAACCTCTACGCCGACACCCACATGGCCGGCAGCAATGCCTTTCGGATCGGGGCGCATCTGGCCGGCCTCGAGCACATCGACAATCAGGCGATACGCGACAAATTCGGCGAGGCCGGCCACGATCTGCTCGGCCTGCTCGAGTCGTTGCACACCGTCGCCCAGATGGCCGAGCTCGAGTTGCACATTCTGCGGGGCGCCCAGGCGATCGTCTCCGGGCAGCTCTCGCCGTCGCAGGCCGTCCAACACCTGATGGCGCTTCCGGCGCTGTATGAGTAGCTGAGAGTTGGCCGGTTTTTGGCCAGGAGAATGGCCCGGAGCGCCACGAATATGAAAAACCTGTTCGATGACTTGGACGAAGGGCCGGGAGCCGAGGAGCGCTTCGATGTGCTGGCCGTGGGCCCGGCTCTTCGCGTCGAGCGCATCGTCTCGCGGGGCCATTCGACGCCGCCCGAGCAGTGGTACGACCAGGCCGAGGCCGAGTGGGTGGTCTTGTTGCAGGGCGAGGCCAGCCTGCAATGGGAGGATGGCACGCAGGTGGCACTAAAGGCCGGCGATCACGTTTTCATCGCCGCCCATCGGCGCCACCGCGTGACCCATACGAGCGTGGCGCCTGCTTGTGTGTGGCTGGCCGTTCACGGCGATCTGCACCAGCCCGATGACGCGCGCTAATCCCACTTGCCTTCGGGCGTGCCGTCGAAGTGTTTCTCGAGGCCCGACCAGCAGTCGTCGTAGTCTTGCTGGAGAGTGTCGAGTTTTGCGGCATAGGCGGAGAGGTGCTGGGGCAGGCGCGTCTCCAACATGAAGGCCATCGTGCCGCCGAGTTTGTGGGGCGCGAGCTCGGCGCGCGAGGCCTTCTCGAAGCCTTGGGCATCGGGCCCGTGGGGCAACATCATGTTGTGCAGGCTCATGCCGCCGGGCAAAAAGCCCTCTTCTTTGGCGTCGTACTGGCCGTAGATCAGGCCCATGAACTCGGACATGATGTTGCGGTGGTACCAGGGCGGTCGAAAGGTGTTCTCGCCGACCAGCCAGCGATCCGAGAAGAGCACGAAGTCGATGTTCGCCGTGCCGGCCTCCGACGAGGGCGAGGTCAGCACCGTGAAGATCGAGGGGTCCGGATGGTCGAACAAGATCGCGCCCACCGGTGAGTAATCGCGCAGATCGTATTTGTAGGGCGCGTAGTTTCCGTGCCATGCAACGACGTCGAGCGGCGAGTGTCCGATCTCGGTCGTGTAGTGGTGGCCGCACCATTTGACATAGATGCGGCTTGGCCGCTCGACGTCCTCGAAGGCTGCGACGGGAAATTTGAAGTCGCGCGCGTTGGCCAGACAGTTCGCCCCGATCGGTCCGCGCTCGGGCAGGGCGAGCTTGCCGCCGTAGTTCTCGCACAGGTAGCCGCGCGCCGGGCCGTCGACGAGCTCGAATCGAAAGATCATGCCGCGCGGCACGACGCCGATCTCGCCCGAACCAAGCTCCAAGACCCCCAGCTCGGTGACCAGGCGAATCGCGCCCTGCTGGGGAATGAACATCAACTCCCCATCGGCGTTGAGCATGTACTGGTCTTGCATCGAGGTGTTGACCAGGTACAAGTGGGTGGCCATGCCGGCCTGAGAGACGACGTCACCGGCCGTGGTGATCGTGCGCACGCCGTCGACAAAGTGCGTCGGCTGCTCGGGAATCGCCACCGGATCCCAACGTCGCTGGCCCATCGACAGCTCGCCGTCGTGCGCCGTTGGCCCACTGCGCCACAAATCCTGGGTATAGGGTTTGTAGCGGCCGACGTGGCGAACTGACGGCCGAATGCGGTACAGCCACGAGCGCTCGTTGGTGCTGCGCGGCGCGGTAAATGGCGAGCCGGAGAGCTGCTCGGCATATAGTCCATAGGGGCAACGTTGGGGCGAGTTGCGCCCCTTGGGCAAGGCACCCGGCAGTGACTCGGTTTCAAAATCGTTGCCAAACCCTGTCATGTACTCGCGCGTCATGTGATCTCTCCGTGGATGTCGACGACAATAATTGCCTCGTATGTAGGATATGGCGCGCTGCGACGCAAGAGAGCGGACGAGAATGCGGCCGTGAACGAACAAGGGTCGGCTCCCCTGAGGCCCCGGCGCCCAAGAGAGCGGACGAGAATGCGGCCGTGAACGAACAAGGGTCGGCTCCCCTGAGGCCCCGGCGCC
>JACCWM010000162.1 GCA_013697635.1 Lujinxingiaceae bacterium | reverse complement strand
CACGGCCGCGTTGCCGACCACGATCACCGGCGCGAGCGCCGAGATCAATCCGAGCAGCGGCGCGTTTTGCGGGGCGAGCACGGCGACCACGCCCGTGGGCTCGGACATCGTGAAGTTGAAGTGCGGCGAGGCCACCGGGTTGGTCGTGCTGAAGAGCTGGATGAACTTGTCGGCCCAGCCAGCATACCAGACCAGCCGGTCGACGGCGGCGCTCACCTCGGTCTCGGCGGCCGCGGCCGAATAGCCGGCCAGCGTGACCAGCGAGGCCTCAAAGCTTGCCCGGCGCGACTCGAGCATCTCGGCCATGCGGTACAAGATCTGGCCGCGATTAAAGGCCGTGCGCGAGCCCCAGCCGCCCTGGGCGTGGCGCGCGGCGACCACGGCGTTACGAAAGTCCTTGCGCGAGGCTCGGCAGTAGTTCGCCACGAAGTCTCCCTTCTTGTTGGTCGCGGTCAAATACCGCCCACTCTCGGTGCGCGGAAAGGCGCCGCCGATGTAGAGCTTGTAGGTCTTTTGCACGTCGAGGCGCGTGGACTTAGTTTTTTGCGTGGCCATCAGCGCACCTCCAGATAGGGCAGCAGACCGTGGACGCCGCCCTCGCGGCCAAAGCCGCTCTCTTTGTAGCCACCAAAGGGGCTGGTCGGGTCGAATTTGTTGTAGGTATTGCCCCAGACGATGCCGGCCTGCAGCGCACCGGCGACCTTAAACAGCTTGCTTCCCTTGTCACTCCACACTCCACAACCCAGCCCGTAGGGCGTGTTGTTCGCCTTGGCGATCGCCTCCTCGGGCGTGCGAAAGGTGAGCACCGAGAGCACCGGCCCAAAAATCTCTTCCTGAGCGATGCGATGCGAGGGCGTGACGCCGGTAAAGAAGGTCGGCGCGAAGAAAAAGCCCTTTTCCGGCAGCACGCAGCGACTTTCGTGCTTGGTCGCGCCCTCTGCCTCGCCGACGGCGACCATCTCGCGGATGCGATTGAGCTGCTCGCGCGAGTTGATCGCGCCCACGTCGGTGTTCTTGTCGAGCGGATCGCCCACGCGCAGCGTAGCGATGCGGTGCTTGAGCTTGGCGATCACCGTCTCGGCGATGTTCTCCTGCACGAGCAGGCGCGAGCCAGCGCAGCAGACATGGCCCTGGTTGAAGTAGATGCCGTTGACGATGCCCTCGACGGCCTGATCGATCGGGGCGTCGTCGAAGATGATGTTGGCACCCTTGCCGCCGAGCTCGAGCGTGAGCTTTTTGCGGCTGCCGGCGATCGAGCGTTGGATGATCTTGCCCACGTCGGTCGAGCCGGTGAAGGCGATCTTGTCGATGTCCGGGTGGTTGACGATCGCTGCGCCGGTCTGGCCAAAGCCGTTGACGAAGTTGACCACGCCCGGGGGCAGGTCCGCCTCTTGGATGATCTCGGCCAACAACATGCAGGTCAAAGGCGTCGACTCGGCCGGCTTGAGCACGACCGTGTTGCCGGCGGCGAGCGCCGGCGCGATCTTCCAGGCCGCCATCAAGAGCGGGAAGTTCCACGGGATGATCTGGCCGACCACGCCAAGCGAGGTGGGCTTGGAGCCGGGGAAGGCGTAGTCGAGCTTGTCGGCCCAACCGGCATAATAGAAGAAATGCGCGGCGGCGAGCGGCACGTCGACGTCGCGCGACTCCTTGATCGGCTTGCCGCCGTCCATCGTCTCGACGATCGCAAGCTCGCGCGCCTTCTCCTGGATCATGCGCGCGATGCGATAGATGTACTTGGCGCGCTCGGCGCCACTCATCGGCCTCCAATACTTGTCATAGGCCTTGCGCGCGGCCTGCACGGCGGCGTCGACGGCTTTGGCATCGGCCGTGGCCAGCTCCGAGAGCACCTGCTCGTTGGCCGGATTGATCGTCTGAAAGTAGTTCTCACCGTCGACGAACTTGTTATTGATGAAGTGTCCGTAGCGCGGCTTTATCGTGACGTGATCTGCAGACTCTGGCGCCGGGGAGTAATCCCACAGGTTGCCAAAGAGCAGGTCACGAACGTTGCTGGATTCTGGTTTGCTCATGGCGTCTCCTTGATTGCTCTTTGATTCGAAGGCAGCGATGGTTCAGCTCATGCTCAGATAACGATCGGAGTGGTAGCGCCCGGTGCGCTCTTTTTCGAGCTGCATCAACACGTCGTTGAGCAGCGCCGAGGCTCCAAAACGAAACCAGTCCGGATCGAGCCACGCATCACCCAGGGTCTCCTTGACCATGACCAGATAGTGCAGGGCCTGCTTGGAGGTGCGAATGCCACCGGCCGGCTTCATCCCGACCATCTTGCCCGTCTTGACGAAGTGGTCGCGAATCGCCTCGAGCATCACCAGCGTCACCGGCATCGTCGCCGCCGGGCTGACCTTGCCCGTCGAGGTCTTGATAAAGTGCGCCCCGGCATCGATCGCTATCTGGCTTGCCAAGCGCACGTTATCCAGGGTCTGCAGCTCACCGGTCTCAAGGATCACCTTCAAGTGCGCCGGCCCGCAGGCCTCCACCGTCGCCGCGATCTCGTCGTAGATCTTGCCAAACTCACCGGCCAGAAACTGCCCCCGGCTGATCACCATGTCGATCTCGTCGGCCCCGATCTCCACCGTACGCCGCACCTCGTCGAGGCGCTCACTCAGGCTCGCCTGACCGCTGGGAAAGTACGTGGCCACGGCCGCGATCTTGATCCCCGTACCCTCGAGCTCGCGCTTGGCGATCGGCACCATCGTCGGATACACGCACACCGCCGCCACCGGCGGACAACCCGCCCCCGGCTGGCGCGCCTTGCGACACAACATCTCGACCTTGCCCGGCGTATCCGAGCCCTCGAGCGTGGTCAGATCGATCATGCGCGCCGTCAGCTTGAGACCGGCAAGCTTGGCCTCTTTTTTGATGCTGCGCGTGGTAAACGACGCGGCGCGCTCTTCAACCGAGATCTGATCGATTGCCGGGACGCGGGGCGGTTGATATTTATCTGGCATATCATGACCTTGTAAGCTGAGTTTTCGCCAAATTGCCGTACGCCGGGAGACTAGCCCACTCGTTGCAAACTGACAAGCGGACACGTAGTCTCGGGCATCCTTGCCTGGAGCGCGTCGGGTCCCTTGACACTTCGACCTCGCTACGACCGTCAACTTCAAGCACAGGACAGGGCCGTATCGTCTCGACTCAATTTTCGAAATACTCTGCTACTCATGCCGTGTTTGATTTGACAGACTAACCCATTGGGCTAGATTAAACTCATGTCCAAGATGATAACCATCGCCGAGCTCGGCCCTTTTCGAAAGCATTCATCAGAGTTGATGGCCGACGAAGAGGTAGAAACTTTCAAAGACTTTATCGCACGTCAGCCCGAAGCCAAAGCCGAACGAAATGCCATGAGAAACCTGGTGGACGTCCTCAAAGCGTATGGAGCGGAAGAATGACGAAGCGAAACATCGGACAGGAGATTCTCGAAGGTCTCAAGGAAGCGGTCGAGTTTATGGAGGGAAAGGCCACGAATGTTCGGGTTTCCCACGTGCATGTGCCCGAGGAAGATCTGGATGTCAAAGTGCTGCGCGAGGAATTGGGCCTTAGCCAGCGTGAATTTGCCGATGCCTACGGTTTTTCAGTTCACGCCGTTCGCAAGTGGGAACAAGGTCAGAGAACGCCCGAGAAACCTACCCGTCTCTTGCTGATGATGATTCGAGACATGCCAGACGTCGTGAATCGCTATCTGCAGTTGATCAGCGAAGAAGGTTCGTCGGGCGCGAGCCTCGCATAGCGAGGCGCGTCGGCTCCCTTGCCCCCCCGACCTCGCGTCAACGCGCAGGGAGTTGCGTAATGTGTGGTATCCTTTCGATTCTCTGGCCAAACGTGGCTACCTTGAGGGCGGCTTTGCGGGCTGGACTCGAGGCGATGCGCCATCGGGGCCCAGATGGCAGCGGTGTCTGGGTTGATCCGACGGGGACTGTCGGGCTTGGTCATGTGCGCCTGGCGGTGATCGACCCGCTCAGCGGAGCTCAGCCGATCGCAAGTGAGGACGCGGCGGTGGTGGCCGTGGTCAATGGCGAGTTCTACGACTTTGAGCGCATTCGCGGTGAGCTCGAGTGGCGAGGGCATCGCTTTGCGACGGGTTCCGATAGCGAAGTGCTCGTTCATCTCTACGAGGAGCGCGGTGTCGCGTGTCTCGAGGAGCTTCGCGGAGAATTTGCCTTCGTGTTGTGGGATAGCCGGCGTCGGCGGCTGTTTGCGGCGCGTGATCGATTTGGGATCAAGCCGCTTTGTTTTGCGAGCACGGCCACAGGCTTGTACCTCGCCTCGGAGGCCAAGGCGTTGTTCGCCGCCGGCGTGCGCGCCAGGTGGAGCGCTGAGGCGTTTTTGCATGCCGCGCACCATCAGTATCTGCCGCCCGATCTAACGCTCTTCGAGGGGGTGGCGCAGCTTCGGCCCGGGCACTTCCTGCTGGCCAGCGCCGGCGAGGTGCGAACCCAGGCCTATTGGGACATCGATTTCCCAATGCTCAGTGAGCCGGCCAAGATCGACGCCCAGCCAGCCATCGAGAGGCTGCGCGAGCTGCTCGACGAGGCCGTGAGCCTGCGCTTGCGGGCCGATGTGCCGGTGGCATGCGCGCTCAGCGGGGGGCTCGATTCCAGCGCGATCGTGGCGCTGGCCGCAAGGCGCGCCCGCCGGCCGGTGGCCTGCTTTGGGGTGAGCTTCGAGGCGTCGGCCTACGACGAGCGCGGATTTGCCGAGCAGGTCGCGGCTCACGTGGGCGCCGAGTTTCATGCGGTCGAGGTGAGCCAGCGCGATCTGGTCGAAAACCTAGAACAGGCCGTCTACTTCAGCGAGGGCCTGGCGATCAACGGGCATCTGAGCGCGAAGTTTCTGTTGAGTAAAGCCATCGCGGCGGCGGGCTTCAAGGTGGTGCTCACCGGCGAGGGGGCCGATGAGGCGCTGGCCGGTTATGCGCACTTTCGACAGGACCTGGCGGCGTGGACGCATCGCGGCGACGAAGCTGAGCAGGCGCGCCTGCAGGCGGCGCTGGTCAAGGCCAACGCCGCTTCTGGCGGCGTGATGCTGGCCGACGCTTCTGCCGGCGTGAGCGAGGCGGTGAGGCGCCGGTTGGGGGTCGTGCCGAGCTTTTTACAGGCCAAGGCTCAGATGGGAGCCCGGATCACGGCGATGCTCAGCGCCGAGTTTTGCGAGCGGGCCGCCGGCGTTGACTACATCGGCGCGCTGATCGAGGCCTTCGATGTCGAGGGCCGGCTCAAGGGGCGCCACCCGGTCGATCAGGCCGCCTATCTTTGGAGCCGGCTGGCCCTGGCCAACTACATCCTTCGCACCCTGGGCGATGGCACGGAGATGGCGCACTCGGTCGAGGGGCGCACGCCCTTTCTCGATCACCGCCTCTTTGAGTTTTGCCAGCAGCTGCCCCTGGCGCTCAAGATCAACCATGGCGTCGAGAAGTGGGTGCTGCGCCGAGCGGTCGAAGACCTGCTGCCCGAGACGGTCGTCGCGCGCCCAAAACACCCTTTTCTCGCGCCGCCGCTGTGCATCCATTCAAACGCTGAGACAGACGCGCTCATTCAGGATACGCTGCGAAGCGACTCAGCGCGCGCGTTGCCGTTTTTCGATCGCACAAAGCTGCTCGCGCTGCTCGACGCGCTTGGGACGATGACCCAGGCCGAGCGCCAGGCGGCCGAACCGGTGTTGATGACGGCGCTGTCTGCGAGCATGCTGCAAACATCCTTGAAACTGGAGACGACGCTTTGACCAAACTTGCCCATGAGCCGTGGTGGACGCCGTTTTACGACGATCTGTTGGCGGCCTTGTTTCTCGAGCAGACCAGCCCGGACGCGATCGATCAGACGATCGCCTTTATCGCCGACAGGCTCGCGCTGGCGCCGGGCGCGCGCATCTTCGATCAGTGCTGCGGCGTCGGGCGACTGAGCCTACCGCTGGCCGAGCGAGGCTACGAGGTCGTGGGCATTGACCAGGCCGGCAGCTACATCGAGCACGCCCAGGCCCAGGTCCAAACCAGGGGCCTGAGCGTGGCGTTTCACACGGCCGACGCCTTTGATTTCGTGCCCGAGAAGCCCTGCGCGGGCGCGATCAACTGGTGGACGAGCTTTGGCTACGCGACCAACGATCACACCAACCTTCGCATGCTCGAGCGCGCCTTCGAGGCGCTCGAGCCGGGCGGCCGCTTCATGCTCGACGGCATGAATTTGCCCGGCCTGCTGCGTGACTTTCAACGCGACAGCGTCACGCGCTGCACCACGACGCTGGGCGAGATTGTCCTGCTTCGCGAGAGCACGCTCGACTTTTCGGCCGGCGTCTTGCACAAGCGCTGGTCGTATTTTCTGGCCAACGGCGAGCGCGTCGTTCACGACAGCGCCGTTCGCCTCTACATGCCCCACACGATCGCCGAGATGCTCAGCGCCTGCGGATTTGTCGACATCGAGCTCTTTGGCGACATCGACGCCCAAGAGCTCACCATCAACAGCCCGCGCTGTATCCTGCTGGCCAGGAGGCCGATGCCATGAACGAGCTTCGAAACCATGCGCCCAAGAACAATCTCGCGCTGAGACGCGCGCTCTACGAGGGCGACGTGTTTTTGCTCGATTCGACGCCGGCCGCCGAGCGCCTCGTCAGCGAGGCGAGCGCGCTAGTTCGCGAGGCCTTCGCCGAGTTCGACGAGCCGCGCACGGCCCAGCACAGCCTGGACAACCTCGATTTCTTTCGCCGTGTGGGCGCGGTTCGCCGCACACTGTTCACCGAGCAGCGCTACCATCGCACGCTCACCGACGTGGTCGCCGAGCTGGGCTTTGATCCGAGCGAGGTCGTCTTCGATCCGGCGCGCATTCGCGCGATCGCCGATCGCGGCCACTTGAATCCGGCCGCCGCGCCGGCCTATTACGCCCACCGCGACACCTGGTATGCCCACCCGCAGGCGATGATCACCTGGTGGATTCCGCTCGACGATCTCAATGAGGAGGAGACGTTCGTCTTCTATCCAGACTGGCTTCGCGCCGTGGTTCCCAACGACTCCGAGAGCTTCGATTACGCCGACTGGGTGCGCGAAGGCCCCGATCTACGCATCGGCTGGCAGGACCCCGAGGCTGGCAAGAAGGCGCCTTATCCGGGCATGACCGGCGAAATCGCCTATGGCCGCGAGCTGGGCTTTAGCTGCCGGCGCGCCCAGAATCTACTCTTCTCCGGCGCCCACCTGCACCGCACTCGCCCCCAATCGAGCGGACGCACACGCTTTAGCCTGGATTTTCGCCTCGTGCATCTGGCCGACCACGCCGCCGGCCTCGGCGCGCCCAACGTCGACAACCGCTCGCGCGGCACGGCCCTTGGCGACTACAGCCCCATGGCGCTCGAGGGGTGATGAGCCGCGATGATTTTGTCACGCGCTTCGATGCCCAGGCGTTGCAAACGCCTTTGGCCACCGCCGTTTTCCTCGAAGGCCTGCCGGCCTTGAGCTACGCCGAGCTGCGCGAGCGGGCTATTTCGCTCGCTGGCTGGCTTCAGGCCCAGAGCATCGGTCCCGAAGATCTCGTCGCCCTGGCCATGGCACGCTCGCCGCACTATTTGGTCGCCATGCTCGGCGTCTGGTACGCCGGCGCGGCCTTCATGCCGCTCGACCCCACGCTGCCGCCTGAGCGTCGCGCCTTCATGCTCGCCGACGCCAACGTTCGCCTCGTCCTCGACGCCACCGAACCGGCTGGCCGAGCGCGCGACCTTCGCCGCCAGGCGGCCGACCCGCACCGGTTGGCCTACGTCATCTACACCTCCGGCTCCACGGGCCGCCCCAAGGGCGTGGCCGTCACCCATGCGGGCATCGTCAACCTGCTCGACGCCCAGATCTCGGCTTTCGCTCTCACCTCGACAAGCCGCGCCTTGTGGCTGCTCTCGCCCAATTTCGACGCCTCGATCTCCGATATCGGCACCGCGCTCTTGGCCGGCGCATCGATCCACATCGAGGCGGCCGACACGCTCACCGACCCGCGCCGCCTGCTCGACCTGCTCGCTGCACGCCGCATCACCCATGTCGACCTGCCCCCTGCTCTTCTCGCTGTCCTCGATCCCGCCCACTGTCCCCCGACACTGCAGACCATCGTCATCGGCGGCGAGCCCTGCCCCGCAAAACACGTGCGCCGCTGGGCCGAGCGCGTGCGCGTCGTCAACTGCTACGGCCCCACCGAGGCCACCGTCTGCACCAGCCTCTGCGTCTGCGACCCCCACACCTGGCACGCGCCCCTGCTCGGCGACGCCATCGCCAACGTCGTCTACTGCGTGGTCGACGACGAGCTCCTCATCGCCGGCGTAGCCCTGGCCCGCGGCTACATCAACCGCCCGGAGCTCACCGCCGAGCGCTTCATCGAGCGCGACCAGACCCGCTGGTACAAGAGCGGCGATCGCGTGCGCACCCATCCCGATGGCCGCCTCGAGTTCCTCGGCCGCATCGATCGCCAGCTCAAAATCCGCGGTCGACTTGTCGCCCCCGAGGAGATCGAGTTGGCGCTGGCAGGCCACCCAAACGTTGGGCGTGCGGCCGTGCTGGCGCGAAAGGTCGGGTCCCCTGAGGGGCCAACCTTCGATAGCCCGCTCTCACTTATTGCATTTATTGAGCCCGCACCCGGCCGCACTATCGAGGGGCTTCACGAGCACCTGCAAACGCTCTTGCCCGCGTGGATGATCCCGACACGCTGGGAGGTGCTCGAGGCGCTGCCTTTGGGCGCGACGGATAAGATCGACCTCGATGCGCTCGCGAGCTGGCCGCTCACCATGACCGAGCGCAATAGCGCCGCGCTGGGCTCGCCGCAGCAAGCCGCGCTCGCGGGGATCTGGCGCCGCGTTCTGGGTTGTGCGTTGGTTGGTCCCGACGACGACTTCTTTGCCCTGGGCGGCGACTCGTTTGGCGTGCTCGAGATGCTCGCCCTTGGCGAGGAGCGCGGCTTGTATTTGAGCGCAGCGCTGGTCGCCAGGTATCCGACGCTTGCGGCGATGGCCGCGGAGACCAACCGTGGCTCAGGCGATCGGATGAGCGCCCAGGCGCTGCGCGCGGATGTCGCCTTTGATCGCCCCTGGCGCGCGCGTCTCAAGGCTGCAAGCGAGCGCGATGTGGTCGAGGAAGCGCCGCCGCGATGTATGTTACTCACGGGCGCGACGGGATTTTTGGGCGCCCGGCTGCTCGCTGAGCTGCTCGTGCGCACCAACGCCGAGATCGTCTGCCTGGTGCGCGCACCGTCTCCGGCCAAAGCACACGAGCGTGTGCTCGACGCGCTGGCCGAGCATGGCGTCTCGCCCGCCCCCGGGCGCATCAGCACGCTGTGCGCAGACCTCCTCTTGCCGCGCCTGGGCCTCGACGCCAGGCGCTGGAGTGAGCTCACAGCGCGCGTCGACACCGTCTACCATCTGGCCGCCTGCGTGAACCTCGTGCGCACCTACGAGTCGCTGCGCCCGGCCAATGTCGACGCCACCCGCCAGGTGTTGCGCTTTGTCTGCGAGGGCCGGCGCAAGAGGCTGCACTTTGCCTCGACGCTCTCCGTCTTCGTCTCGACTGACCGCAATGTGGGCCGCCTCGGCGAAGACGACGCGCTCGACGACACCAGCGAGGTCTACGGCGGCTATGCCCAGAGCAAATGGGCCGCCGAGGTGCTCCTTCGAAACGCCGCGCACACGATCGGCACCATCAACATCTATCGCCTTGGGCTGCTGACCGGCGACACAACCCGCGGCCGTGCTCCCCAAAACGATCTGCTCGCGATGTTCTTTCGCGCCACCGCCGTGCTCGGCTGCGTCCCCGCTCCAGCGCTCGACAAGCTCGCCGTCGACATCACCCCCGTCGACTACGCTGCCGCAGCCATCGCCCATCTCTCGCTCGGCCCCGCAGCCCACCCAGCGACCTTTCATATCGCCAACCCCCAGCCCGCAACACTCGCCAGCCTGATCGACGCACTTCGCACCACCGACGTCGACATCGAGGCCGTCGACCACCCAACCTGGCGCGCCCGGCTGACCACACATCTCAGCCAGACCACCACCCGCGAGCACACCACAAGCCTGCTCGCCATGTGCCGCTGCCTCGACCACGAGGCCTTTGAGCGCCACCGCGCAACGGATCTGTTTCAAGCCACCGCAGCCAACTTCGACCAGCAAAACACCCTTGCAGGCCTGCAAGACAGCGGCATTGTGTGCCCCGTGGCGAGCGCGGAGTTGTTAGAAAAATACGTGCGCTGGAGATCGCCGTAGGCTCCGCCTCCTCGTCGGCTGACGCCGCCGAGCTCGCGGAGCCTATGGCGCTCGTCGCGCTCGTCGCTCCTCGCGCCTACTCCGCTACGAGCTTGATCTCCACATTCACCCCCGTGCGCCCCCGGATCTCCAACACCCCTTCTTGATACCCACGATGGCGCGCCGAGATCTTGAGTCGCACCTCGCGGTAATCTTCGATCGGAATGGTCACGGGTGCGGTGCCAACGCGCTTGGAATCATTGAAGATTACGGCACCTGAGGGGATCGTGTCGATGCGTACGCTGCGCTGGTCGGGCGAGGAATCCGAGCTCGAAGAGAGCACCAACAAGGCGATGCCGACGGTGACGATCAGCATGGCCATCGCGGCTGTTGCAGCGAGCGCGCCGATGACCAGAATGCGGGGGATTGGCTTTCCGCTGACGACAAACGCGGTCGAGGCCGGGGCGGCGGCAGGCTGCTCGGGTTGGAAGGTGAACTGCGCGCCGGAGCCGAGGACGTGGCGCAGCTCGGTCAGGGGCATGTGGACGGGCGCCAGGGTGAGGTGGCGCTTTTGGGACATGAAGGTCGCCACCTGGGTGGGCTCGACCTGGCGAAGGGCGGCGGCGAACTCGGCGGCGTCTTGGTAGCGCTTGGCGGGGTCTTTGAGCAGGGCGCGTTGGATCACCGGGCCGAGCGGGCTTGCGAGCAGGCCGGCCGGGGCGGTGAGCAGGCCTTGGACATGGTTGAGCAAGCACTTTCGGGGCGTTTCGCCGGAGACCACGGGCTTGCCGCCGAGCATCTCCACCAGGATGAGGCCCATCTGGTAGACGTCGACGGCCGGGGTGACGTCGCCGAGCTCGAAGTACTCGGGGGCCATGTACTGGGGCGTGCCGAGCACCTGGCCGGTCTTGGTCAGGCGAGTGGTCGCGCCTTCGAGGATGCGGGCGACGCCAAAGTCGACGATCTTAAGGCGCTCGTGGCCGTTGGCCCCAGTGCTCAAAAACAGATTGGCCGGCTTCAGGTCCTTGTGCACGATGCCCATGGCGTGAACCTGGGCCAGGCCGTCGAGCACGTCGTAAAACAGGGGCAAGATGCGCTGGGCGGCGACTGCACCGCTCTCTTCGAGCAGCTTTTCGAGGTCTTTGCCCTCCAAAAGCTCCATGATCATGTAGGGATTGTCGTCGTACTGCTTGAGCACGCCGACATCGTAGACCTCGACGACGGCGTGGTGGCGAATCTTGCCGGCGATCATCGCCTCGCGACGAAAGCGCACGAGCATCGTGTCAACAGGCTGCGCGTTGCTCGCAAGCCAGCCCACCTCGAGCACCTTGATCGCGACCTCACGCTCCATCTCGTTGTCGTGAGCCAGATAGACGCGGCCAAAGCCGCCGTGGCCGAGCGTACCGCGAATGGCATAGCGCTCGTTGATCACAAAGCCGGGCGCCAGCTCGTTTTTGTCAC
The DNA here is from genome assembly GCA_013697635.1 of Lujinxingiaceae bacterium. Taxonomy (GTDB): domain Bacteria; phylum Myxococcota_A; class Bradymonadia; order Bradymonadales; family Bradymonadaceae; genus JACCWM01. Next base: position 4,453 of record JACCWM010000162.1, on the reverse strand, counting down.
GCGTTTCACCGGAGACTTCGACCATGCATTGCTCCCGATGGTTGGTTGAATTTTCTTCGCCCGCGAGGGTAGCGCACTGTCTACTCGATGCGCAAATCGACCCACACCAGATGGTGGTCGGAGGCGCGCGTCCAATTGTAGCCAGGCTCGCCGGACTTGGGCCAGAACACGCCGCTGCCAAGCGCCTCGACGTTGGCGCTGGGAAGCGCGAAATCGACGCGCAGATTGCCGACCGTCGCGTCGCTAAAGTCGGCTGTATCGTGTTTGGCAGGGCTCTTGTGCTGCAGGTTGGCGCGCGCGTCGAGCGCGCTCTTTTCGACGGCGCCCTCGCTCTCGGGAAGCGTGTCGTTGGTCTTCGGGCTGGCGAGCAGCGCGGCCATCGCGCCCATCACACCGCTGTCGATCGGGTCGGTGTTCAGATCTCCGACGATCACAAAGCGCGCGTCGGCTGCGAGGCCGCCCTCAACGCCGGCGTCATCGCGGATATAGTCGGCCTGGCCGGGTGTGATGTAGTCGAGCCACAGGCGCACCTCGTCGTTGTTGCGGCGCACGTTGCGCTGCTCGGCGCCGTCGAACGCCGGCGGCGTCGGGTGCGCGGCCAAAATATGCAGCATGCGCCCGTCGACGTTAATCGGCAGATCGATGTGATTCTTCGACGAGAGCCGAAACACAGCCTGCTCCTGCTCCGAATACCACCCCTCGGGCATCGCGTTGCCCGGCATATCGCGCCACAAGAGCTTTTGGAAGCTGCGCGCTTGCGCTCGCTCAATGGGATACTTCGAAAAAATCACGAAGGCGTACTGGCCCTCGAAGACGCCAAACCCAAAGGCGTCATCGCCATAGCTCTGCATGCCCGGCGTCGAGACGGTCTGCCCGTCGTTGTTCAGATCGAAGCCCGAGTGCACGCCTGTATTTGAAGGCACGACATAGAAGTGCGGGTACTCGAGCGGCGCCAGCCCGTCGGCCTGGCTCTTGGCCAGAAACTTCTCCCGAAACGTGCTCGCTGCCACCCCCTCGGCGTCATAATCGAACTCGTTGAGCAGCACGACGTCCGGGCGAACGCGCTGCAAAATGCGCGCGATCGCCAGCGCATGGGGATCTGTGCCCGTCTCCAGATCTTCGATCAGCTTGCCCGCCGCCGGCCGAAACAGCGACGTATTGAAGCTCGCCACCCGAAGCTCGACCGGCGCGGCCTGCACGACGTCCTCGCCAGCATCCTCGCCAACCTGGGCCACGTCAGGCGTCACTGGCGCAACGTCTTTGTCCGCCTCACCGGGAGCCGGCGAGCTGCAGGCCGCAAATGCCAGGCCTAGCAGCGCGAGCAGGGTCGTCTCAAGCGATCGTTTCATCATTGTCTGCCATGGGTTTGGAGCCAGCGCGCTCAGGAACAACGCTCGAATTCAGCCGCACAACCGTCCCAACAGGCGTCGTGGCCCGGGGCTTCGATATCGATCGCCCGACACGGGCTGCTGCAAGTGTCGTATTGCGATGCGCAGTTGGTGCGAAGCGCGGCGCAGCCGTTGCTGCTCCATTGAAAGACGCCGCTGACATAATCGAGCACGAGGGGCGACGATTTCATGACGAAGACTTCGCCCGCAAACGAACCCATGACGTAGGTGCTCGTATTCTCGATCAGGGTGAAGTTGAGCGTCGACGAGCTGCCGCTGCCTTCGGCGACGTAGGACTGGCCGTTGCCGTCCTGAATCGAGAAATAGCCCCTGTAAGTGCCCGTCACACCGACAGGCACCTCGGTTCTAAAGGAGCTCAAAACGCCAGAGGGCTCCGTGGGCGTTGCATTCCTGAACTCGATGCCGAAGACATCAAGCCCCTCGGCCTGTCCCGATGTGACGTCGCCATAATAGATGCTGCCCTTGGTGCGCTTGATCTGGTCGCCCGTGATGTGCTTGCCGTCGACATAGAGCGACCAGCGGCCGCACTCGGTGCCAGCGGTCGTCGGGTCGCCGTCGCGATCGTCAGGGTCATCGCACGAGGCCAGGGCGGCGGTTGCCGCGATCAGAAGAACGACGGCAAAGGGATGGAGCGTGACGCTCTCTCGAAGGCTTTTCATGAATGCATGCTCGCAAGGGTTGGAAGTTCAATCATCACAGCAAAACGTTGCAGCGACCATTTATAGCGGCGCGCGCACAAATTAACCACACTCAGCGACCTTCCATCGTTAAGGTCTGCCGAGAGCTTCATCGTGGCACCTCTGGGGCACTTCAGGCATCAACTTGGACCACAACAATACGATGCCAACCAACCTTGGATAATCGGATCGGGCTCATCAATTAGCGCAGTCTTGGCGTATGAGGCGGCCGTCTGCACGTCAAGCTGCGGGAAAATTTGATGAATGGTGTCAAAGCGAAGCGCGGGGGACCGATCGGCAAGAAAACGTTTGATGAGTTGATTTTTGAGATCGTCGTCAATGAGCGGCATCAAATTCGCGGTCAGAGCAAATTGATTTCGCGTGGAAGGCTCCTTCGGGAGCCACGCAAGCAGAACGGCGATGGCTTGGGCACCCCAGGGTATGGGCACTTTAAACAAGAATCGATGCGCTCGAGCGCGACGAATCCAATCTTCGCCACAGGCAAGAGCGACCACACGCTCTGAAAGTTGTGGCCAATGCGTAACGACGAGCGCTGGTGACGCTTCCAAGAATACGTCATCGTCATCGTCGTCCAACGCTTCGACAAGCTGTTTACGAAGTGCACGAATGACGGGCGTAAGTGCTCCCTCCATCACTATGGCGCACGTTGCACGCGCCGTGATTTGACGTATTGAAGGGTCCGAACAATGAGCGAGTCGCTCCAAAAGAGCGCCTGCAGCGCTGGTCCAAGGAGCGATCACTAAGAGAGCCTCGGCGATAGTAGTAGCTGTGAAGGCTAGGAAATCAAAGTCGTCGCCAGCATTGCTCCACTCTTCGCTCTTGTTCAACGACTCCAAAGCCATCTGCAAAAATACAACGGCATCTGGATCTCTGGCCATTTGCAGGGCTTGAGCGAGATTCGGGTATTCACTTATCGAAGCGACTTGCAATCGTTTTCGCAAAGCAGGCAACACGCGCTCATCGTTGAGGAAATCCAGCAGCCGCATCGGTGTACCAACATCTCCTTCCTCCAAAGCCGCGAGCAATACATCGACCGACACCACTTTTTTGAGCAGTTTTATGGGCTGATCGCCCGGTTTCAAAGTCTCTGGGATCGCGCGGACATCGCAGCCCGTTCCCTGTTCGTGTTCGTAGTGGTCAACGAGCTCATGATTTTTGATCAGAAATTTGCGTTTCATCAACTAGGCCCCAAGTACGATTCCCGCCGACAAACAGTTTATGAAATGTGTTTCAAGAGTCGTCCTATCGCGCCGTGAACAGCTGAATGTCACGGATCCACTCCGGCTCTACCTTCCAAAGCACGGCAAGAATCTCCTTTTCTTCGCGAGGCTCGGTCAAATCCGACGTGTGGTCCAGATCGAAGATTCTGTCCCAACTCTCGACCATCTTACGGCGTAAATCCATTGGAGCCTGATCCCAGCGACGCCCTCGTTTCTGAATGCCGCAGCGCTCGATCTCTTCGTCGAAGGCCTCGGCGTCCTTCAAATCAAGTGGAATGTAAGCTCGACTGCTCACGAGCATCCAGGCCTGAAGGTCAAATAGGAGCACCTGATCGCCCGGCGCCTCGAACTCTATTCGAAGGAGTTTGTCGCCGCTGCTGTAGTAGACGCCGCGCCGCAGATCGGGACGCCGGCGATGGTGATCACGAGCTTGATAGTAAGCTTCAACGAACCCACCGGCCAGCTCAGGAGGGGGGCCGATTTTTTCGACCATTTTTTGCATCAACCAATAGTGAGCAAGGCAAACATAGTCCGGCTCAGGTTCCTCAGGGGTCGCTGGCTGAAAACCTGCAGCGGAAGCAAATATCTTTAACTTGTCTAGCTTTTCGATCGACCAAAGAAGCAATTCTCCTCCTGCTGGTTGAAAGGCGTACTTATAGCGGCGCGCGCACAAATTAACCACACTCTCAGCGACTTTCCATCGTTAAGGTCTACTGCGAGCTTGAAAGGCAGGCTAGGCGGGAGTCGCGACGAACAACCAGCCGCCGGAGCAACGAAACCGCCCGAGAGATGCGCACGGGCCCGCTATTCTGCGCGGAACCGGCTGGACGGACGGTGATCCTTGCGATGGCGAGCACTGTTCGCCCCCGAGCGCACCGCTCGCATCACGAGCGCTGACACATCGATGGACCGTGCCAATGTTTGGAGAATCGGAGCTTTCGAGCCTCGATTTTGCCATCATGACTGTTCCTCCGCTGGCGCGAGGGGTTACGGCCGCGTTGACGGTAGGCGCCACGGTTTTTGCCGCCGCCTGGGGTATCAAACGCCTGTGGCAGAGACGAGGCCGTTAAGCCGTCATGCAACGCCAGGCTCAGCAAAGCGCTCCGCGGGCTGCGCGGCATAGACG
>JACCWM010000106.1 GCA_013697635.1 Lujinxingiaceae bacterium | reverse complement strand
GTCACCCGAGGCGTCGTCACCCGAGGCGTCGTCACCCGAGGCGTCGTCACCCGAGGCGTCGTCCTCATTGGTCGCGTCGTCGGTGCCGACATCGCCCGGGTCGTTGTTGTCGTTGTTGTCGTTGTTGTCGTTGTTTGAGTTGTTTGAGTTGTTTGAGTTGTTTGAGTTGTTTGAGTTGTTGTCGTTGTTGTCGTTGTTGTCGTTGTTGTCGTTGTTGTCGTTGTTTGAGTTGTTCGTCTGATTGTTACCAGCCGGGTTCTCGTCTCCGCCACAGGCGGTCACAGAGAAGGCGAGGGCGAGTGAGAAACACACAACGATAAATTTTTTCATGACTGCTCCTTTCAAGCGATTGAACGACTCATGCCGCTCCAAGTTTTTTCGGGCGAATGGTTGGCGGGCCCGTCCAAGAGCCGAACCCGTCACAGGCAAGGGTATACTCAGCATGTTTCGTGCCAGCGGCTTAGCTCAAATCGATCCGATGGCGATGTGTATGGTCGCTGCAGGCCCCCCGGGGTCGCCGCACGCTCGCAGAGAGTCGTCTAGGCGTAGTCATAACGCCGACAACGGCGACTCGATCCTCAAGCTGATGAACGAAAGGCGCACACCCGGCTGGCCCAATGAAGGTGCCAGATATTTTCAAGGACCGCCCAAACGCCCTTGATGACAAGAGTAGCCCGTACGCCGTTTCGGACATAAATGTCAGACGCGGTGCAAAGGCCCACGGCAGCCCGTGTTGGCCTGGATTGTAAATGTTTGCAAAGGATGGTGGCCGAGATCAGGCGCTGCCCCATCGGTGGGTGTCGCCCGTGTGTGAAATCACTTGTGAATCAAGGCGCTTGAAGGAAAAGTTACCCCTGCGCTTTTCAATGGAAGGGATGTGCATAAGTTGGTTGAACCCATGCAAGCTCAGGGGTGTCATGTTTTTGACGGTCGTAGAATGAGAATGGCCTTGAACAGATTGTTTCGTACCTTTGCTTCGCTTGCCTTCTGCCTGATTCTCTCATTTGGCCTTGCGACGCCGCTTCAAGCACAGCCTGCCGGCGCCGAGATCATCTCCGTAACCACCCCTGACGAGGCGCTGCGTTTCCACTATCCGCGCCGCTTTGCGCCGGCCGTGGAGATTTTGGAGCGCCAGGGACCGCAGCTCTTCCACAAGCTCGAGCAGACACTGGGAATCGAAAACTTTCCCACGGTCGATGTCTGGGTGTTGCCCGATCTAAACATCTTTTACGAGCTGCACGAGCTTCAAAGCCGGCCGCCGGCGTGGGCCGTGGGCCTCTCCTTTAGCAAGAAGCGCACAATCCTCGTGCTCCACGGCATCGGCCCCAACCGAGAGCCGGTGGACATCCATCGCACCTTTGCTCACGAGCTCGCCCATGTCGCGATTGACGAGGCCACCGGCGAGCATCGCGTGCCGCGCTGGTTCAACGAGGGCTTCGCGATCATGCACGCCGATGAGTGGAGTGCCGAGCGCAGCGAGATGCTCGCCCGCGCGGCGGCAACCGGCATGTTGATACCCTTCGAGTCATTGACCGATACTTTTCCCGGCCACCACAACACGGTTTCGGTGGCCTACGCCCAGAGCTTTCACTTCGTGCGCCACTTGCAGTCGCGCTACGGTGACCAGACATTCGCCAGGCTCACCGCGCGTGTGCGCGCCGGCGAGGACTTCTACGTCGCGCTCGAAGCGCTCACCGGTGAGCCCTTTTCGGTCGTGCAAGCCGAGTGGCGCGAGGCGCTAGAGCAGGGAAGTAGCTTCTGGTCAATTTTTCGCGATGAGAATGTATTTTTTTTTGGCGCTTCACTGCTTTTCCTTGTAGCGTGGGCCGTGCGAAGAAAACAAAAGCGTAAACAGCTACAAGCGATGTCCAACGAAGACCCGCCAGAAGGGTGGGACTACGACGATTCGCGCTATCCTTTGCCGGGCGACACCTACCGCCCACAGTAGCCACGAAGGCTACACTTCAAGGCCAGGATAGACCGTTACGCCGAACCAACGAACACCCGATGTGATGTTCATGCCAAGGATGGCATGAGGAGTTGAAGTACAGGAGCTAAGGATGGCCCAGGGCGTATTGGATCTTCTCCCCGTCAGCAGTGAAATCCCCGTTAAAGGGCCGCGTTCGGCCAAGTTTCACCGCCCTCAGGCGGTGTCGGAGAGCACCGATAGCAGCGCAATCTTGCGCAAGGCATCGTTTCGACCTCCCGAAGAGCTCGCGGTTCGACGCGACGTGCTCGAGGCGTTTCGCGCCGCCTGCATCAGCGACGCCGCCCATGTCGTGGACACGGCCGACGTTCAGCGCCGCGCGCTGCTTGGCGGCGTGTTCGCCGAAGAGGCGCTCGGCCGCTACGATGCTGCGCTTCAAACCTTTGGCCGTCTGCAAAAACTCGGTCCGATTTCCTCCATTGAGCGCACTGCCGCGCGCAGGCTCTTTCGCGCCACAGGGGATAGTGAGCTGGTCATGGAGTCGCTCGAAGCGCACTTCGAGCATACCGGCGCCGACCAGGAGCGCCTGCGATCGTTGCTCGCCCTCGAGCGCGCCGGTGTTGCATGGCAGCAGGGCATGGCCGCGCGCCAGACCCTGCGCTGGGTGGAGAGCGCTCTGGAGTCGGGCAGCGTTTTGGACGAGTTTCCGGTCTACTCCGCGCTGTGGGCCACGCAATTACAACTCGATGCACTGCTTGAGACCGGTCGGCTCGACGAGGCCCTGGCCTGGCTGGTACGCGCGGGCGAACATGTCGGCCTCGATGCCCAAACGCGCCGACACCTCACGGCTCAGCGCGCAGTCTGGCTCAACGCCTGCGGCCAACCCGACGAAGCGCTGTCGATCTTTAGCCAGTTGGCCCAGGACGATTGCCTGCCCGGCGATCTGGAAGAAGGCCTTCTCGCGCTGCTCTATGAAAAGGGCGAGCGTGACCAGGCCTTTGGGCTGCTGCGCCGCTCTGGGCGTCCCGCAACGCGCCTTGGCGCGCCTGCGCTTGCCCTGGCGATGTTTCACGAGACCGCATCGGCCAACCCGGCGACCTCGCGTGAGTTGCTCAAGAGTGCCTCCGAGGCGGCGGTCGAAGACTGGACGTTGTTGCGCGTTCGCGAAGGCCTGCTCGAGCGTGAAGCGCTTCGTGGCACGCCGACGGCCGGCGCCGAACTCATCGACATCATCAACCGCCGCCTCGAGGGTCCGCTCTCCTCGGATGAGCGCATCTACCTGCTCACGCGCCTTGGCCGCCTCTACGAGGTCGAGGCCGACCTCGAGCAGGCCGCAGCCGAAGTCTACCGTGAGGCGTTGAGCTACAGCCCCAATCACGTGCCTGCGCTTCGTGCGCTGGGGCGCATCTACACCGGCCGCGGCAACTGGCGTGGCCTGGTCGATCTCTACGAACGCGAAATCGCGGCCCTTGGCAGCGCTCAAAGCGGCTGGCGGCGCCACTTCCAGGTTGCCGAGATTTACGAGACCCACCTGCAAAATCCAGAGCGCGCGCTCGAACACCATCTCAAGGTTCTCGCGCTCAAGACCAATTATCTGCCGGCGCTCAAGTGCGCCGCACGCCTGTTGAGCACCATGGAGCGCTGGGCTCAACTGGCCGATCTCTTCTTGGGACTGGTCGAAGACGCTCCGACGCGCCGCCAGAAGCTCTATCTGCTCGACAAGGTCGCCGAGGTTGCCGAGCTTCGTCTCAACAATGTCGATGTCGCCGTCGGCGCCTGGCTCGAGATTCTCGACATCGAGCCGGAGAATCCGCGCGCTTTTACCGCGCTTGGCCGCCTTTATGCGCGAAGCGAGCGATGGGAAGAGCTCATCGCGCTCAATTTGAGCGAAGGCGCACTGATCGACGACCCCGAGGAGATGGCCGCGACCCATGTGCGAAATGCCGAGATTGCCGAGCAACACCTGGGTGATGCCGGGCGCGCCGAGGATTTCTACCGTCAGGCGCTCGACGTCGCGGCGGACTTTCTGCCGGCTCTCGAGGGACTGGGCCGCATTTACATGCGGGGAGGGCGTTGGGCCGAGATCGTGCACATGACCGGCCGTGAGCTGCGCTCGCGCGAGAACGACCCGGATGTCATGCGCCAACTCGGTGCGCTGGCGGAACTCTTCGAAACTCGCCTGGAGCGCCGCCAGGACGCGATCACGCTCTATGAGGAGATCCTCGCGCGTGATCCATCCGACGCTTACGTCTTCTCGACCTTGCTGCGCCTCTACGAGGGCGAGGAGAACTGGGCACGCGTCGCCGAGTTGCTTCAGCATCGGCTGCGCACGCCGCTGGTCGCCGCCGAGCGCGCTGCGCTCTTGGGCGAGCTTGCACGACTCCAGGAGTGGCGCCTCAGTGCGCCCGCGAGCGCGTATGCGTTCTACATGGCCGCGCTCGAGGCCGATCCCCAGAATTTACATTGGCTCGACGGCATCGTGCGCACCTGGGTTGAGGCCGATCAGGCGCCCGATGTGCTCGCAGACGCGCTCGAAGACCTGCTGCTCAAGCCCACCGATGGCAGCACCCGCGATGTTTATTTTGCAGTGATTGCCCGGCTGCGCGAGCGCGCCGAGTCGTGCCCGGAGGCCAGCCGCGCCTACCGTGCCTGCGGTAACGCCGACAGCCTGGAAAACCAGATCGTGCTTCGCCTGGCCATGGCCCGCGCCCATGAGCGCGATGCGCTCGCACGCAGCCGGCGTTGCACCCCACACTTTGAACTCGAAGCGTTGATCAATCTCGAACGCCGCGATCTCGACGCCCAGGGCGCGTCCATGCTTCGCCAGTCATTGCCTGCACTCGAGTGTCACGAGCAGCAGTGGATGTTGGGCGAGTTCGAGTTGAGCGCTTCGGCGCAGTTTTTGGGCAACGGTTGCGATCCGGTCGCACTGCTCGGCCGCGACATGGTCGAGATCCTCGAAGGCAATCTGCTGCGCTTTGATGAGCCGGGCGACATCGAGTCGATGTCTTCCAGGCAGCGTCTGCGCGCACTCGAGGCGCGCATCGCCGGGGATTTCCACGCTTATAGTCGCTGGACGCGCGCAGAGATGGCTGTTGTCAACAGCGCGGAGCTCTCGGTTCATCGCCTCCTCGAGATGGCCAAATTTGCCGTCGCCTCATCGGCCCCGATTGCGATCGACGCGCTCTTTGGCGAGGCCGCCGCTCATGCCTTCAACGAGCTTGACGGTTTTGTCGACGACGGCTCGCGTGAGATGGCCGATGCCGCCGCCCTGCAGCTCGATATCGAGGCCGCCGTTGCCGAGAAAAAGGAGAGGGCGGTCGCCGATCAGGTCGACGGTCCAACACTCGACTATCTCTACGACTCGCTTGTCGAGGCCGAGCAATGGCAGATGCTGCGACGCTGTCTCGAGGCGCACGTGAGCCGAAGCGGCCTTGGTATCAGCCGACGGCTCTACCTCTTTCAGATGCTCGCGCGCGTGCTCGAGCAGAACCTGGGCGAGGTCAGCGGCGCCTTGACGGCGCTGAGCCAGTGCTGGCAGCTCTCGGAAGACCCGAAGTTCTTGCGCGATTTGGTGCGTCTGAGCGTCAAGGGCGACGATCTAGCCCGCGCCATCCGTTTTCAGCAGACCCACTTCGAGCGCATCACCGGCAGCGGGCAGACCAGCGTCAGCGAGAAGCTGCAAAGCGGGCTGTGGCTCTCCGAGTTGCTGCTCGATGACCCTGAGCGCCTGGACGATGCTCTGGCCTGCATGGAGCATCTGATCGTCGCCTATCCAGGCGATGCGCTCACCGCCCTGATCACGCGCAAGCTCGCCCACGCCCACGTACGTGCTGGCGGCGCGCATCGCGCCGTCGAGCTCTTCCAGGGCGTGCTCAAGTTCAGCGTGCTCGCCAGCGAAGTCGATGACTGGCGCACCCTGATCGACGTCTACTGGCAATCGCTTCGCGACGTGGCTACGGCTTATCGGCTGCAATGGAAGGTCGTTCGCGCGTTTCCTGAGTCGACCCATGATTTGGACAACCTCATCGATCTGGCCATGGCCGCCGACGAGCTCGAGGACTGCGTCGAGCAACTCGAGGAGCTCGCCAAGACGCAAACAGGTAACAGCCGGGTGGCTCTGCTTGCGCGCGCCGCCGAAGCAGTCGACGAGGACCTCAAGTGGTACGAGGAGGCCGCGCGCCTGTACAACGAGCTCATGACGCTCACGCGCGACAACCATGGTACATGGCTGTACTTTGCACGCCGGCGCGCCTTTTGTCTGGGCCACATCGCCGGTCGCGAGGATGAGGCGCTCGTCGAGTTTCGCACCCTCGTCTCCCGCGAGGCCTTCGAGCCGAGTACCTACCGCGGCTTGATCACGCTCTTTGAGCGCACCCAAGCCCACGATCGGCTGCGCGTTGCGCGCCAGACCCTGCTCACGCTGGGCTGCGATGTCGAGGATACCCACGCACGCGGCAAAAATCGGCCCTCGCGCCCCTTAGACCGCCCGACGATTGAAACCTACCTGTTGCCTGACGCACTTCGCGCCGGGGTGATCGACGTGCTCAAGGCCGTCTCGCCATTGGCCGAGAAGCTCTGGTTTGATGCGCTGCCCCAGCGAAAAGCCCTCGAAGGCAGCCGCCATCGCAGAGTCGAGGGCGACAAGCTCATGGACGCTTTCGACTGCGCCTTTGACGCCTTTGGCATCAAGCGCTTCAAGCTGCAACTTGGCGACAGTGGCCCGGCAAGCCCCCAGGTCTTTCCGGACACCACGCCTTTTGTCTGGCTCAACTCCGACTTCGTGGCCAAGCTCACCGAGCCTGAGCAGCGCTTTGTTGCCGGCTACTGCGCCGCCATCGCCTGGAGTGATCTTCCCGCGCTGCTCACACTCGATGGCCGCCAGCTCTGGCACCTGGTCGAAGGCGTGCTTTTGCGCCACAGCGGCAAGGGATTCACCGAACGCGTTGACGTCGTCAGCCAGGAGTTGGCCGAGCAGGTCTCGAGCCCGTTCTTCTCCGGTGCTCGCCGGCGCGTCGTGCAGTGTCTCGATGGGCTCTCCGACCATCTCGCGGACGCGCATTGCGAAGCCTGGCCCGAGGCCATCCTGGAGTTTGCACACCGCGCAGGCCTGGTCATGTGCGGCGACGTCACCGCTGCCGCGCGTTGCATTCTGCGCATGGAAGGCTGGGATCTCGAGCTTGTCGAGCCGGCCACCCAAAAACGTCTGCGCCACAACCGCTCGGTCGAAGCGCTCTTCAACTTCGCCATGTCGGACTCCTACCTCGATGCACGCTTTACCCTCGGCTTGGCCGGTCGCCCGAGCGTCCTCAATATCTGAGAGTCTGGCCGCTTGACCGTGAAATTTGAGAGCGCTGCGATGGACTGTTCATCGCAGCGCTCTTTTTTGGTCCCAGGCAAAATTGTGCCCTTGAAATATATTAGCCTTGCCTAATCTTATATTAAGGCTTATCTCACTTGGGGTAGGTGGAAGTGAACTGCGCCTGGCGAGTGATCCAATGAAAACAAAATTGATAACACTGCTTGCTGTGATGCTCGTCGCCATGATTGTCGCCGGCTGCAAGGCCACGAGCGTGCCGTCCGACGATGACCCTCGCCCGCTGGTGGTCGCCACCACGACGATGCTCGAGGACATGGCGCGCCAGCTAGGCGGCGATGTCGTGCGCGTCGAAGGCATCATGAGTCCGGGCTCCGATCCACACCTGTACCAACCCCGCCCGGGTGATGCGCGCCTGATGGCAAAGAGCCAGATGGTCGTGATGAACGGGCTCTTTCTCGAAGGGTGGATCGAGGGCCTGGTGCGTCACGCCGGCGGTGAGCGCCGCATTGTCGTAGCCAGCGAGAACATCACACCGATTGCCATGCGCGACAGCCCCGGCGGCGTCGATCCACACTTCTGGTTCGACATCTTGGCCTGGCGCACAGCCTCAGAGTCGGTTGGCCAGGCGATGGTCGAGCTCGTTGGCCCAAAAACCGCACAAGGCGCAATCATTCGCCAGCGAAGCGCCGACTATGCGGCCTTGCTCGAGCGCCTGCACTCGTGGATTGAGGTGCAATTGGCGACGATTCCATCCAACCAGCGCGTGCTCGTAACCAGCCACGACGCCTTCAACTACTTTGGGCGCGCCTACAGTATCGACGTCGAGGCGATCCAGGGCATCAGCACCGAGCAGGAGGCGAGCCAGCGTGACGTCGCCAACATGATTGACTTGGTGCGAAAGCGTAACGCCCCGGCCGTCTTCGTCGAGACCTCGGTCAACCCGTCGCTGATCAACCAGGTCGGCCGGGCGACTGGTGCGCGCGTTGCAGGGCCACTGTTCTCGGACAGCATCGGTGTGGCTGGCGGACCGGCAGACACCTTTGTCAAAACCGTGGTCGAGAACGTGCGCATGATCACCGAGGCGCTCGGCGGCCAGTACACGCCGTTTGAACTCGCCAGCCAACCGATCATCGAAGAGGGCGAGACCAGGAGTGGTTCATGAGTGAAGCCGTCTTGTGCGTAACGGATTTGACCGTCTATTACGGCGATGAGCTCGCTTTAGACTCGGTAGGCTTTTCGTTGACTGGCGGAAAACTCATCGGAGTTGTTGGCCCAAACGGCGCAGGTAAGTCCACCATGATCAAGGCAATTGTCGGCTCGATCCTGCCCAATCGCGGCAAGGTCGAGGTCTTCGGCTCGACGGCCAAACGTGCCCTTCGCCGAATAACTTATGTGCCCCAGCGAGGCTCGGTGGATTGGGATTTTCCCGTCACCGTTCGAGACGTCGTCGCCCAGGGCCGTTATGCCCATCTCGGCTTGTTTCGACGCTTCACAACCGTCGATCGCGACCTTGTTGAGCGCTCACTCGAGCTCGTCGGCCTCGTGCAGCTGGCCGAGCGCCAGATTGGCGAGCTCTCCGGTGGACAGCAGCAGCGCGTCTTCTTGGCCCGCGCCCTGGCCCAACAAGGCGACATCTACCTGATGGACGAGCCTTTTGCCGGCGTCGATGCAGCCACCGAGAGCGCGATTGTCGAGGTCTTGCGCTCGCTTCGCGACGAAGGCAAGACCGTGCTCGTCGTGCACCACGATTTGTCCACGCTTCGCGAATATTTCGAGGAGCTCGTCTTGATCAACCGCAAGCTCATCGCCCACGGTCCCACCGACAAAGTCTTTACTCCAGATCTTTTGCAAAGGACCTACGGCGGAAAGCTCGCCGTCTTCAGCAACAAGGACACCACGTTGGTCTCCGCATGAACGCGATTGTTGCCATCGACACGTCGATCTACGCGCAACGCGCAGCCGAGTTCTTCTCGTTTCGTTATGCGTTTGCGCTTGAAGCCCTTGGCGCCTCGATCCTCGTCGGCGCGATCTGTGCGCTGGTCGGCACCTTCCTGGTGCTGCGTGGTATGTCACTGATCGGCGATGCCACCGGTCACGCCACGCTTCCTGGTGTCTGCGTGGCCTTCTTGCTCGTTGGCGCCAAGTCAATGGGCGCGCTTTTGGCCGGCGCGCTGGTCTCGGCGCTCGCTGCCGCGCTGCTCATCGGCGTGATCAGCCGCGGGCCACGAACGCGTCCCGACGCCGCCATTGGCATCGTGCTCTCCGTGTTCTTTGGTTTTGGCATTGTCTTGCTCTCCTACATTCAGAACTCGCCGACGGGCGCACAGTCCGGGCTGGGCGGCTTTCTCTTTGGAAATGCTGCCGGGATCTCGCGCGATCAGCTCATCGCGCTGTTGGCCACGAGCCTGGGCCTTGGCGCGCTGGTCGGCGTTTTCTACCGTCCTTTGAAGCTCACCGTCTTTGACGAAGGCTTCGCCCGCTCGATCGGCATCCCCACCTCGCTCGTGCAAATGGCCTTGCTCAGCGCGCTCGCGGTGTGCGTGGTGATCTCGATCCAGGCGGTCGGCGTGGTGTTGGTGGCCGCCATGTTGATCATTCCGCCCTCGGCCGCGCTCTTTCTCTCCAAGCGCCTGGGCCACGTCCTGCTTTTTGCCATGCTCGTTGGCGCCGTCTCCGGCGCGCTGGGCGCATTTCTGAGCTACATGGCAGAAGGCGTCGCTACGGGCCCGGCGATGGTGCTCGTCGCGGCTGCGCTCTTTCTCGGCGCACTCTTCTTTGGGCCTCGCGGCGGTGTGGTTCCGTCCTGGGTTCGTCGTGCTTCATCGGCGCGCGCGATCGCCGCCAGGCGAGGTGGCTGATGTTGAGCTGGCTTGTCGATCCCTGGACGTGGGGCGCCTGGATGTGGCGCGGCATGCTCTCGGTGACTCTGGTCGCCGTTGCCTGCGCGGTGCTCGGGGTTTTTCTCTACCTTCGGCGCATGAGCCTGGTCGCCGACGCTCTGGCGCACGTTGCGCTACCGGGAATCGTCGCGGCATTTCTGATCAGCGGCTCACTTTCGGCCCCGGTCATGCTCTTTGGCGCAGCGCTCACCGGGCTTTTGGCTACCGTCGGCATCGAAACGCTGTCGCGCCGGCCCAACATCCGCCCCGACGCCGCCATCGGCATCGTCTTCACCGCCATGTTTGCCGCAGGCGTCATCTTGCTCTCGACGCGCGTGCAAGATGCGCATATCGACACACACTGCCTGCTCTTTGGCGACGTGCTCGGCGTCTCCGATCGCTCGATCTGGCTGTTGGCCTTTGTCACCCCGCTGGTGCTCGTGCTTGTCGCCGTATTCTACCGTTGGCTAAGCGCGAGCAGCTTCGACCCGGGCTTTGCCAAGAGCCTGGGCATTCCTGTGGCCGCCGTGCACTACGGCTTGATGACGGCCGTCTCCTTGACCACTGTGGCAAGCTTCGAGGCCGTGGGCGCCATCTTGGTCATCGCCTTGATCATTGTGCCGGCAGCCACAGCCCACCGGCTCAGCGACAGGCTGCACCTGATGCTGGCCTTTGCCGTCGCACATGGCGTGGTCTCGGCCACGGTGGGCATGTACGTGGCGATCTGGATCGACAGCTCCGCGGCCGGCGCCATCGTCGTCACCGGCGGGCTGATCTATGCCGCGGTATTCTTGTTTGGCCCGCGCCACGGCCTGGTTTTTAGCCCGGGCCGCCACTGCGGCCAGGGTCTTGGGCCCGAAGCGTCGTCGATCAACGCGCTCGAGGGCTGAATCGGCGCCCGAAGCGCCTTGCCTGCGTGCCATCGATTTGTTAGATCTTGTGCCCTGACTCCCTCAAGGCCAAAGCGCGATTTATGCCCACAATCTCTGTTGAAAATTATCTCAAGGCCATCTACCACCTCCAGGCAGATGATCCCGAGAGCCGCGTCAAGACCAAGGCTTTGGCCAAGCAGATGGAGATCTCGCTGCCTTCGGTGACGAACATGCTCAAGTCGCTCGCGGGTGAGGGTCTGGTCGAATACCAGCCCTACAAGGGCGCGCGCCTCACCGAGCAAGGAAACCGGGCCGCGCTCAAGGTGATACGCAACCATCGCCTCATCGAGGTCTTCTTGGTTCAGACCCTCGATTACAGCTGGGACGAGGTGCACGCCGAAGCCGAGCGTCTCGAGCACGCGATCAGCGATATGCTCGCCGAGCGCATCGACAAGTTTTTGGCCCACCCGCGATTTGATCCCCATGGTGACCCGATTCCGACGGCCGACGGCGAGATTTATCGCCACGACGCGATCCCCTTGAGCAACGCCAAACCCCAGATGCGCGTGCGCATCGAGCGTGTGCTCGACCAGCAGCCCGAGGTGCTTCGCTACCTCGAGATGATCGGCCTCACGCCAAGCGTCACCATCGAAATCCTCAACGTGCTCTCCTTTGACGGCCAGATGTTCATCAAGATCGACGGCACCGAGGCGACCGTCAGCGAGAGCCTTGCATCGCGCCTGCTCGTCACCCAGCTCTGAGCGACTAACCAGCGCTGTGCGAAGACGAAACAAAAACGGGCCCCTCTGCGAAGAGGGGCCCGTTTTTCATTCACACATCCACCAAGTCAGGGCTACTGCACTACAATCATCAACTGGAACTGACCAGTAGCGTTCGCGTTCCAGGTATCAGCGACGACGTAGACCATCTCCGATTGTGAGGCGGTATACGTCAAAGTCTCGGGTACCGTGCCATAAGCATCTGAACCAACCATGCAAGTATCGCGCACATGGAAGCAGCTGGCAACGACGTAAAGTGAGAGATCGTTATTTGCACTGACGTTGGAGAGCGTAGCGGTCATGGATTGACCGGCGTTGAGGCCGATGGCGTAGACGGCGTCGGGGCCGGGGGCTTCGAAGCCCGTGCAACCGCCAAAGCCCGGATCGGAGGTGTTGGGGAAAGTGGCGAAGTTGCCCGTGAACGTGCCCCCGCCAGTGGCATCGATCGCATCGGGGCAGATGCCGCCGCGCGGCGTGCCGCAGGTGCCCTCGTTACAGCCGTCCTGGCAGGTGTAGTCGATATAGCCGCTGCCGTTGTCGCGGCAATACTGCAACGTGTCGGCATCGATACACGAGATCTCGAAGGCCTCACAGCTCGGCGGTGAGACTGAAATCGACAGGTTCACGGGGCCGTTGAACTGGCGGGGCGTAACCGAGCTCATCCAGGTATCCATCACGACGAAGTAGCGCCCGGCCGCCGGCGCTCGATAGGTCAAAAACTGCGCGCTTGACGAGCCGTAGACGCCCGCCACACACGAGCTCGCCGCTGTGGCACAACTCGTGGTGATCCACAGCGCCACATCGCCGAAGTTGGCCTTGGCGTCGACGATGATCACGTCGTTTTTGTCGACGTCGACAAAGAAGACAGCGTCCGTGCCGCGCGTCGGCTCACCGCTGGTGCATGGCAAGCCCGTTGTATCTCCGGAGTTCATCTGGTTAGTGTAAGAGTCCATGTCAAAGGTGATATCGAGCCCGCCGGTCGCATCGTAGGCCTGCGCGCAGGTGTCGTTGGTCGCGGGCAAACAGGCCTGGTTAGCACAGCCGAAGGGGCAGTTCTGGGGCAACCACAGGCCGACCGGGCCGCAAAGCTCCAAATCGTTGATGCCACAGCGCTTGTCGCCGATCGTGCACTCGCTCGGCTGAAAGTCGACATCGAGGATGAACGGCCCGGTGTGTGAGGCGGTCGTGGTATCGACGAGGAGGAAGTAGTCGCCGCCCGCAATCGAGAGGTATTCGAGGCTTGCGTTGGCCAGCGTCGAGACGCCTGCGGCGACACAGCTCGTGGTGATGCTGGCACAGTCGCGCACGAGGTAGAGCACAGGGCGATGAACCGTGTGCGTTGCCAGAACATTGGCCTTGAAAACCTCGCCAGGGGCAAGGCTGACCTTGTAGGCTGCGTCGGGGCCCGCAGTCGCAAGGTTCGTGCACGAGCTTGTACCCGGGTTGTAGCTCGACACAAAGCGCTCCCAGGTATCGAAGATGCGCGTCTTGCCGTCGATGACCACGGCATCCGGGCAGGTGTCGTTGGGTGCTGGCGGACCGGCACAAAAGCGGCGATCACAGCCAAATTCACACTGGGCATAGCCTTCGACGGCCGTACCACGCGCATTGCACATGGTGAGCACGCCATCGACCGGGTCACAGGTGCTGTTGCCCGGCTGGCACACTGCGGCGTTGGGACGCACCAAGACGCTCAACTCGAGGTTCAAGCCGTCATTGGTCGCATCGATCACCAGGAAATAGGTCTGGGTGCGCGGCGCATAAAACTGCATCGTTCCACCCTTTTCACCGTACAGGCAGGTGTCGGCCTCGGCGCCCACGCAGTTGTCGAGGACGTAGATGCCGGAGTTGTTCAATTGACCCGTGTTAGTGCTGATGAACTCGACGTCGAGCAGATCGCCTCGGTTGAGCTCGATTGAGAAGACACGATCGCGGCCCGGAAAGTTTTGGTTTGCTGCATAAAAACACGTGTCGGTTCCCGGAAAGAGCTCATTGCTCATGCCGTCATAAGCATGCACCAGTGAGTAGCCCGAGCTTATCGCGATCGCGTCGTGACAGATGTCGCCCCTTGGCGTGTTGCAACGCCCCTCAAAGCAGCCGTCGGTACACTCGTAGGTGTTCTTCCAGATAGCCAACGAGGTGCAAACATCGAGGTAGTCGCCGTCGCAGCGCGTCTGCCCGGCCACGCAGGTGTTGGCCTCCTGGATACGCACGCTCATGTCGTAGGTGACCGTCAAACTCGTTGCGCTGTCATCGACGACCAAAAAGATCGTCTGGTCCTTGTCCGACACATAGTGCAGCTCGTGCACGCGCGAGTTGAGTGTGTTGGCCAGACAGGTCTCGGTGTTGGTGCAGTCCTCGAGCAGATAGAGGCGCGTGCCGCTATTGCTCGAGTTCAAGAATACCGAGAGCACGTCGCCCGTCGTCATACTGAGTGCGAAGATGTGCTCGCGGCCGTGGCTGGTGTTGCTAAACGAGCAGCTGCCGACATCACCCGCGCCCGGATCGATGGTGTTCAAGCCGCTCAAGACGCCGTTGCGACGATCGCCCGACTGCAAGGCGACCGCATCCTGGCAGAAATCGCCCGTGGGATCGGTGCAAGCAGCGCTCGAGCAGGAGTTGCCATCGCAAGCGTAGCTGCTGTAGGTGCCCGTCGAGTCACAAACCTCCAGGCGGGCGCTGTCCGACGAACAGCGCTGGTGGCCCACTTGACAGGGCACATCCATGCGAACGGTCAGCTCGTAGGTGTTCGAGACGTTGGTGGCCGTGGCGCGATCGACGACCAAAAACAGCGTTCCGTCCTCGATGACTTCATGAATCAAGTTCACGGTCTGCAAGGTCGACCCGCTCAGCGCGGGCGTGCGCCCAAGGCAGCTGCTCACGTTCGTGCAGCTACCGAGCAGGTACATCACGGCATTGGTCAAGTTGGTGGTCAATTCGGCGCGCAAGATCTCGCCGGCCTTTACCGGGACGGCGTAGATCGTATCCTGGCCGGCCGCCTGGGCCGTGCCAAAGGCGCACTGACCCACGGTGCCCGTGCCCGGGTTGAGGATCGCGGTGCCCTGCCAGTTGCCCTGGTGAATGGTCGGCCCCGGAGTGGCCAAAATCGCCGTCGGGCAGGATTGACCCTGGGGAACCAGGCATTGGCCCGCAGCGCAGCCACCTTCGCACTCGTAGTCGCGCCAGATATTGAGGTTGTTGCACACCTGCAGAGTATCGCCCGCGCAGCGACGGGCATCCGGCGTGCAATCCTGAGGCAACACGTCGATCTGCATCTCCCAGGTCGTGGCCGAGGCCCCGGTCACCGTACGGTCGACGACCACATGTACGGTCTTGTCGCGATCGGCAACATAGAAGAGCTCCGTGTCGACGCGCGTGGAGGCAAGGCAGCTGCTTGGGTTGGTGCAGTCTTCCATGACGTAAACGATCCAGCTCGTGGCGGTCTTGAGCATCTTGACCACCAAAACCTCGCCAGCTTTGAGATCCACGGCGTAGACGGTGTCGTTGCCCTGGGCTTGAAAGGTGCCAAAGGCGCACTGGCCAACCGTGCCGCTGCCTGGATTGATGTTGTTTCCGCGCGCGGCCGTCCAGTCTCCGGTAAGAAAGTCGCCCGACTGCGCTACAATCGGCTCATGGCAGACCAAGCCTGAAGGATCGTCGCATTTGCCGTCGGTGCATGAGTCGCTCGAGCAACCGATGTTCGAGTAGACCCCGCTCGCGCCGCAGGACTGAAGGCTCGTGCCCTGCGAGTTGCACTGGTAGGTGCCCGGCATGCAGTCGGGCGTCTCGAAGGTCACCGTCAGCGCATAGTTGACGGTCGGCCGCGCGTCCGCGCGGTAATCGACGACCAGATAGACCGTCTTCTCCTCGGTGCTCGCGTAAAAGAGCGTGTCGCTGCCTGGCGCCGTATTGGCGAGGCAGCTCGCGGTATCCGCGCAGTCCTCCATCAAGTACATGATCGCGTTATTGCGAATCGTGGAAGACGTCGTATCCGGGATCAGCTCGGCGCGCATGACCTGGCCCACGGGCACGTTGAGCGCGTAAATCGTCTCGCGACCAAGCGCGCCCGGTGTGCCCAGGTTGCAGGCGCCAAAGGTGCCGGTGCCCGGGTTAAGCGTCGGCAGGCCCATCCAGTTGCCAATGATCGTGTCACCGCCAAACATCTCGAGCGCGTCCTGGCAGAAGTCTCCACGCGGCGTCTCGCAGGCCCCGTCCAAACAGCCGTCTTCACAGATGTAAGGAGTAAAGTGGCCCTCGGGCGTGCAAACACCCAAAGAGACGCCGTCAGCCAGGCATGATACCTCGCCATCAAAGCAGCCCGGCGTCTGCAAAAACACCTCGAGTTCAAAGACCAGGTTACTGCGCCCGGCGGTCGATCGCGTCACGACCAGGGTGACGGTCTTGTCGACCTCGGCAACATAGTTAAGCTCGGAGAACATTGCGGGCAGAGTCGTCTCCAAACACGTCGAACTCCCCTGTCCACAGCCGTCGCGAAGGTACATGAACGCGCGATCCGAGCGCGAATCGAGCCGCGCCGTCAGGAGCTCACCGGCGGCCATCTCGATCGTGTAGATCGTGTCCGCACCGTGGCGTGCACGCTCATCGGTCTCCAAAATCGCCGCAAAGGTACATGCGCCGGAGTCGTGGGGATCGAGGCTCAAGTGCGAGTCGTTGCTGAAATTGCCGCTGACCTGCTGGCCCGAACGCAAGCTGATCGAGTCGGCGCAGATGCCACCGCGGCGCTCATCACAGGCGCCGGCCGAGCATGTCGAGGTGCACGGGTAAAGTGCAAAGAAGGCATCGTCGCCGCAGACGCCAAGCGTCTTGGCGTCGGCCTGACAGCTCACCTCACCGGGCGTGCATCCCGCAAACTGCAAGTCAATCGAAAGCTCGTAGGTCGCATTGGTGTTGCCGATCAACGCGCTCAAATCGACCACCACGTAGACGGTCTTGTCGACATCGGCCACGTACTCGAGGCTGTGAACGTCGGAGCGAAGCGAGTTGGCAAGGCAGGTCGTCGTGCGCGTGCAATCCTCGAGTATGTAAACGAGCACCTGCGTGGACGCTGAGCGCACGTTGGCGATCAGGCGTTGGCCGGCCCGCATTTCAATCGAATAGATCGTATCCGGGCCGGCGCCGGCTTCGAATCGGTCGTCGTTAAACGAGCACTGGCCGGGGCTCTTTTGGCCCGGATTGACCGAGTTGGTGCCCAAAAAGTTACCCTCGACGCGGTCGAGATGTCTGAGCTGAATCGGGTCGGCGCACACATCGCCGGTGGGAACAGTGCAGCGCCCGGCCTGACAGCTCGACGTGCAGCCGTGGAACTCGAAGTGGTGCAGCGAATTGCAGATGCGCATCGTGCTCGTATCCGAGCAGGTGCGCTCGCCGGGCTCACACTCCGGATCGATCACGTTGATGTTGAGTGTGTAGCCGCTGGCGTGAGCGCCTTCTCGAACGCGCGAGGCGACGATGAAGATCGTTTTGTCCTCGCTTGCGACATAGACCAGATCCGGATGGGTGTTGGGCTCGCTGGCGTCCAGACAAGACTGCGCGTTGGCGCAGTCCTCGAGCAGGTAGAAGACGCCATCGGCATTCAAATTCTGGGTGTGCCCGGTGACGTTGAGGATCTGGCCGGCGGTCAGCGCCACGGCGTAAATCGTGTCGGCGCCGATCGGGCCTTCGCTGCCAAAGAGCTCGCCGCTAGGGAAGCTGCACTCGCCCACGTTCCCGCTGCCCGGGCGAAGCGTGTTGCGCCCCTTGAAGGTGTTGGCGATCACGTCGCCGTTGAAGACCCGGATCGCGTCGTGGCAGACATCGCCATTGGGCTGGTCACAGGCTGAGCCCGTGCAGGTCGTGTCACAGCGGTGCGGCATCGGCGCACCCAGCGGACCGCAGTAGGTCAGGGTCTGGGTGTCCGAGCAGCCGATCAAGTTTCCAGGCGGGCACATCGGCAAATCGACGGTCACATCGAGGCGAAACGCGCCACTCTCGGCGAGCACCTTGGAGTCGACGATGATGTAGTAGCGGCCCGAATGCGGCGCGGCGAAGTGCAAGACCTCCGGCGTCAGGACGTTCTGGTTGCTGCCCGCCACGCAGCTCTGGGCGGCGTTGGAGCAATCGGTGGTCACCCACAAGACCGCGTCAAAATCGGCGTGCACGATCGCGGTGATCACGTCGCCCTCGTCGGCATCGACATAGAAGAGCGCGTCGCCACCGGTTGCGGCGCCGTTGCCCGTGCCTTCGCGCTCAGTGCAGCCGCGCCGGCCCGGGTTATAGTTGTTGGTGTAGTCGTCGATCATACCCGAAAAACTGCCGCCGATGCCGACGATATCGAGCGCGCCCTTACACACCTGATTGAGCGCCGGGTTGCAGCGCTGCGGCGAGCCGTTGGCATTGCATCCAAAATAACACGTGCGGCTGGTCTCAAAGGCCGTCTGCGAGACATTGCACACCTCGAGATCGTCGCCCACGCAACGTGACTCGGCCGCCCCACAGACGACCGGGCCGGTGGAGATGTTGATCGTCGCGCGACCACCCCAATTCTTGCCGGCGTCGGCTATCACGAAGATGCGCCGCGTCTCGGTGCTCGGGTTTTGCCAGACCAGCGTCTTGCGCTGTGCGCCGCCCTGGATCGGCGAGGCTTGCGAGACGGCACCCACGCAGGAATTGGCCAGGTCCAGGCAATCTTCGACCATGTAGAGCGAGCCGTAATCGATGGTCGTGCTCAGATCGGCCTGCAAGGCGTGGCCGGGACCGACGTTGACGACAAAGACCTGGTCGGGACCGCCCGTGCGTGCTCCATCGGTGTTGTTTGGCACGCAGCTGTCCACACCGGGATCGTAGCTGTTCTTGAGCGCAAGCCAGTCGATCTCGCCCGAGTAGCCCTGGGTCGCATCGATCGCGAGCTGGCATGTGTCGCCCGGCTCGCCTGCGCAAAAGCCGCCACCAGCCACGCAGCCATGCTCACAGTGCATCGGCTGGTAGCCCGTGCCGCGCGCATTGCAAAGCGAAGCGGTCAGGGCGTCGGCGCAGTAGGAGACGCCTGCCGGACACAAGATCGCCTCGCGGGTGTACTCGAGCGTGTAGGCGCCG
The DNA here is from genome assembly GCA_013697635.1 of Lujinxingiaceae bacterium. Classification (GTDB taxonomy): domain Bacteria; phylum Myxococcota_A; class Bradymonadia; order Bradymonadales; family Bradymonadaceae; genus JACCWM01. Next base: position 144,201 of record JACCWM010000106.1, on the reverse strand, counting down.
CCGGTGTTCTGAGCCGGCCCTTTGACGACCAGATAGTAGGTGCCAGCGTCGAGCGCGAGGCCGAGACGCTCGGTCTGGCCGCGGCCGCCGAGGTTGGCGCAATCGATCTCGCTGAGCCTCGACAGGCAGCTCTGGCGAAGGCTCATCGTCAACTCGACGCCAGCCGCAGGCTTGACGACCAGGTGGACGTAGCTGCGCGTGTCGAGCTCGATTCTGTAGATATTCTCACGCGCAGTGTTCGTTGCGCTCGTGCAGCTCGAACCCATCTCGTAGGTCTGGCCATCGAGACTGTTGGCGTTGATTACGCCCGGCGCAAGGTCAGCTACGTTGTCCGCACACGCCGCGACAGTGCTGGCCCCGACAAAGTCTGCGAACAACGTATAGCGCAGGCCGGCCGAGGTGATGTTGCCCGAGTCGCGCACCTCGATCGTGTAGACGCCGAGTTGGGCGGCGTTGAGCGCGATCTCGAGCGTGATGATGCCCGTATTGGCGTCTGCGCCAGTAGCCATGACTGTGCCGACGCCGTTGCGTACGATCACCTCAACGTTGCCGTTGCCGACATCGGAGCTTCGCACGCGCAGCTCGGCGACGAGTGTGCCGCGCGTCAAGCCCAGGCCGCGGGTGTCAAAGCTGAAGAAGTCGACATCGGCCGCGCAAAGCGTCGCTGCAATCGGTCCGCTGACGAGCGCTTGTTTCAGGTTGGCCGCATCGGCCAGGCTGTTGTTGGGCTCGTAGGCATCGGGCACGCAGGCCGTCGGAGCCGCGCAGCGGCCATCGCGACAAACGCGCTCACCCAGGCAGCCCAGGCCGTTGAGGCAGCCCTGCGCGCTCTCGGCGCAGCTCACCGATAGGCTGCTCGGCTCGAAATTACAAACCTGATTGCCCGTGCACTCAACACAGGCCTCGGCGCTGGCCTGGCAACTTCCACCGATGCACATGAAATTGTCGATGCAGCCGCTTGGCCCGCTGCACGTCGGAGCGTTTACACAGCTACCCGTGCCCGGCTCACAGACGCCGCGCGCACATTGGCCACTTGTGGCGTTGCAGAGGTTTTGCTGGCAGCGGTTGATCTCGTTGCAGAATTGTCCGCTGATGCAGTTTCGGTCGCTGCCCTCGCAATCCGTCGCGTTGACGCAGGCTCGCAAGGACGGATCACAAACACCGCGGCCGGCCGGGCAGTTGAGCTCGGTGCAAAGCGCCTCGGCGCTCACGCAGTTTTGCGCAAAGCAGTAGTTGTCGGCCAGGCAGTCGCTGCCCTCGGTGGCGCGCGTGCAGGTCGGCGCATTAGCGCACTGTCCCGTGCTCGGCGTGCACTGACCGCGCGGACAGCTGATGTTCTGGCAGGGGTTTTGCTGGCAGCTCCCATCAGCGCTGCAGTAGTAGCCCGGCACGCAGTTGGCCTCGACGGCGCAGACCTCGGCGTTTTGACACACGCCGTCGGTGCAGGCGCCTCGTGCGCAGGGCAGGGTGTCACTGCATTCGAATTCGGCGCGACACACTCCCTCGTTGCAGGCGAAGCCGGCAAGACAGGCGTTGTCATCGCTGCAGCTCGCGGCGTTGGCGCAGGCCTTCGTGCTCGGATTGCATACGCCGCGCTCACACGTCACATCCTTGCAACCATCCACGACCGGGTCGCTCCCGCACGCTGCAGTCAGCGTCAGTGTCCACAACCCAACAAACAAAGCCAGGGCGCGAACCAACATTTTCAGTTGAAGAGGACTTACAACGGAGTGAACAGACATCACGAACCTTTGAAGAAGAGACGAAAACGAACCAACGCTCAAAACTAAAGCGCGTCTCCCCCTATAAGGTGATCGGGCCCAGGGGGATGGACTCGAATCGAAATGCGAGCTGCGGTGATGTCTGTTATTGCTACCTGTGAACACCTTCCGGAAATCCACGACCTCTGTCAAGCAGCCTATTCCCGAGCGCAAGTAAAATCCTTAAAAACAAAGACTTGCATGGGTGTGTGCGATTTCGCAGAAGAGCTAATCGCGCTTATTGGCCTAATGCGGTCAAATAAGTCCGCTCAGGGAAAGGAAATTTGCAATTCGAAGCTGCCCTGGGCGTTGCGCGTATAAGAGTCGGCGACGATGAAGACCGTCTTGGCAACGCTCGCTGTAAAGCTCACGCTCTCGGCCCGCGCACCGTAGACGTCCGATCCGACCAGGCAGCTCTCGCGCGGGTTGTCACAATCACCCAGGATATAGAGCGAGAGGTCGACATCGCCGGACACGTTGGCCAACACCGCGCTGACGCTCTGGCCGGCGGCCAAAGAGACGGCGTAGATCGCCTCGGGGCCCTCTGCCTCGAAGCCAGTGCAGTCCCCAAAGCGCGGGCTCAGCGCATTTCGCAGGCTCTCAAAGTCACCACCAAAAGTGGCGGCGCCGTCAACCACGATCACGTCCGGGCAGATGTCCCCGCGCGGCGTGCCGCATTGATCCAAAGCGCAGCCGCCCAGGCACGCATAGTCCTCGAAGTGGCTGCGGTCGTCGGCGCAGATGCCCAGCGTGTTCTCATCGAGGCACAGATAGTCGCTGGGCTGGCAGATGGGGGAGGTCACTGAGATGTCGATCTCAAACAGGCCGCTCGCACTCCAGGAGTAGGAATCGGCGATGATGAAATAGCGCCCTGGCTGGCTGACCACGTGGTCGAGCGTCTCGGGCATGCCCCAGAGATTGGCGTCAGCGCCGGCCACACAGGCCGCAGCAGCCTGGCTGCAGTCGGTCGTAATCCAGATCGATGGGTCGTAGCCCCCGGCCGTGTAGGTCACCTGGATGCGGTCAAAGGCCTGGGCGTCAACGTAAAACACCGCGTCGGCGCCGTAGCTAAAGCGCCCCGTGCAACCGGCCGTACCCGGCGTGTAGTTGTCCGTGTAGTCGCTCATGTTGCCTGTAAAAAACAGGCCTTCGCTTGCGTTGATCGCCCCGGCGCAGGTGTTGTTTGGCACCGGCTGACACAGGGAATCGGCGCATCCATAGTGGCACATCGTTTCAACCCGTCGGCCATAAGCGTTGCAGACCACGCGCTTGTTACCTTCGCAGACCACCGTGTCGGCCTCGCACTCGCCGGCGTAGATGTCGACCTCGAGCAAAAACGCGCCGCTGGCCTGGGCACTGGCGGCGTCGACGACCAGGTAGACCACCTCGCCTGCGATCGCGCGATAACCGACGCTTCGGTTAGACGAGGTCAAGCGCTGGCCTGCCTTGCAGCTTTGTTCGGCCGCGTCACACGCGCCGACGATGTAGAGCACCAGATCGTTCAAATGCGCCTCGGCGACAACCGAGGCCAAGACCACATCGCCCGGGTTCAAGCTGATGCGGTAGACCGCGTCTTTGCCCGGCGTCGCCACGCCCGCACACGACTGCGCGCTGAGCTCGATGTCGTTGGAGAAGCGACCGAGCTCGTCGAGAATGCGCGTGCTGGCCGAAATCGGATAGGCCGAAACACAGCTCGTATTGGCCGCAGCCGGCCCGACACATGCACCGCCCGAACAACCATGCGCGCAGGTGGCCGCCTGCTCGAGCATCGTGCCGTCGGCGTTGCAGAGCGTGAGCACGCCGAAATCCATTCCACAGCGCGTGCGACCCGGTTGGCAAATCGCCGTGTCGCTCTTTACGTTGACGTTGAGCGTAAAATCACCGGTGACAAAACTCGACGTCGCATCGACCACCAGATAATAGGTTTGAGCACGCTCGGCATAAAACTGCAGCGTGCGGCTGGACGGGCTGGCGTGCAGACAGCTCTTTTCGGCCGTCTCCAGGCAGCTCTCCAAGACATACATGCCCGCTGATGAGATCGACGTCGTCAAGCTCGCCTCGAGCAAATCGCCGGCAGCCAGATCGATCGCGAAGACGGCCTCACGCGCCTCGTGCTCAAGCGAAGTCAGCCCCAACATGCACGTCGAGATGCCAGGATTTAGCTTGTTCGTGAAATCGCTATAACGCCCCACATACTGCTCGCCGCTGACCAGCGCAATCGCATCCTCGCAGATATCACCAAGCGGCGTGTCGCAGCGATCCAGGCTGCACAAGCCGGTGCACGGGTACTCCTGGGTCAGACCAAAGCCGTCGCAGACAAGCAAAGTCGCCATGTCGCTGTCACAGAAGTGCGATCCCGGCGTGCAATCAGGCGTCTTCAACGCGACATCGAGCGTATAGGGCGTGCTCACTGCGAACTCGAAGCGGGAATCGACCACGATGTACACCGTCTTGGTCGTCGGTGCGCTCCATTGCAAGGTCTGCGAGCCTATTCCAATCGGGCGAGCAAGACAGCTCTTGGCATCGAGGCACTGATCGAGCAGGTAGAGCAGGGCGTTGGAATTGTTGGTAACAAGCCTGGCCTCGAGCACCTGGCCTGCCGGCACCTCGACGGCGTAGATCGTCTCGCGACCGGGGCTGCTGTACGAGCTGAAGCCGCAAGACCCCACGGTGCCCTGTCCCGGATTGATCCGGTTGGTGCCCATCCAGTTGCCCGTGGCCTGGTCGCCGTGGCCGACCGGGATCACGTCGGCGCAGCGATCACCTCGGGGTGACTCGCAGCGCCCGTTTGAGCAGGCGCCGTCGCACGCGTAGCGCTCGTAGATCCCATCGGCCGCGCAAACTTCGAGCGTGGTCCCATCCTCTCGACAACGCGTCTGGTGGGTCGTGCACGGACCGTTTTGTAGCGCTATGTCGAGCGTGTAGGTCGACGACGTCGCCCCGGTGTTGCGGTTGTCGACGACTACATAGACTGTCTTGTCGCGATCGGCCGTGTGGAACAAGATCCCTGGCGCGTTGAAATTGGCCAGGCAACTCGTGGTCACAGTGCACTCCTCCAAGATATAGAACTGCGCGCCGAAAAAGCCGGATTTCATCTCGGCGCGAAGGATTTGCCCGGCGAGCATGGGAACGGCGTAGACCGTCTCGGCGCCCACTGGCTCGACGTGCGCAAAATTGCAAGCGCCCACCTCGCCGCGACCCGGGTTGACCTGCGCGGTGTTGGTCCAGCCGCCATGAAACAGCGTATCGGAGCTGACAAGCAGGGCCTCGAGACAGGAGTCGCCGTTGGGGTCGATGCAGCTTTGCCCCGCGCAGCCGTTAGAACATTCATGTTCGATCCAAAGCCCGAAGCTGTTGCACTGGGCCAGGGTCTGAGCGTCCAGGCATTGTGAGTCCATGGGCGCGCACTGGGGCGGCTGCACGATCACATCGAGCGTGTAGGTCGTGGTCGTCGAGTTCGAAAATTCACGATCGACGACCAGATACACCGTCTTGGAACGATCGGCGCTGTGGTGAATGCGCGCCGAGCGACCAAAAGCGTTGGCCACACAGCTAAGCTGCGGCTCACTGCAGTCGTCGAGCAGGTAGAACATAACGCCGCTGTCGGTGGTCTTGAGCGAGGCCATCAGCACGTCGCCGGCGGTCATCTCGACGGCGTAGATCGTGTCGCGCCCGCGCGCCTGCCAGCCGCTGAAGTTGCACATTCCCTGCATGCCGCTGCCCGGGTTGAGATGGTCCGTGCCCGTCCAGCCGCCCGTGGCCGAGTCGCCCGAGCCCAGCCGGATGGCGTCAGCACAGATGTCGCCGCGCGGGGTCGTGCAGCGGTCGTTCTCACAATCTCCGTTGCACAGATAAGGCTCATAGAAAGTGCCCTCGGCATCGCAGATGCCCAATGTTGAGCTGTCCAAACACGAGAGCTGTCCAAACGCGCAGCCCGGTGTCTGGACTTCGATCTGCATGATGTAGGTGCCCTGGGTCGGCGTGGTGCTCGCGCGGTCGACGATCAGGTAAACAAAACCCTCGGACTTGGCGACATAGGACAGCCGTGCGCTCGATCCGGTGGGCGTGTTGGCAAGGCAACTCGTGCGATCCTGGCAGTCATCGAGCACGTAGAGCATCGCGTGGGCCGCCTCGGACTCCAAAACGGCCTCCAGGCGTTGCCCCTCGGCGAGCCAGACCGAATAGATCGTGTCCGCGCCGATCGATGCTGTGGTCAACGTGCAGGCACCACTAAGCCCGCTTTGCATGTTGATGGCGTTGGTGCCCAGGAAATCGCCGACCACCAGATCACCGGCATAAAGCGCAATGGCCTCAAAACAATGGTCGCCCGTAGGGTTGTCGCATCGGTCGTTGCTGCAACCATTGGCACAGCCAAAGGTCTCGGTCAGCCCCCAAACGTTGCAGCTCTCGATGCTCGACGAGTCCGCCGAGCAGGTGACCGCACCGGGCGTGCAGTTGGGCGTGGCGATGCTCGTCGTCAATGTGTAGCTCGTCGTCAACGCGCCGGCCACCGTGCGATCGACCACGACATAGTAGCGCCCGCTGGTGGCCGCGATGTGGCGGATCTCCGAGGCTCCAAGGGCCGAGCGCGCAAGGCAGGACGCGCCGTCGAGGCAATCGCCCATCAGATACATCAGGCTCGAGGAGGCCGTCGTCGCCAGTTGCAGATTCAATACATCGCCGGCTTCCATGTCGACCGCGTAGATCGTGTCCGTGCCGATGCCCTGGTCCGCGCCAAAGGCGCACGAACCGGCCATTCCGATGCCCGGGTTGACCGAAGCGCTGCCCGACCAATTGCCCACGACCGAGCCGCCCGAGATCAAAACGATGGCATCCTGGCAGATCTCACCGCGCGGCGAGAGGCAGGCATTGTTGGCGCAGCCGCCGTTGCACAGATAGGGTTCAAAGAAGAGATTGCTCTCGCATACGCCCAGCGTCGAGGCGCTGATGCACTGCACGCTGCCCGGATCGCAGCCCGGCGTCTGCACCGCCGCGCTCAACGTGTAGGGCTGGGTGCTCGTCGAGGGCAGGCTGCGATCGACGACGGCGTAGAGCGTCTTGTCCTCGGTGGCATCGTAGATGATGCGATGGAGCTTGCCCTCGGGCGTATTGGCCAGGCAGTCCTCGCGAACCGAACAGCTGCCCAGCAGGTAGAACAGCGTAAAGTCGCTGCCCGACTCCAGATCGAGAGTCAGGCGCTGGCCAGCCGTCAGCGAAATCGCATAGACCGTCTCGGGGCCGGTGCCCTCGTTGGTTGCAAAGTTGCAGTCGGCCACCGGCCCCACACCAGCATTGATCGTGTTCGTGCCGCCAAACGAGCCCGTGACCGGCACGCCGGCAACCAGCGTGAGCGCATCGACGCAGCTGTCGCCGCTGGGCTGAAGGCAGGCCGAGTTCGCGCAATCGCTCTTGCACGTATACGACACCGGCAGACCACGATCACCACAGTAGGACAGCGTCTTGGCCCCAGTGCACCCCAAAACCTCGCCAGGCCGACAGGTTGGCGTTTGCACGTCGACCGTAATCGTGAACAGCCCGCGGTTGTCGCTCACGCGCCCGTCGGCCACGATGTAGTACTTGCCCGCATGTGGCGCGGAAAAAACCAGCGTCTCGGCGCGGCCCGTATAGCGATCCACGCCGGCAACACAGCTGTAGGCTGCGCGCGTGCAATCGGTGGTCACCCACACCGAGGCGTCGAATTGGGCATCGAGCGTGATGCTGACCACGTCGCCGGCCTCGACATCGACCATGAACACAGCATCGCGCCCCGGCGCCGAGCGCCCCACACAGCCCCCATCGCCCGGATTGTAGCTGTTGACGTAGTCGTCGATCAGATTGGTGAAGCTGCCGCCGGCGGCCAGGATGTCGACCGCGCCCTTGCAGGAATCATTTTGCGCCGGCTCACAGCGCGCTTCCTGGGCGTTGCAACCAAAAGGGCAGGGGCGCTCGCTTACAAAGCGCGTGCCGGCCGCATTGCACACCTCGCGCTCATCGGCCGTGCAGCGGGCAGCGCCCGGCGCGCAGCTCTGTTGGCCCGACTCGATCGCTATCGTCGACAGCGCCGTTATCAAGGACGGGCCGCTGTCCGCGATCAAGAACAGCCGCTCGGTCTGCGAGCTGGCATTGCGATAAACCAGCGTCTCGACGTATTCGCCTTGGGCGTTGAGCGTCTGGCCGTTGACCCCAACGCGGCATGAATCCTCCAAATCCGAGCAGTCACTGACCAGATACAGCGAGCCGTACTCGATCGCCGACGTCAAAACGGCCTGCATGGCGTGGCCTGCCGGCAGGTCGATGCGGTAGGCGACATCGGCGCCGCCTGTGGCCGCCGACTCACGATTTTGCGGCACGCAGCTACCCTCGCCAGGGTCGTACTCGTTGATGAACTGCAGCCAGTTGACCACGCCCGAAAAGCCTGCCGTGGCATCGATTGCCGCGTAGCAGACGTCGCCGGGCTGGCGAATGCAATAGCCGCGGTTCGCGTCACAGCCCGCCTGGCAGCTCACATTCTCGTAGGCCGTGCCGTTGGACGAGCAGATCCGCGAGCTGGACGGCCCCGAGCAAATCGCGTGGCCCGGCTGACAGATCAGCGCGTTGGCCTGGTACTCAAGGCTATAGGCGCCGCCGCTTGCGGCCGTCTGGCCCTTGATCACCACATAATAGGTGCCCGCATCTAGCGTTATGCGAATGCGCTCGGCGCCGTTTTTGCCCGCCTCGTTGGCACACACCATCTCGCTGAACACCGACAGGCACGAATGACGCAGGCTCAACCCCAGATCGACGTTGGGCCCACCGGCCGGAGTCAGCTTGATCTCGACGTGGCTGCGCGCGGCAAGCTCGATGCGAAACAGATTCTCCGGCGAGGCGTTGTTCGTGCTCGTGCAGCTCGTACCGAGCTCGTAGGTCGTGCTCGAGCGTGTGTCCGCGGAAATCGTGCCGGGCAAAAGCTCGACCGCGTTTCCACAGCTCTCGACCACCGAGTTCGACAAAAAGTCGGCGAACACCGTATAGCGCACGCCCTGGGGTGCACCACTGGTTGCCTCGCTGAGCTCGCCATAGAACAGACCGACCTCATGGGCCAGAACCGGCAGGCTAACCACGAGCGAGCCGCTCGCGTCACTCAGCTCGCGGGCCACCTCTTCTCCGCGCGCATTGAGCAGCCGAAGCTGCAAGCGACCCACGCCCACGTCCTCACGCTGATAGCGCACGCTAAAGACCAGATGGCCGCGAATCAGCCCCAGGCCGCGCGTATCGAAGCGATAAAAGTCCGTATCACCACTGCAAAGCGTGGCCGCCAGCGGGCCGCGCGCCGCGGCCAGATGCGAGTTCAAACTGACCGCGTCCTCGACGCTGTCGTTGGGCTCGAAGTCATCGCCCTCGCAGACGCCCGGCTCACCACAGCTTCCGAACTTGCATACCCGCTGGCCCACGCAATCAAGCGCGTTGCCACAGCCGATCGTGTTCTCCTCACAGCTCACGCTGGCGTTCTCATAGGTGCAGATCTGATTGCCACCACACGCGCTGCATGCCTGCTCGATGCCGATGCAGCCACCGGCGATGCAATAGTGTCCATCGAGACAAGCGCTCGCACTGGCGCACTGCTCGGGATTGACACACTCGCCGGTGCTCGGCGCGCACAGACCGCGCGCGCAATTGGCCGATGTCCCCACGCATGCATTGATCTCGCAGCGGTTCTCCACATTGCAGAAGAATCCAGCCAGGCAGTTCATGTCGCTGCCCCCGCAATCCTCGGCGTTTCGACAACTCTTTTGCGCGGCATCACATACGCCCCGGCTGCCATCGCAGCCGATCTCAATGCAAAGGGCGGCCTCGCTGATACAGCTCTGGTCGTAACAATAGTGGCCTTCGACGCATGACTGCGCTTCGCTCTCGCTGGTGCATACGCCGTCGTTGACGCACTGTCCGCTCTCCCGGCTGCACACACCTCGCCCGCAAACCAGGCCATCACATGGGTCCACCACGCACTCGCCGGCCCGCGAACAGTAATGGCCGCCAACGCAGTCTCTCTCCACGTTGCACACCACCCCGTTGATGCACGCACCGGCCTCACATATTCCAGCCTCACAGGCCAGAGTCGCGCTGCAGGGGAAATCTGCCGTGCACTTGCTCTGGTCTGTGCAAGAATAGCCCTCCAAACACGATTGATCCCCACCACAGCGGACCGGGTTCTCGCACAGCCCCGTGTTCCCGTCGCACACACCGGCGGCACAATCGATCGCCGCGCAATCAAACTTTGGATCACCGCCACACGCCGCCACCAGCAAAACCAGCAGCGCCAACAGCAACCCAACAATCCATTTGTCACACATATATGATTCCGAATTGACCAGAATTATCGACAAGAACCCACACTACGCCCCGAAAAGGCATGAGCCTCAACCGTGAACAAATCGCCCGTGAGTGTCAAGCCAACAGGGCAGGGCGTTCGAGTGCCAGACAAGCCGGCAACCTCTCTCTCCAATGGCAGCCAGACGAGAGCGGGCGCAGACGCCCCTCGTGGAGCCCGACCTACTCTTTGGAAGTGCCGGCGTCGGGCTGTGGGACGTCGATGGCGACGTCCGGGCCACTGACGGCGTCGATGAAGGACTGGGCGCCGGTGCCGATCTTGTCGCGAAAGACGAGGATGGCAATGAGCATCAGCACAAGCATGAGCACCTGGCTGGCGATCAAGGCGCGGTTTGGGGGGCGGCGGCGTGCGGAGCGGCGTCGGGACATGGGTCAGCGTTTGTCGGGGCGCTCGGGGCGCTCGGTGAGCGCGGGGCGCACGCCGCGAAGGTGCATCTCGAGGCGGTTTCGCCCGCGGTAGTGTGCGTAGCGTGGAACAAAGGCCACGGCCACAGGCCCGCTGAGCAGGGGGACCGATTCGGACATGGAGAAGCCAATGCCCTCGAGCATGGTGTTGCCTTCACGAAAGCGCGCCTTGAGGTGGTTGCGGCCGACGATACGCACGTTGCTCGCCAGGCTCTGGCGACAGAGCAAAACGGGCTCGCGGTTGCCTGTGCCAAAGGGGCCGAGCTTATCGAGGTCGCGGGCAAAATGGTCGTCGAGCTCGCTGAGCTCGACGACGCAGTCGATGTGCAAAATCGGGTGGGGCAGCGGCTCATTGGAGAGCGCCTCGCGCATGCCGGCGTCGATGCGTTCGCGAAACTCGATCAAATGCTTTGCCGGGATGGCAAGGCCCGCGGCAGCCGTGTGGCCGCCAAAGCTGTCAAGCAGCTCGCTGGCCTTGGCGATCACGGCAATGACGTTGATGCCGTCGATGCTGCGGGCGCTGCCTTTGGCCTGGCCGTCGTCGATGCCCATCAAGATCGCCGGCCGGTTGTAGCGCTCGACGAGCCGGCTGGCCACGATGCCGAGCACGCCGCGATGCCAGTCCTCGCCGTAGACGAGCAGAATCTGGCGGTTCTCTTCGACCTGGCGCTCGGCCTGGGGCAGGGCGGCCATCAATACCTGGCGCTCAAGCTCCTGGCGCGATTTGTTGAGCACCTCGAGCTGGCTGGCCAGATCGAGCGCGCGCCCATAGCTCTGGGTGGTCAGCAGCTCGACGCACATCGAGGCGTCGCCCATACGCCCGGCGGCGTTGATGCGCGGCGCGAGCCGGTAGCTTATCGTCTGAGGAGTGACTCGACCGCCTTCGGCCGAGGCGCGCTCCATAAGCGCTGCGACGCCCGGGCGACGCCTGCCGGCGATCACCTCGAGGCCGTGGCGAACGAAGATGCGGTTCTCGTCGGTCAGGGGCACGACGTCGGCCACCGTGCCAAGTGCGACCAGATCGAGGGAGTTTCTCAAGTCCGGCTCGGGGATTTGTTCAAAGACGCCGTGTTTGCGAAGCCGGGAGCGAAGCGCGACGACCAGATTGAAGGTCACGCCCACGGCCGCGAGTTGCTTGAAGCCGTAGTTGCAGCCGGGCTGCAAGGGATTCAAGATCGCGTCGGCCGGCGGCAATACCGGTGGCACGGTGTGGTGGTCGACGACAATCACCCGCATGCCAAGCTCGCGCGCCAGCGTAATCTCGGAGACGTTCGAGATGCCGCAATCGGTCGTGATGATCAGATCGCAGCCCTCGGCGCCGAGGCGGCGCACGGTCTTGGCATTGAGGCCGTAGCCTTCCTGGTCGCGCTGGGGAATGTGGAAATCGACGTTGGCGCCGAGCACGTGCAAGAACTCGTAGAGCACCGAGACGCTGCAGACGCCGTCGACATCGTAGTCGCCGTGGATCACGATACGCTCGCCGCGATCGAGGGCACGAAGCACCTGATGAACGGCCTCTTCCATGCCTTTCATCGTGAAGGGATCGCGCATGTGGCGCAGCGTGGGGTTCAAGAAAGCATCGGCGGCCTCCAACTCGCGAAAGCCGCGCTGGTGCAGGATGCGCGCCGTAAGCGGGTGAATGTCGAGCTCATCGACGTGCTCTGCAAAGCCCTCAGATTGGGGCTCCCAGACTACCCACTCCCTGGCGCTCTGTTCTTCTTGCGGTTCCAAACGAAACGTCCCGTCGAAATTGAGGCGAAATGCCCTGGTGCGCCGGCCACGCTATCAAGGATTGGCTTGCCCGTCACTGGCGCATTTTGCGCCTTGGATTGCACGAGCTCAAAAAACAAACGAGCAGAAGGTCGAAGAACCCTTCTGCTCGTCTTGGCCATGAGCCCGCCTGATACCAAGGTGGTGCCAAGCGCGGTGCAAGGGTGTGTGGCTTCTCAGATCGTGATGTTGCGCGCCTGGGCCGCATCGAGCAACTCGGAGGCCTTCTTGCGATCACGCAAATACTGATCCATTTTGACCATCAGCGGCGAGGCGACGAATATTGAGCTGTAGGTACCCACGCAGATGCCAATGATCAGGGCCACGGCAAAGTCCTGAATCAGGCCCGTTCCAATGATCGCGATCGCGGTGACCGCGAGCAGGGTCGTGCCACTGGTGATCAGCGTACGGCTCAAGCACTCGTTGAGGCTCTTGTTGACGACCTCCTCGACGGGCTTGGTGCCGGCGTTGTCCAAATTCTCGCGGATTCGGTCGAAGATGACGATCGTATCGTTGAGGCTGTAGCCAACGATCGTGAGCAGGGCGGCGATGATCGGCAGCGTGATCTCGTGCTGAATGGCCACGAACACGCCGACGGCGATCGTGATGTCGTGGGCGAGCGCGACGACCGCGCCGGGTGAATAACGCACGTCGAAGCGAAACCAGATGTAGACCAAAATCGCCAGCAGCGCGATCAACACCGAGAGAATTCCGCTGTTGCGAAGCTGCTCGCCGACGCGGGGTCCGACCGTCTCGAGGCGCTCAAGACCCGTCTCGGGCACAAAACGCTCATTGAAGTGTGCGGCAAAGCCGCGCTTGATCATCTCCTGAAGATCCTGAAAGCGCACGACGTAGCGCGCCTCCTCGGCCTGGCCGGTAGCCTCGACGTCGACGCGCTGCAAGCCCGTGGACAGCACGGCCTCGCGGATGTCCTCAACGGCAACATGGGACTCGAAGAGCAGGTCATAGCGATCGGGCTGCTCAGGGCTCCAGGTTGCACGCTGCAAGGTACCAAGAGTGCCAAGTTTCTCCTCGACCTCGCGAATCTTGGTGGCGTCGACCACCGAGACTTCCTGGGTTTGAAGCAGGAAGCGCCGATCCTCGACCGCGCCAAAGCGCTGCACACCGGCGTCGGTCAAGCCGATGCCTATGGCAGCCTGGCGAACCTCGTCATCGGTCACCGGGCCCTGGAAGGCCAGGATCATCTCGGTGCCACCGCGAAAGTCGATGCCGTATCGGGGGCCGACGGTGAAGATCAGCACCAGGCTGACGAGCACCATCAGCGCCGAGATCATGGCGCCGATCTTTCGGTTGCCGATGAAGTTGATATTGATGTCGTTACTAACTATCTGAAACATCTTCATAGAGTTACCTGATTTACACGCGTTGGTCTGTTCGAGATGCCTTCAGTCGCGCCCGCAGGAGCTGCGGGCTGAGGGCGCCATGTGCCGCTGCCTGTTGCTAGATGCTCAAGGTCGTCGCCTTGGTGCGATCGGTCCATTGCTCGAACATCATGCGCGTGATCACCACCGCGGTGAGCACCGTGCACACGATTCCGATGAGCAGCGTCACGGCAAAGCCCTTGATCGGGCCGGTGCCGTATTGCAAGAGCACCAGGGCAGCGATGCCCGTGGTGATGTTGGCGTCGAGAACCGCAGAGAGCGCCTTGTCAAAGCCCTCCTTGACCGATTCGCGCACGCTCTTGCCGGCGAGCAGCTCCTCGCGGATACGCTCAAAGATGATGACGTTAGCATCGACCGCCATACCGACGGTCAAAATGATACCGGCGATGCCCGGCAGGGTCAGCGTTGCGCCGATGGCCGAGAGCAAAGCCATGATGAAGAGCAAATTCAAGCTCAGCGCTGCGGTCGAGATCAGCCCGCTCTTGCGGTAATAGAAGATCATGAAAAAGATCACCAAAAAGCTGCCGGCGAGCAGGGCGCGAACGCTCGAGTCGATCGACTCCTGGCCGAGCGTCGGGCCGACGAGCGTCTCGAATTGGCGCTCGATCGGTGCAGGCAACGCGCCGTGGCGAAGCACGATGACCAGATCCTGGGCTTCTTGCTGGATCTCCATAAAGGAGCGCATCTGACCCAGGGTGATCTGGGCGCGGCCGCCGGTAATGGGCTCGTTGATGACCGGCGCGCTGTTGACGATGTCATCCATCATGATCGCAAAACGCTTACCGGTGAACTCGGTGGTCGTCGCCGCAAACAACTCGGCGCCCTTGGCATCGAAGTTGAGCGCGACATAGGGGCGGTTGAACTGCTGGTCGATCGAGACGCGCGCATCCTGGATGTAATCACCGGTCAGCTCGGTCTTTCGCTTGATATAGTAGGTCTTCCAGTACGAGGTTTGCTCGTTGACGATGCCTGCCTCGCGGTCGATGTAGACCGGATGGTGCTGGTAGCCGATCATGTGCTCGGCATCGGTCTTGCCCTCAAAGAAGGCCATGAGCGCCTCTTTGGAGTTGTGGGTGACCGACATGTAGCCGCCGTCGATGCTGCGAAGGGCAAAGCCCTCGGCAAGCTGACCACGAAATTGGCTGAAGTAGGCGTTGGTGCCGTCGTCGTTGACCATCTGGAAGCGAAGCTGAGCGGTCTGGCCGATCAGGCGCTTGGTGCGCTCGACGTCCTCCTCGCGCAGACCGGGAAGTTGAACGACGATGTCGCTCTGGCCCTGGCGCGTGATGCTCGGCTCCGAGACTCCCAGCGCATCGATGCGTGAGCGGATCGTCTCGATTGCCTGGGTGATCGCAAAGCCCTTGGTCTCCTCGATATAGCCGCGGTCCATCTCCAGGCGAAGCCCACTGCGGCCCATGTCGAGACGGTTGAGGCTGGGAAAGAAGCCCATAAAATCTTCGTCGACGAGCGCCTTGGATTCGGCCTGCGCAAACTCCACGGAGATGAAGAGTTCACCCTCGGGGTGCACGACCGTGACGCCGACGTTGGGCGACTTGGTCTCGAGGCGAGCTTCAATGTCGCGGGCCATACGCTCGAGGCGATCCTGGACGGCGCGGTCGACATAGACGTGGTACTGCAGCAGCATTCCGCCCTGCAGATCGAGGCCCAGCGTCATCGGCTGAAAGCGCTTCCACACCGTCTGGCCACGCGCATCTTGCTCGACGAAGAACTCCGCGACCGGTCCTTGCGCCGTCGTCTCGCCATCGAGTTTGCCGTCGGTCCAGTCCAACACCGTCGGAGCCAAAATATAAAACGCCACCAGCACTGCAAGGGCGACAGCGCCCCATCGAGAAATCGTCGTACTCATAGAACAGGAACTCCGCTCGGATAATGCTCCACGAAAAAAGACCGCACGCCAGGCTGGCGCGACAGCAAAAAGTTACAGGGTCTAAAACCCTCCGCCTTCCTTGGCCTCTTTCTTGTCTTTTTTGTCTCGCTTTTCTTTCTTATCGGGTTTGTCGGCCGTCTTCTCAGCAGCCTTGTCGTCGCTCGCTGCGACCGGCGCGCTGCCCGGCTGAGCGCCTTGAATGTTCTGGCGAAGTACGCGCACCTTCGTGCCACGGCTGATCTCAACCTGAATGGCGTCGTCTTCAATGGCCGTTATCTTGCCAAATATTCCGCCGCCGGTGATCACGTCGTCGCCGACCTTGAGTGCGCTCAAAAATTCTTTGTGCTTTTTTTGCTGGTTTGCCTGCGGACGCCAGACCAGAAACCAGAAGATGCCGAAGATCATGAGCAGGGGAAACAAAGTCGTGATGAGATTGGCTTCCGGTGGGCCTTGTTGGGCCACAATCCACAGTGAGAACATGCTTGAATCTACTCCTGCCCATGAAAAGGGCATTGGGTTCGTTTCACGGGCGCTTGCCGTGGATGGAAAAAAACGGACCGACGCTTTTATTTCCTAGCCTGCAAGCGACGAAAACCCTTGCCTCGAAGACGCAGTGCAATACCAACCTTCCTTGGTGAGGTCAAGGTTGATCCAGCCTCAGGTGGCCGTCTGCCCGCTGGCGCTGTGTTGGCCTGCATAATAGTTGCGGCGAAAGGCCTCAAAGCGCCCGGCGATGATCGCCGCGCGCGCCTGACCGACGAGATCGAGGAAGTAGTGCAGGTTGTGGATCGTGCACAACTGGGCTGAAAGGATCTCCTGGGCCTTGTAGAGATGGCGCAGGTAGGCACGCGTGAAGTTTGAGCAGGTGTAGCAACTGCAACAGGGGTCGAGCGGGCGCAGATCCTGAGCATAGGCGGCGTTTCGAATCACCAGCGTGCCCTCACTGGTAAAGCACTGGCCGTTTCGGGCGTTGCGCGTTGGGATCACGCAGTCGAACATGTCGACGCCGCGCGCGATGCACTCGATGAGATCGTCGGGTTTGCCCACCCCCATCAAGTACTTGGGCTTGGCGGCGGGCATCAAGGGTGTGGTCAGCTCGACGGTGTCGTACATCGCCTGGATGTCCTCGCCAACGCTCAAGCCGCCGATCGCTAAACCCTCGAAGGGCAAGCCGGCAAGCTCGTCGGCATGCTGGCGACGAAGATGCTCGCGCGTGCCGCCCTGCAAGATGCCAAAGAGCGCGCAGTCGTCGCGCTTCCTGGCCATCAAACAGCGCTTCTCCCAGCGCGTGGTGCGCGCCATGCTCTCTTGCATGTAGTTCTCGCTGGCGTCGGCCGGCGGGCACTCGTCGAACACCATCATGATGTCGCTCCCCAGCGTCTCCTGAATGGCGATGACCTTCTCGGGCGTAAAGAAGTGGCGCGCCCCGGAGATGTGGTCCTGAAATTCGACGCCATCCTCGCGGATTTTGCGAAGATCCTTGAGGCTGAACACCTGGTAGCCGCCCGAGTCGGTGAGAATCGGGCGCTTCCAGTGCATCATCTGGTGCAGGCCGCCGTGCAAACCGACGACCTCCAGGCCCGGGCGCAAATAGAGATGGTAGGTGTTGCCCAAGATGATCTGGGCGCCGACCTTGTCGACCAGATCGTCGGGCGTGATACCCTTGACCGTGCCCAGCGTGCCCACGGGCATGAAAATCGGCGTTTGAATCTCGCCATTTCGTGTCTGCATGACGCCGGCGCGCGCGGCCCCGTCGTTGGCAACCACCTCAAACGAGAAGCTCGAACACGTTGTGATGTCCCCAAAACTCATGGTTTGCCTGCTTTCCTCATACTCTATACGATCAACGAGCTGTCACCGTAGCTGTAGAAGCGATAGCCGTGCGCGACGGCCTCGGCATACATCGCGCGCATCAGGTCGTATCCCGCAAAACCTGCCACCAGCGCAAGGAGGGTCGATCGTGGCAGGTGAAAATTCGTGATCAGGGCGTCGCAAACCTTAAAGGGCGCGCCAGGATACAAGAAGATGTCGGTCTGGCGAGCGCCCGGCGAAAAGGGTAGGGCGCGACCGGCCTCGGCCTCGAGCGCGCGCGCGCTGGTCGTGCCCACGGCAATGACCCGCCCGCCCACCGAGCGTGTGCGCTCGATCGCCTCGCCCAGACTGGCTTCGACGATGTACTCCTCGCTGTGCATGGCGTGCTCGGAGAGGCGCTCGGCGACCACCGGCTTGAACGTTCCCGCCCCGACCTTGAGCGTTACGAAAGCACGCCTGATTCCGCGCGCCTCGAGGCTTGAGAGCAGGGCGTCGGTAAAGTGCAGTCCGGCCGTGGGCGCAGCGATCGCGCCGTGCGCGCTGGCATAGACCGTCTGATAGCGCTCCTCGTCGAGCGCGGCAAAGCTGCGCTCGGGCTGCGTGCGTCTGCGCTTTTGAACGATATAGGGCGGTAGCGGCATCTGCCCGCAAAGGCTGAGCAAGGCCAGGGCCGAATCATCCCACGCAATGCTCAGGCGCGCTCGGCCTGGCTCGCAGGCCTCGACCACAAACGGCGCGCTCACAAAAGCATTCTCGACGGCGAGCTCCATGCCCACACGCAAAGGCTTCGAGCTTCGCGTCATGCACTCCAAACAAAGGCGGCCCCCGGCGGGCTCGGCGAAGCGCTCGAGCCCGCCCGGCTCGAGCACATCGAGCACGAGCAGCTCGACCTGTCCGCCGCTGGATTTGTTCGCCATGATGCGCCCGGCGATCACCCGCGTATCATTGAAGACGAGCAGGTCGTCCTCGAACAAATACTCCCCGATGTCCGCAAATCCGCGATGAACGATTGAACCATTGTGCCGGTTGGCAACAAGCAAGCGCGAAGCATCGCGCTCGTTGGCGGGATGCTCGGCGATGAGCGCATCGCTCAGCTCGTAGTCATAGGCTTGGACCAGGTCCAGCTCAGGTTGAATAGGCCATTTCACGGTGTGACAAACTCCAATGATCGATTCTGGGCAAATCAGGCCAACCTTCTTGTCGATTGGCTGCAAGCTGTTACACTTGCCTACCACCCGGGTGACCGGCGGCCCTACACATTTCTCCCTATCTTGCGTGTTCTCATGACCAAGATCGACGACAACGATGATCGCGTCAATCGCATTGGCCGCATTCACACCATCGTTCAAGAAGACTACGAGCGCATCTGCAGCACCGACGATCCCTTGGTGGTATTGAACCTCAAGAGCGGTGCCGAGATGGATCAAGTCAACTCACGCTACGAGCGCTACGAGCGCTTCTACCGCGCCGAGAATTTCCAGCGCTTGGGCGACATGGAGCTCACGCGCAAAGCCCTCGATATTCGCCGCGCGATCGGTCGCGCGATGGTCGAGATCCAGACCATTGGAAACACTGGAAGCTCCAACGTTCTTCCTGTGACCGATGAGGTACCGGCGCTGCCGCCGGTCGATGCGGACTCGGCCGCCTTTGGCGATGTCTACTACCGCGACGGCTTGACCTTCATGCGCCTGGGCGATTTCGACGGCGCCTTCGACTGCTTTCAACGCGCCAGCGATTTCGATCCCAGCCGCGGCATTATCATCGCCAACCTTGCCTATACTCATTTCAAGCGGCGCAGCAACGATCCCTCGCTCATCGATGACACCAACAACAGCCTGCACCGCGCTGCGCGCCTGGAGCCAGGCAACGCCGAGATCTTCGTGCTGCTCGCCCGCTTCGCGATCAATTGTGAAAAGGCTGAG
Source organism: Lujinxingiaceae bacterium (assembly GCA_013697635.1). Taxonomy (GTDB): domain Bacteria; phylum Myxococcota_A; class Bradymonadia; order Bradymonadales; family Bradymonadaceae; genus JACCWM01. Next base: position 124,874 of record JACCWM010000106.1, on the reverse strand, counting down.
CTCGCTCGTGAGGCCATCGCTCGCATCGAAGATCTGCAGCCCAGCCACCCGCGCCTCTCCAAGTTGCGAGAGCGCGCACGCGATTAGTCGAAAGCTTAGTGAGGGATCTATAGAGCCAAGCCCACCATAGCACCCCAATCGGCACCCTGATCGCCATCAAGGAGCAGGGCGCCTCGCGCACCGATTTGCCAGCCGAGCTCGGGCAGCGCGTAACCAAAGCCCGCCTCGACGCCGTGGCGAAGCGGGCGGTCTGCGCGCCCCGGAACGCTCAACGAGAGCGTCCATCGGTCCCAGCGCGTGTTCAGCGTACTGACGTGAAAGAATCCAACCCCCAGAGACTCATAGGCCGGGGCCTGGAGTCTGCCGAGTGCGGACCAGTCCAAAGCAAAGGGGCCATCGAGCCAGACCAGCGCACCCTGAAAGCCGCGGGCGCGGGCCAATACATGGCGTGTGGTGGTGGACTGTGACCAGGCGATCTCCAGCGCGCCGGCCAAGGAAAGCTCGTCGCAAAGCTGCGTGCATACGGCGGCCGTGCTTAGAGAGAAGGGGCGACTGCCGGGCGATTCGATACGTGTGCGGGCAAAAAGTGTGGGACGCCCGCGCGCTGCCCGGGAGACGCTGTCCCCAACGACGGCCACACCGGCCGGCAGCTCAACGATCCAGCCTGACGCAAACCTCAGGCGTTGCTCGAGCACGGCGCTGGCCATCGTCCAGCCGGCCTGCGGGGACCAGGGCGATGCCGGGGCTGTGGGTACGGCGTCGCCGCCGCTGGCCTCGCGATCGAAGCGCGTGAGCTCACGTGCAACCGTCAAACGGGGGCGCACGAGATGCTCAGCGCCTGCGAAGCGCCCGGAGAACGCCAGCGAGCCTTGCAGTGAGGCGATCGCCTGGGCTGTGGTCGACGCCGCCATGCCGCGCTCCTGGGGCCGAAGCCCGAGGCGGATCCGGCTGAACACTTGCGGGCGCAAGAGCGCGCCTCGCCAGGAACCGATGTCGCGCTGCCAGACCCCGATCGCCGTGGTCTGTTGAACAATGGTGTCGTTCTCATCAAAGCCTTGGTGGTTCAAGTCCAGCGAAAGTTCGCCCGCACGCCCAAGACCAAAAGCTGCGCCGTAGCGCAACTCACCAGAGAAGCTATCGTCCTCGCTGGCATAGGGCACGTCGCGCCATCGGTTTGCGTGAGAGATGCTGGCTTGCAAGACATGGGAGTCGCCCGACAAACTGAGCCCCGTGCGGCTGAGCCTCCAGGGGCGAAAGAAAGCCCTTTGCGCGAGGCGCTCGGTCGCCCAAAAGGCCGGATCGCCCACGATCTCGCTCGAGACCGAAAGGTGGCGGTGATCGTCTCCGATGATTGCCCGGCCTGCGGCGAAATAACTCACATCGTCGCCGTAGCGAAGCTGGGCTGAGAGCGCCTCAAAACCACAGGCGCCGCCCTCGACTAGGCAGGGCCGCTCGCTGACCAGGAGCATGCCGGCTCCATACCAGTGACCCGGCGCCACGTTGAGCGCCAGGGCTGAGCGCAGTGGTGCCAGAAAGTAGGACGCCTCAGCCTCACCGACGCCGTCGCTGTAGATCACCCTGGGTGCCAAAAGTCCACTGACCGGAGCCCCTTCATGGTTGAGCGATCTCAGCGCCACCGGAAGGCGCATGATACGAAGCCCATCGACTTGCCATGCGCCGAGCTCATCGAAGGTCAATCGCTCGGCGGCGGCCTCGGTCTTCCACGCGGCATCGGCCATAACCGGTCTTGGGCAAATCAAAGCGGGTAGGGCTCCCGGCTCACCGGCGCCTCTCTCCCATTGCACCGCGCTCAATGTGAAGTCAGACGCCGAAACAAGGACTTTTTCCGCATGCAAGCGGTAATTGGGTCGTGCTTGCCAATGATAGTGAACGCCATCAAGCCTGACTTCGCGCGCGTTTGCGTCGACCGTGGCCGAGGCGATGGTCACAACTTCGCCGTCAAGCGTGTCATGAACGACGATATCGAACAGGCGCGCGCCATCGTCGGTAGGTTGCCATTGGCCAACGCTCAAGGTACGACCTGGCTTCTCAATCACGACACAGGCACAAGCGACGCCGCTCTCAGGGCTGCAACGCCAGGAAGTTCCGGTTGTGCGGGTCGCAATTTCCTCGAGGACAAACTCGCGAAGTAGCGACGGGGACGGCACATGGTGTGGGCCCGGCGCCGCAGGACTGGGGTCGAGCCCAAGCACAAGAGCCGGCGCAAGAGCGCCGGCCCAAAACAACACAAAAAGCGTGCCTCGCCGCCAGTAGGCCATGGTGTCAGAGGGGGCGTGTCTCAACCACCGGTGCGAGCCGAACTCGACGAGCTGGACGGCGTGTGGGGGAAGTCAAGATAGATGTAGTCGCCATCGCGGGTCACGGTGGGCTCCTGGCGCGCGTCGAGCTGGATGGTCACCTGCACCGATCCGCCACGTTGCTGTGCGGTTTCGATGCGCGTGACGCCGCGCTTAAAGAAGCTCGTGTCGATGAAACGGCTGAAGTTCTTCTGAGGCAGGCGCGTATTCTCGAGTGTCACGGTGATCTTGAGACCGTCGTCGCTTCGCCCGATCTGGTACTGAGGTGTGCGCGCGGCCTGCAAAAACACGCGGGTGCGCTTTTCTTCGGGCACGAAGCCAATCCAGGTCAGTTGATTGGGATCCGCGGTTTTCTGGCCCGCAATGTGAGCACGCTCGAGGTGGGCTGGGCGATCGCGCTTTCCGGGAATCACACCGCGGTAAAGCTCTTTTTGCTCCAGGCCGAGAATGCGCGCCAACGCATCGGCGCTCTGGGGGCGCTGACCGCCGCCTTGAAGGGAAACCTCGTAGTAACTCCACTCGCCGGCTTCACCCTGTTCACCGGCTGGGCGTGCGGCCTCACCCTCGCCGCTGGCCTGAGTGGCCGGCCGGCTGGGCACGGGCGCGCCCGGAATGTGCGTCGATGTGGTCGAAACCGATGTGTTGGTGCCGTTATCGCTGTAGGTGTGAATCTTTTGAGCCGCCGCGTCGATCGTCCACAGCGAAAGCGCTGCAACCAGACACAAAATGCGAAATTTACCGGTGACCTTCATGGACTTCCCCGTTCATGAGGCGCGCCAGGCGCGCCGACCAAACTCACGTCGTTCAAACGCCTTGCAGGTTAGCACCAAGAACGCGCATGGGGCAAGTATTGACAGATGTTCGCCTGAGAGCGTCCTATGAGCTGCCGCGGCCGCGGGTACGACTTCGCAGTAAGCGAGTTGGACGAAAAACACATTGTGTGTGGTTCAATTGACAAGGATCGACGCACGTTGCTACCGTCGCTGGCGCAGTCAAGGGACGTTTCATATGGTGTTTTTCGACCATTCATTACTCAATTTTCACGAGAAGGCTTAATTATGTCTGATATTTCAGTGCGTCGTTCGCACGGTTCCACGCTCGAAGAAGCCAAGTCCAAGATCGAAAAGGTCGTCTCTGACGTCGAAAAGGAGTTTCCCAGCCTGGTGAACTCGATCGATTGGAACGGCGACAAGACCAACGCCAAGGTCAAGGGCAAGGGTTTTACTGGCGAGTTCAAGGTCGATGCCAAAGACGTAGCGATTGACGTCGATCTGAGTTTCTTTGCCAAGCCCTTCAAGGCCAAAGTCGAGGAGAAGATCGTCTCTCGCATGCAAGAATACTTCGGTTGAACCTCTTCGAAATCGATCGGGGCGCCGGTGCAAAGTGACCGGCGCCCCCTTTAGTTTTATTGGCCTTTGGTACGGACCGCTCCCATGTCTATCAGGTTAAAGCCGCTCATCGCCCTCATCACTATGGCCCTGCTTGTGCCCACTGCGGCCGATGCTCAGCTCTCCAAAGAAGGGCGCGAAGAGGTGCGCGGCTACGCCGAGGAGCTCAAGGACAACGCCGATCCGCAGGCCCAGCAGGCCGCGATCATGACCCTGGGCCGCCTGGCTGACCGAGCGCAACGAAAGCAACTCGAGGCCTTCAAGCAGGCCGAACACGAGCGCGTACGTCTGGCCGCCGGAATGGCGCTGTTGTTGTCGGGCGACCGCACAGCAAACGCTTTTCTCGTCGTTGAGCTGAGCAAGTCCACCAGCCTGTTCAAGACGCTTCGTGAGGTCACCAGTGCCTTGCCCGACGACATCGAGAGCCAGCTCATCGTCGAGCTGCTCAAGAAGGCTACGCCCGAGATCCAGCGCGACGTTTACCGCTACCTTGCGCTGCAGCACGGAGCGCTCTACGAGCTGCTCGGCGGCCAATTGGCCGATCGCGATGCTGCCACACGCACATTGGCCCTCGAAGCGACGATGTTCACGCTGCGCCCCGACTCACTGGTTTTGGCCCGGGCGCTGCTCGCCAATCGCGATGACGATGTTCGCCAGATTGGTGTTCGCTTGGCCGCCGGGCTCAAGGCCAATCCGCTGGCGGTGGCCGACGTGACCGCGCTGCTCGAATCCGCGCTCAAGGATCGTACGCCACGCATCGCCGAGAGCGCCGCGCGCGAGCTGACCACCCTTCGAAACCAGGCAGGCGTCGATGCGCTCGTCGGCCTTTTGCCCAAAGCCGAGGCCGCTTCGCGCCAGGAGCTCGTCGCGCTCTTGCTCGAGCACGACGTGCGCCCGCCACTTGCGCCGATCAAGCCACTGCTCAAGAGCGCCGAACAGGCTGAGGATCGCGCGCTGCTCTATGAGCTTGCCGCAGCCTCGCGCGAGCCGGAGATTTTCGAAGAGCTGCAAAAGATGTTCGCCAGCGACAAGTTCGACGACCGCCTGATCGCCGCTCGCGCGCTCGGCCGCACCAAAAATGCGCTGGCGCTCGACATCCTGGCACGCGGTTTGTTCGAAGGCCGCCCGGAGATTCGTGTGCTCTGCGCGCGAAGCCTGGGCCTGCTTCAAAACGAGGCAGCGCTGCCTCACCTGCGCCGCGCGATCAATGCTGAGCGCGTCAAAGAGATCAAGCTCGAGACGATCGCCGCCGTTGGCCAGATCAAGACCGTCGAGTCGATTCAGATCCTGCGCTTTCTGATCACGGACAATGATCTCGAGGTCAAACGCCAGGTCGTCAAGTCCTTGCGCGCGCTGGGGTTGCCCGAGGGAGCCGCGGCGCTGGAGATTTTGTTTCGTGACCGAAACCTCGACATTCAGTGGTTGGCCTTCTTGACCGCGCTCGAGCTCAATCCGGCCATGGGACTGCGTCAGGCGCAAATCTCGATGCGAAGCCCTCCGGAGGGCTTTTTGACGGATCTGAAATTTCATCGCTACGACGCCGCAACGCGCGAGGCGCTGCTCGAGCAATTGATCACCCACAGCGATGCCCGCGTTCGCACCGCAATTGCAGCTCGCCTGATCACGCTTTCGGCAAGCGGGCTTGCCGTGGCCAGAAAGAGTGCGGCGCGCACGAGCACGCCGCCCGATCTGCGCCGCGAACTCGTGCTCTCGCTTGCGGAGCGTCGCGATGCGGCCGATCTGGCGCTGTTCGAGGCGATTGTGCGCGAGCCCGACGCTGGTGAGGTCGCCCAAATTGCGGCCTGGGCGCTCTCGCACAGCGGCTCGAGCGAGCTCGAGGCCTCCTATCGTGGCTACCTGGGCAACAAGTCCCAGATCATCCGCTCGATCGCCGTCTACGGCATGTCCGCGACCGAGACGAAACGCTGACGCCCAGCTGACCCGACCCGTGCTCGTTGGTAAAAAAAGGCGAGGCCCTCACTTTGAGGGCCTCGCCTTTTTAATTTCAGTGGGATGGAGCGAAGCGACGCCTAGAACGAAAGGCCCATTCCCAGGGCGAAGCTATCGCGCCCTGGCAGCACCTGCCAGCTGATCCGGCTCTTCGAGGCATCGACTGGCGTCGCATTGGCCTGTGGCGCGCGGTCACCCGAATCACCACTGGAGAAGGCTTTGACCAGCAGCACGCCGCCAGCGACCAGGCCGGCGGCACCAATCGAGTAGCCGACGATGCGCATGGTGTGCGCCGAGTTCATGCTGGATTGCAGATCATCGGCGCGCGTGACCTCCGTGCCGTCGATGGCCGAGCGGCCATTGACGAAAAGGCTGGCTTCCTCTTCCAATGAGGAGAGCTGCGTGTGGCCGAGCACGCCGACGACCATGCCTGCAACGCCGACGCCTGTGACGATGACCGCCGGGATCAGGTAGGCATTGGCTTTGTTCACGGCCGGTGGCGCAGCGACGGCGTCCTCAAAGGCAAAGCCGACCTCGGCGGTCTGGATGCGCCGAAGCGCTACGGTCTCGGTCTGCTCGGATCCGTCATCGCCGCGTGCAACGACGACGACCTCGCCAAGTGGCAGATCTTCGATCACCAAGGGCGCGCGGCCCTTTTCCATACCGTTGACAAAAATGCGCGGCGTGCCCGATCCGGTGATATTGACCCGCAGCTTGCCAGCATCGCCGTAGAGCAGAGCCTCGACGACGGCGGGTATCTCGTATTGGATCTGACGGCTGTCTCCGCGCAACTTGAAGTCGACGATCTCGCGAACAAATCCGCCCTCGGCAAAGTCAAACATCTGGGCGTCAAACGAGTGAACGTCACCCTGCTTTTGCACCGAGCCAAAGACGATGCGATCGCCCTCGACGAAGTCGGACAAACCGACCAGACACTCTGGAGACGGCGACTCGCAGCCTGCCATGAGCATCAAATCATTGATCGTGACCTCGCCGCCGGCGGCGACATGCATGCGCTCATGGGCGCGGATGTGCTCGTGCAACTCGAGATAGAACAGGTCCATGACCTCCTGGGCCACACCGCTCGCCGAGAACTTGAGAACCACGACGCTCGAGCTCTTGGTGTTCTGCGCGAACACCTGCGTGCTCCAGAGCAAGGAGAGAACTACGAGGAGCAATGTAACGGCACGAAATCTCATTATGTTTTCCCTCAGGATAGGTACTTCAAACAGCCGACCTTTCAGCATTCTGAACGTTCGTTGGCAATAAAGTAACAGCCATTTCCCAAAGGTGTCAATTTGGCAGTGGATCGCCACGTTGCAGGGCATGATGAAGCCATAGTATACGCTTTCCAAGCAGCGCCGGCCTCTCATACCCGTACTTCACCCCATCGGTTCCATGATTCGACTGGATTCACTCTCCAAATCTTTCGGCGGCAAGCCCCTGTTTCGGGATCTCGACTGGATCATCCCCGACAACCGCATCGTCGGGCTCGTCGGGCCAAACGGCGTAGGAAAATCCACGCTATTTAAGATCATCATCGGCCTCGACGAGGCCGATTCGGGCACCGTGGTGCGCCCTCGCGATTTGCGCGTCGGCTACCTGCCCCAGGAGTTGACGGGAGACGAGCAGGGCAGCCTCCTGGAGATCATCTTGAGAGGACGCCAGGATCTGCTCGACATGGAGCGCCGCCTGGCCGAGATCGAGACCAGCCTGGCCAACGACGGTGCCCAGACAAACGAAGCGCTCAGCCACGAGTACGGCACACTCCAAGAGCTTTTTCGCCAACGCGACGGCTATGCCTATCGCAGCCGGGCGCGCGAGATCGCCGTGGGAATCGGGTTCTCCAATCAGGATTTCGAGCGCTCGATCACGACCTTTTCGGGCGGCTGGCAGATGCGCGCGTTGCTTTGCCGCTTGCTGCTCCAGCGGCCGGACATCTTACTGCTCGACGAGCCTACCAACCATCTCGACCTCGAGAGCCTGGAGTGGCTCGAGGGCTATCTGGCCAACTATCCGGGCACGATCGTCATCATCAGCCATGATCGCTATTTTCTCAACCGGCTGGTCAACGAGACGGCCGAGATGCTCAGCGACTCGCTGGTCAGCTACAAGGGAAACTACGACGCTTATCTGGTTGAGCGCGAGGTGCGCCGCACGCTCTTGATCGCGCAGTCCGAGCAGCAAAAAAAGGAGATTGAGAAGGTCGAGCGCTTCGTCGAGCGTTTTCGTTATAAGGCGACCAAGTCCGCCCAGGTGCAAAGCCGGGTCAAGCAGCTCGACAAGATCGACATCATCGAGGTGCCCCCGGAGCACAATGCACGCATTGCGTTTCGATTTCCCCAGCCGCCGCGGTTGGGCAAAGTGGTGCTCGATGCCCGCGGCCTCGCCAAGAGCTACGGCGACAACGTGGTCTTTCGCGGCCTCGACTTTCAGCTCTTTCGCGGCGACCGCGTGGCGATCGTCGGCCCCAACGGCGCCGGCAAGACCACGCTGCTCAAGATTCTGGCCGGAGCGCTGGAAGCCGACGAGGGCCAGATCGAATACGGCAACAACGTCGAGTTGACCTACTTTGCCCAGCACTCGGCCGACAAACTCGACCTCAGCCGCACGATTTTGGACGAGCTTGAAGCCTCGGCCTCGTTTGATGCCGCGCCCAGGGTACGCTCGATTTTGGGCGCGTTTTTGTTTCGAGGTGACGAGGTCGACAAACGGATCAGCGTGCTCTCGGGCGGCGAGAAGAGCCGTCTGGCCTTGGCCAAGATGCTGCTCGAGCCGGCAGGCTGTCTGCTGCTCGATGAGCCCACCAACCATCTCGACATTCCCTCGCGCCAGGTGCTTGAGCACGCCCTGAAGGGCTTCGAGGGGGCTTTTCTGGTCGTCTCTCATGATCGCTATTTTCTCAACGAGGTGGTCACCAAGGTGATCCATGTCGAAAACGGCGCCATGGCGCTCTATGAGGGCGATTACGATTATTATCGATGGAAGAGGGCGCAAGACCAGCAATTCGAGCCCGGCGCCTCGAGCGCGTCAGATGGCCGTGGCGAGGAGGGTGGGGCGATCTCTCGAAAAGACCAGCGTCGGCTGGCGGCGGAGCTGCGCAAGCGACGAAACGACGAGACCCGCGAGCTGCGAAAGACGATCGAAGCCCTTGAGCGCCAGATCGAGACCCTCGAAGCGCGCCAAGGCGAGCTCGAGCGAAAACTTGCTAGCCCCGAGACCTACGATGCGTCAACCGATGTCGGCGCACTCCATCAGGAGTACGGCCGGCTGCAGGCAACGCTCGAGCAATGTTTACAGGGATGGGAAGAGCAGGGCGCCGCTCTCGAAGCGATTGACGCGCGCTATGCGCGCGAAGAAGCCGAGTTGGGCATCGAATGAAACCCGGCTCACTTGCTTGAGGCGACTTCCAAATTTTTTGCGCGACGTACGCGCTCGACTTCGTAGTACTTGCGCACGGCCTCGCTGGCCGCAAACGGGCCAAGGATGCGCCAGTTGGCCCCGTTGCCGACCAGGCCACCGACCGCGATGCCCGGATGATCGCCCCAGGTTTTGTGGCGCGCGTGGCCGACAAACCAGGTAAAGCGCATAAACGGCTCCTGATGCGAGAGGGTGCCGGTTTTGCCGGTGACCTCGATGTCGCGCGGGAAACTGCCACGGTTCTGAAAGTGACGGCGCGCCGTGCCCTGGGTGGTCGTCTGGTACATCAGGGTGCTCAAAGTCTTGGCCGTCTCCGCGCTCATCACGCGACGAAACTCTCGCGGCTCGAACTGGTACAAGACCAGGCCTTCGGGGCTCTCGAACTTCTCGATGATCGAGGGACGCATCATCATGCCCCCGTTGCCAAGCGCTGCGCCGATCAGCGCGCCATGAAGCGGGCTCAAATTGGTGTGGTGAAAGCCCGCCGCAGCGCGCGCGCGCTCGTAGTCGTTGGCGAGCATGTTGGCGGCGCTGACCTCGATGGGAAACTCGTAAGGGATCTCCTGGTTGTAACCAAAGCGCTCCACCCATTCCTGAAGGTCTTCGCGTTTGAGCTCGTTATAAGCCAGCTTGGCGATGATCGAGTTGATCGACCAGACCAGAGCCCCGCCCAGATTGTTGCAGCGGCTGTCCAGGCGGCTGTCACCCTTGATGTTCTTCTCGCTGAGGTAGCGCGCTCCACCGTGGTAGCACACCTCGTCGGCCGGATTTCGCCCGGTGCCCTCGATCAGCGCGGCGGCGGTGACGACTTTGAAGACCGACGCCGAGGGCGCAAAGGCGCGAAGCGCCGGGTTGGACGCTGTAGAGCCATGGGTGTGACCGACCTGAGCGACGACGCGACCCGTAGGTGGATCGATGAGCACCACGCCGCCATGGGCCACCTGGTTTGTGCGCATGAGCTGAGCCAAGAACTCTTGGACATCCGCATCGAGCGTAAAGGTCACCTTGCTGCCATCAGGCATGATTTGGACGAGCCGGTCACCCTCGCGCTTGGCCTTGGAGAGATCGAGGCCGGCGGCTACCCAGTCGGTGGGAACTTTGGGAAACTCGAGCTCACGAAATGCGCTTGCAGCCTCAACGACCACCAGGGCCTGGGCACGGGCGCGATCGTTGGTGCGTGTGAGCAGCCGGCCCTTGAGATGGCGCACGGTGTTCTCGGCAGCCGCTGAGCGGTGCGCGGACTGCTGTGCCTGATGAACAGCAAGCTGGGGCGGCTCTTGGGCGGTGACGTGGCTGAACCCGATGGCTCCGCACGTCAATGTGATGGCTGTTGCAAGCGAGACGCCCAGGCGACGTCGATGGCTATTGCGATAAGTCATGGCGTAAACTGCCAGCAAAAAGGAATATACATAAGTCGTTGAAATTACAGTGAAATGGTCAAAATACCACCACACGGTAGAACCAGGCTCTATTTGTACCTTTACCGGCAGCCATGTCAAATTCGTTTCCAAAATAACGATTGTTTTCGCCAACTTTGCTGCTCGCGACACGATGTTCCACCCCGGCTGAGCCTTGCGGAATAGCGCAGGTGCAAAATGCGTTACTTCGCCGATCAACTGCAAGCCTGCCCAAAGAATCAACTTGACGCCGGGCGCTTGCTGTCTGTATTTGAGGAGGTCTTGGCGCTGGGATTTTCTCGCTGAGTTTGTGTATGGCTATGTAGCTCAGCTGGTTAGAGCGAGCGGCTCATATCCGCTAGGTCCGGGGTTCAAGTCCCTGCATAGCCATCTTAAAGCCCTGGACCTTTGGTCCGGGGCTTTTTGTTTTCACCAAAGCGCATTGTCAGCGTGGTCCACATCGATTAGGTTGGTCTCTTGCAGCCCGCACTGCGTTTTTCGACAACTCTCGTCACACGACAGGTAAGCCTTCATGGCACAGGACACCGAGACACTGCGCCGCGAGATACAGGCAATGCATCTCAAGCTAAAGGACGCCAACTTCTACGATTTGTTGGGCGTCACTCCCGGCGGTGACGAGGCCGCGCTCAAGCAGCAGCTGACCACCCAGTTTCGAAATCTGGCCAAGAAGTGGCACGTCGACCGCTACAGCAACGTCGATTTGGGTGAGGACCGCGAGAAGCTTCAGCAAATCTTTCAAACGATCAACAATGCCCACCAGGTGCTCGCTGATAGTAAGCGACGCGAAGAGTACGACCTCGAGCTCAACGGCCAGAACACCGACATCAGCGCGATCATCAACGCCGAGACCGCCTTTCGAAAGGGCCAGTCCATGCTCGATCAGGGCTCCTACAAGGGCGCTCACATGCAGTTCTCAGCCGCCTCGGAGATGAACCCCGACGACATCGAGTACCGGGCCCACAGGCTCTATACCGAGTACTTGTTGATCACCAAAGACGAGGACGGCAAGCCGCTCGACAAGACGCGTACCCAGGAGATCTACCAGCAGATCGACGCGATCAGCCAGAAGTTCAACGAGAAGGACTGGATTCTGGTCTTCTTGGGCGTCGTCACCAAGGGCCTTGGCCGCGAGCGAGAGGCCGAACGACTGTTTCGAAATGCCCTGCAGATCAACTCACGCAATCACAGCGCCCAGCGTCAGCTGCGCATCATCGAGATGCGAAAGGGCAAGAAGAAGAACTTCCTCACGGAGCTCATGGACAAGTTCAAGAAGAAGTAAATCAAAGGCCGCAGACCAGATGAGTTTGCGGCTTTCTCTAATATTCACGCAGTCCGATAATGTATATTATGTCAACTCATGGATATGGGTAAAAAGAGAGCTGCTTACCATTGATGGTGAGCAGCTCTCTTTTTAATTCTTAGCCGGTGAGCCTCAGTGGCCCCGGTACATCTCCAGGCGGTCACCGATCAGGATCTCGCGTGACGAGTCGGTGATTACGGCCGTTGCATAGCGCTCACGCACATCAAGCACGAGCACCTGGCCGACCCGCTGCCAGGGAATCGCCTCGTCGGCCTCCGCGCCAGGACGATCCATGCCCTCGAAGCGCTGATAAACAAAGAAGCGGTTGCCGACACGAACGCTATCCTCGGCGCCCTTGTTGATGAAGACGTATTGATGCTCACCAAAGTTGAACGCTGGTTGCAAAGAGTCAACGATGCGGGCCACGACGTCCTCGGCGCCCTGCACGGGCTGGACAACCTTGAGCTGGCGCTCATAAGGCACGAGCAAATCGCCTCGATGAATCTCTTGCCAGGATTGCGTAACCAGAGCCGTGTCGGCCTGATTCTCGCTGACTTGGGTTACTTGAATGCTGCCAAGCACGAAGTACTTGTGGCCAATCTCATCGCCATCGCCATTCTTGATGGTTCCGTCGCGGCGAACAATGGCAAAAACATCGCCGTTTTTGACGGCACCACCATCGGCCATAACCGTGCGGTCCTTCTCCTTGGTGCGCTCTTTTTCCTGTTCGGTGTAGCTCTCCTCACCAAAACCCACCCACACCGTATCGTGCTCGGCGAGCATGACGGCCTCTTTGGGCGAGCCGATGATCCGCCCGACGTAGGGCAACTCCTCCGCGGTGACAAAACCACCTAAGGGCAGATGCATTCCAAATGCCTGCTGCTCTTCGGCCTTGGCTACGGGACCACCTGTGGCGCCAGGTGTGCCCTTGCTGCGGTCAACCTGCTTGAGATACAAGATGTCGCCCGGATACACCCAATGCGGATTGGTGATGTGGGGGTTGAAGCTCCACAGGCGCGGCCACTGGTAGGTGTCGCCATAGTAGGATCCGGACACGTCCCACATCGTGTCTCCCTCTTTGACCACATGATAGTCTGGAGCTGAACGGCTGCGAAGCGACTGCTGAGCCGTCGCTTCGCTGGCTCCAGCGCCGCTCAAGGCCACCGCTGCGCAGCCACCTGCAAGCAGGCGCATGAATTTGCCCGCCGAGTGGCTGAGGTTTTGTTGTCGACTATTGCGAGAGTTGCGTTTCTTCCACATAAAGGCTCCCAAATCTTCTGGCGGCACCCGAGCATCGTCGTCGGTAAGATTTATTTGTAGTTGTCGGTTTCTATGACTGCTTGGTGCGTTCATTGGCGTTGGGGATGCTCCAAGAGTCGCTTGGCCGCAAGCTTGCCCGAATTGGTAGTCGGGTGCTGCTTGGTCAGCGTCTCCAATAGACTGACCGCCTCGCCGCCCTGCCCCATCCGGTCGTAGGCGAGCGACATCTTGAGCATCGCATCCGCCGCTTTGCTGCCGTTGGGAATCTCTTCGATGATACGCTGGAAATACTGCACCGATCGCGTGTAATCGCCAAGCCCATAATGGCACTCGCCGATCCAATAGAGCGCGTTGTCCAGATAGTCCGCCCGCGGACCCGCATCGAGAAAGGACTGGAAGCCTTCCAGAGCCTGCCCATAGTTGCCTGCGCGATATTCGGCGAGGGCGTCCTGGTAAACACTGAGCAAGTCACCTCCCGCAGACGGTTTAACCGGCTGCGCTTCCGAGCCGGAGCGTCGGTTGAGTTCGCCGCTGGTCGCGAGGCGCTCGCTTGTCACCGGGGGCTGAGCGTTTCGGCCCGCTCCGGTCACACTGCTCGGGGACTGTGACGGAGCCGACGTGAAGTCGGGCCCAGCAAATGCCCGAAAGTCGGCGTCGGTAATCACGAGCACTTCACCGTCGTCCTCGAGCTCGTCCTCGACGTGCAGCGTAATCTCGGCCTCTTTAGGTTGAGCCGTGGCCTCCATCGCACCCGATTGGTCGGCCGAGAGCGCGATCCTTGACACCGGACGGCGCGCGATGCGCTGGTCCAGGCTGGGGTCGGCCGAATAGGCGTCGGAATGACCGTAATAGGACTCGGGCGCGGGCTGCGGTCGGCGAGCATTGTTTTCGACCACAGGGCGTTCTTCGCGCAGTTGGCCACCACGTTGCATGGCGATGCGGCTTGCCTCGATGCGATCTTGGACGAGCAGCAGTTGGCGCTCCAACTCTTCGATGCGCACAGAGAGGCGGCCATTGGTGCGCTCAACCTCTTCGATGCGGGTCTGCACGGCGGCGTCGGCGACCTGCTTGTTGGTATCCGTGCCGTGAGCACAGCCAACTGAAGCCATTGCCGGCCACGCAAGAAGCGCGCAGGCCAACCCTTGGGTGTGTCGTTTTGCGATGTGGACTCTCGAACTTCTCTTCAAACAGGCCTCCTCGACATTGCCCGTGAACTCCTGGAGAGTCCTTGCGCAACCTATATGTGCTGACATAAAGGCAAATCGGATGCTAACATGCCTAGGTGACGTGTCAAGAAAGTACACTGCCGGCATGCCGAGCGTATCGGATGCCGATTCAAGCATCACTTGTCGGCCATTGGTGCGCTCCTCAGACCTCTGCCGCCACGCCAACGAGAGGTGGAATTGACGAACAAATCCGCGAATATTGCGCGGGTGGTTGACCGGCTCGACCACCCGGATGCCATTCACCAACGCGCGACGATGGATGACCTCGTGGCGCTTGGATCGGAAGCCGTCGAGGCGCTGGCTGCCAACCTCACCTTGAGCAATGCTCGCGTGCGGCGCGCGCTTGCCATCGTGCTTGGTGAAATCGGTGACGAGCGCGCCCTCTTGCCCCTGATGCGCTACGTTTTTGACTACCGCTCAAAGGTCGAGGAGGCCGATGGTCGCGCGCTGGCAATGAAGTCGATCGTCTCACTGGCCATGCCTGGAAACGAACGTCTGTTCAAATTCGTCCAAGATGTGCGCCAAGACGCCGATGCGTTCGTGCGCGCTTATGCCATGGACCTACTCGTTGCGCTCGCGGATCGCGGCGGCCTGCCCTTGGCCCAAGATGCGCTTGGCGATGCCGAGGAGATCGTGCGCGATCGCGCGGCGCTTGCCCTTAGCGCATTGAAGAGCGTTGAGCGTGAAGTCACGACTTCTCCGATGGCGGCCGATGAGCTCTTGCGGCTGATTCGCACGTCCAAGGGAAATCAGCAGATCTTTTTCGTCGACGAGTTGATCGCCCGCGAGGATGCCTTTGAACTCACTTCCGCGCTCGTGCTCGAAAGCACAGCGCGCAGCACGGTGGGTCTTCGCGCGCTGCAGCGAATCGATGACCCACGCGTGCGCAAAACGGTCACTGAGTTACTTCAGCGCTCGCCGTCCACGAGCGAGCATTGGGCTATCGGGCTGCGCGTGCTGGCTCGCCACTTGAAATCGGATGCGACGGCAGCCGAGCGTCAACTTATTGCCAAAGGCCTCGCCGATCGCGACCGGTTTGTTCATCTTGCTGCGCTCGACGCCGCAGGCAGTTGCGGCGACGACGTGCTGATGCAAACAGTCGTCGGCGCACTTCGCTCACCGGAAGGCCCGGTCGTACAAACCGCCGCCGAGAGCCTTGCGCGCGCCGCCTCCCCTGCCCTCGCCCACCTGTTTCCAAGGCTTGATGAGGCTTTGTCTCGTGTGCGAGCTGCGCGCATCAACAGCGCCGAAGACGACTGGACTCGCGCCGAGGCGTTTTTGCTGCGCGCCGCTGCACGTGTGTTGTCCGACCGCGAGGCTGGCGTCGAGCGCGCTCAACAACAGGCTTTTGCCTCACTTCGTAGTGGCGCAGGTTTAAAGCCAATCTTGATCACGGCCGTGGAGCTGCTCCGTCAGACAACACCCGCTCAGGGCTTGGCCGAGGACAAACGCTGGGACGTGGCCGACGCGCGATGTGTTTTGGCGCTGCTCAATCACGTCCAGGCTCCCATGCGACGCTTTGGCGTCGATCTTCTCAAGCTTGGAGCGCCCGAGGCGATGAGCGAGATGGTTCCCGTTTTGCAACAGCTGCGGCTCGATGCGTCGATCGACGCGGCGACCGATCTCGTCCCCTTGCTCGAGTTGGCGCGCTGCCAGCAGGCGGCCGATGTTTTGCGTGAACTCGCCCGCGACCCTCAAGCCCCTGTTCGCGACGCTGCTCAAGACGTGCTGCGGCGTTGGAGAAATCAGGCGCCTTTTATCGACGTCGACTATCAAGTCGATGGAGAGAGCTAGCGCGCTAGGCCCAACGAAATGCTTCCATGGTCTGAACTTCATCGAAGCGATGCTGATAGCCGGTCGCTGCCCGAAACGTGCTGTCATCAATGACAACCGGGTACTTGATGTGGCTGATGGCGCCTCTGGGCAGGTCGGGAAGACCGAGACGTCCGAGCATGCGCTGCAGCACCGACTCGGGAAGCGGCAGAGCCTTTCGGCCGGTGACGCGGATCAACAGCGACAGCGGCACGGGCTGAGCACCTGCGACGTTGAAGACGCCGCGCAGATTCTTCTCGAGCGCGAGGCAAATCGCTGCGGTTACGTCTTGCTCGTGAATGAATTGGTAGAGTGGATCGAAGCCAAGCACCGTTGGAACCCGAGGCCCTCGCAAATAGCTCGCGAGCGTGCCTTGCTGTGAGGGTCCAAGCGCGTAGCAGACCCGTAGCACGACCGTATCGATCTCTGGATAGCGCCACAGCGCTGAACCAGCAAAGAGATCGGCAGCGACAAGGTCTGCCAGCTCGGGAAAGGTCGTGACGGCCATCGGCGGCTCGGCCTCGGTGTGATAGAGCGGCGAGTCCGAGGCGGCGCCGTAATAGGTATGTCGCCCAATAAAGAGGGCCTGCTTGACGCCGTACGTGTGACAATGATCGAAGATGGCCCGCGTGCCACCGAGATTGATGCGGTAGCGCTCCTGCGAGCTGGCCGAGAAGTGTGTCACCGTTGCAAGGTGAATGACGGCGTCAGGTTTGCGAGTTCTGAACACATCTTCGGCCGGGCGCTTGCGGATATCGGCCTGGAACATCTCGACGCCTTTGGGCGCATCAGGCCAAGGGCGGCGGTCGATGCCAAGAACCACGTGACCGGCAGCAACGAGATGCTCAGCGACCAAGCGGCCCAGCTTACTCGATACTCCGGTGACCAGAACCTTCATGTCATACTCCTTGCTTGGCCTGGTATTTAGACGCTGTGGCCGTTGGTGGAAAGCTCATGGCGGCGCCAAACACGGCCTTGCTCGATCAATTCACGGATGCGCTCTTGTACAGCGTCGACGTAACCCTCGATCACTTCGTCGTCTTCGGTGCCATCGCCCTCGAAAGTCATCGCCTCACCGTAGAAGATCTGGCACTTGATCGGCATGGGAATCGGCAGCAAGTATGGCGCCACCGGGATATAGGGAACGCCAAGCAGGCGGGCGGCTCGCTTGAGATGAAACACCGTTGGAATGGCCTCCTCGCCACCAATAAAGGCAAAGGGCACGATCGGCGTCTTGGTCTTGAGCGCGAGGCGCACAAAGCCCGTTCCGAAGCGGACCAGTTTGTACTTGTCGCGGTAGAGCTTGCCTGTGCCTCGCGCGCCCTCGGGAAATACCATCAAGAGGCGATCATCCTCGAGCAGCCGCTCGGCGTGCTCGGGCAGTCCGGTCAACTGGCCTACCCGGCTAAACCAGTGTGAGACAAACGGCCAACGACTGGCGAACTTCTCGACCATGCCCTGTCCAAGTCGTGGTGGATCCATCTCGAGCAGCAGTGAGGTCAGGATCATGGCACCATCCACGGGCAGGCCGCCGGAGTGATTGCCAACGACCATTGCTCGTCCCCGGGCTGGCACGTTCTCAATGCCGAAAGTACGCACCCGAAAGTAATGGCGGTACAGCCAGCCCAGCATTGTGAAGAATTGAGCGAGATGCTCCTGAGAGATGCCGTAGGGGTCGAGTCCGTAGCGATTGAACGGGATCTCGAGCGCTTTCACCCGTTCAAGAACCTCGTCGTCAGTGAGCAGCTTTGTCGGCATGGCGGTGTCCCTTGTGCGCGTCGAGCCGTGTCTCGAACTTATTGGGCAGCAGGCATCAATTCGGCATGGTAGCGAACGAAGATTCCGCGCGGCTCAGCGTCAATCGTCATGACGATTTTGCCAAACAACTCGCTCAGGCTACTCATCAACTCGAGCGTCTCGGAGTCACCCGACTCGATGTTATAGAGCAAGCTCTTGCTGATCTTCGCATAATCGTAGCTGAGCATGACCAATGGCGTGCGTGCGCCGGGGCCGCGCTCGAGCAGCGCGGCCAGGTCGTCTTGCATGCCGACACCGGCACTGAAGGCCAGCACGCTTGAAGTCATCGCAACATGGGGCACTACCAGATAGGCATATTCAGCGATCTCCGGCAGCGGCGTTGGAATGCCATTGGGTTCGAGGATAACCCCATGCAAAAACGGCAAAACCATTTGCAGAATCTTAAAAAGATCCGCCGGCTCGCTGCTGTCAACCAGGGCAACAACATCGAACTGGGTCGGCGATTCAAAGTCCTCACCGACCGCGAAGTGTTTGACCATCAAAGCGACACCACGAAGCTGAGTGATGAATGGCGGGAGCTGGTCGGGCGTCATTTGCATCTGGACTGCTGCGCTATTGAGCATTGCCATGGACTTACACTGGTATGGGGTTGCACGAACACGCAGCGCCAGATCACTCAAAAACACTGCGAGTTTTTGCACGTCGACACCCAGTCCCCCGTAAATCCAGGCCTGGGCTGCAAGCGGCGAGTTGAGACCAGGTATGGGCGCGCGCGTCTCTCCAAGGCGCGTGGCGAAGTCCGACTTCACTTCGAAGGCGAACACCGTATCCATCTCGGCGCGCGTTAGCTTCTCATAGCCAAAAACCACGCGGGGCACATCGGCGACTATGGCTGAAAACTCCTCGTCACAGCCCGGTGTCACGTCGAGCGCTTTCAACTCGAGTGCTTGCCAAATCTCGGCCATGATCGAGCCTGGCTCCAGGCGACCCAAAAGGGCGGCGGTGATCGCCTCGAAATCGACATAGCCAGCGCCAAAGGCGGACAGATTGTAGGCGTTGATCACGTCTTTGATGCGGTTGTGGTCGGCAAGGCTCTTTTGGGGAAGCTTGAGGCCAAGCATATACGGCAAGAAGGCATCAACGCCTTTTCGAGTGGTCGCGCCGACGATCACCTCATTGCCGATAATCGCGACAGGCACGATCAAATCATCGAGCGCGTATTCGCGATAAGCGATTTCTCCGAGGGTCTTGTGAAGGACATCGGCGCCGCTCCCAGCTTCTATGCGCGCGAGAAATCCTTCAAACGCCGCGGGGTCGTGAAGTTCCATGCGATAGACAGGGAGCAAGCCCACGCCGTAGAGCGCAAAGTGAGGACGCATCGAAAACCCCAGACTCTCGAGTCCGTTGCGTGACAACTTGCCGCGAAACTCGCGCATCACGGCGAATACGACGCGCGCTGCGCTGTCTTCTTGATTAAATTCGCCGTCATCCTCGGCGCGTTGGAACAACTGCTCCATGCTCTCGGCAAGTTTCGAGAAGGCTCCTTCGAGCAAGTCGAAAGGAAACGCTTCGGTACCCGTCATCACATAAGGTGCGTCGGCCGGAATGTTCTTGAAGAACGTTGGAATCTTGCCTTCACGCGTCAAGGCGTCATCGGGTTGTCCCGCGCCCGACTTGCACCCACTCCATATGCCGGTGATCGCAATGAGGACGATTAGGACAAGTCCGAGATGAAAACGTCTCATGTGTTTTCCTGCTTTGAGAGTCCGTTTGATAAGCATACTTACATACTCTCCACTGTCTAAATGACCTGATCGAAGTTGGCAAGCATCCCACTGGGCTTTTGCAAGTAGCGTTCAGTTTTGCTAACTTGATGTAGGAAAGTGTAATCAAGCTGCCTCGGCGCGTTTGGGAACTTAAATTGTGGAGCTTAAAATGTGGAGAAACCCCGGCAGATTTCCTTTGATTCTGTCCATGGTGTTTGTGGGATTCCTTTTTTCGGGTTGCGACGACGCACAGTTGACAGGCCCAACGAAGGATTCCAATAACGACATTGCCAAGAGTTGCACAACGCCGGTCGATTGTGGGGGAGCGTCCTGCATCAATGGTAAATGCCAGGCGTCGACCACACCAACCAATAATCAGACCCAGCCCAACAATCAGACCAGCAACAACCAGACCGGCGAAACCTGCGCCAAGCGGGCGCTGTGTGGGAGTTGCGATGTTAGCTGTCAGGTTGGCACAGTGGGCCCGTCCAGCGGCACGCCTTTTGACATCGCAGCCGATGGCAGCGGCGGCGTCGTGCTTGATGCCGATGGCCACATCACTCTGGAAGCCCCGGGCACGGCGGGAGCCTCCCACTACGTCTGGATCGCGAACACCGGCCAGGGCACCATCTCCAAGGTCGATTCTCGAACCTACGAGGAGGTTGCACGTTACTTGACTGGTCCTCACGGAACGAGCAACGACCCGTCTCGCACCTCGGTCAACAATTACAGCGACGTCTATGTCGGTAATCGCTCGGGCATGAGCGTGACCAAGATCGCCAACGGCGCAAATTGCCGAGATCGATCGGGCGACGGAATCATCAACACATCAACGGGCGCCAATGACGTCAAACCCTTTGGGCAAGACGACTGTGTGCTGTGGAACACGCCGCTGACCGACGGTGGCATCATCCGCGCGATCGCCGCTCAAGACGGCAGTGATGGCCCGGTGGTCTGGGTCGGCGGTTGGAACGGCGTGATCTGGAAGCTCGATGGCGAGACCGGCCAGATCCTGGTGCGCACGACCGCTCCGCATGCGCCCTACGGCTTTGCGTTGGATAAGGCCGGCAACCTTTGGATTGCCACCTACCCCAATTCCCGCCTGGCTCGCCTGGACACGAACCGTTGCACCGACAGCCAATCATGCAACGCCGAGCCGGTGTGCGATGACACCGGTGACACATGTGTCAAGCAGATCATCAATCTGCCCGCAGGTGCCTACGGCATCACCGTCGACTTCAAGCAACGTGTCTGGCTTGGAGGCAATCTGATGCGCTACGACCCGGCCGCACCGCCTGGCCAGCGCATTGTACTGGTTAATCCGGGAGCGTTTATTCACGGCATCGCCGCTGACGACAAAGGTTGGATCTACGGCGCAGGCTACAACCAGGGCATGTACCGTGTGGAAGCAGACAATCCGAATAACTGGGCGATTGTGGCAGGCACGGCCCAACAAAGCGTCAAGGGCATCGCCGTCGATCTGGACGGAAAGGCCTGGGGCATCAACTACGGGCACAACAACGCCCTGGTCGTGCAGCCCGGCGCGGGTTTGAACGATGGACAGGTCATCCACACCCAGGCAGGTTTTGTCTCGCCTTATACTTACTCGGACATGACCGGATCACAGCTTCGCTTCGCAACGAACCGACGCGGCATATTCGTTCGCACCTTCGAGGGCTGCGCGCCGGCACATTTTGTCTACAACGAGTGGGAAGAGTTGCATTTCACCTCCGATGTGCCTGCGGGCGCAACGATCACGATGCGAGTACGGGTGGCCAACGCGCGCGACCAACTGGCACAGGCGGAGTGGATTGACGTCGCTGAACTTCCCAGCACAGCTTCGCCTGTCAATCTCAAGGCGATTTTGGAGCCGCTCAATCTGCACCGATCGCAGTTCATTCAGGTCGAGTCTCAGCTCAACGCACTCAGTGAGGGCGACGTCGTCGCCGTACCAGTGCTCAAGAGTCTCTCGGTACGCTCGGAGTGTCCGCCGATCTTGCTTTGAGATTTCGCCAGGACTGAACGCAAAGAGGCCCGCCGGTTCGCCGGCGGGCCTCTTTGCGCTCAGTTCTCGATCGGGCCTATGCGTCCAGGCGGCTAAGCCCATGCTTGTGGGCATGTTGCAAGTCGCCTGTTGGCAGGTCGAGCACGCCCGGCCAGACCAGTCGCGGAAGCGCGGTTACCGTTCCAATCACCGTGGATGGAACGCCAGCAGCCTCGGCCTGGCTCACGAGTGCGCTGAGGTCGGCTTCGCGAACTGAGACAACGATGCGCGATGGGCTCTCACAGAAGAGAAAAAGGTCTGCTCGCGCGATGGTATCGATATCCATCTCGATGTTAAGCCCCAGAGCATGCCCCTCGGCGCCGATACAACATTCGGCAAGCGTAACGCCGAGGCCGCCATCGGCGCAGTCGTGCGCGCTCAGAAGCAAGCCTTGGGCGATGCTGTCGCGGACCAGGCGCTGAACGGCCTTCTCGAGTTCGAGGTCGAGACGCGGAGGACGCTGACCAAGCTGCGCCGCACGCGTCCAAAGGTATTCCGATCCGCCAATGTCGTTCGTGTCGGTGCGCCCAAACAGAACAACCCTGTCGCCCTCGCCCTTAAAGGAGGCGTCGCAGTAGCCCTGCGCACGCCCTGGTCCTTCGAGTAACCGGCTGAAGTTTCCAACCATGGCAACCGTGGGTGTGGGATAGATGTCTTTGTCGAACGAGGCATTGTACAAGCTGACGTTTCCGCTGACGACCGGCGTATCAAAGGCGATACAGGCCTCGGACATGCCTTCGACGGCCTCTGAGAATTGCCACATGACCTCGGGATGGGTGGGATCGCCAAAGTTGAGGCAATCCGTGATGCCAAGCGGCGTTGCGCCCACACAACTGATGTTGCGCGCGCACTCGGCGACCGCGAGTTTTGCGCCCTCACGCGGGTCGAGGTAGCAAAAGCGGCTATTGCAATCAACGGTGATCGCCAGGGCTTGCTCGGTGCCTGGAATACGCACGACCGCAGCGTCACCCATCCCCGGGCGCACGACGGTACCGATACCGACCATGTGATCAAACTGCTTATAAACACTGGCTCGAGAGCAGATGTTGGGGCTTGCCATGAGCTCGACGAAGGCCTGGCCCAGGTCGTCAGGAGCATCGATTACGGCGGGCTTGAGCGCATCGAGATAAGCGGGACGCTTGCGTGGACGGTCATACTGCGGCGCCGCCGACGTCAGCAGGCTCACGGGCAAATCACAGGCCAGCTCGCCCTTCTCGTAGACCTCGAAGCGCTGTTCGGCGATCACCTCGCCGATTTGCGCCCACTCGAGCTCCCATTTGTCGAAAATGCGCGCAATCGCGTCCTCCTTGCCACGCTCGACAACGATCAGCATTCGCTCCTGGCTCTCGCTGAGCAGCATCTCGTAGGCCGACATGTTCTCCTCGCGCACCGGAATTTTGTCGGCGTCGATGCGGATACCCAGTTTGCCACGGTCGGCCATCTCAACCGATGAACTGGTCAGACCGGCTGCGCCCATGTCTTGAATGCCGACAATGACGTCGGTCTTCATCAACTCCAGACAAGCCTCGAGCAAAAGCTTCTCACGAAACGGATCACCGACTTGCACCGTGGGTCGCTTCTCTTCGGTCTGGTCGGAGAACTGCGCGCTCGCCATCGTCGCGCCGTGAATGCCGTCGCGCCCGGTTCCGGCGCCCACGTAGAAGACGGGATTACCTACGCCGCGTGCCACGCCCAAGAAAATCTCGTCCTTTTTGCAGACACCGACGGTGAAGACGTTGACCAAAATGTTGCCGTTGTAGGAGGCGTCAAAGTAGATCTCGCCGCCGACGGTCGGAACGCCAACGCAGTTCCCGTAGCCGGCGATGCCGCCGACCACGCCGTGAAACAAATAGGGCGTGCGTGCGTGATCGATCGCGCCGAAGCGAAGGCTGTTCAGGCTGGCTATCGGCCGAGCTCCCATCGTAAAGACGTCGCGCAAGATGCCGCCGACGCCGGTCGCAGCACCCTGATAGGGCTCGATATAGCTGGGGTGGTTGTGACTCTCCATCTTGAAGACGGCTGCCAGCCCACCGCCGATGTCGACGGCGCCGGCGTTCTCACCCGGGCCTTGCACGACTTGCGGGCCGGTGGTGGGAAATTTCTTGAGGTGCACGCGCGAGCTCTTGTAGGAGCAGTGTTCACTCCACATCGCGCTGACCACGCCGATCTCGGTCATCGAAGGCTCGCGGCCGAGCACTTCGAGCACACGCTCGTACTCCTCGTCGCTGACTCCGTGGGATGCAGCAAATCGGCGTTTGTCTAAATTGTTCATTGGTGTCGCTCTCGCGGCTTGGTGCCAGGAATCAAAGAGTGTGAATGATCGACGCGAACAGTGCTGCGCCGCCGCTGTTGCCCAAAACATCCTCGGCCGCGCGCTCCGGGTGCGGCATCATACCCAGCACATTGCCTGCGCGGTTGCAGACTCCGGCAATGTTGAAGATGCTGCCGTTAGGGTTGGCGCCATCGTTGGCCTCGCCATCGCCGCTCGTATACTGAAAGACAATCTGATCATTGTCCTGCAGCGCCCTGAGCTCCTCGGCGTCGACATAGTAATTGCCCTCGGCATGGGCGATGGGCAACTTGAGCACCTCACCCAGGCTCAGCCCGCTGGTAAACGGTGTGCGCTCAGTCGCGCAGCGAACAAAGGTGTCCTTGCAGACAAAACGCAGTGAGCGATTGCGCAGCATCGCGCCGGGCAATAGTCCGCACTCGAGCAGCACCTGGAAGCCATTGCAGATACCAATGACCGGGCCGCCACTGAAGGCGAACTCGGACACAGCCTTCATGATCGGGCTGATCTTGCTCACGGCGCCGGCGCGCAAATAGTCGCCGTAGGAAAATCCGCCCGGCAACACCACGCAGTCAACCTTAGGAAGCTCATGATCGCGGTGCCAGGCACGCACGACGCTTGCACCGATGACATTTTCGAGGACGTGCTCGCAGTCCCGCTCACAGTTCGAGCCGGGAAAGACGACAACGGCTACTTTCATCAAAACTCTCTCGCGAAGACCCGAGGGTCATTCCTCATCGAGGAACTGAATGGTGTAATCCTCGATCACCGGATTGACCAAAAACTCACTGCACATGCGCTCGATGCGCGCGCGAAGCTCGTCTGGCGAACCCGAGGCAAAGCGCAGGTCGATGACCTTGCCCACGCGCACGTCTTGCACGCTTTCGTGGCCGAGGCGGCGCAGTCCGCTGTGAACGACCTTTCCCTGGGGATCAAAGACACCGGGTTTGTTGCGAATCAAAACGCGAGCACGCTGCATAACATTGTACCTCAATTGGAGCTGGCGGATCAGGGCCGACAGCTACGTGCCGAATTCAAGTCTGCGGCAGAACTCCCAGGCGAGCGGCCACTTCATGGTAGACCTCCATGAGGTCACCCAGGTCGGCGCGAAAGACGTCCTTGTCGAGCTTGCGCCGCGTCTCGAGGTCCCAGAGCCTCGAGGTGTCGGGGCTGAACTCGTCACCAAGCACGACCTGGCCGTCGGCGTCGAGGCCGAACTCAAGCTTGAAATCGACGAGCTTCATGCCGGCGCGCTCGAAAATCGGATCGAGGGTGGCGTTGACCTTCAATGCGAGCTGCTTGAGGCGCTCGAGTTGGTCGGGACGTAAGATGTCGAGCATAAAGACGTGGACGTCGGCCAGGTGAGGATCGTTGAGATCGTCGCGCTTGAGATAAGTCTCAACGATTGGCTCTTTGACGACCGTGCCCTCATCGAGGCCGGTACGCTTGGCCAGGCTACCCGCGACGATGTTGCGGACCACGATCTCGAGCGGGATCATGTCGAGGCGCTTGATGAGCATATCTCGATCATTAACTCGCTCAATGAAGTGCGTCGGCACCCCGGCGGCCTCGAGCTTCTGAAAACAGAAGGTCGAGATCGCATTATTCGTCTCGCCCTTGCCTGCAAACTCGGCCTTCTTGACACCATTGAAGGCCGTCGCCGAGTCCTTGAAGCGTTGAAGCAGGACGTTTTTGTCATCGGTCAACAGAAGCTTCTTGGCCTTACCCTCGTAAATCTGCTCATTGCGCATGATCGTTTCCACCTGTGAAAAGTCTTACTGCACGGTCCCAAAGACGCGTCGGAAGATAGAAGGAATATGTTGTAGTGCTAATTCCAAATCAAAACAGGCATCGATCTCGGCTTGCGCCAGGTGTTGGCCGATGGGCCGGTCGCTTCGGACCAGGGCCTCAAAATCGAGCTCCTCGTCCCAGGCTTGCATGGCCAGGCGTTGCACCATCTGGTAGGCGTTCTGGCGCGAGAGTCCGCTTTTGACCAGCGCCAACAAGACGGCCTGACTGAAGGGAAGCCCGCGCGTGCGCTGAAAGTTCTTGAGCATATTCTCAGGATAGACGACGAGCTCGTCGAGGATTCGCGTCATGCGCACCAACGCATAGTCGAGCAACGAGGTGGCGTCCGGGACGATGACGCGCTCGACCGAGGAGTGGCTGATGTCGCGCTCATGCCACAGCGCCACGTTCTCCAGTGCCGGCATGACATAACCACGCACCGTGCGCGCCAGGCCCGTGACGTTCTCGCTCAAAATTGGGTTTCTTTTGTGAGGCATGGCGCTGCTGCCCTTTTGGCCCGCATGAAAGCGCTCCTCGGCTTCGAGCACCTCGGTGCGCTGCATGTGTCGAATCTGAACCGAGAACTTCTCGAGGCTCGAGGCGACCAGCGCCAGGGCCGTGAAGAACTCCGCGTGGCGATCGCGCGAGACGACCTGGCTTGCGGCGGCTTCGCAGCGAAGGCCGAGCTTTTGGCAGACGTAGGCTTCGACCGCCGGGGGCACGTTGGCAAAGGTGCCCACGGCTCCGGAGATCTTGCCGTAGGCGATGGTTTCGCGGGCGCGCTCGAGGCGTTGACGGTTTCGTACCATTTCGTCGTACCACATGGCCAGCACCGCACCGAAGGTGGTCGCCTCCGCGTGGATGCCATGGCTGCGCCCGATCATCGGCGTGTCTTGAAACTCGAAGGCTCGCCGACGAATCACCTCCATCAACGCGTCGACATCGGCGATCAGCACGTCGGCTGCCTCTCGCATCAGGACGGCCAGCGCTGTGTCGAGCACGTCCGAGCTGGTCAATCCGAAGTGGATCCAGCGGCCGTGCTCCTCGCCAACCGACTCCTCTAAGCTCTGGACGAAGGCGGCGACATCGTGGCGCGTGACGGCCTCGATCTCCATGACGCGCGCAGCGTTGAGCACGGCGTGTTTTTGGATGTATGCCGATGCTTCGCCTGGAACGACGCCTTCACGCGCCCAACCCTCGACCGCTGCAAGCTCGACGTCAAACCATACGCGCAGCTTTCGCTCCTCCGACCAGATCTCGTCCATAACCGCTCGGGTATAACGGGGAATCATCGTCGTCTCCTCGGCGTCGTCGTTGTGGCCAATAGCAAACCTGCCAGCCTAACTAACAGGTCAGCCGAGAATTTCAACCCAAATCGGCGATCAGCAATCGCACGCCCATGTGGGCGCTCCCCTTCTCGCTCGACGCTTCATCACGATAAGGCTTACTTGGCTGACGCACAGCAACGAAAGCCGATGTTCGCCGCCGACGAGCCGGCAGCCTTGGGTGAGGAGTAGCGACACGAGGCCAGCGCCTCATCACTGTCGAATCCGCCGCCCGCAACGCGTTGTTCCTCGACCCACTCGTGGACGTTGCCGCTCATATCGAAGGCGCCTGAGCGCGAGCGACACTTGGAGTGTGCGCCGGCTTTGGCCAAGGATCGCTCGAAGCCGTCTTCGTCGGCCGTGTTGCAGCGGTCCGCGTCGAACTTGGCCCCGTAGGGATATTGCGGCCCACAGGCCTGACGCCATTCGGAGAGCTCACACAAGCGCTTGCTCTGCGAAGCACACTGTTTGCGCGCCTCGAACCAGCTGATGTGGGTCTTGGGCGTGGCGCCCTGGCCCGGATACTCGAAGGCGTCGACACAAAAGTTGCCACTCTTGACGCGAACCAGAACCATGGCCTGAGGACATTCGGTGCCTTCATTGGCTGCAAGTGGTGTGGGTTCCACGGGCGCACGATCACGGCTGGGCGCGCCCGTTTGCTCGACGCGCTCTGGCGTGACCGCAGCACGCTGGCCGCTGTCACTTGCATCACTTGCCACGGCATTAGCAGCCATGGCCCTCTCATCAGCAGCGGACTGAGCTTGCGTCGCGGCGCTCGAGGAGGCCTTCTCGCGGGTCTGAGTTGCCTGGGCGAAGACCAGGCTCGCCCTGGCGATTTGCGCGGCATCTTCGACCGGCTCCTCGACTTTGGGTGGTTCTTCGGCAACGGCTGCGACAGGTTCGTCCTTGGCCACGGCGGTTCCGTCGCCAAGGCTGACGACCTCGCTGCCGCTCTCCTGAGATGAGAGTCCCACGGCGATAAGCACGGCGATGATGACCAGGGCCATCAAGACGATGATCGCCACGGGCGGTCCCGAGGTCTTGGCCTCGCGCGAGACGCCGATCGACTCGATCACCGTTACGACGTCACCTGCGCGGGGACGCGCCGAGGCGTTGCGTCCGGCCTCGTTGGTCTTGAGCATGTCGCTCAACTGGACCGGCACAGGTGGGCGCTTGACCTCGGTCGGCGGTGTGCGCTTGACCTCGGTTGTCGCGATGTCCTCTTGCAAGGGCTCGCCGATAGTGCGCGAAGTCTCGGCCATCAAGGGATTCGCAGCCGGAGGAACCGGAGGCATCCTTCCCGGCGCAGGCGGTGGTGGAGGACTCGGTGGGCGAGCGCCGCGCGCCTGCAAGAGCCGGCCTGTATCGACGAGCGTGCCCAGATCTTCGGCCAAGGCTTCGACGCTTTCATAGCGCTCGGCCGGGTCAAAGGCCGTTGCTCGCCTGCATAAGGCATCGAGCGCAGCACCGTGGGCTCCAGGTGGCGCCGAGCCCGGTGTGTAGTCGCGACCGTAGAGCATCTCGCCGATGATGATTCCGACGCTGTAGACATCACAGCGACCGTTTGCATGATCGTCGGGCGTGTGCAACTCAGGTGCAAGATAGACGCTTTGGCCAAGCCGCTTTGCAAAAACCTCCGGTGCAATGGCCGAGAGAATGAAGCTGTCGGTGACCTTGATAAAGTCCGGCAAGAAGATGACGTTCTCAGGCTTGAGATCGCCATGGGGGTTCTCGCGGCTGACATGTTGCAAAGCCAACGTGATTTGGCTGATGATTGGTTCGATCTCCTCGAGGCGGAAATGCTCGTTTTTGCTCTCGCGCATCTGGAGCACTTTGCGAAGGCTCAAGCCTTCGAGATGCTGCATCGAGACCCAGGGGTGATCTTTGTGTACGCCGCTGTCATGCAAGCGCACGACGTTTTTTTGCGTCAGCGTGCGCGCAGCCCTCGCGGCGTTGAGAAAGCGCTCCTGATCGAGCGGATTTCGAAGCACGTCGGCGGCGAACACTTTCAGCGCAACGTCAGCCTCTATCAGAGTATCCTGAGCCTTGAAAACCTGGCCGAAAGGACCTTCGCCGATCATTTCCCCGATCTTGAAGCGCCCTGCAACGATCTCACCGGGCGGCAGGATCTGAGCCTTGACGTTGATGGCCTTGAGCTCCATCGTCATGCGTCGTAGACCCTCGGACCCGGCATCGAGACTCTTGCTCGTTCGCGCCAGGTTGGCACCGCAGTTCGGACAGCTTTTGTCTTGAGTGGAAA
The DNA here is from genome assembly GCA_013697635.1 of Lujinxingiaceae bacterium. Taxonomy (GTDB): domain Bacteria; phylum Myxococcota_A; class Bradymonadia; order Bradymonadales; family Bradymonadaceae; genus JACCWM01. The sequence continues at coordinate 95,551 of JACCWM010000106.1, read as the reverse complement.
CTGGGCTCCCACACTGGAAACAAACCACGTTGGTTCTCCTTACAAAGGTTGCCGGACGTCACCCCTTTTGCAGCCAACCCGCCACAAAAGATGAGAGAGGGCGCATGGTCATTGGACTCCGAGCTTAATCGATTTCATCTAGCAGATCGGCCCGGTGTACGCAACGAACTTGACGGCTTATGGGCGCGCTCGCGGCCGAGAGCTTCTTCATTGGAGCTGTTTTGGGGGAAGCGCCATGCCGTCGGGCAGTTCCTCGTCGACCTTGGCAGGTACTACAGGGTTTGGAGTCGGCTCCACCTCGGACACGGGCTTGGGCGCATCTTTCGAGGGTTGCGCTTCTGCCGCTTGCTCCCTCTTGGTCGGCTCGGCGGTCTCAATCGCGCTTGATTTCGTCGGGGTCTCGCTTGCCTTTTCGACCACAGGTTTCAAGACGGGATCAACCTTGGTTGGCTCAACCTTGGCCGGCGCGCTTTGCAGGTTGGTTGCCGGCTGGGTGGGTCGCGTGGCCGGTTGTGCGACGAGCGCCGGGCGAGCGGCATCAAGCGGACTTCGACACGTTCGCACGCGCTCGGCCAGGTGGCCCTTGAGCCCAGATGACACATCGGACAACGAACTGATGAGGCGCTCGGCCTCCTTACATTGGCCGGCCGAGACGGCGGCGCGCACCTGTTTTTGCAGATTTTCGGCGGCCTGACGGCGCGCGGACAATGCGTCGAGTCGCGTCTGGCTCTCGGGCGGGTGTTGGCCACGGTCGAGCAATGCCTGCGTGCTCTCGAGCGACTTTTGGGCACCTTCGAGTTCGCCGGCGCCGATCATGTTTTCAATCGCCTCGAGCAGCCCCATTACCTGGCCGGCGACGAGCATTTTTTGCAGATCGTCGGCGCTGTTGCTGGCACGCAGCTCCCCCATCTCGTCACCCGTGTCCACGACCGGCGCGCGCTCGCCGGTCGCATACCAAAAGGCCGCAATCAAGAGCACGACCACAACGCCAAAGAATGCCAACTTTGGCAGCTGCGTGGTCGGGCGCCTGGAATTAGCGGGCTTAAAGTGCGAAGCAGAGCCGGATTCGAACTCACGAGACATATCCAACGAGTGGTGGAGCGAGGCGTCCGCCCAGTCCTCGTCATCGATTTCTTGACCGAGCGTTGGCGCATGCGCGTCGACCGCATCGATGCGCCCGGTCATGTTCATCGATACCGGCCCACCGGGGCCATCCTCAAAAGCATCGTCGCGAAGCGGTCCGGTGGTCTCGGTCGTCATCGCTCGCGCGCTCGCCTTGAGGCCGGCCGGCTTCGTATCGTTGGCCTTTGTAGCCTTGAGATCCTCGAGGGCCTCAGCCAGATCGTCGGCCGATTGGTAGCGCTCCTCGGGGCGCTTGTTGAGGCACTTCAAGATCAGCGCCTCGAGCGCCAGCGGCACATGGATATCGTCGCGCATCTGCGAGGGTCTGGGCGGATTCTCGTTCAAGTGCTGGTTGAGGATGGCAAACTTGTTCTTGCCACGAAACGGCAGTTTGCCCGTCACGATGAAGAACAAGATCACACCCATCGCATACAAATCGGAGCGTGGATCGGCGCCTTCCCCCCGTGCTTGCTCGGGCGACATGAACTCCGGCGTGCCGAAAATCGAGCCCGTCTCGGTCATCGGCGAGGGGCCGTGGTGATCGTCATCGATAATCTTGGCGATACCGAAATCGAGCACCTTGACGGCGTAGCGCCCTCGCGAGCCCGGAATAAGCATGATGTTGTCGGGCTTGAGATCCCGGTGAATCACGCCCTCTTTGTGAGCCTCAGCGAGCACCTCGCAGCACTGTGAGGCGATCGAGACGACCAACTCGAGGCCCATCGGCCCGACGTCTTTGACCGTATCGGTGAGGCTCTTGCCTTCGACGAATTCCGTGACCAAATAGAGCGCGCCGTCTTCGTGCTGACCATACTCGAGCAGCGTGACGGCGTGGGGATGGTTGACCTTGCAGTAGGAGCGTGCCTCGTTGAGAAAGCGCAAGATGACGCTCTCGTCGGCGGTGAACTTGCGGCTGAGAAACTTCACGGCGACGCGTTGACCCAGAGGCTCGTTGACGCCCAGGTAAACCTCGCCCATGCCCCCGCTGCCGATGAGCTCCATGATCTTGTACTTGCCGCCGACGGTCTCGCCGATGCACGACTCACGCATCGAGCGAATCGGCACCAGTTCGGCGCCACACTTGACGCAAAAACCGCCACCGCCCTGCTGGGAGACCATGCACCGCTTGCAGATCTTGACGACCTTGACCTCAGCCGCCGCAGTCTTGCTCGGCTCGTCAGAGGGCAACGTGATCTGCTCGCCCTTCCCCCCAATTCCGGGCGATGGCGAGGTATCGCGGCGATCCGATGCGTATTCGTTGTCGTCAGCCACAGCGCAATCCATTGCTCATTACCTGCTCCCGGTACATCGAGAATCGAGCACCTGACTGAGCCGGGTGCATTGTGCCACGAGAGGGCAGCATTTCAAACTTCTCTTGTAACACTGAAGGTGTAAACCATGGCTTTCGAGCCATTTCATCCCGTTGCTTGCTCTGGTCGCTGGCCCGTCGCTATGTTAGCCTGCTGCGGCTGGTTGATTATTTATTAGCTGATGTTGCGCCCTGCTCAGCTCTGGCTGATTGCCAGTGATCGGCAGTAGACCCACACTGTGAATGATGGCTTTGCGATGAACAAAATTTTTGTGTCGGATCTCTGCGACAACAGCCACGTGCAATCGGTCTTTTTGGTGACCCAGAAGAGCGTTCGGGAAACCAAAAACGGCGATCCCTATATGAGCGTGACGCTGGGTGATCGAAGCGGCAACATCGAAGCGCGCGCCTGGGACAACGTGCCAGCGCTGGACAGCCGCTTTGAGATCGACGACTTCGTGGTGATCCGTGGGCGAGTGAGTAAGTACCGTGACCAGTTGCAGATCGCACTCACCGACATCGATCGCGTCGCCGAATCAGAGGTCGCCCTGGGCGATTTTCTGCCGCAATCACGTTGGATTCCAGACGATCTGCTCGCCCAACTCATCGCGCTCTTGGACAGTGCTCTTGTCAGCCCTGAGCTTCGCCGCTTCTTTGATATCTTGTTCGCCGACAAGGAGCGCGTGCGCTTGTTTTCAAGCGCGCCAGCGGCGATGACCAACCACCACAACTTCATCGGCGGCCTTGTCGAGCATACCCTCTCCATGGCGCGCATCGGCGTGGATTTGAGTGCACACTATGGGCGCTACTATCCTGGCCTTATCAACCCCGACCTGGTGCTCGCTGGGTGCGTCCTGCACGACTTTGGCAAGTGCTGGGAGCTCAGCTTTGGGCGCTCGTTTTCCTACTCGACCTGCGGCAAGCTGCTCGGCCACATCGTGCAAGGCGTAGAGCTGATCAGTACGGTCGCGCGCGAGGCCACTCCGGGCTTTGACGATCACATGCTCACCCAGCTCAAGCACCTCGTGCTCAGCCACCATGGTCACCTCGAGTTTGGCTCACCGGTGCTGCCGCGAACGCCCGAGGCGATGCTGCTCCACGAGATCGACATGATCGACAGTCGCATGGCCATGGCTGCAAGCGCGATCGCTCGCCACGGCGACGGCGCTGCGGCCACAAACGGGCGCGAGTGGTCGGATTACAGCCGAATCTTCGAGGGTTCCATCTACATGGGCAGCGCGGCATCGGCAAACTGGGAGGTGCGCGAGGACATCGATCCCCAGACGCTCACGGGACCAGGCCGCACCCGCAGCGACGATGCAGCATCCAGCGGCAATGGCGAAGCAAGGGGTGACAACGGCTCAGTTGGCGCCGAGAGTAAGAAGAGCGAGCCGGGCAGCAGCGCTTCAAGCAACAATCTCAGCCTCTTTTAGGATTGATCGGCGACGACTTAAACTTCGTGACAACAGGAAGGAATCATGAGCATTCTCAATCGCTTGAACCTGCTGATCCGCTCCAACCTCAACGACACCTTGAGTGGTCGCGCTGGCGATTCCTCGCAGCGTGGCACCTTCCAGGAGATGGAGTCGAGCCTTCGTGACGCGCGCCGCCAGCAAATCGAGCTTCGTGCCGGTGAGAAGCGCCTGATCGCCCAGATCCGCGCCAGCCGCGAGCGCGCCGACCAGTGGGAAGAGCGCGCCATGCTCGCCCTGCGCGCCAACGACGAACAACTCGCCCGCGAGGCGCTCGTCGTCAAGAACAAGGCTCTGCGCGAATCCGAGGCTCTGCGCGAGCAGCTCGACGAACACCGCGCCTATATGCGTGACATCGACAGCGCTCTTGAAGCCCTCGAGATGAAGCTCGAGAGCACCCGCGGGCGCATGCGCGCCACCAAGCCGGGCGAAAGTGCACCAAACACGGGCGCAAGGTCGCTGCAAAGCGAAGCCACCTGGGACGCCGAGCTTCGCCGCCGGGCCAAAGAGCGAGAGAGCGGTCAGTCCACGGCTCCGCCGGCCGCCTCGGCCCCGCCCGCGCGCCCGAGCGCTCAACCCACCTCGCGCACGCCGACCGAATACGATGCACTCTTTGAGACAGACAGCCAGTTTCGAGAATTTGACCGTATGTCGAGCCGCATTGACAGCATGGAGGCAGAGATCGACGCCATCCGTGAGCTGAGCAGCGACGACGATCTGATCGATCCGCGCCGCGCAGAGCTCGAGCGAATTTTCAACGGCATGGAGACCAAAAAAGTCGTCAAAGACGACCTGGCCGATCTCAAGAAGAAGTTTGAGTCCTAGATTCCAGTCTTCACATCGACCGCCAGGCCGTCTGCGCCCTTGGCCGCACCCTGCCCCCCACCGCGACCGGCGGTGCCGACCAGGATCTGGGTGTTGACCAGCTCACGGCTGATCGCCTGGTAGGTGAAGATCGCAAAGCTCGCGCCGCCGCCGCCGCCGCCGCCCGGTCCACCAATGCCGCCGCGACCACCGTCGCCGCCCTTGCCGCCCTGGCCGCTGCCATCCTCGTTGCCGCCGCCATTTGCGCCCAGGCCTCCCTCACCACCGGATCCACCCTCACCGCCACCACCGCCGACTCCGCCGACTCCGCCGACGATCTCGCTGTGCTCGATGAGAATGTCGCTTTGGAGCAAGAACAGGGCCACGGTTGCGCCGCCGGCCGAGCCACCGGTGCCGGCGGTTCCGCCGCAGCCGCCGCTTCCGCCGCCGCCGCCGGCGCCGCCCCATGCCTCGCAAGTACCGAACCCACCGTCGCCGTCACCGCCGCCTCCACCGCCGCCTCCACCACCGCCACCGGGCGAGCCCGGGTCGCCGCTGGCGCCGTTGGAGCCTTTCCATGACCGGCCGTCGAACGTGCCGGTGTTGTCGCCGCCTTGGCCGCCTGAGCCCTGAGTGCCCTGAGCGCCGGTGCCGCCGCTGCCACCCTGAACCTCCTGAGCGCTGCCCGTGCCACCGGCCGCGCCACCCTCACCGGCTTCACCGGCCTGGCCTCTATCCTTGCCACGGCCCGATTTGCCGCCCAAGCCCCCGACGCCAAATGAGCACGGCGCCGACGCACCGGCGCCGGGGCTGGGCGGGTTGTTCTGGTTGATACACCCAAAGGAGCTGTCCTTTGGTGCGTTTCCGCCAACGGTTCCGTTGTAGCCGCCCTGCCCGTTCGTGCCCCTGGCGCCGGCCGTTCCGCTGCCGCCCTGCCCGCCGACGATCTTGAGGTTTCGAAGGTGCAGCCCAGGGCTGCTCTTGAGATAGACCGTGATCACCGTATCACCGGCGGCGACCACCTGCGTGGGCTCAACGGTGAGGTCGACGAGCATGGTCGGCTGAGCAATGTCTTCGCCGATAATCGTCGGATTGCCGCCGCGAATGGTCGTGCGCTGGCGGCCGTCACGCTGCCAGCCAAAGCTGTAGCCGCCGATCAAATGTACGCCATCTTTGAGCGCGATGCTCTCGGCATAGACCCCGAGCTCGACGAGCACCCACGAGCGCTCCGGGTCGTTGGCTGCGGCGTCCAACCCGGCGGCGATCGTGGCCTTGGGCAGCGCCATCGTACCGGGGTTGCTGTCGTTTCCATAAGTCGCAACGAAAACACTGACGCTCTGGCCGCCGTCTTCTGGCTGGCAATTGCCCCCGCGCACGCCCGGATTGGGTATCACGCGCGTCGGACACTGCTCTCCGTTGTCGACATCGGGCTCGACCTTGACGTCTGGGTCGATCCCTACAAAGGCGTCTGTGTCCTCATCGGAATAGGCATCGGATGACGCGTCTTCCTCGGCGCCGGTGTCGCCCTTGGGCTTGCTGACCACGATCGGCGCACTGTCGGCACAACCGATCGCCGAGCTCAATGCGATGGCAAAGAGCAGGCCGAGTGCGGTGGAGCGCGTGTCTTTCATCAAAACAAACCTGCGAAGGAGGTAAGGTGCGTTCATTGGCGCAGCGTACAGCCTAGAATGAACGCGGGTGACGGTCAAACACGACACACAAGTTGGCGCTTGGCCGCTGTCAATGCCGCCCACGCCAAAAAGCGAGCGCATCAACGATCGCCACACGATCGCCACGCCCGCTTGCCTGCCTTGCGCTCTGTTGCCCAAGCCTTGTATCGTCTCCCACGTTCGCTGAGACGTCTTTTCCCAACCCACGAGCATGTCGACGGGGCACAAACCGCGTGAGAATCCTCCATACTTCCGACTGGCATCTGGGCGTCAGCCTTGAGCAGGCCCCTCGTGACGAGGAACATCAGCGCTTCTTGAGCTGGCTGCTCGACACGATCGAGGACGAAGCGATCGACGTATTGCTCGTCGCCGGGGACGTCTTTCATCACAGCCAGCCCTCGGCGCGCGCCCAGGCCGACTACTACGGATTTCTTACGCGCTGCGCACGCCAGCCCAGCCTGCGCAAGGTCGTGATCGTCGGCGGCAACCACGACTCCGCCTCACGCCTCGACGCGCCCAAAGAGATCCTCGATGCGCTCGACGTCCACGTCGTCGGCGGCGTGCTGGCCGAGCAGACGAGCTGGGAGCGCTGCCTGTGCCCAATCTACAAGCCCGGCAGCGCGCGCGAGGTCGAGGCCGTCGTCGTCGCCGTTCCCTACGTGCACGAGGCCAGGTTGGGCATCGTGACCACGCAGTTCTCCGAGAGCGAGATCGGCGCGCGCTATGCCGAGGGTTTTGAGCGCCTCTACACGCATCTGGCCGATCTGGCGATCGCTCGCTTTGGCGACGTGGCGCTGATCGCCACCGGCCACCTGACCTGCACGGCCTGGGATCAGCCCGTCAACCGCGCCGACTACAACAGCGAGATCCATCAGGTCGGCTCGATCGGCGCGCTGCCGATCACGATCTTCGATGAGCGCTACAGCTACGTCGCGCTGGGTCACATCCACCAGTGCCGCCAGGTGGGCAGCGGCCCCATCTGGTATGCCGGCACGCCCGTGGCCACCAAGATCGACGAGTCTGAGAGCCCGCGCCAGGTGTTGATCGTCGAGCTCGACGCCGCCAACGCCGTCAACGTCCACGTCTTGGCCGAGGTCACCCAACTCGAAGTGCCCGTCTGGCGCGAGATCATCGTGCTCGCTGCGCCCCATGATGAAATCGTCGCAAGCCTCAAGGCGCTCAGCTCTGAGGCCGAACTCGCGCCCTACATCTACATCTATGTCGTCGCCCCGGGCAAAGTGTACGTCAACGCCGCGATCTTCGAGACCTTGCTCGACGAGCGCTTCGAGCCCGCCCGGCGCCCACGCATCGTGGACACCAAACAAAGAAGTGTCGCCACCGCTGCCCGCGTGCGCCTCGTTGAGACGCGAAGCCATGCAGCCCTGTCGACGCGAACGCCCGAAGAGGTGTTTTGCATGCTCTATGCGCTTCGCCACGATCACGCGCCGGATGAGACGACGCTTAGCGCCTTTCGCACGCTGCTGAGCGCCACCGATGACGCGGCCGAGCGTGCCGAACTCGAGGCCGTACTCGGGGAGCGCTCATGAAGGTGCACCGCATCGAGATGTTCAATCTCAACTCGCTCTACGGCGAGCACGTGCTCGATTTTGACGAGCACTTTGAAGGCGCGCCGCTGTTTTTGATTCACGGGCCCACCGGCGCCGGCAAAAGCACGATCCTCGATGCCGTCTGCCTCGCGCTCTTTGGCCAGACGCCGCGCCTCAACCTGCAGAATCGAAGCCCGGAGACCAGTACCGAGTACATCATGTCGCACGGCGAAGGCCAATGCCGCGCGGCGATCGAGTTCAGCCGGCGCAGCCATCAAGGCGCGCGCACGCGCTACCGCGCGGCCTGGTCGTGCCGGCGCGCGCACCACAAAGCCGACGGGAAGGCCCAAAAACCCGAGCGCTCGCTCGAGAAGCTCGGCGACGATGGCAGCTGGCAGCTGATCGTCAGCAGCCATCTGGGCAAGCAATTTCGCGAGCCCTTCAAACAGGTGCTCGAGGGGCTCACGGTCGACGATTTCCAGCGCAGCGTCATGCTGGCCCAGGGCGATTTCGCGCGCTTTCTCAACGCCAGCCCGGACGAAAAAGCATCGATCCTCGAGCGGCTCACCGACACCCACCTCTACCGACAGATCGGCCAGCGCGCGGCCAATCAGCACCGCCACGTCGATGCCGAGTTGAGCATGCTCGACGCCAAAATGCTCTCGACCGAGCTGCTGACACCGGCCGAAGAATCCAAGCTCGAGGCCGAGATCGAAGCGATAAGCGCCGCCATCGGCGCGCTTCGCATGCGCCGCGAAGAACTCGCCGTCCAGCGCGTCTGGATCGATGCTCTGGGCGAGCTTCGCGCGGAGCTCGAGCGTGCGACGTTGCATCGCGCCGAATGCCTTGCCCGCCGCGACGCGCTCGCTGACGATTTCGAGCGGCTGCGCCAAGATCAACGATGCCGCGTCGCCGAGCCTCTGCTCCAAAGCGTGGTCAAACTGCGAAGCGAGCTGGTCGATCTCGATTTGAGCCTGCCGGGCTTGCGCGAGGCGGCGATCGAGCAAGACCGCTTGCTTTGCGAGGCCAGGGCCACCCAGGACGATGCTTATACGGCGCTCTTGGAGGCCAAGGCCGCCTTTGAAGAGGCGCGCCCGGCGATCACCGAAGCGCGCGGCTTTCGCACCGAACTCAAGACCGCCACCGATGAGCTCAGCGCCGCCAGAGAGCGCCTCAGCCTCGCAGATGCCGTCCACAAGAGCGCCCAACTCGCCCTCGACGCCGCCAAACAACGCGGTGCTGAGGCAGATCAGGCCATCGCTGAAGCGACACGGCGCCTCGAGGCGCTCGCCAAATCGATGAGCGTGCGCGAGCGTCTGGCAGACTGGCAGACGCGCCATCACTTGCTCCAAGAACAGCGCGAGGCACGCGGTGCGCAGCTTTCCCGTCACAGTGGATTTGTCGCCGATCAGGACGATCTTCGCGCCGAGCGCCATGGCCTTGATGCACAGCTTGCCAGCGAGCGCACTCGCCATGATGAGCTCCAACAGATCGCGAGCACGGCCACGGCCGCACTTCAAGCCCTGCTCGATGGCAGCGACATGCGCACGCTTCGCAGCAGCCTCGCCATCGAGCAGGCCGCGCTGGCCGCGCGACTCGAAACGCTCAAAAAATGCTCGCCGCTCGTCGATCGCCTCAATGAGCTCGACGCCGAGCGCCTCGTGGTCAGCGAGCGCCACGAGAAAATGACCCGAGACCACGACCTCGTGCTCGATCGCATCGCCGCGGCCAGCGCCGATCATGAGAAGGCCGTCGAGGCCGCCACGATCTGTGAGCAGGCCGTGCAAGGAATCGCGCGCGCACTCTCGCTCGCACACGCTCGCCAGAGCCTCGATGAGGGTGCGCACTGCCCCGTCTGTGGCAGCCTCGACCACCCTTTTCTGGGCGACAGCGACACGACCCAGGCCGAAGCCCGACTCAAAGAGCGCCACGATGCGCTCGATCAAAGCCTTCGAGACGCTCGCCAGCACCTCGAATCGAGCAGGGACGCACTTTCAAGTGCCCAAAAAGACGACGTGCTCTTCAAAACGACGCTCGCCGAGCTCAGCGACCAACTCGCTGCACTGGCGATCAAAGCTGGCAGCCAGACAGAGATCCTGCGCGCCCTGCTCGCCGAGGCTGGCCTCGATCCGAGCGAAGACAGCCGGGCAATGGCTGAGGCCTTGAATGCGCTGATCGCCACACTCGACGCCGCGCGACGCGATTGTGCGACAAAGCTCGCAACACTCCAGAGCTGCGCCGAGTGCGTCGAGGATGCATCGGCCGCCCTTCGCGTGGCCATCGACGCTCAAATTACCAACGCAACACGGCGCCGAGAGATCGACCAGTCGCTCCAGACGGCCGCCGCGCGCGCCAGCGAGCTCGAAGTGAGCATCGGCGTGCTGGCAGAGAAGATCGTGCTCGTCGAGCAGGATCTCGTCGGTGAGCTGGGTGCCTGCAACGTCGTCTGCGCTGCGCTGGGCGGCGAGCCAGACATCGCTGAGGCGATTGGACGCGCCGCGCTCGTTCTGGATGAAATCATCGCAACCGAGGCCGCCTTGGCGGCCGCCCAACGCAGCGCCACGGCTGCACACGATGCCCTCGTCGCGGCCGACAAACACTTCGACAGCGCCGACGCCGCCCGGGAGTCCGCTCAGCTCGATGAGCTCGCGCGTGGGGCCGCCGTGCAGCGCTTTGCCGAACACCTCGATGCCTGCCTCGGCGGGCGCAATCCCGACGACGTCGAGGCCGGCCTGCTCAAAGCCCAACAGAGCGGCGAAAAACAGCTCGAAGCTGCTCAGGGCAAGCTCGCCGACAGCACCGCCGCGCTCACAAGGGCTGAGGCCGCCCGTGACAACGCCACCGAGAACCGCAAGAGCCGCGCCCAGGCCCACGATACCGCTGGGGACGCGCTCGCCCGCCAGCTCGCCGAGCTCGAGCTTGCCGACGAGCACGCACTCCTGGCTTGTTTGCTCGCGCCCGAGCAGCGCACACGTCTCGAAGAAGAGACCCATGGCATTCAACTCGCCCTGGAGAGCTCAGAGGCCGTGCACCGAGCCGGCGATGCTCGTCTGACCAAACACATCACCGAGCGCCCTGCCCTGCTGGCCGAGGGTGCCGAGCTAGCCGACGATGCGCTCGAGTCCGACTTGAGCGTGCTCGATGCCGAGATCGCTGGTGAGAGCGAGCATCTGGGCGATCTCAAAGGCCGCCGCTTGCGCCAGACCCGGCTCAAGTCCGAGCTCGAGCACACGCGCCACGCACGCGATGAAAAAGCCCAGGAGGCCCACACCTGGGAGACCATCCACAAGCTCATCGGCGTGCAAAATGGCGAGGGATTCCAACGCTTTGCCCAGAGTCTCAACCTCCAAGAGCTTGTTGACCAGGCCAACATCTGGCTTCATAAGCTCTATCCTCGCTATGCACTCAGTGTCTCTTTGGGCGAGCACCAGGAGCCGCTTTTGGCCTTCAGCGTCATCGACCTCGACAATGCCGATCTCGTTCGCCCGATCACCACGCTCTCGGGCGGCGAGACGTTTCTCGTCTCATTGGCCCTGGCGCTGGCGCTGGCCGACTTTCGCCAGGTCACCCTGCCCGTCGAGACGATATTTTTGGACGAAGGATTTGGCACCCTCGACAGCGAGACGCTGAACATGGTCATCGCCGTACTCAATACCCTGCAACGTGACAGCGGCCGACAGATCGGCATCATCAGCCATGTCGAGGAGCTCAAGGAGCGCGTCGAGCACCGCGTCCTCGTCGAGAAGCTCGGCAACGGACGCGCCAAACTCCACGTCACCTCCCCTCGCGGCATTCCTCTGCCCGCGCGAAGCGACAGCCAGGCTATTTGAGCGCGATGACCTTGCCTGCAACCGCCAGGCAATCGTGCCACTCGCCCTCGATGCGTCCCATTCCGTAGAGCACGGCGTTTTTTACTGATGCGTTGCCGGCAAGCTCGACGCCGTCGATCAGGGAGAACGGCCCGAGCTTTGCGCCAGCCTCGATCTTTACATGCAGTCCACACAAGATGGGCGCTGCAAGCTGGGCCTTGTTGTCGATCGTGTCGGGATTGAAGATGTAGAGGCCGGCCGAGGTCGGGTCGGGAAGCGGCGCCTGCTCGAAGATCTCCGGCGAGAGCAAGACGCGCTTGCTCGTCTGCACGAACAGCTCGGGGGTATCGAGCGCGGCCCAGAAGGACTCGCTCACACAGATGTTGACGCGCTTTCCTGCCTCGAGCATCGGGCCGTAGACGTCGCCGACCATGCAGCCCTTCTCCAGTGGAATGGTCTCGAGCAGGCGCGGCTCGAGGATGTGCACCCCGGTAAAATCGTACTCGACGAGCTCTTCGTCGGGCGGGGCGTCGGGGTGGCGCATGGCGCGAAGGCCCTGCAAGTTGCCCTCGCGGTCGAGCCAGACGCGCCCGGGCTGGTCGCTTGCGCGCGGGCGGACCACGATCGTCGCCTCGGCGCCGCTTTGGCGGTGGGCTTCGAGATGGGCGTTCAAGTCGAGGTTCATGACACTGTCGCCGTTGAGCGCGACGAGCGTCGATTGCGGGTCGCCCAGACCCTGCCAGATACCGCGAATGCCGCCGGCCGTGCCCAGAATCTCCCACTCGCGCACATACACCGGCAGCAGGCCGAACTGCTCGCACAGCCGGTCGACCACGGGCGGAATCGTGTCAGGCAGATGGTGCAAATTGATCCCGACGCGCTCGACGCCCGCCAGCGAGAGGTGATTGAGCGCATAGGCGATCAGCGGCGTGTTCAAAAATGGGAGCAAAGGCTTGGGTAGGACATCGGTCAGCGGGCGCAGCCTCGAGCCGAAACCGGCGCACAAGACGGCGCCGATTACAGCGCGAGCGGGCATGGCGTTCTACCTGGCGAGCAAAGCAAAAAGGCCCGGCATAACCGGGCCTCTTCGGCGATCAATTGAACAAGTATTTAGAAGTCTTCGGTGTCCCAGGTGCCTCGGCGAGCGCCAACGGTCTGCTTTTGCTCGGCCTTGGCCTCTTCTTCCTCGAATTCAAACTGGGTCTTTTCGGTGGCAACGCCCATCTTGGCTTTGAGAGCTGCGAGCGCCTCGTCACCGCCATGGTCGCCTTCGAGCGCGCTGAATTTGGCGGCGAGATCGTCGCCGGAAAAACTCTCGCTGAGCTCGGCCGAAGCTTCGGCCTCAGCCTCCATCTGCTCGATCTTGCCCGACATGCGCTCAAATGCGTCAAAGGCTGACGTATCGCTGAGCCCGGACATCGTCTCCTGGATGGTCTTTTGAGCCTCGGCGCGCTTTTTGCGAGCGATGAGCAGGTTTTTCTTGCGATTGGCCTCCTCGATCTTGCTGTTGAGCTGGCGCAACGAGTCGCGAAGCTTGTCGGCAGCAGACTTCTGAGACTCCCACTGGCCCTGAAACTCCTTGGCCAGATCGTCGTGCTCTTTTTTGCGTGAGAGCGCTTCTTTGGCCAGATCGTCGCGACCGGCGCGAATCGCCATCATCGCCTTCTTCTCCCACTCACGTGAGACGTGCAGCTCATTGTCGAGCTGCTTCTTGAGGCGCTTCTCGTCGGCAATGGCCACCGCGACCTGCTTCTTGGCCGCGATCAGCTGCTCCTTCATGTCGAGCACGAGCTGGTTGAGAATCTTCTCAGGATCCTCGGACTTACTGATCAAGTCGTTGATGTTTGCTTTGAGCAGCGTCCCAATGCGATTGAAAATGCCCATCTATCGTCTCCTTTTTACGCCCTGTCTGGATTCATCGCTGCAGGCCGTATGACCGTCGTGCAAGACTAACGCAATGTTTATCGATGGAAAAGACCCGTTAATTCCAATTCAGTCCGGCGAAGCATGCCGATTGATGATCTCGGTGAGCTCGTCGAAGTGCTCGCGAACGGCCATGGCGATCGCATCGATCGAGGCCTGAAACTCGTTGTGGTCAAGGTTTTCGCTTTGCAGCGTGTCCACGATGACCACGGCATCGTCCTCCAAACCATAAGCCCCCGCCACCATGCTGGTAGCGTTAAGCTCGAGCAGGCGCGTAAACAACTCCATGCGCGCTGCGGCCGAGGGGGCTTCCATGAGCTTGACGCGAAACGTGATCACGGGCGGCGTGTGATAGACCACGATGTTGTCGATGTAATCGATGTCGTCGTGAATGAGCCAGAGGCCTTCGCGAACTTGTTCAAAGGGCAATCCGTTCTCGATGAGGTAGGCTTCGATCTGATCGTTGGTAACCATGGGTAACAACCTCGTTGTGAAATCGCGGCAAACACATGGCAGTGCCTCAAACATCGCCCCGACAAAGCCGCAAAGTCGCAGGCTAAAACCGGGTGGGCACCACCTTCATTCCGTGTTGGTATCAAGCGCATATTGAACGGGCGCATCTTAAACAGCGCCGGGCAACGGTGTCAAGCCAACACCGTTGCCCGGTGCCCGGGCGCTAGTCTTGAGTCACGTGGAACGTGCTCAACGAGTTGAACTCGATGAAGTACCCGGTTGAGCTTATCGGGTCGACGCCAACATCGGGCCTGGGAGCCCACAGATCGGGTTGCGGGTAGCCCTTGCCCTTGGAGTGGAGCATGCGCGCCGGGGCGGCCGTTGTTTCAACGAGCGAGGGCACGGTCAACAAGATCTTTTTGTTGGGAACCGGGTGATAGGCCTTCGACTCGTCACCCGTGTCGAGATCTTTGAAGTTTACGAAAACGTAGGCCGCCGTCAGCGCCGGTTGCCCAACGATCATTTCACCGGTGACTTTGTCGATCTTGACCTCGAAGTTCTCGACGAAGGTTCCGCTGCGCACGATAAGCTGCAGACCATCCTCAAACTCCAGGACCTGTGCGCTCGCGCCGAAAATTGCTATATGCGGGTAGGTCAGCGACATAAAACACCTCACTCATCGATCATCAACATTGAATTCCATCCAAGCGCTTCTTCAATTTTGCTGCGGCCAAAGTGTTACCAATTTTTTCATAAATCGCAATCGCCTTATCAAAATGCTCCCGAGAGCGGTCTGGCTCGGTTGTGTGCGCGAACGCTTCGCCGAGCTTCTCGTGGGTGTAGGCCGCGCGAAAACCTGGCGCCCCGAGCTGCGCTTCCATGGCCAGGGCCTCTTCAAAAAACGTGATCGCGCGACTGAAAGTGCCGCATAGAAGGTTGGTCTCACCCAGAGTCACAAGACTCGCGCATGCGGCCTGGGCGTCATCTAATTTGCGAGCCAGCGCAAGGCCTTGGTCGGCCCATTCGGTGGCGTCTTGATGCTCGCCGCGCGCGGAGTGCACATCGGCCAGACACAGTGCGACGCGCTGCAGGCCGCGGCGGTCTCCGATTCGCTCAAAGGTCTCTCGAGCCCGGCGACAATAGCTCAAGGCTTCATCGAGGCGCTCGAGTTGCTGTGCACTCACGCCGGCCATGCGCAAGCAATGGCCAAGCCCTCGGCGGTGGCCACCGCGCTCGAGCAGGGGTATGGCCTCGCCAAAGGCTCTGAGCGCCGGGGCGTAATCTGATAAATGCCAAAAGAGCGTTCCACGCGTGTACAAACAGCGGGCCAACGCCACTTCATCGCCGATCTCACGCCAGACGACTTCTTCTTCGGTAACAAAGCCAAGCGAGGTCTGCAATTCCCCGGCGTACTGTGCGATCATCGCCAATTGATTCAGGGCCGCGCCGATCAGGCGTCGGTCGTCACGCTGGCGCGAGAAGTCCAGCACGGTTTGAGCGCGTTTCGCCGCGCTAACTAGATCGCTGAGTTTCACCGCGATCTCGGCGTCTTTCAGCTCGACGCGCATGCGTCGCCCTTCCCTGCCCAGGACGTCGAATTGATCGATGGCTTGACCATAATGGATATGCGCCTGTTGAAGAGCGGCCAGCGCGTGGGCCAGATCGCCACGAAGCTCGAGCGTCTCCGCCTCGTCAGCGAGCTGGTCGAGGATTTGACCCGCCTCGTCGTAGCGGTCAGCGTAGATCAGGGATGCGACCAGGCCGTGGTGCACCGTCGTGGCAGTCAATTGATCGGCGCCGGCGCGCTCAAGCGTGACGCGTGCACGAAGCCACACCTCGATCGCTGCATCCATTGCGTAGCGCCGCTCGGCAGCTCGCGCGGCCGTCATCAGATGGGGCAGCGCGCGAGCCTCGTTTCGCGCACCGATGAAGTGCTCGGCGATTTCAAAGGCCCAGGGCTCGAGCTGGCTCGCATGGTGGAGCTCGAGCGCCTCGGCGACCAGGCCGTGGAGCTTGCGCGCGGCGCGCGTTGCGCCGTAGCGATGCAGCAGCGCCTGGTGCACGAAGCCGTGCTCAAAGACGACGGCGTCCTCTTTGAAGCTGTCGGCGTTTCGCAACCATCCATCGTCAAGCAGCCGGTCAAGCAGATCGTCGAGCTCGGCGGCCAGCGCCGTGTTGCCCTCGCGCTCGAGTACGTCCTCGATCAAGGCAATTGGCACGCGGCTGCCAATCAAAGCGACGCGCACGAGCAGCGCTTCTTCGGTTGGTCGATTGCTCAGCCTCTCCAGGCGCTCAGCGAGCACCGCGTCGAGATTGACCGGCAATTCCGGCTCGCCGACGAGTTCCCAGCGCTCGCCGGTGCGCCGAAGGCTGCCTGCAGAAACCATGGTTCGCAAAAGCTGCAACGCAAAGAGCGGGCTGCCGGCAGCAAGCTTGGTAACACGCTCGACGGCGCTCGCCATGATGCCTGGCACGGCCTGCTCGACCAACGCCTTGAGCTCTGCCGCGTCGAGCGCCTTGAGCTCGACGCGGTAGTATTGCTCACGCATGGTGACGGCCAGCGAGGAGACCGCCGTCTGCATACTTTCGCCGTCGTGCGGCGCCGCATCAGCGGTTCCATGCCGCTCAGTGCGCACCGACATGGCGACCAAGAGCGGCTGTTCGCTCTCGGCGAGCTGGGAGCCGAGGCGTTCGATAAAACTCGTATCAAAGGGACGATCGTCGCGCAGGTCATCCATGATGACCAGCGTCGGCCCATCGCCTGCAGCAAGACGCAGCGTGCGAAACAAAGACTCGTAGAGGCTCTCGCGCTCGTCTTGGCCAAAGCCTTCGTGATCGGCATCGTGCACGCTGGATTGCGCCGGTCTCAAGAATGGGCGCAACCTTGCGCGCTCATTCTCCGTCAACCCCGGGCGACCATCCGCCCACACCAAGGCAGCGAGCTTGGGTTCAATCACGTCCCAGGACTCATCGACGACACCAAGCAAGCCTTCGAGCACCTCCTTGAGCGCGGCGGTCGGCCCAAGGTGGCCTTCGGAGAAGAGCCCCTGGACGACACGAAAGCCTTCGCGGCGAGCGCGATCTTGATACCATTCCAAGAGCTTAGACTTGCCCACGCCACCTGGCCCCTCAAGGACGATGACGGCCGGGCGTGAGGTTTGCAGGCATTGTTGCATGATGCCGGCTAGAAATTTGCGCGTGTGTTCGCGCCCGACCAACGCCGGGCGAAAGCGCTTCGCCTCGAACGCCTGGAGCGACTCGCTCGCCAGCTCGCTGGAGTCGCTCGGCAAGGTGTCGCCTGCCTCGTGGGTGGCAGTGCCATCATCGGTTGAAAGCGTGCCGGCCATCTCGCGCAGGCGACGATGGGCAACCGAGGCATCGGTGAGACGATTGACGACCTCCTTTTCCAACAACTCCATGCACAACGCTTCGAGCTCGAGCGGGATTGCATTGGCCGGCGCGGCTTGTCTGGGCGCAATCGGCGCCTCCACGGAGTGAGCGCGCATCAATCCAAAGACGTTGTTGCCCTCAAATGGCGTTCGCCCCGTGAGCATCTGGTAGAGCAAACAACCCACAGCGTAGAGGTCGGCTGCCGGGCCAACCTCGCTGCACCGAAATTGCTCCGGACTCATATAGTGCGGCGTACCAACCATCATGCCCGTTGCCGTGAGCGTGCCCAACTCTCCGGTTTCGTCTTTGACGGCCTTTGCCAGGCCAAAATCGAGCACCTTGATGCGTTCCACACCGTTCTCGATGTGAACCATGACGTTGGCGGGCTTTAAATCCCGGTGCAAAATCTTGTGCGCGTGGGTGGCCGCGAGCGCGGCGCATATCTCGGCGGCGATATGGGCGCTACGCTGGGCCGAGAGCGCGCCCTCGCGACTCAGAATCTCGGCGAGCTCTTCGCCCTTGAGGATCTCCATGGCGATGAAGGGCCGCCCTTCGGCGGTTTGGCCAAAGTCGTAGACCTCGACCACGTTTCGGTGCACGATGCGTGCGCTCGCTTTGGCCTCTCGAAAGAATCGACGCACCATCAGCGCGTCATCGGTGAGCGTGCCGATAAGCTTCAGAGCCACCTGCCGGCCACTGGCCTGATGATCGGCCACGAACACCACACCCATGCCACCGCGCCCCAGAGGCCGCACGATCGTGTATCGTCCATCGACCACCGTGCCCGGCGACAGGCCTTCGGGCAACGTGAAGAGCTTGCTTCCATCGATCGGGCAGCGAGGGCTGCCCCCCTCTTCAACGACTGGCACTGTCGTGCGGTCACACTCGGAACAGTAGAACGTGGACTTCTTTGCCATTGCTTACAACACTCCAACCGGCCCAGTCTGGCAGGCACAATTGCGTATTTCCCTGCAAGCGTCAACAAGTTCGCGCGGGCCGTCTGCTGCTCACGCGTCCAGATTCCGTGAATCGTTTTCAAATATACAGCCAGCTAAAACGGTTTTTCATGGCCGCAAACGCTTTTTCATCTCATGTTCGGCTTGCCAATGGCCGAGGAACCCTGAGCCGGTAGAGGCTAGCGACGCCTTTGTGAGATTTCGGTTTGGCGATGGCGGTGCTTGTAATAGAATCGATCACGCGCCAAGCTGGCGCAGGTCGCAGCATTACCCCCGTTTCTCGGAGTATCTAGCCTACCGTGCAACAACTCGGACCATATCATCTGATCGAACGCCTCGGTGTGGGTGGCATGGCCGAGATCTATCTGGCACGGGCGATGGGCTACGGTGGCTTTGAGCGCCAGTTCGTGCTGAAGATTTTGCATCCGAAGTTGGCCGAGGACGTGTCCTTCAAGCGCATGCTGCTCGAGGAGGCCAAGCTGACGGCCTCGCTCACCCACGTCAACATCGTGCCGGTCTACGATGTCGGCTGCCATGATGATGTGCTCTACGTGGTGCTCGACTACGTCGAGGGCAAGGATCTGCACGCCTCGCTGGCCCAGGTGGTCAAGCGCGACATGGATTTTCCGCTGGCCGTGGCCTGCTTTATTGCGAGAGAGGCTTGCGCCGGGCTGCACTATGCGCACACGCGCTGCGACGCCAACGGCCAGCCCCTGCAGCTCGTGCACCGCGATGTCAGCCTGCACAACATCTTGGTCAGCTTTGAAGGCGATGTGCGCCTGATCGATTTTGGCGTGGCCAAGATCGACTCGGCGGTGCGGGAGAAGACGCGCGCCGGCGTGATCAAGGGCAAGTTCGGCTACATGTCGCCCGAGCAGGCCTGGGATAAGAAGCTCGATGGCCGCTCCGATGTCTTCTCGATTGGAATCTGCCTCTACGAGATGCTCACAGGCCGCTCGGTCTATGGGCAGTCCGAAGACATGATGGCGATGATTCGCAAGGTGCGACAGGCCGATATCGCTGTGCCGTCGAGCTTTCGAGACGATATCCCCACGCGCCTCGACAACATCATTATGAAGGCGTTGGCCTCCGATCCGGCCCAGCGCTTTACAACGGCCCGCGATCTCCAGATGGCGCTGAGCGCGTTTCTGGCCCAAGTGGAGCCGGCATTTACGCCTCTCGATGCTGGCGCGTTTTTGCGTGAGATCTTTGAGGAGGATGACGGGCGCCATATGACGCGCATCATTCGCGAAGGCACGATGCCCGATCTCGAGCTCGCGCCCGACGGCGAGCCGGTCGAGCGCACCGAGCCATTTCGCGAAGTCGACCCGGCCGCCAAAGCTGCCATACTTGCCGGCTCGTTTGTGCATGCCGAGGATTTTGCCAACGAGCACACCGAAGTCTTTCGAGACGAGCGGCTGGCCAATTTTCGCGCAGCCGTGGAGAGCGCCGAGCGCCTTGTCAGTGTCGATGATACCCGCCCGCGCGGTGCGAGCCGGCGCACGGTCAAGATCAAAGAAGAGAAAGTGCAGGCCGCCGAGCAGCGTGTCCAGCAGGCCATCTCGGCCTCCCAGCCGATCGCGCCGCTGCGCGTCGAGGCCTCCGCCCCTCGCCAGCAAGCATGGTCGGAGCGCGTCGACGATCTGGCACTTGAGCTCGACGAGCGGGATTCGGGCTTTTCCTCACAGCCCGTCAAGCCAATTTCCTTTCCTGATCTGCCCACCCACCCTGCGGCCAACCCAACCTATGGCCAGGTGCTCAAATGGGCGATGGCACGAAAGAACCCTGTGCTGCTCGTCGCGGGGGTTGTTTTGCTGCTGCTCTTTTTGCTGGCCCGACGCGTCTGCTAGGCCTGCTCGTTGGGTCTCAATCGATCCCGAAGTCTTCGCGCGTCGAAAAGCTCGGCTCGCCGTCGGCGGGCTTGAACGGGCTGTGGCGGCTCTTGGTGCCTACCTCGGTGGCCACGCCGGCAAAGGAGAGGGCCTGGTGGTTGTAGTCGGCGCTTTGCTCGTCCTCAAAGACATAGTGCACATGCTTGATCGCCTGGCCATCGGGACCCTTGCCAGATTGCAGCGCGTCGATCCATTGTTTGAGCTCGTCGGGCGGCACCAGCGTCTTGGGCTTGGCAAAAGAGCGAAAAATGCGCATCGTCTTGGAGGCCTTGTCGTAATCTTGTTCGTTCTTGCTCATGAAAAATTCTCCCGGGCCGTCGTGGCGCGTGTCTGTGAGGTTGATCCAATGAATCATGTTAGCATCCCAATGTTGAACCCAGCTTAACACCTAGTTTCGTCCGCAACGAAAAAACTAAACAGGAACTGCCATGTCGGAATTGGAGTTGTTTGGCCGCTTTCCCCAGACGCGCACGCTCGCGCGCGTCGAACTCGGCCAATTCCCCACACCCGTCGCCCCGCTCGAGCGTCTGGGGAGCGAGTTTGGGATTCCCAATCTCTTCGTCAAACGCGACGACTTGAGCGGCACGCTCTATGGCGGCAACAAGGTACGTAAACTCGAGTTCCTACTCGGTGACGCCAAGGCCCAGGGCTATGACAAGGTATGGACCGTCGGTGCCATCGGCAGCCACCACGTCCTGGCCACCTCAATCTACGCTCGCGAGATCGGCCTTCAACCGGCAGCGCTGCACTTTCCCCAGCCGATCACCGCCCACGTGCTCGACGTGCTCAAAGCCTTGAGCACCACCCAACCCGAGCTGACGCTGGTCGGCCACATGGCCCAGGTGCCCATGGCCATGGCCAAGATACGCATCAAGGAGTGGCTCGCGCGCCACCCGGATGTCTATTACATTCCCGGTGGCGGCTCTTCGCTCGTGGGCGTTTTGGGCTATGTGAATGCCGCGCTCGAGCTCAAGCACCAGGTCGACCAGGGCGAGCTGCCCGAGCCCGACGTGATCTTTGTGGGCGCGGGCACCTGTGGCACGCTCTCGGGGCTGATCCTCGGCTGTCATCTGGCAGGCATGAAATCGCGGGTCATCGGCGTGCGCGTGGTCGACAAGGTGATCGCCAATGCCCACACCGCCGCCACGCTGGCCAATCGCTGCGGCCACGTGCTCGAGCAGCTCGGCGTCAAGGACATCCCCAAGATCCGCCGCCAGGACGTCACGATCCTCGACAATTATATCGGACCCGGCTACGGCGAGCCGACCGCCGAGGGCGCGCGCTACGAGCGCCTGGTGATGGATCTCGAAGACCTCGAGCTCGACCCGACCTATACGGCCAAGGCCTTTGCCGCGATCATCGGCGAGCGCGCGCGCCTCGATCTGGCCCACAAGAGTGTGCTCTACTGGCACACCTTGAGCAGCGCCGATTTGAATGATCGCGTGCGCGGCGCCCAGGTCGAGTGGGATCTTCCTCCCGAGTACCAGCACTTTTTCTAATCCAGGAGCATGCGTGAGCCCAACACTGCGCATCGTCTGTCTTTGTACCGGAAATATCTGCCGCTCGCCGATGGCCCAGGCGCTCTTGAAGAAGCGCCTCGAGGAGCAGGGCATCGGCTCGGCGATCATTTCGGCGGGCGTGCTCGGCCTGCAGGGCTATCAGGCCGCCGAGCACGCGCGAACGGCCATGCGCATGTGCGGCCTGGATATCGAAGGCCACCGCTCGCAAAAAGTCTCGCTGCCCTTGCTGCGCATGGCCGATTACCTGTTCGTGATGTCGCCGCGCCACGAGGCCACCGTCGCCGAGCTCGACCGCGCCCTGCTCGATCGCGTGGTGCGCATCTGGGAGTATGCCAGCGAGCCACTGGAAAAAGCCGGCATTCCCGATCCGCTCAAGGGCGAGCTCAAGGACTTCATCGCCTGCCGCCAACTGCTCGAGGATTGCATCGCCAACTGGATCGAGGGCGAATTTCGCCAGGAAGATTCCCATGGACAGGGGCGTTGATCCGACGGCATGATTCCCGCTGACCGCCCTGAAAGAGAATGGACCTCTCACTTGTGCCCGGGAGTCAGCGCCTTGCTTGTTATTGGAATCGACCCCGGTAGCCGCTATACCGGCTATGGAATCGTCAGAAAGAAGGGAACCACGCTCGAGCATGTGACCAGCGGGCGCATCAACGCCACCGGCGCCAAGGTCTTTATCGACCGCCTCGAGATCATTTACCGTGGCATCTCGGGTATCCTCGATGAGTGGAAGCCGGAGCAGGCCGCGGTCGAATCGATCTTCATGGCCAAAAACGCCATGTCGAGCCTCAAGCTTGGCCACGCGCGCGGCGTCTCGTTGCTCGCACTGCAGCACGCTCAGCTCGATTTGCACGAATACCCCCCGGCCAGCGTCAAGCAGGCCGTCACCGGCCAAGGCCGCGCCACCAAAGAGCAGATGCAGCGCATGGTGCGCCTTGTGCTCAGTCTGAGCGTCGATCCGGTCGAAGACGCCGCCGATGCCCTGGCCGTCGCAATTTGCCACTGCCAGGCCCATGACTTCAAACGTCGGCTGCAAGCCTAGGGAAGCACACGATGATCGCACACTTGATTGGACGCGTTCACAGCTACACGTTGGACTCGATCATCCTCGATGTAGGAGGCGTGGGCTACCTGGTCCACGTGCCCATGGGCACGCTGGGCCGCATCAAAGAAGATGGTGAGGGTCGCGTCAGCCTGTTCGTACACACCAGCGTGCGCGAGGACGCCATCCAGCTCTTTGGCTTCAGCGCCAGCGAGGTCAAGCGCCTCTTCACCAAACTCATCGGTGTCAGCGGCGTGGGCCCGAAGATGGCGCTCGCTGTGCTCTCGGAGCTCAGCCCGGGTGACTTCGTGATGGCCGTGCACACCAACAATGTCACGCAACTCACCAAGGTCAGCGGCGTGGGCAAGAAAACTGCCCAGCGCTTGATCTTGGAGCTCAAGAACTCGCTCGACGACATCGATCTGGGCGATCTCTCGCCGCCCCAGGCGACGGTTATCCCCGGCGTCAGCGACGACCTGCGCTCGGCGCTCTTGAACCTGGGCTATGCGCCGGCGATGGTCGACGCCACAGTCGTGCAGATTCTGGCCCAAGACGAGGCCTCGGCGCCGATCGAAGTTCTGCTGCGACAGGCGCTCAAGCTGTTGCGTTGAAAAAAGCCTCCCCTTGCCTTCGGGTGGGGAGCGATAAAAGGAAGCAGTTGTCATGGCACGAGATCCGAACATCGAAATGACGCTCACCGAGGCCGACGACGAGAAGTTCGAGCAATGGCTGCGGCCAACGCGCTTCGAAGATTTCGTCGGGCAGGACTCGATCAAGGACAACCTGCGGGTGATGGTCCAGTCGGCCAAGATTCGAAAGGCCCCGCTCGATCATATCTTACTGTGCGGGCCGCCCGGCTTGGGCAAGACTTCGATGGCCCACATCCTGGCCCATGAGATGGGCGTTAAAGTGCACACCACGAGCGGCCCGGCGCTGGAGAAAAAAGGCGACCTGGCCGGCATCCTCAGTGCGCTCGAGCAAGGCGACATCCTCTTCATCGACGAGTGTCACCGGATGAACGCCATCGTCGAGGAGAACCTGTATCCGGCCATGGAGGATTTCTACTTTGACATTGTGATCGGCGACGGCCCGCACGCGCGCAGCATGAAACTTGCGCTGCCGCCCTTTACGTTGGTCGGGGCGACGACGCGCTCGGGCTTGTTGAGCGCGCCGCTTCGCGATCGCTACGGCTATGTGGCGCGGCTGGACTACTACAACGTCGAGCAGCTCACCCACGTGATCAAGCGCTCGGCGCGCATCCTCGACATCGGGATCACCGACAAAGGCGCCTCCGAGATCGCCCGGCGAAGCCGCGGCACCCCGCGCATCTCCAATCGCCTGCTCAACCGTGTGCGCGACTACGCGATCGTGGGCAACCACACATCGATCGACGACGATCTGGCAGACTACGCGCTGATGCGCTTGGAGGTCGACCACGCCGGCTTCGACTATCTCGACCGGCTCTACCTCGACGCGCTCGTGATCAAGTTTGGCGGCGGACCGACCGGTCTGGATACACTTGCCTCGAGCATCGGCGAGGAGAAGGACACCATCGAGGAGGTCGTCGAGCCCTATTTGTTGCAGCTCGGCTTCATCCAACGCACACCGCGCGGGCGCGTGGCCACGGCCAACGCTTTTCGCCATCTCAACCAACCCTTGCCCGGCTCCCAGGGTTCGCTCGTCTAACGCAATTCATTGATCAAGAGCGATTTACCATGAACTCTGAAGCAACCCGGCATTTTCGAGCCTTTCTCGACGCGCTTGGCCTGACCCCCGAGATCGACGCCGAACTCGAGCGCACACCCCAGCGCTTTGCAACGATGATGGCCGAGATGAGCGCCGGCATCAGCGCCGCACCGCCTGTGCTGAGCGTCTTTGGCGTGACCTCGGCAAACCACGAGGCGCACAGTGGGCCCATCGTGCTGCTCGGGCTACCCTTCTCGTCGCTTTGCGTGCACCACCTCGTGCCGTTTTTTGGCACGATCGACGTCGCCTATGTCGCCGACGAGCAGATGGTGGGCTTTGGCAGCATCGGGCGCGTCATCGACCATTTCGCCGCGCGCCCACAGGTTCAAGAGCGTCTCGTGGCCGAGATCGCCGACTACCTCGCGAGCCATCTCAAGCCGCGCGGGCTGCTCGTGCGCTGCCGCGCGCGCCAGCTTTGCATGGAGCTTCGCGGCGCCAAGAAGCGTGGCACGCTCGTCTCCTTTGCCGCCCGTGGCTCGCTGTGCGAGGGCGAGCTTCGCCAGGAGTTGATCGCTCAGTTCTCGAGCGCGCAGCAGCCTCTATGAATCATTTGGCCGACATCGACTGCGCGCTTATCGGCGCCGGCGCCGCCGGCATCAGCGCTGCGATTTGGCTCGATGCGCTGCGCGTGCCATTTGCCTGGCTGTCCAGCGACGGCAAGCTCGGCGGCACGCTCGCCCGCGTTCACAACCCGATCACCAACTATCCGCCGGCCCACTACGACGATGGCCTCGCCTTGATCGAGGGCCTGGCCGCCCACCTCAAGAGAAAATCGATCGCCTTGCCAGAGGCCGCCCAAGTCCAGGCGATTGTCGCCGGTGATCTTGGCTGTGAGCTCCAGCTCGCGGGCCGCCCGGCCCGTGTTGCCCGACTGGTGATCCTTGCCACTGGAACACGCTACCGCCTCCTCGGCGTTCCGGGTGAAGCCGAGGGCCTTGGAGCCCATGTCAGCCAGTCGGCCATGGCCGACGCGCCTCGCTTTGCCAATCGTGCGGTCGCCGTCGTCGGCGGCGGTGACGCCGGCTTCGAAAACGCCCTGCATCTGGCTCGTCACGGCTGCACGGTGCACATGCTGCTTCGAAACGACCAGATCAAAGCCCGCAAGGCCTTCGTCGTCGAAGCCCTGGCCCACCGCCATATCGTCGTGCATCCGCGCCCGACGACGATCGAGCGCATCGTCTCCCTGACCACCGGCTGTCGCCTCAAGCTCGCTACGCCCAACGGCCACAGAGACCTCGACGTCGCCTGTTTGTTCGTGCGCGTCGGCGTCGAGCCTGTTCTCCCAAGCATCACCCCCGATCTCGCGTTCAGTGCCGGCTATGTCTGCGTCGACGCGCGCCAGCACACGAGCCATCCCAACATCCTTGCCATCGGCGACATCACGACCAACCCGCTTCGCAGCGTCGCGACCGCCGTGGCCGCCGGCGCCGTAGCCGCGCGCCAGGCTGCAGACATCCTGGGCATATACTAGCGGGGAATAGCACGGCGCCTTGTTGGCCTTTCACGCCGGGGCCCTGTTGTGTCTTTTCGACGTTGCCTATAAGTTACCATCGCGCCGAGCGCGCGCTGTTCAGTACCGAGGTACGCCCGGAGTATTTGCCTATGATCGATAAAATCCGACCACGCGCCCTCGCCTCGTTTTTGGCCGCGGCCGCTGGCCTCGCGCTCGTTTTCAGCTCCAGTGCAGCCTTGGGCGGTGCCTGGTCGCAGCCCGACAAGGGGGCCTATTTAAAGCTCTCCTATGGCCTCTCGGCCGCAAAAGACCAGTACAAGGACCGCGGGGAGGTGTTTCCGCTCTTGAGCGAGGATATTCCAGGCTCATTTGGCGCGATGGGCCTTTATTTCTATGGCGAGTTCGGGCTGATGCCGCGGTTGACCGTCTTTGGCTCGGGCGCCTTTCAACGCCTCGAGCTCGACAGCACCTTCCAGACGGCGCGCACAACCGGCGTGGGCGATCTGACCCTTGGCATGCGCTACCAATTCGTGGATATGCCGGCCGTCGTGGCGCTCTCATTTGCCACCAAGATGCCCACGGGCTACTCGCCCGATCTCGAAGGCATGACGCCCACACTGGGCAACGGGGTCTACGAGCACGACGTTCGCCTGCTCGTCGGCAAGAGCTTCTATCCGCTGCCGATCTACACTTCCGGCGAGCTCGGATTTCGCTTTCGTGGCGAGCGCACCACGGCGCTTGGCACCGTGGTCGACTACTCCGATGAGATTCCCTACAGCCTCGAGGTGGGGTACGGACCGACCGACTGGATCTGGCTTCGCGGCGTGGTCAACGGCGTCTACGGCCTTGGAAGCCCGCAGGCGCTCGATATCTTCAGCCTCTCGCCGACGACGCAGCGCTACACCAAAGTCGGGCCGAGCGTGATCGCCAGCTTCGGCGAGCGCTACCAGGTCAGCGTCGATTACTTGTACACGGTGGCCGGGGTCAACACGGTCAAGAGCCACGACCTGATCCTTGGTCTGGCGATCACCTTCGGACAATGAGATGAGCGAGCGAACACGACGAGAGTTTCTTCGCCAATTGGGCCTGGGCGCGGTCGGCTTTTTGGGCATTCGCATCATGTCCGGCTGCGAGTTCGTCTCGGTCGAACAAAAGGGAGGCCTGACGGGCACGGAACCGTTTCTGACCCCGGCTGACGACGGTATCTGGTACTGGCAAAGCGGCCAGGGCCTCTCCAAGGAGGCCTCGCCCAGGCTGACGCCCGAAAGCTGGCGGCTTCGCATCACCCAGGGCAATGACACGCTGGGCGAATTCGATCACGCAGCGCTCAAGGCGCTCGAGTCCGAAGGCAAGGCCGTCAGTTATTGGAAGACGATGCGCTGCGTCTTCAGCCTCAACGTCGGCCCGCCGCTCCTGACCCTGGTGGCCAACGGCATCTTCAAAGGCATTCCGCTCGCGGATTTGTTCGAGGGGCTCGACCTGCCGGCCGACGGCGTCAAGATTCGCACCTTTGGGGCTGACGGGTTCACGAGCAATCTGGCGCTCTCACGGGTGCTCGAGCCGGCGGCCGAGGCCCTGCCCGCGATCATCGCCTACGAGCTCAACGGCGAGCCGATGACCAGGCTTCGCGGTGGCCCGGCGCGCCTGATCATCCCGGAGATGTGGGGCTACAAGAACGTCAAATGGATCGATCGCCTTGATCTGACCCGTGACGGCGCAGCCTTTGGCCAATACGAGACCGTACTTTTTCCAGGCAACGCCCTGATCGACAACCCGGGCACCGTAGCGCTGGGCTCGACGATCACCTCGCCGCGCACCGCGCGCGCCGAGGTTGCGGGCCCCGATGTCACGATATCGGGCATCGCCGTGGTCGGCGACGACCGCATCGATCGCGTCGAGGTCTCCCTCGACGATGGTGACTTCGTCGCCGCCGAGCTCATTGGCGACGAGCCCGGCGCCGTTCGCGTCGACCTCAGTCCGGCGCTGCAAACGGCCATGAACGATACCTTGCAAGCCAATCAGAGCTGGCCCCTGCCCAACGTATGGGTCACCTGGGCGATTGTCTTCGAGGGTCTCGCTGCCGGAAGCCACAGCGTTACGATTCGAGCCTCTGATTCTCAGGGCAGGAAACAAAGTTCACAATCCAGTAACATACTTTTAGTTGGAAATGAGGTAAGGATGGAGTTCGTCGTTACCTGACGATAGTGCATCACTTAAAGCTTTGCTGTTTCAATGGTTGCGGTCGCGGAGAATTTGCTATGCGTGGTTCTTGCCCAAATGCGTCTCGAATTTGGCACTTTTTTTTGGTCTCACTGTTAGCGATAGCCCTTGCCGCAGGCTGTACCGACGAGCCGCCCAAAAAGCGTGACCCAGCTCCGGACACTGACACAAGCTTGAGCGACACGTGGACTGACACCTCCACCGACGACACACCACACACCAGCGACACCGATCCCGATGATGTTCTTGGACCGGACGCGATTGCCGACACGGGCGGGACCGACACCGACACCAATATCGATCCGGGGCCTGGCGTCGATATAGTCGTATGCCCTACGCCAATCAGCGCGCCGACGAGCGGTCGGCTGTGCGACGCCACCCCGGGCACCAGCGGCCACCTTTTGATTCGCGGAAAGGTTTTGTCCGGCACCACCGTTTTCGAAAATGGTTCCGTGTTGCTTGACGACGCCGCGCGCAACCAGCGCATCCTCTGTGTCGGCTGTGACTGCGCCGATGAAGTCGGCGCTTCAACGGCGACGCTCATCTCCTGTGCCGAGGGTGTCATCTCGCCGGGGCTTATCAATCCCCACGATCACATCACCTTCTCGCTCAGCCATCCCCAACCCCACGGCGACGAGCGCTTCGACCACCGTCACGACTGGCGCACCGGCGCGCGCGGCCACAACGAGGTCAAGGTCAGTCCGGGCGCCAACAGCACCCACGAGGGCATCCTTTACGGCGAGCTGCGCATGCTCTTTGGCGGCGCGACCAGCGTCACCGGCTCGATCGGCAGCAACAACGCCGCCGGCCTGCTGCGAAACCTCGACCACATCAACCATACCGAAGGCTTGACCGGCATCGACGTCGACTACCGCACCTTCCCGCTTGGCGACTCTTCGGGCGTTATGCGCTCGAGTGGCTGCAGCTACCCGAACATCGACAACGTCTCACGCGTCGCCTCGGGCATCTACTTGCCCCACGTCGCCGAGGGTATCGACGCGGAGGCCCGAAACGAGTTCCTCTGCCTTGACGGAGCTTCGGGCGCAGACCTCGTGGTTCGGAATACCTCGATCATCCACGGCATCGGCCTGACGGCCGCCGACATCGCCTCGATCGCTCGCGACGGCGCAAAGCTCGTCTGGTCGCCGCGCAGCAACATCGATCTCTACGGCAATACGGCCAAGGTCACCCTCTTCAAGCAGCTTGGTGTGCCCATCGGCCTGGGTACCGACTGGTCGGCCAGCGGCTCGATGAATATGCTGCGCGAGCTTCAATGCGCCGATTATCTCAATACGCATCACTTCAACTTTGCCTTTACCGACCAAGAGTTGTGGATGATGGCGACCTACAACGCCGCGGTCACCCAGGGCGCCGAGACCAAGATCGGGCTGTTGCTCAAAGACTACGTCGGCGACATCACGATTTTTGACGGCACTTCGCGCCAGCCCTACCGTGCCGTGATCGATGCCGAGACGGCCGACGTCAGCCTCGTGCTGCGCGGCGGCGCTCCGCTGTACGGCGACGCCAACATCATCGAGGGCCTTGTGCCGGCCGCAGAGCTCGATCGCTGCGAGACGATCACTGTTTGTCAGCGCCAGCGTCGGCTGTGCGTCGAGCGCGACGCGGGAAAGACGCTGGCCCAGATTCGTGCTGCCGTTCACCAAAACGCGTATGCGCTGTTCTTTTGCGGCGAGCCGGACAAAGAGCCGTCCTGCATACCGTTTCGTCCCAATGAGTACACGGGGCTGAGCAACATGACGGACAGCGACGGCGACGGCATCCCCGACGAGATCGACAACTGCCCGTTCATCTTCAACCCGATTCGCCCGGTCGATGGCGGAATCCAGCGCGACACCGACGGCGACGGCATCGGCGACGCCTGTGATCCCTGCCCGTTCGATGCCGGTGGCACCTGCGCCGGCCTCGACCCCAACGACTGGGACGGCGATGGTATCCCCAACCTGTCGGACAATTGCCCCTACGTGCCCAACCCGGGCCAGGACGACACATCGGGCGACGGCATCGGCGATGCCTGCCACCCCTGCCCCGAGGACGACATCTCCGGCAACAAGGCCTGCAAGGCCACAATCTACGGTATCAAGTCCGGCACCGTCGCCACCGGCCAACGCGTTCGCCTGCCCAACGCGTTGGTCACCGCCGTCGCCGCCGGCGAGGGCATCTTCTTGCAGGTTCATCCCGACGATGAAGGATATGTCGCTGTCGACAACAGCGCTCTTTATGTCTTCATGCGCGGCGCGGCCGTCATGCCGGCTCGTGGAGATCGCATCAGCATCACTGGAACGACCAGCGTCTTCTTCGACCAGATCCAGCTCGCCACGGTCACAGGTTTTGACGTGCTCTCGAGCGGCAACGCCCTTCCCCCGGCACTCGCCGTCGATCCTGCCGTGATCTCCACGACCGGCGCACGCCGTCAGGCACTGGAGGGCGCGCTCGTGACCGTCTCCAACGTGACCGTAACCAACGCCACCCCTGCGCCGGGCGCAGCCGATACCAGCACGCCCCTCAACGAGTTTGTCGTCACCGGCAATCTGCGCG
This sequence comes from Lujinxingiaceae bacterium, assembly GCA_013697635.1. Taxonomy (GTDB): domain Bacteria; phylum Myxococcota_A; class Bradymonadia; order Bradymonadales; family Bradymonadaceae; genus JACCWM01. The sequence continues at coordinate 64,664 of JACCWM010000106.1, read as the reverse complement.
TCAACGACTTCATCTATGCGATCTCGCCGCAACCTGCGCTGGGCGCAAGCTTTGTGCGCTTGACCGGCGTGCTGCGCTGGGCCAACGGCCTGAGCAAGCTCGAGCCACGCGGCCCGAACGACGTCATCACCGGGCCGCCCTCTCTGGCGGGCATCGAGCCTGCGCTCTCCTTTTTGGGCCACAACCAGACGGCAATCCCTTCGCCAGGTCTCGAGGTCGTGCTCAACCGTGCGGCCGACACCGACCTCGTCATCGACCTGGCCTATGAAGACGCCGCCGTGGTCTCCGGGCCGGCAACCGTCACCATCGCCGCCGGCCAGTCGCGCGCCGCGATCACACTGACCTCACACACCGAAACCGACGCGACCCTCTCGGTGACGGCTACGCTGGGCACGGACGTCCACACCGCCCATGTTCGAACCTATGGCGAGGCCTCGCCGCGCTCGATTGTAAGCCTGGCACCGGCCACCGAATCGCTGCAGATCAATGCCTCGCTCGAGATGACCCTTACACTCGATCTGCCCGCTCCGGCCGGCGGCCAGGAGGTGACCATCACCTTGTCGCCGGGTAACTTCCTCGCTGCCGACGAAACGGTCGTCGTCGCCGCTGGCGCCATGAGCGCCACATTTGACGTCGTGGCAGGCGCCGACGACGGTGTGGAATCCGTCAGGGTGAGCATCGGCGGATCTTCTCAGTCGGCGCAGATCACTGTTGTCGACCTGCCCGTCGGTGACTGCCTGATCATCTCGGAATACATCGAGGGCAGCGGTACCAACAACAAGGCGCTCGAGCTGTACAATTGTGGCGCCAGCCCGCTCGCTCGAAACCAGTTCGGTGTGTGTTTGGTCGCCAATCAGAACACGACCTGCACACAGCAGGTCAAATTGACGGCCGGCACGATCGCTCCCGGTGAGGTTTGGACTCTGTGCAAGAGCACGGCCACCAGCGCCACCGATCCGGTGCCCGGAATCGCCACCAACTGCGACCAGGTCACCTCCAGCGTCATGAACCACAATGGCGACGACCGCTTCTTCGTCTACCGTGACGAAGACAATTCCGGCGCCTTCAACGCCGGCGACACGATCATCGACGCCTTTGGCCAGATCTCGGCGCAACCCACATCCTCGACCTGGGCCGACATGACGCTTCGTCGCTGCAACTTCACGCCCTACTTGGGCACGGCCCCCTTTGTAAGGGCGGATTACTTCTTTCGGCCCATGCCCGCCGTGATCAACGACGCCAGCAACTTCGGCATCCCACCGGTGGCAGGCTGCCCCTGACATCTCTCGCATGCGCGTGATTTGAATTAAAAGCCCCGGCGTTCGCGCCGGGGCTTTTTTGCGCGCGTCGCCCGGTGGCAACTGCCCTAGCCACCCCCGCAGCCAGATCGGCTAGTCTGGCATTCAGATCATGGAATCTCGGCCCGTGGGGGCTCCCGCTCATTGCATGCAAACCTTGCATCGAGCAGTGATTGCGCCAACTACCCGCCTATTTCGGGGCATCTGCCAACGTTGGCATGACGCTAGCATTGAATAGCAACAAGTCGCTGAGTTGGTCGCATCAACCAGAAACAGAAACTTTCGAAGTTACGGAGATTATAGATTATGAAGACTCTCAAGTTTGCTCTCATCCTCCTCGCCGCCACGATCTTCTTCAACACGGCCGCTTTCGCCGAGTACCTGCCGTCTGAGGCCACCCAGGCCGAGCGCGTCAACAGCCTTGATCTGGTCGCCTCGTTTCTGCAGTCCGACAACTACGTGGCCAGCCGCCTCGAGTTTCGCAAGCTCTCGGCCGACCCGGTGCGCGATCTGGTGAGCATCACCACCGCCAATGGCATCCAGGCCAACGTGCGCGCCCGCGCCATTCAGTCGCTTGCCCTCTACGGCCACGACGTGCGCGTTCGTGAAGTGCTCGAGAACTTGATCACCAAAAACCGTGCCACCCACGCGCTCTACCCCACGATCATCCTCGCCTACGCCGAGGCCTTCGGCGAGCAAGGTGTGGCAACACTCGAGGGTCTGGCCTCGCATCGCAACACGGATGTGCGCATGGCAACTGTTGTTGCTCTGGGCCGCTTCGGTGGCCAGGCCGGCTTCGATCTGCTCAGTGTGCTCGCTCAGACCGAAGGCGACCACGCCGTCCACCAGCGCATCACCAGCTATGTGCGCTAAATTGCAGTAAAAATTTCTGCTATGACGCTTGCTGTGTTATGAACGTTGAATTGATTGGATGATATGTGATTGAGCTGCAATGGTGAGCTCGGGCCTACTTAATTGGCCCGAGCTCTTTTGCGTTCTTGGCCTCAACGCATGGATTAGACTTCGATCTACAAACCTGCCAGACTTGCTTTAAGCTTAATCGCTTACCCTCTTACAATTTATAAAAACGTTGAGTCGAGAGCCTCTTATGTCCCTTGGTGCGCGCCGTCTTGGTCTAGTCTTTCTCATGACGGTAGCCTTCGCTTGTTCCGACGATGCCGCGATCAACCCGCCAGGCACCAATGACACCGGCGCTGACGCCGCGCGCGATGCGCACACAACAACGGATCTCGTTGATGATGTTGGGGAGAAGATCGATACCGGCGTGGCCGACGCATTCGACGCCGACACGATCAGCGACACCGACACAGCCGGCGGCAACACCCGGTACACGCTTTGTTTGCTCGGATCCGACCCGCCCACCTCGCCGAATTGTGTGGGCGGCGATCAACTCGACTTTGGCTGGATTCCGATCAACAGTCGCGCCGAGCGCCGCTTCCGCTTTGAAAACACTGGCGAATCCCGCATCTGGATGCTCTCGGTGACCATTCCGAGCGACGAGAGCAGCGATGCCGAGTTCGAGACATCGATCTACAAGCTCGAGGTCGACCCGAACAACCCAAACCGCCGCATCCGCGTGCCCGAGAGCCTGCCTTCGCGCCTCAACGCCGGCGAGACGCTCTTCGTCGACGTCGCAGTAATCGCTGGCCTCGAGACCGGCGCGCTGCCGGCCGATTCGGCTCTCGTCGAGGTGGACATCAATCGCGCCGAATTCGTTACGTTGACCGTGGCGTTGACCGGCGAGATCGGAGAGTGCGAGAGCGGCCGTGGCAGCTGCGATGGCAGCGCCGCTACAGGCTGCGAGACCGATACAGGCGCCAACACCGCGAACTGCGGTGGCTGCGGCCTGATCTGTTCGTTGGCCAACGTCGATTCTCACTGCGTCGAGGGCGGCTGCCAGATCAATGGCCAGTGTGTGCCTGGCTTTGCCAACTGCGACAAGAAGATCAGCAGCGGCTGCGAGGCCAACGTGCTCTCAGACGACGCCAACTGCGGCGGCTGCGGCCGCTCCTGTGCGCGTGAGAATGCCGAGACCGGCTGCAACGGCTCGGGCACCTGCAATTTTGCCTGCCACACGGGCTTTGGCGACTGCAACAGCGACCTGCCACAAGACAGCTCCGATGGCTGCGAGGTCGACATTCACAACTCACCAACCCACTGCGGAAGCTGCAGCTTCGTCTGCAACCTGCCCAACGCCAATGAGGGCTGTGCGCAGGGCGCTTGCACCGTCGAGAGCTGCGTGGGCGACCACTTTGACTGCGATACACTGGCAGCCAACGGCTGTGAGGTCGACCTGGCCAACGACGTCAACAACTGCAACGCCTGCGCCAATAAGTGTAGCTTTCCCAACGCCGGCGCCAGGTGCGCGGCCCGCACCTGCGAAATCGACTTTTGTTTCACCGATTACGCCGATTGCACCGCCGCTCCCGGCTGCGAGACCAACACGACCACCAACGTCAATCACTGCGGCGGATGCGGCCAAGCCTGTGAGCTGGCCAATGCCACGCCGCGCTGCAGTGGCAGCGGTTGCTTGATCGACAGCTGTAATACAGGGTTTGCCAATTGCGACAACACGGCTGCGACCGGCTGCGAGGCCGATGTGCGCGACGATGACCACAACTGCGGCGGCTGCGGCCGCTCCTGCGCACGTGAAAACGCCGATTCCGGTTGCAATGGCTCGGGAAGCTGCAATTTTGCCTGCCACACGGGCTTTGCCGACTGCAACAATGATCTGCCCCTGGCGACCTCCGATGGTTGCGAGATCGACACCCGCAGCGCGATTGCCCATTGCGGGGCGTGCAACGCCGCCTGCAATCTTCCAAACGCCGTCCCTGGTTGCACATCGAGTGGCTGCACCATCGAGGCCTGCAATGGCGACTTCGCCAACTGCGACACGAGCACGACCAACGGCTGCGAGACCAACCTGGCCAACGACGTCAACAACTGCAACGCCTGCAACAACAAGTGCAGCTTTCCCAACGCCGCGGCAAAATGCGAGCAGCGCGGTTGCGCGATCGACTTCTGCTTCACGGACTACGCCAATTGCACCGACGCTCCCGGCTGCGAGACCAACACGACCAACAATGCCAATCACTGCGGCGGCTGCGGCCAGGTCTGTGAGTTGGCCAACGCCACGGCGCGCTGCAGCGCCAGCGGCTGCCTGATCGACTCTTGCAACCCGGGCTTCGCCAACTGCGACGGCAACCACACCAACGGCTGTGAGACCAACCTGCTCGCTGACGACGACAACTGCGGCGGCTGCGGGCGCTCCTGCGAGCGCGACAACGCCGGATCGGCCTGCAACGGCGCGGGCACGTGCGACTTTGCCTGCCACACGGGCTTTGCTGACTGCAATAACGATCTGCCATTGACCCCCTCCAATGGCTGCGAGATCAACATTCACACGTCGCCAGCTAACTGCGGGGCGTGCAACGCCGCCTGCAACCTGCCAAACGCCGTACCGGGTTGCACATTGGGTGACTGCACCATCGAGGCCTGCAATGGCGACTTCGCCAACTGCGACACGAGCACGACCAACGGCTGTGAAACCAACCTGGCCAACGACGTCAACAACTGCAACGCCTGCAGCAACAAGTGCAGCTTTCCCAACGCCGGCGCCAAGTGCACGACCCGCACCTGTGAAATCGATTTTTGTTTCACCGATTATGCCGATTGCACCACCGCGCCGGGCTGCGAGACCAACACGACCAACGACGTCAATCACTGCGGCGGATGCAATCTAGCCTGCAATCTGCCCAACGCCACGGCGCGCTGCAGCGCCAGCGGCTGCCTGATCGACTCTTGCAACCCGGGCTTCTCCAACTGCGACGGCAACCACGCCAACGGCTGTGAGACCAACCTGCTCGCTGACGACGACAACTGCGGCGGCTGCGGGCGCTCCTGCGAGCGCGACAACGCCGGATCGGCCTGCAACGGCGCGGGCGCGTGCGACTTTGCCTGCCATGTCGGTTTCGCCGACTGCAACAACGATCTGCCCCTGACCCCCTCCAATGGCTGCGAGATCAACATCTACACCTCGCCCGCTAACTGCGGGACGTGCAACGCCGCCTGCAACCTGCCAAACGCCGTGCCGGGATGTGCAATGGGCGGCTGCTTCATTCAGAGCTGCACCGGCGACCACGCCAACTGCGACACGAGCCCGACCAATGGCTGCGAGGTAAACCTGGCCAACGACGTCAACAACTGCAACGCCTGCAACAATAAGTGCAGCTTTCCCAACGCCTCCGCCAAATGTGAGGGCCGCAGCTGCGCGATCGCCTCCTGCTTCACCGACTACGCCGATTGCACCACGGCACCGGGCTGCGAGACCAACACCACCAGCGACGTCAATCACTGCGGCGGCTGCAATCTGGCCTGCGATCTTGCCAACGCTACCCCGCGCTGCACCGGCAGCGGCTGTCTGATCGACAGTTGCAATGCTGGCTTTGCCAACTGCGACACCAATCACGTCAACGGCTGTGAGGCCAACACCAACACAAGCCTTGCTCACTGCGGCGGCTGCAATCAGGCCTGCACCATCCCCAACGCCGTCGCCCAGTGCTCGGCGCCCGGCACCTGTTCGTTTGCCTCGTGTCTGCCCGGCTGGACCGACCTCGACGGCGTCAACGGTCCCGGCACCAATGGCTGCGAGTACGCCTGCACGCCCAGCGCTGGCGAAGATCGCCCCTACGATCTCACGCAGCCCGATTATGGCTCGGCCAACCGTGACACCAACTGCGACGGCGTCGACGGCGACGCCTCGCGCGCCTTCTTCGTGGCCACCAACGGAGACGACACCTTCTCCGGCACGCGCCAGTTCCCCATGCGCACGATTCAGGCAGCGATCAATCGCGCCTCGATCACCAGTGGTATCGACCAAGTCTACGTCTCGGCCGGCACCTACACCGGGCAAATCATTTTGCAGGCGGGGGTCTCGGTTTACGGCGGCTTCTCCAGAACCAACAACTGGCAGCGCTCACCCAGTTATGTCACTTTGACCGATCACAGCGGTTTCGAGACCAACAACAACGTCATCGCCATGCGCGGTACTAACCTCACCGGGACAGCTCGAGCGGTCGTGCAAAACCTCACGATTCGCTCGGGCGGCGCCAACAGCATCATACCCACGACAAGCCAGGGTGCTTCGAGCTACGCCGTGCACTGCGTCAACTGCCCATCGTTGAGCTTGATCGGCAACGACATTGCCGCAGGCGCTGGCGCCGCCGGACAGAACGGCGCTAACAACTCGACCATCGGCCCGACCGGTGGCAACGGCGGCAACGGCGGCAACGGCTCGGCCGACGGCCCCACCCGCGGAGCGCGCGGGGCCCCCGGCACTTCCAGTTGCCGCTCGGGTGGCAGCGGCGGGCTTGGTGGCGCCGAGGGCAGTAATACGGGCGAACCAGGCTTCACTGGCCAGGACGGTGTTTCCGGCGGTGCCGGTGGCGCCGGCGGAAACCCCGGTAAGATTGGAGGCGCAGGTAACAGCGGCCCCAGTGGCACACTCGGCCCGGCCGGCGCAGGTGGTTCGAATTCGGGCACGCTCACGAGCTTCTTCTGGAGAGGCGTCGACGGCACCGTTGGCGGCCGCGGCATCCATGGGAATGGCGGCGGCGGCGGCGGCGGCGGTGGCGGCCAGGGTGGATTCTGGGTCGATGATGGTAGTGGTAATGGCGGCGGCGGTGGCGGCGGTGCGGGCTGCGGTGGCTATGGAGGCGCTGGTGGCGGTGCCGCCGGAGGCTCCTTCGGTCTCTTTCTCGTCAGCTCAACCGGCGCCATCGTCACGCGCAACACCATCCTCAGCGGCCAGGGAGGCCCAGGCGGCAATAGTGGTAACGGCAGCAGCGGCGGACCCGGCGGAAATCGCGGCTTTGGCGCCACGCACGCGACCAGCGAGATCGGGGCAGGCGGCAATGGCGGCAATGGCGGAATGGGCGGCACTGGCGGCTACGGCGGCGGCGGCGCCGGTGGCGCCTCGATACCGATCGTCTTGAACGCGACCACCTTTTCGACGACGCCGACCCTTAACAATACGGCGACCAACGGCACCTCCGGAAACGGCGGAACTTCAGGTGGCCCGGCCAGCTCCGTCGGTGCCAAGGGCCTCGCACTACCACTCCACACACTATGAACGTGCATTGAGTCGCTCGCCTTGGCCAAACACGCGAGCGGCTCATCAGCAGAGCGCCTTGAAGTCCAGACAGGGCCAGTGGCTACGTGCCCAACGTGGACTTCGCCTATCAAACCTGCCAGAATCTCTGCCAGCACATCGTTTTACCTTCATCATCCACCACGTGTTCTCGCGGGAGTCACTTCATGGCCATAAACAGCGCCCGACGCCTCTGTATCATCTTTACTTTGGCGGCGATGGTCTTTGCTTGCACGGACGATGTCAGCGTCAAAATGCCCGGCAACGATGCGGGCAACGACACCGCCTCGAACAATACCCAGATCACTGATGCTGCTGAAGACGCCGCGCGCGTCGACGACACCAGCGCCGAGGACGCGAATGGCGCCGACGCCGCCAACGATACGGCGAGCGATGCACTGAATGACACGGCGATCGGTGGAACCTCGCTCGATCTTTGTTTGCTGGGCTCCGATCCGCCCACCTCGCCGAACTGTATCGGCGCCGATAAACTCGACTTTGGCTGGATCCCGATCAAGAGCAGCGCTGAGCGCCGCTTTCGCCTCGAGAATACCGGCGAGGCCCGCATCTGGATCATGTCGATCACGGTCCCAATCGACGAGAGCGACGTGGAGATCGAAACGCTCGCCTACAAGCTCGAGATCGACCCGAACAACCCCAACCGTCGCATTCGGGTGCCCGAGACCGTCCCTGCGCGTATCAACGCCGGTGAAACCCTCTTTGTCGATGTCACCGTTAAGGCTGGGGTTTTGACCGGAGCGCTGCCGGCCGATTCCGTGCTCATTGAGGCCGACGTAAATCTCGACGATCTTGTCGAACTGATCGTACCTTTTGTCGGTGAGATCGGGCATTGCGCGACCGGCACCGGAAGCTGTGATGGCAGTGCGGCCACGGGCTGCGAGACGGACACAAGTAACAACGACGCGCACTGCGGCGGCTGCGGACTCGTCTGCGAGTTGGCCAACGTTGACGCCCGCTGCGTCGAAGGTGGCTGCCAGATGAACGGCCAGTGCATTCCAGGATTCGCCAACTGCGATAAGAGTGTCGCCAGCGGCTGTGAGTCCAATGTGCTCTCCGACGACGCCAACTGCGGGTCTTGTGGCCGCAACTGCGCGCGGGCCAACGCCGACACCGGCTGCAATGGTACAGGAGACTGCGATTTTGCCTGCCACACAGGCTTTGACGACTGCAATCGTGACCTGGCGCTGGACCTCTCCGACGGCTGCGAGGTCAACATCCACACTTCGCCCACGCAGTGCGGAAGCTGCGGATTTATCTGCAACCTGCCCAACGCCTACCCCGGCTGCGCCCTGGGCAACTGCTTTGTCGACAGCTGCATGGGCGACTACGGCAACTGTGACGGACAAACGACCAACGGCTGTGAGATCAACCTGGCCAACGACGTCAACAACTGCAACGCCTGCAACAACAAGTGCAGCTTTCCCAACGCGTCGGCCAAGTGCGAAGGGCGCGGCTGCGCGATCGACACCTGCTTTACCGACTACGCCAACTGCACCGAAGCGCCGGGCTGCGAGACCAACACCTCGGTCAACGTCGATCACTGTGGCGGCTGCGGTCTGGCCTGTGATCTGGCCAACGCCACACCACGCTGCACAGGCAGCAACTGCCTGATCGATAGCTGTGATCCGGGCTTTGCCAATTGCGACAGCAATCATGCCAATGGCTGTGAGGCCAACACCAACACAAGCCTTGCGCACTGCGGCGGCTGCAACTTGGGCTGCTCAGTTCCAAATGCCGTAGCCCAGTGCCAGGCGCCGGGCGGCTGCTCTTTCGTCGAATGCCTGCCCGGTTGGATCGATCTCGACGGAGTCAACGGTCCCGGAACCAACGGCTGCGAGTATGCATGCACGCCAAGTGCTGGCGAGGATCACCCCTACGACACGACCCAGTTCGATTACGCCTCGGCCAACCGTGACACCAACTGCGACGGCATCGACGGCGACGCCTCGCGCGCCTTCTTCGTGGCCACCAACGGAGACGACACCTTCTCCGGCACGCGCCAGTTCCCACTGCGAAACGTGCAGACCGCCATTGACCGCGCCTCAAATACCAGTGGCATCAACCAGGTCTACGTCTCTAATGGCACCTATAGCGGACAAATCACCTTGCGCCCCGGCGTCTTCGTCTACGGAGGTTACTCGCGCGACAACAACTGGCGACGCTCGGCCAGTTATACGAGCGCCATAGAGAACAACAGCTTTGAGACCAACCGAAACGTCATCGCCATGCAAGGCAGCTCGATCACGGGGGCTGCGCGCACGATCGTGCAAAACCTCACGATTCGCTCCGGGGGCGCCAACAGCCTGCTCTTGAATACTGACCAGGGCGCCTCAAGCTACGGCGTGCACTGTGTCAATTGCCCATCGCTTACGATGATTGGCAACGACATCACCGCCGGCGCAGGCGCCAGCGGCAAACTGGGAGCAAACAGCACCACGGTTGGCCCTGGCGGCACTGCCGGTGGCAATGGTGGCAATGGCGACCATGACGGCAGCACGCGCGGCTCGCGTGGCAGCGCTGGAACGTCCTTGTGCAACGATGGCGGCAGCGGCGGCCTCGGCGGCTCCAGGGGCAACAATTACGGCGAGAATGGCTTCACTGGCTCGGTCAATACTCCAGGTGGCCCTGGAGGCGCCGGAGGAAACCCGGGCAAAAAAGGTGGGGACGGTACCGGAGGCAGTGGCGGAAGTCTGGGCCCAGCCGGCCCTGGCGGCAACAACACCGGCGCGCTCACCAACAACTTCTGGCGAGGCAACGATGGCAGCGCCGGTGGACGCGGCTTCCACGCCAATGGCGGCGGCGGTGGCGGTGGCGGTGGTGGTCAGGGCTGTACCTTTTGCATCAATGGAACGGGCAATGGCGGTGGTGGCGGCGGCGGTGCGGGCTGTGGCGGATATGGCGGCAGCGGTGGCGGCGCCGGCGGTGGATCCATTGGCATGGTCCTGATCAATTCCGATGGCGTCGTCATCTCTCGCAATACGATCCGCACCGGTCAAGGCGGCCCCGGCGGCGCTGGAGGCGCCGGTAGCAGCGGCGGCATTGGTGGCAATGGTGGTGCCGGCGCGTCGGTCCATACCGGCGAAATTGGCGCTGGTGGCAACGGTGGCAACGGTGGCAACGGTGGCAGCGGCGGCTATGGCGGAGGTGGCGCCGGCGGCCCCTCGCTCCCGATGGTCGTGCGTACCACCGCGTTGACCTCGCCGACGACGACCAATACCCTAAACCCTGGCACCGGCGGCGCCGGCGGACAGTCGCAGGGAACCAATGGCAACACCGGCATCGCGCTGCAGATCTACTATCCTTGAGGCGGTTTCGAACCGACTAAACCGGCGGTTATCGCACGCGCTGACAATCGTCGGTTTGGCAGGTTGACGCACGGGGACGTAAGCAATTAGTTTACTTTGCGAGAGTTCCTCAGTAGGCTGCGCCTCATTCGTCTTGCAACGCGAGACGGCAGTTAACGCTCCACACCCTAGCGTTGCCCGATGTCCATCAGCGTATGAAGAAGACCCCACACGCCTCGCCAGAGCGAGCACTCCCAGGGACGCGGGGCTCCGACATCGCGACAGCAACTTTTAGATCCGATACGCCCACATCCAACAGTGGCCGCCACTATGCGATCTTGGCGGCCTCGCGCCGCGAGTCTGACGTTTCAGCCAGGCGCAAGATCGCGGCCCAGCTCACCCTTCTCTACATCTTGCTCGCGGGCGCATGGATCGCTTTTACCGACCAGGCGCTCTGGCACTTTGCCAGTGATCCCGAGCACTTCGCCGAGGCCCAGACCTTCAAAGGCCTGATCTTTGTGGCATGCACGGCCGGCTTGCTCTATCACCTGGCCCTTCGCCAGGGCCACGCCGTGCACCTTTGGCAGGGCGCAGCCCAGGCCAAGGACATTCAGCTCAACCAGCTCGTCGAGACGATCGCCAACGGCATCGCCATGATCGACGCCGGCGGGCGAATCAACTACGTCAATCCTGCCTTTTGCCGAATGCTCGGCTACCAGGCCGACGACATCACCGGCCAGTCGCTCTCCGTGCTCGCTGTGCCCAATCAGGACAACGAGCTGCAGCCTGGCAGTATCCTGGCCATCGCACGCACCAGCGGCATGTGGGCTGGCGAAGTGATGCGCCGCGCCGCCGATGGCAAAATCGTTCCGATACACCTCACGCTTGCGGCCGTCTTCGACGGCTCCGGCAAAGTCACGGGCTATGTCGGCGACTACCTCGACCTGCGTCGCATCAAGCAAACCCAGCGCTATCTTGATGGTCTGGGCGCGATCATCGCCGATCTTTCAGCCCAGATGGACATTGATATCCTTGGCAAAAAGGCCGTCGAGGCAATCGTCACCCTGACCGGCGCCGACATCGGCGGCGCCGTCTTGCTCGACCATCGCGGCGAATTGCGCCATCTGTGGGCTACCGGCTTCGATTCCCCCTTCTCGGAGAGCCACGGCCTGGATCCAAGAAGCGGTGTCGCAGGAGTGGTGCTGCAAACCGGCCGACCCGTGATCATTGACGACTACCGCGAATTCGACGACGCGATCCAAGCCTATGTCGAGCTTGGACTTCAGAGCGTCGCAGCGGTGCCCGTTCTCGTCGCCGGCCACGCCCTGGGCGCACTTGTCGTAGGCACCACAGGCCGAAGCCAGGTCTTCACCGAAGAGCAGATTCCGTTGCTCGAGGCGATCGCTCGCCAGGTCGGCGTCGCTCTGCACCGCCAGCAGCTGCTCGACGATGCACGCACCTCCGAGGCGCGCTTTCGAAACGTCGTAGACACCGTGCCCGACATCCTCTACTCCGCGTCACTGCCCGGCTTCCAAACCGAGTTCGTCAGCCCGTCGGTCGAGCCAATGCTGGGCTTTCCTCCCGAGGCCTTCAGCCGCGACCCCTTGTTGTGGCGAACCCGCATTCATCCCGACGATCTCGAGCGCATCGCCCAGCAGATCGATGGGCAATTGAGCGGAGCCAACAGCTACGTCGTGCAATATCGCTCTTTCCACAGCGACGATGAGACCATTTGTTGGTTCGAGGATCGCGGCATCATCGAGCGCGACGCGAACGCCGATCCGATCTCGGTCACCGGCGTTGTGAGCAACATCTCGGCGCGCAAAGTGGCCGAGGACCGACTGGCCTATCTGGCCTTCAATGACAGCCTGACCGGGCTGCCCAATCGCTTGAAGTTCATCGAAGACCTCGACGAAATCTTCAAAAAAGCACTGCACACAGGCACAGGCTGCGGCGCGATCCTCTATGTCGATCTCGATCGCTTTCACCTGGTCAACGACATCCTCGGCCACGATGCGGGCGATGAGCTCCTCCTTTTGGTTACCGATCGTCTCAAGGCCGCGCTGCCTGCCGACGCCATGATCGCGCGCACAGGCGCCGACGAATTCCTGGCCTATCTGGGAAGCGCGCAGGACGTGGAGAACGCCGGCATCGACGTCGAAGCCCAGAGCTACGCGCTCGAGCTGCTCAACGTGATCAAGGCGCCCTACACCACCAAGGATCAGGAATTCTTTTTGAGCGCGAGCATCGGCATCAGCCTCTTTCCCAATGACGCGACCGACGCCGAAGCCCTGCTCAAGCATGCGCACCGCGCTGTCTCACGCTCCAAGGAGATCGGCCGAGGTGGCCATCAATTCTATGCCGGTGAGCTTGCCCACCGCCAGCAGCGCCTGCTCTCGCTGCACGCCAGGCTCCACCGCGCCCTTGAGCGAAAGGAGTTCGTGCTGCACTATCAACCGATCGTCGATCTGACCGATGGTCGCTTCGTTGGCGTCGAGGCTCTGATTCGCTGGAAGCCGGCCGATGGCGAGATGATCTCGCCGGCCGACTTCATCCCCGTGGCCGAGGAAACGGGCCTGATCGTGCCCATTGGCGACTGGGTTTTTGCCGAGGTTTGCCGCCAGCTGCGTGATTGGCACGACATGGGCTTCAATCTACGCGCTGCTTGTAACCTCTCGGCGCGCCAGTTCTTTCGCCACGACGTGGTCGCAAAGATGATGCAATCGCTGGCCTTGACCGGTGTCTCGGCCAACATGCTCGAGATCGAGATCACCGAGAGCGCCACGATGTACGACCCGGAGCACGCTCTGAGTGTGCTCGACGACATGCGCAGCCACGGTCTCAATATCGCCATTGACGACTTTGGCACCGGCTACTCTTCGCTCGATCGACTCAAGCGCATGCCCGTACACACGCTCAAGATCGACCGCTCGTTTGTGCGCGATCTGCCGGACAACAAAAAAGACGCCAGCATCGTCACCTCGATCATTCAGCTCTCACGAAACTTCGAGATGCGCTCCTTGGCCGAAGGCATCGAGACCGCCGAGCAGTGGCGCTACCTTCGAGATCTGGGCTGTCCGCTTGGCCAGGGCTTCTACTTCAGCCGTCCCGTGCCCGCCGCCGAGATCACTCGCCTCTGCCTCGACCACAAGCAGTGGCACCTTGCACCGATCGCCACACCGGCGCTCATCGAGGATTGAGCCGCACACGAGCCCAAGAAAAGCCCTCGCCACAGCTCCTGCTCTACCTCGTCTACATTTTGCGCGCCTTTCGTGGCCACGCTTGACCCATTATCGATCCCCGGTATACTTGCCAGACGTAATTGGACCATAATTCACGCGACTATCTCACGGGATTGGTTGCCGTGTGAATATCCCCTAAATGATTGCCCATTAGACGTTTCAAGTCGTCTAACAGGTTTGCTGAAAGCATGTTGAGGAGATTGGAATGTTGAAGACCGAACGACACTTGGCCCTGGCGGTTCTAGCCATCGCGCTTTTCGTGGGCGCAGCCTGTACCGACAGCGGCGTTTCGACCGTCGCCAACAACGACTTGAACAACCCGCCGATCGACAACACGATCGATCCGCCGGCCAACAGTAAGCTGCTTCATCAGGCGCCCTGCAATCCTAATGAGGCGATGTGCATCGTCCCTCTGACGATCAACGCGCGCTGGGAGATGAGCGTCAAACTTGTCGACGGCAACAACAACCCCGTGGCCAATGCGATCGTTAAATTCCAGTTCGTCACGCCCATGGAGGCCGTCGGTACATCACTGGGAACGGCCAACGCGGTCACCAATGATCAGGGTATCGCCAGCACCCATGTTACCGGCGGCCCAGATCCCAGCACCGGGGTCGGCACGGCCGTCATCCTGGTTTCGACCACGGATCCAAGCGTTGAACAGCTGCGCTTTACCGTGGCGGTCAGCTCCAAGGACGCCTCGAGCTACGAGGTTCGCTTTACTCACAGCGGAACGGCTCAGTTCGACAAAGTCGACGCGATTCTCTTTGCCCCCACGGTCACCTGTGCGCAAATCAAGGCGCAGTTCGAGGCTAACGGCACCTTGCCCACGGCCGAGTACACCCGACGCACCTCGGTCGACGCCGACGGCACGATCTATCCGGCTGTCTTCCCCAACCTGAAAAACGGCGAGAAGTTCACCGTCGCTGGCAAAGCCTTCGCCTCGACCAATGACAATGTCGAAGTCGTCTACGGATGCACGGACGGCAATCCGGCCATCGAGCACGGCCTTCCGGTCATTGTCACCGTCGAGCTCACCGACCATGTGCCCTACCTCAAGGGTATTTACGCCGTCAGCCACAGCTTCGATCTGCGTGACACCCTGCCCGAGAACATCCGCCGCATCGTCGACGTCATCGGCCGTGTCGCCACCGACCCGGGCAGCTTCATCGTCGGCTGCAAGGGCGGCGACCCGGGCTGCCCGCCGGGTGGTGCCGAAGGCCTCATCCACATCTTGATCGACTTCATTCCGGCCGGCCAGTTCTCCGATGCGATTAACGGCATACTGGGCAACGACTTCGTGCGCGCCATCGTGCGTGACGCCATCAACGAGTTTGTCGGCGACTTCCTCAATGGCCCCAATGTGCCGTCTTGGGTCAAAAACAGCGTCACGATCACCGCCGACATCTACAAGACGCTGAGCAACTTTCGCGTCGAGGGCAAGATCTTCATCCTGCAGTCTCCGCAACCGGTGCTTGCCGGCACCGAGGTCGTCGGCCTTTTGCCTGAGAACGGTGGACGCCAGCTTTGGAACACTCTGATCTTCAAGTGGAGCCCGGGCTGTGAAGGCCAAGGCCCCTCCTGCGGCGATGTGCCGATCACGGCAAGCCAGGTCGGCGTCCAGGGCTCGGCCATCGAGGGCTTCTTCGATGGTACCGTCTTTGGCTCCGACAAGTTCGAGATCAATCAGCACTCACTCACCCTCAATTACGGTTTGTTGCTCATGGCCGTGGTCGAAAAGGTCGTGCTGCCGGCCATCTTCGGTCGCGAGGTCGATTCCGTCGACGCCATGTTGGCAACCTTCATCAACTGCCGCTCTCTCGCGCTCAATGCGGGCAGCGAGGGCAGCAATCTCTACAACGTCGCCAAACGCCTGTGTGACACCATGCTCGCTCAGGCCAGCACGAGCCTTCGCGATTACGTCGGCTCCAACCTTGTCTTCAATGGTAGCGACCGCTTTTTGATCGGAACACCACAGGGTGAGCATTGCACGCTGCATCAGCCGTCCAACTACGTCGGCAACAACTGGCCTGGCTACCCGCTGCCTTATATCCAACAGCTCGGCAAGGGCGATCCCGAAACCCTCAAGTGCAAGTGGGACGTCCAGATCAAGTTTAGCGAGGGCAACATCACCAAGATGGGTGGCAAGTTCCACGGCGAGCGCGAGCAGTTCTAAAACCTGTCCAGCGCGGCGCTCGGTCTTCGAGCGCCAAGAATATCAAAAAGCCCCGATTCTTTGAGAGTCGGGGCTTTTTGATGTCCAGGAGCCTACCACAAGATCTCAGTGCGGGCGGCCAGTGACCTCGATGCCAAGGTTGCGACAGGTAAACAAAAACACCTCGAGTTCCACTTCACCGAGGTGTTCTTCTGGCAGCGCCTCGCTGATCTCACGCCAGCTCAATTCGCCGCTCTCGAGGCCCTTGCGAAGCAATTCACGCTTATTGGCGTGGTATGCGGTCTTTGCCGGATCCTCGTTGAACTCTTGCTTCGCCATGACTTCTCCAAAGTTCTCGCCAGATTCAACTGAATCAACTGCCTCTAAACTCGGCACCGCCACCTCATTGTCCAGCGTCGTAGCTCACAAGATCGTCGGGCTCGACCCCAAGCCAAGTCAAACACTCACCAAGCAGGTAGATCGATCCAAAGACCAGCACGGGCCGCCCGCTTGCCGCACTCTCGTGTGTTGCCGCTTCCAGCGCCCAGGCGCACGAGCCTGCTCCTCGCCAGAGCTGGGAACCGATGGCTGCGCCCAGCTGCTCAGCCGTCGCTGCCCGCGCATTCTCGATCGTCACACCAAAGATGGCCACGCCGCGCTCGCCAAGCCTGGAGAACATCGCTTCCAGAGCCTTGTCGGCCATCGCTCCCACCACGATGGCGCCCGCAGCAATGCCCGCCATGTCGAGATGCTCGAAGAGCGCCGACACGCCTGCAGGATTATGGGCGGCATCGAGCAAATAGGTCACCGGTCGACCACGGGCTGAGATCCTGCTGCCTGGCCGCTCGTCCATGCGCCCGGGCCAGCGCGCGCGCGCCAGGCCCACCTGGGCTATGCCCTGATCGAAGGCCTCGCCCAGATGGCAGCGCGCAGCCTCCGTTGCGATCAACGCGTTTCGCTCCATGACTTTTGAGCGGCTCCCTTGCTCGATGATCGACTCGGTTTCTGGGAAATCGCGGCCAAAGAGACGAGTGTTCGGGGGAGCAAGCGCGAGGATTGTGCGCAACGCCTCGTCGTGCTCCTGATGACCCACGACGGCCGGCACGTCGGCGCGAAAAATACCGCATTTTTCGGTCGCGATCGCGCCGATCGTATCACCCAGATATCGCTGGTGATCAAAGTCGATGCTCGTGATCACGCTCAGGCATGGCTCGATCGCGTTGACCGCATCCAATCGCCCGCCAAGGCCAACCTCGTAGACCGCCACGTCGACCTCTTGCTCGGCAAACAGACGCGCCGCCATGAGGGTGGTCAACTCGAAAAAGGTCAACAAGGGGCTCGATGTCAACGGGTCCGCGAAGCGATCCAGCACATCGCGACCAACCCGCTCCACAATCTCCTGTGGTAGCAGGCGGCCATCAACGCGAAAACGCTCCCGCAAATCGATGAGATGGGGGCTCGTGTAAAGGCCCACGCGTAAACCGTGGGCCTGTAAGATGGCGGCCAGAAATGCCGCCGTCGAACCCTTGCCGTTGGTGCCCGCGATCAATATCGCCTTGTGAGCACGCTGCGGGCTGCCCTCGCGCGCCAGCGCCTGAGCGATCGATTCCAGGCCAAGCTTGATCGCGAATTGATTTTGGGCAAAGAGCCGAGCCGTGAAGTCGCGCCAGCCCGCAGTCCCGCTCAAGCGTACTCGAACCGATCGTGAAGCTCGAGATAGCGCAAATAGCGATCGTAGGCTTCCCAATCGACGATCGAGAAATAACCTCGCTTGTCGATCGTGATCAAATCATCGCGCACAAGCTGGTTCAAAATCTGCTTGATCTCACCAATCTCAAGAGCCAACACCTCGGCGATGTTGTCCGGAATCGGCGTCTCTTCGGCGCCGCGCTGAGCCTCGGCACGCAACTGGTGAAGCACGCGTGCCTTGGATGTGCGCAAGATCAGATTCGAGACGCGATACTGGGCTTCGGTCAGGCGCTGGGCGAGCTTCTTCATCATGCGCATCGCGATGTCCGAGTTGCCTTTGACCATCGCCTCAAATTGCGCCACATCGATCTGAATCACGCTGGCATCCTGAATGACCATCGCGGTCACAGGGCGCGGCTGCTGACCCAGAATCGCCAACTCGCCGCAAAACTCACCCGCACCAAGCTCCTCGACAACCACTTCGGTGTCGTGGATCTTCTTGCTCATGCGCACCTGTCCGGCTTTGATCACGTACATGCGCGTTCCTTCCTCGCCCTCGCGAAAAAGGACGGTTCCTGCCGGGCACTGAAGTACGCCCTTCTCACTGGTTTGTTCCTTGGTGCTTGTCCGCGTCAAAATCGTCCTCTCTTTATGCTTAGCCCGATAAGCCAAAAGCGCCGTCTAACTGCCACGCGTCTAACAGTTGTACAGTGTTCGGCGCCAGTTCGGAGTCACGTTCCTTGAGATACTTAAGAAGATGAAACCTGAGCATTTTTACATCTTCAAAGGTGTCGACATCGTACCAGAAGCCCATCAACTCGCACAAGAGCGAGGCGCTCTTGCAGCGCTCCCAAGTTTGCGCAAGCACATCCCCGGTACTCCAGGCAATGTTCTCGAACACCACCTCGTGCGCTACCGGGCCATCGACCACCATTTGTCGTAAACCGATCAGATAGTAGCCGCCGTCAAACGACGGCCCGAGCACGACGTCATGGGCACTCAACAGCGTAAACGCAAACTCGATGTGATCGACATGCAAGGTGGGGCTATCCGTTCCAATCACGACGACACGCGCCGCTCCCTGCTCCAGACAGAGTCCGCTGATACGTCGAAGCCGCTCGCCAAGATTACCCTCGCCTTGGTCTAAAAAAACGAAGCCAGCGTCGACAAAGGGCGCAAACGCCGCGTGAGCGCTCGCTGCAACACTGTCGCCGGCGACGGCCACCACCTTGACCAACGGCCGGCTCGACTGGGCGCCGTAGCGTGCCACCGTCAAGGCCGTATCCGCCATGAAGGCCGTATAGAGCGCTGCGGCTTGCGCCTCACTGAGCGGCGGCGTCAAGCGCGTCTTGACCTCTCCGGCGATCGGAACTTTGGCAAACACGATCACGACGTCATGCTCTACGTCCAATCCGTCGCTCATCGAGGCTCCACATATTGTGCAAAAATCGTATAAAGGATCTTGTAGCCCGCCATCACTGAGCCGCGGATTGTGCCCGTAACCTTTGAGACACCCACGCGCTTTCTGTAACTCACCGGCACTTCCACCGCCGCGATCTTGAGCTTGGCAGCTTTGACCTGCATCTCGACGGTCCAACCAAAGTCGCGATCACGCATGCCGATCTCCTCGAGCGCTGACCATGTCACGGCGCGAAAAGGTCCGAGATCCGAGAAACGATAGCCGTAGAGCGCATCGACCAACGTGCACGCCAACATATTACCCACAATGGCCTGGGGCAAGAGCGCACCGCGCTGTCGAGCGCCCAGCGTTCGGCTGCCGATGACGAGCTCAGCCTCACCGCTCAAGATCGGCTGGACCAAGCGGGGCAGCTCTTCGGGATGATCGCTAAAATCGGCGTCGAGAAAGACCACGATATCGGGCGGATCGGCGGCCATGAACGCGAGACCCGCCAAGCAGGCGGCGCCGTAGCCTCGGCGCGGCTCGTCGACGACCACCGCCCCGAGCTCGCGGGCAACACGCGCCGTGGCGTCGACGCTGCCGTTGTTGCCGACCACCACGCGGCGCACCCAGTCCGATGGGATCGCTTCGAGCACCAACGGCAGGCTTCGCTCCTCGTTGAGCGCCGGAATCATCACGTCGATGATCACGCCCTCAGGTGGAGCTGGCGCGGCACCGGGCGGCCACCACACGCCACCCTTTCGCTCGAGCTTCGCTTTGGCTGGTTTGTTCATGGAACAAACTTCATCTTCAGGGCCTTTTCAAAGTCGGGTATGACCGGCATATTGGCGGGCATCGACGCATCTCACCCGGACCTACATCACGAGTCGCCCATGAGCAAGTCCAAGTCCTCGCAAAACACGGCATCCTCCTATCGCGAAGCCGGCGTCGATCTTGACGCTGGCCAGGACGCCGTCGAGCGCTATAAAGCGCTCGTCGCGCGCACCTTTATTCCTGGCGTCATGGCCAATATCGGCGGCTTTGGAGGTCTGTTCAGCCTGCGCGAGGCTGGAGTCCAACTTGGCGACACAGCCGACCCCGTGCTGGTCTCAGGTACAGACGGAGTAGGCACCAAGCTCAAGATCGCCTTCGAACTCGACCGCCACGACACCATCGGCATCGATTGCGTGGCAATGTGCGTCAACGATGTCATTTGTTGCGGGGCTCGACCCTTGTTCTTCCTCGACTACCTCGCCACAGGCAAGCTCGTACCCGCCCAGGCCGAGGCGATCGTCGCCGGCATCTCAAAAGGCTGCGTCGAGAGCGGATGCGCACTCATCGGCGGCGAGACCGCTGAGATGCCCGGATTCTACGCCGCCGGCGAGTACGACATTGCCGGCTTTTGTGTCGGCGTGGTCGACCGTGCCCAGATGATTAGCCCCGAGCGGGCGCGCCTTGGCGACATGCTCATCGGGATCGCATCGAGCGGTATCCACAGCAACGGCTACAGCCTGGTGCGAAAGATCGTGGCCGATGCCGGCCTCGACTTGACCAAGCATCACCCCGCACTCGGAGCAGACAAGACGCTCGGCGAGGTGCTGCTCGAGCCCACGCGCATCTACGTCAAAGCCGTTCAGATCTTGGGCGACGCGCTCGATGTCAGCGGACTCGCGCATATCACCGGCGGCGGCTTTCACGAAAACATCCCGCGCATCCTGCCCGATGGACTGAGCGCCAGCATTCAAATCGGAAGTTGGCCCATCCCGAAAATCTTCGGCATGCTTCAGGACGCGGCAGAACTGGCCGACGATGAGATCTATCACGTCTTCAATATGGGAATTGGAATGATCGCCAGCGTGCGAGGCGATGTCGATCAGGCGATCGACAGCCTGGCTGGCGCGGGCTATCCGGCCTGGGTGATAGGCCAGCTTGTCGAGGGCGACGGCGGCGTCAGGCTGATAAAAGCCGCGCAGAAAGCGTGACCAAGGAGAGCAGATTCGTGCGGCTGTCCTGCAACACGGCTTCCTTGTCATCCTCGAAAGCCCCGCGATTGCCGCAATCCGCATCGCGGGTCACCTGCAAGAGCGCTGACTCCATCTCCCGCAGACGCTCGCCACTGCAATAGATCGGGATAATCCCG
Source organism: Lujinxingiaceae bacterium (assembly GCA_013697635.1). GTDB lineage: Bacteria > Myxococcota_A > Bradymonadia > Bradymonadales > Bradymonadaceae > JACCWM01. Next base: position 43,267 of record JACCWM010000106.1, on the reverse strand, counting down.
GTCGCGCGCGACGGTGAAACGACGGGCAACTCCTCGCGATCGCCGTAATCGTCACCCAACACCAACTCCACGCTCGTGCCGCGATCGAGAGCGCGCTCAACAAGCCATGCTTCCAGATCGTCGACTTCGCTGGCGACGGCCTGCTCGATCGTCAGAAAGTAATCGTTGAAATAGGCCACCGAGATGGCCAGCAATTGACCATGCGCATCGCGAATTGGCTCGACAAACAGCGCCTGCTCGACCCAACTTGCACCCAGGCTCGCGTAAATCTCCTCGATGCGCACCTCGCCGTGCAAAAAATCCGGCGCCAGTGTCTCGCGCCGGGCGCGAAGGCGACTGCTGCGCCGTGCAAGGATCGCGCTGACCGAGCGTCGGACCTCTCGACCGTCTTGATCCAACGTAGGCTTGGGGGAAATCATACTCTCATACATAAGAAGGCTCCTGTAACACGACACACTGAACACTCAACCAACACTGAACACTTTTATACTGCACAGGCGGGTAGCGATCAAGAAAATACTTGATGCTTTGTTCAGTCATTTCAAATGACACAAGACTTCCATTGACTGCAGCGGCCAGTTTACAGCCGCACTGGAATGCGATTCCACAAATTCTAGAGAGTTCATCGCAAAAATCAAGGGTCACAGCCGTTTTTCAACGCAATTGCTGCCTCCCCTTCAAATCACGGCATTTGGACGTCTGGTCAGCCACGCAAATTCAACCCGCGTGGCTTACGCTCGATCAGTAATCCGAGAGCGTAAATGCGTTGGTCACACGCACGGTTGCGGCCACGGCCTGACAATCGCGCTGGGCGGGCTCGAAGCGCATTTGCCCGAAGGCCGCCTCGGCCGCCTCGTCAAAGCCGTTGCCGGCGCGCTTGACCAGGCGCACGTTGGTGACCTCGCCGCGTGCGTTCACGCTGACCAGACCGACGACGGTGCCCTCGAGGCGGCGTCGTTGGGCTTGCAGCGGATATTCACCCTTGGGTTGAAAGACGATTTTGGCGTCGACCGCACGGCACTGGCGAGCCGGCGCGGCTTGAACCGGCTCGCTGCCTGCGCCGTAGCCTTCACCATCTCCTTTACCTGTCTGAATTTTGCCAAAGCGGTTGGGATCGACATAGCGCGTGGAAACTTTACCGCTCTCGATCCCCTCGCCCACCTTGAAGGCGATTCCCTCACCGACGGTCGACTCCATGGTCAATCCTTCGAGGTGCACGGGATTCATCGATTCGGGCTCGCCGGCAGGTTTTTCAACCACCTCCGGCGCAGGTGTCGGTTCGGGCCTGGGCTCAGGGCGAGGCTCAGGCTTCACCTCAGGCTCAGGTTCCGGCTCCGGTTCAGGTTCAGGCTCTGGTTCAGGCTCCGCCTCTAGCTCGGGCTCGGGCTCTTCCATCTCGACGAGTTCTTCGGGCTCGTTCATCACCGAGACGGCCACCTCAATGATCGAACCCTTTTCAGGCTCTGGTCGCTCGACATTGCATTGAGGAGCAAGCGTAACCAACAGGCCGCCCAAGACAATGTGCGCGAGGATGGTGGCAACAAGGCCCCAAAACGCCGAGAGAGCCCGCTGGGCTCTGGAGCGCGGTCGCTCGATCAGCGGATCGTCTAGCGTAAACCGCTCCCTGACTTGTGGTTCCAACGTCTCGTCGGTCACGGGGCGATTTTTTCCTTGCGAACGATATTGAGCGCAAACTTCTCGATACCGTTGATCTTGATCGTATCGAGCAAGTCGACGACCTTGCCGTACTCGACCTCTTTGTCCGCAGCGATCACCGCGCGCACGTCTGGATCTTGCTCGCGCAATTTGCGCACGTCGCGCGCGATCTGCTCGAGGGTGACGATCTCGCCGTCCATCGCGTACGTGCCCTCCTTGGTGACCTGGAAGGTCAGCGTCGATTTGACCTCGGCCTGACCCGACGCTGCCTTGGGCAGGTTGACCTCGATCTGGGCGTGCACGATATAGCTGGTCGTCACCATGAAGATGATCAATACGACCAAAATGATGTCGACAAAGGGCGTGATATTGATCGACGAGATGACGTCATCGTCATCGCCAGAACTGAAACCAGCCATCACATTCTCCTAAACTCAGTCGTTGCGTCGAAGGCTCGACAGCAGCGTGCGCCCCAACAGATCCGTCTGAGCGAGCGAGTGCTTGACGCGCGTTCGAAACACATTGAACGTGATGACGGCCGGAATCGCCACGAGCAATCCGACGCCGGTGGCGACCAATGCCTCGGAGATCGCCGCCATGACTTGTTGCGCGGCCTCGTCGCTGGCCTCGCCGAGCGCGGCAAATGCACCAATGATGCCGAGAACGGTTCCAAAAAGCCCGATAAACGGAGCGTTGTTACCCGTAGTTGCCAGCAGGCTGAGCAACCGCTCATAGCGCGTCTTCTCGGTCGCGAGCGCGCCGGCCATCAGATCCTCAACGGCCGCCGGACCACGCTCCAGGCCGCGCATGCCAAAGAGCACCACGCGCGCCTCCATGCTGTCACTGGACTTGAGCAGATCGGCAGCTTTGGTGAAGTCTTGTTGATGCAAATAGTCCTCAAAGCGCTGGCGAAGCCCGTGGATGTCGACCTTTCGCCTGCCATAGAACAGAGCGCGCTCGATGACGACGTAAACATTGGCAAAGCTGAGCAGGACCAAAATCCAAAGAACCCACTCGGCTCCAATGAGCGCAAATTGAAGCAAATAATGTGTCAGCATGATGAACCCGAGTTCGGTCGTCGGAATCGCCAGATTCGGCGTGTAGGTAGGGCAGGCATGCAGATAACTGCCAGGCGATCGGAAAAAATTTCTATCACACCTGTCATCGCAGGAAAACAATGTGTAACCTGAAAACTGTGTTGTCCTGGCCGACCTTTAGACGACAACAGGCACCTATACTTGGAGACACATCCCATGGCTCATGACACCTCGCCCCCAGATCCTCCCACTATTCATCCGGTCTTGTGGGTTTCGTTTGCGCTGTGCGCGCTGATCATCGTCGTGCTCTTTGTGGCTTTCACGCACACCACGTCGACGCCCCATGCCAGGCTCAAAGAGCCGGCCAGATACGAGCCGCTGTTGTTTGCGCCTTTGGAGGTCGACGCGCGACAACTCGCGATCGAGCGTGACCGCCACCACGGCGAGGCGCGCCTCGACGCGGTTGGCGAGGACCTTGCGCACCTTCATCAGATCGTTCGCAAGGCCAATCTGTCCCAGTTTCCCAGCGCCGACGAGCAGGCGCCGCCCGATGCGCTCCAGATGCAGGCCGAGCTTGTCTTTGCGGCCGACGAGGTTTTGCCGGCGACCGGGGTGAGAGGTTTCATCGCCGCCGGAGAGCCGATTTTCGAGGCATGCAATGAAGGCCTCGAGCAGCTCTTGCAGGCGCTTCGCCTGGCCAACCTACCGCTCGCCGAGGCGCGCACCAATCCACCGCATCGACGCTTCCAGAAATACCGGGAGAATTGCGGCAACGCCCTGCCCTCGCTGCTTGAGCACGGCCTGGTCAGCGCTACCGGCCAGTGGCTCAAGCCCTATGGGCCGGCGATCTTTGAGATCCTCAACCGCTTTCGCTGGGCGCATATCGCTCACGCTCGCCTGCCGGCCAGGCTCCAACTCTCGCCCTACGAATACAGGCTGATGATGCGCTGGCGTATTGAGGACCCTGACGCCTTCCCGCTGCAGGCGCGCCGAGAATTCTTGAGCCAGGCCACGGAGTTGTTCCCCGACTACGACAGCGCCCTGGCTGAAGCCTTGCTCGATGTCGAGGGCAAGGACAAGACATTTGCTACCGAGCGCATGCGCGCCCTGCACCTGCAATATCCCAACAATGCCGAATACCTTCGCCGGCTTCGCGCGCTCGAGCAAAGCGGCGCGCCTGAAGGTGTTTCCAGCCCCACCGAGGCCGTCGTCGAGTGAGCTTGGCGGCGACTTTCATCGGTGAATAACATTTCAGCAATCAGTGTTGACATAGGCGTCGGGGGTCATCTATAAGACATGACCCTGGCCACTGGCCATTTTTGAAGCAAGGCAGGACATCAGGGTTTTTTTCTGGGGCCATAGCTCAGCTGGGAGAGCGCCTGACTGGCAGTCAGGAGGTCGACGGTTCGATCCCGTTTGGCTCCATTGAAATGCCGCACCTTGATATTATGATCAAGGTGCGGCATTTTTTTTTGGTTTCTCTGTCACTCACGGAACTAAGGGGTACTGCAAATGGCTGATTTTCTCCAGATCGCCGCTCAAAACGAGCAGCGCCTAGGTCAGTACGCAACACGTCTCTTTCGCATTGAAGCGCACATCCGCCGCGGCGAGCGCCGGGCAGCACGCGCGCAGATGCGCGGCTTCGTCGACGAGCTCATCGCCCACCGCAAGTCGATGGAGTTTCCCATGCAATCGACTTTAATCGGCGCCCAGATGGGGCTGCTCGGCGGCGGCGGCTCGCTGGTGCGCGGCCGACTGCCTGGCGCCCTCATAGGTGCGCTCGCCGGTTGGCTCTATGGCAACCACATGGTCTCGCGTCAACACTTCTATATCGATGAGTTGATCAGCCGCTGCCGCGCAATCGAGGACGAGTTCAATGAGGCCTCCGCCCCACCGGAGATATGAACAGCCCCTGCGCCGCCCCAGGGCGGCGTCTTGGCTTCCTCATTGCAAAATCACGGCGTAACTCGTAGGCTCTGGCGCAACGTCGAATCCTTACCCACGACCCGCGCACAGACTGCCCATGACGCCTCGTCAATTCAAAAAGTCGTTGCCATGGCTTGAGCTGCTGTGGATTTTCTTGATCCTATCAAGCCTTGGCTGTGCCCAGAGCCTGCCGCCCGACGTGCTCAGCGAGCGCGACGTTTTCGAGCTGCTCGACACGTCGACCGCGGAGTTGCCAGGCCAGGACACGCCCGACATCGCTGTTGAAGACATCGCCCAGCCCGACACACGATGCACCGCATGTTGTCCGGGCGATCGACAATGCCAATCCGACAGCGTACGTGGCATCTGCAACGCATCCGGCACGGGCTTTGACGAGATAGCCTGCGCCAATGGAGAGCTCTGTGAAGACGGCAACTGCAGCGTCGCCGCAGTGTGCCACCTGGGCGAAAAGCTCTGTCACGACGCCACCACGCTGCTCGTTTGTCGCGCCACAGGCACCGGTTTTGCCACGCACCCGTGCGAGCAAGACAGCGTCTGCATCGTCGACCAATGCGTCTCGGGCGCATCCAACGGCACGACCTGCGCCTCGGCACAGGACTGCGCCGCCGACAAGTGCCGCTGCGGCAGTGACGACACCTGCCCGGCGAGCTGGACGCCGACCTATTGCACGAACTCCTGCGTTGACCAGGCCGGCTGCACGACCAGCGAGTGGTGCATGGCCACCGCCTACCACAGCGCTGGCCACGTCTACGATCACTGCGTTCGCCGCTGCGACCAGGCCTGTACGCTGGCAGGCTTGGAATGCAAACACGTCCCGATTCACGCCGACGGCGCGATCGGCTGGCAGCAGGCCTGCGTGCAAAAGAGCTTGATCAGCGTAGGCGAGCCGTGTACGAGCGATGCCGAGTGCGTCGCAGGCACCTGTCTGCTGGGCTACTTCAACACCGGCTATTGCTCAAGGCGCTGCGAAACCGGCTCATGCCCATCCAACGCCGCCTGTGTTGAGCTGCGCACCGGCGAGTACTGGTGCAGCCTGACCTGCGGCGATGGAGCGCTCGGCGGCAGCGCGCCCTGCCCGCTCAACGTGCCCGACCAACGCTTTGACGTCACCTGCAAGACCAAAGCGGTTCATGGCGGCGGCGTATCGCGTGTCTGTTCAAGCACCAATTGAAGATTCTCTACACGCAACTGGACAACGGCCCGCGCGCCGGTATGCTCCACCACGCTGCTCGCTTTCGTCTACCGCCCAATAAGTCTGACTATGAGACATGCAAAGATTGTTTGTACGCTGGGCCCTGCCAGCACCTCGCCGGAAGTCCTCGAAGAGATGATTCATGCCGGCATGAACGTCGCCCGGCTCAACTTCTCCCACGGCTCGCACGACTACCACCAATCGGTCTACGATCTGGTGCGTGGTCTCTCCAAAGATCTCAAGCGCCCGATCGCGATCCTCCAAGATCTTCAAGGCCCCAAGATCCGCGTTGGAACCTTCGAGACCGGCTCAGTGGCCCTGCACAGAGGCGATGAATTCATCATCACCGTCGACGATGTGCTGGGCAACTCCGAGCGCGTCTCGACCACCTACGAGCATCTCCACGAGGACGTCGTGCGTGGCGACATCCTGCTGCTCGATGACGGCTTGATCCGCTTGCGCGTCATCGATGTCAACGGCAACGACGTGACCACCGTCGTCGAGGTCAGCGGCATCCTCAAGAATAACAAGGGCATCAACCTGCCCACGGCGGCCGTCTCGGCGCCAAGCTTGACCGAAAAGGACAAGATCGATCTGGAGTTTGGCATCGGCCTGGGCGTGGACTTCATCGCCTTGAGCTTTGTGCGCTCGGCGCTCGACATCCATCAGCTTCGTACCCACCTGCCCAAGTCCGTTGCGGACAACATCAAGATCATCTCCAAGATTGAGAAGCCCCAGGCCGTTTTGGAGCTCGAGGATATCATCTCGGTTTCCGATGGGATCATGATCGCGCGCGGTGATCTGGGCGTCGAGATGCCGCCCGAGCAGGTGCCGCTGATTCAGAAGATGGCGATCGCCAAGGCCAACGCCATGGGCCGTATCACGATCACGGCCACCCAGATGCTCGAGTCGATGACCGAGAACTTTCGCCCGACCCGTGCCGAGGCCTCCGACGTCGCCAACGCGGTCATGGACGGCACCGACGCCGTCATGCTCTCGGGCGAGACGGCCGCCGGCAAGTACCCGGTCGAAGCTGTTCGCATGATGGCCAGCATTATCGGTGAGGTCGAGAAGAGCTCGATGTTTCGAAACCTGCCCGATCAGAAGTTCATCGGCCACCTGCGCACCTTTCCAAACGCGGTGGCCAAGGCTGCGACGATCGGCGCCGACGAGCTCAACGTCTCGGGAATCGTCGTGCTCACCAACTCCGGTGCCACCGCGCGCCTGATCATGACCTACCGCCCGCGCCAGGTGATCATCGCCTGCACTCCGCATCGTCGTGTCTACCACCAGCTTGCCCTGTATTGGGGCGTCGAGCCCTATCAGCTTGAACTCTTCGACAACACCGACATGATGCTCGCGCGCGTCGAGGATTTGATGCGCACCGAGCGCGGCGGAAAATCCGGTGACGAGATCGTCGTCGTCATGGGCTCTCCGGCCGGCAAAGAATCCGAAACCAATCTGATCAAATTCCACCGACTCAAATAACGCTTTGCCCATCGGGCTCAAACGACACGAGGCGCTGCTCCCAAAAGCTAATTGGGAGCAGCGCCTCGTTGATTTCTTGAACCGTTACTTGCTCAGCGCGCTTAACCGACCACGCGATTTCTGCCGCCCTCTTTGGCCTCGAAGAGCCGATCGTCGGCGATCTTGACGAAGGTAAAGCAGTTGATGTCGGTCGACATCTCAATCTTGTCGCTTAAGGTCGAACGCGCCAGGTACTCGGGCACATCGGCAACACCCATCGAGATCGTGATTGAGATGTCGATATTGTCGAAGGTGAACGGCTGCGCTTCAATGATCTGGCGAAGCTTGTCGGCTATCTGCGTTGCCTTGGGCTTGGCGATCTCGGGCAGCAGCAAGATGAACTCCTCACCACCATAGCGCGCGAAAATGTCGTCGCGGCGAATATGGCGCACGATACGCTGAGCGCACTGCTTGAGGATGTGGTCGCCGGCCAGATGACCGTAGGTGTCATTGACCGGCTTGAAGTAGTCGATGTCGATCATCACCAGCGAGAGGTCGCGCTCGTAGCGAATGCAACGGCTCATCTCGCGCTCCATCTCTTGGAGGAAGTAGCGCTTGTTGTAGACCTGGGTGAGGCCGTCGGTCGTGGTCAGACGATAGATCTCGTCGTGGTAGGCCGCCTCGATGTTGCTGCCGGAGAGAAACTTGAAGATCGTGCGGCCGATTTTGACCAGATCGCCGTCGTGGAGTTTTTGCTCACGGATCGGGCGATCGTTGACGAAGGTGCCGTTGGTGCTCTCGAGATCGCGGGCCACGAGCTCTTCGCCCAGGTTGTCGATCACCGCGTGGCTGCGCGAGATCGACTCCTCATCGATCTGGATGTCAACCTTGCTGGAGCGACCGATGACGGTGGCGGCCTGGGCGAGGCTGTACTTTTTGCCCAGATCCACGCCGTTAATGACCACCAGACAAGCTTCGCGGGCATTACCCGGCTTGCTTGGCAGCTGACTGATGACTGTGACGACCGTGCTGTCCTTGCCCATGTTCGTGTTCTTCACTGTCTGTTGACCCGTCAGAGGTCAGCCATGCTTATTGCTCCCAACGCTCGAGCATCCACGGTCTGAACTCACCGCCTCACATCAGGTGAGGTGGCATTTGACGCTGCGGTGACCAGCCGTATTCATTGATTTGACTAACACAAGGGTTTTGTTGGGCTTGATTAAACCAGAGTCCCTGCTCAATTGCAAAACCAACTCAATAGCGCACCATCATGCCCGACATCACAGGCTTAGCCTATTCTAAACCACAACCTTGCCTGACGAATTGGGATTCCCTGCATTGACGCCGCCCTCGGCCATTTTGGCAAAGTCTGAAAAGCCTTCGCGGCCGAGCAGCCCGTGGGCGATCTTTTTGCCCAACTCCACGCCGGGTTGGTCGAAAGCGTCGATATCGAGCAGCTCGCCCATCATGGCCGTGACCAGCTCCCAACAGAAGATAAATGCGCCGATGGCGCGCGGGTGCAAACGCTCAAAAACAAAGCGTGAGGTTGGCCGCCCGACGTTGGTCAAGCCGGCCCGCGTGCCGGCAAGCTCGGCGTGCAGCACCTCGGAGAGCGTGCGCCCGGCCAGATAGGACAGGCTATCGGGCAGCGCCGGCTCCTCCGGGATGCGCAAATCGACGTCAAAGTGGGTCACCTCGACAAAGATCACGTGCTTGTCGTTGGGACCCTCCATGTAGAGCTGCACCTGGCTGTGCTGGTCGACCACACCCCAGGCCTTGATGGGCGTTGTGCCGATGTTGACCTGGCGCCCGCTGCGATCGACGGCCTTGCCCAGGCTCTCGGCCCAGATTTGGCGATACCAATCGACCATGGAGAGGAGCTGATCGCTGTAGCTCATCATCACGACCTGGTCGATGCCGCGCTCGAGCAGCAAGAAGTGCTCGGCGGTCAATTGCATGACCAGATTGTCGGCCACGTCGTCTTGGAGCGCCGCTTCACGCACATGGCGCGCGCCAGCGAGCAGCTCGGCGAGCGGGTAGCCAGCCAGCGCCAGGGGCACGAGGCCCACATTGGTCAACACGCTGAAGCGGCCGCCGACGTTGGGCGGCACCTCGAAGGCCTCGAGACCCATGGTGTTGGCCAGCGCACGAAGGCTGCCGACTTTGGGGTCGGTAATCGCCACGAAATGTGCACCGGCGCGCTCTTCGCCCACGGCCTCGACCATGCGCGCATAGGCGATCCAGAACTGGCCCATGGTCTCGAGCGTCGTGCCACTTTTGGTCACGACCAAAAACAGCGTCGTCTCCAGCGGCAACGCGTCGAACAAGCGCTTGACCGTGGTCGGATCGATGTTCTCGGCAAAATGAGTGCGTAGCCCGGGGCAATCGTTGGCTCCCGCGGCTTCCAAAATCGCGCGCGTGCCCAGATTCGATCCACCAATGCCGATGACAACCTGATCGGTATAGCCCGCATCGCGCTTCTTCTGGGCCCAGGCGATCAACGCCTCGATCTCTTCGTCGGGGCTGTTGATAAAGCCCAACTCCCCACTGTCAAAGCGCGCCTGCAGCGCCTGGCGAGCGGCGATCAGGCGCGGCGCAAGCGCCTGGCGGTCGGACTGCGAGATGCCGAGTTCGGGGCCAATGGTTTCACTTGCGAGTCCGGTGGCGTCGTAGCGAAGAAGTTCCATGTCTCTTTTGTTCTCCCTTAGAGTTCCAAAACCCGACCTGCACGCGCCGAAGCTGCCACGGTGATCCTGACAAACGACGGTCATCCTTTTACAAGCAGGTTCGTGTTAACATAGTAGCAGCTGGTGCGCGCCACATTACTCCCATTGAGGGTCGGCGCGCAACCCACTTCATCCCTGGCACCCCGCGGATTTCATGAGCCTCGAACCCCGAAAACGCCCCAGCAGCACGTCGTTGCTCGCGGCTGTCTTCGTGGTCTCGGCGCTCATTCACGTTTCCCTGGCGCCGCTGATGCTCATGCTCGCCCCGGACGACACGACGCTCGAGCCCTCGGCGCTTCGAAGTGCCCAGGATTTCGCGATCAATCTGGTCGATGAGGACCAGGAGCAGCCCGAGGAGCCAAAGCCCGAGGACAAAGCCCGTCGCTTCGTCCAGCTTCCCGAGCCCGAGCAGGAGAAGACGCCCAAGCAGGCCGACTTCGCCGCGCGCCACGCCGATGCGGTCGAGCGCCAGAGCGTGCGTCCCACCGAGCCCGGAGCGGCCAAGCCTGCGCCGCAGTTCGAGCGGCCCTCGGAGCATCGCGCCGCCGAGCTCGCTGCGCCTGAGCCTACACCGCCGCCCACGCCGTCGCCCACACCGCCGCAAACCGAGCCCGAGCAGCCCGAAGACAGTGAGGCCGAGCCCACTCAAAGCGCGCCGGTCGAGGCGGTCCAAGCCCCCGATGAACCGAGCGATCCGCTGGCCGAGCTGCGCCAGCCACAGGACGCGCCAGCGCCTTTTCGCCCCGATCAACTCTTTCCCAAGCTCTCCGATCCCTTCATGGCCAGCCGCGAGGGCGACGGCGGCTTCTACGATCACACCCGAGAGATCGACGAAGGCGATCGCACCCTGCTCAACCGACACCGCACGCGCTATTGGGCGTTCTTTGACCGCCTCGTCGAGCAGGTTCGCCAGCACTGGGCCGGCGGCGAGGTCTACCGTCGCCACGACCCACGCGGCAACGTCTACGGTGTGCGCGACCGGGTCACGACCCTGCGCATCTCGCTGCTCGGCGACGGCCAGATCCACAGGATCTGGATCTCGAGCCCGTCGGGCCTGGATTTTCTCGATGAAGAGGCCGTTCGCGCCGTGCGCGCAGCCGCGCCCTTTCTCAATGCGCCCGATGGCATGAAAGATCGCGACGGCATGGTCCACTTCTCGTTCTCGTTTTACATCGAGATTCGAGCCGACGACTCCAATTGGTTGCGAATCAAGTGGCGTTGACTTGGCGAGGCTCTAGGCAGCGAGCAGGTGGGCGAGGCGGTCGATCGCGACGCGATCGGTGGTCTCGGTGACGGCGATCAGCAGGCGGTTGGACCAATCGGCGTTGAGCCGGCCAAGATCGTAGCCGGCCAAAATTCCGCGGTTGAGGGCTTCTTGAACCACGGAGTGAGCCGAGCTGGGAAGCTCGACGACGAACTCGTTGAAAAACGGCGCGTCGTAGACTAGCCGTGAGCCCGACACCGAGCTCAAGAGCTCCTGGGCGTAGTGGGCGCGCGACGTATTGAGCTCGGCCAGCTCGCGCAGGCCTTGCTTGCCCATCAGGCTCAAGTAGACGGCCGCCGCCAGCGCCATCAGGCCCTGATTGGTGCAGATATTGCTCGTGGCCTTCTCGCGGCGAATGTGTTGCTCGCGTGTCGAGAGCGTGAGCACGTAGCCCTCGCGACCCTGGGAGTCGACGGTTCGACCGCTGAGGCGCCCGGGCATCAGGCGCAAATGCTTCTCGCGACAGGCAAAGATGCCAAGCGACGGGCCGCCGTAGGCCAGACCAACGCCCAAGCCCATGCCCTCGCCGGCGCAGATGTCGACGCCGAAGCTGCCCGGCGGCGTGGAGATGGCAAAGGCGTGCGGCTCGTTGAAGCAGGCCACGACCATGATCTTGTGCGCGTGGGCCCAGGCCACAAGCTCCGTGGGGTCCTCGAGCACGCCAAAGAAGTTCGGCGTCTGAAAGATGATGCAGGCCACCTCGTCGGGCTCGGTGACAGCCTCCTGGAGCGCGCTCAGACCGATGCGCCCGCTCTTGGCATCGAAGTCGAACTCGTTGTAGCTGCCCTCCTGGAAGCGAAGGTAGGTCTGCACCACGTGGCGGTACTCCGGGTGCACGCTCTTGGCGACGAAGACCTTTTGGCGACGCGTCACGCGCTGGGACATCAGGGCCGCTTCGGCCGTGGCATGCGCGCCGTCGTACATCGAGGCGTTGGCAATCGGCATGTCGAGCAGCTCGGAGACCATCGACTGAAACTCGAAGATCGCCTTGGTCGTGCCCTGGCTGATCTCGGGCTGATAGGGCGTATAGGAGGTGAGAAACTCCGCGCGCAGCAGCAGTTGGGACACCGCCTGGGGCACGATATGCTCGTAGAGCCCGGCGCCCATAAAAGAGATGGTGTCGGGCTGAGCTGCGCGGTTCTTGGAGGCCAAGGCGCCGATGTGCTTCTCGAGCTGGATCTCGCTCATCGGCGCGGGCAACTCGAGCTTTCGCGCACGTTCGCGAAGCTCAGCCGGAACTTGCTCGAAAAGCTCGTCGATCGATCCCAGGCCGATGGCCTCCAACATGGCGCGAACGTCTTCAGGGGTGTGCGGTATGTAGCGCATGGTACGGTCTACTCACTTTCTTTGAGGTAATCCACGTACTCTTCGGCGTCCATCAGGGCGTCGAGCTCTTCTGGGTTACTCATCTTGATGCGCACCACCCAGCCGCCCTCGTAGGGGCTCTGGTTGACCAGCTCGGGCGAGTCCTCGAGCTCGTCGTTGATCTCGACGACCTCGCCGGAGACCGGCGCATAGAGATCGGAGACGGTCTTGACGCTCTCGACGACGCCAAACTCCAGCTCGGCTTCGAGCGCGTCACCCACGTTGGGCAGCTCGACAAAGACGATGTCGCCCATGGCGTCCTGGGCATAGTGGGAGATCCCGATCAGGGCCGTGCCATCACCCTGGTCGTGGGCCCATTCATGCTCACGCGAAAATTTAAAGCCTTCGGGGATAACCATCTCTCTCTCTCACTTCCGATGTGGGTATTGGTTGGCCGACAAACACCAAAAACTACTTACGCGAGTAAAACGCCTTCTTGGTCACTGCGGCCGCGATGCGGCGCCCACGGACCTCGACCTCGACTTTCGCCCGTTCGGCGTGCTCGACGTCGATGTATCCCAGACCGATGCTCTGTTCAAGTGTCGGTGAGTAGGTTCCGCTGGTCACCACGCCCACCTTCTGGTCATCGACAAAGATGTCGTGGCCGTGGCGAATGATTCCGCGACCCTCGACGACCAGGCCGCGAAGCCTGCGTCCAGGGCCTGCGGCCTTGAGCTCGGTCAGGGCCTGCTGGCCGATAAAGGGCGTGGACTTGTCGAGCTTGACCACCCAGGCAAGCCCTGCCTCAAACGGGTTGGTCTGCTCATCCATTTCCTGGCCGTAGAGATTGAGCCGTGCCTCCAGGCGCAGCGTGTCGCGACAGCCCAGGCCACAAAGCGCGAGTTCCTCGCGACTGGTGGCCTCAATGAGCGCATCGAAGACCGCGCCGGCGTGCTCGGCCGGCACATAGATCTCGAAGCCGTCCTCGCCGGTATAGCCGGTGCGCGCGATCAGGCTGACGTGGCCGGCGATCGGGCCGAACTGGCAGCGAAAGGCGCCGATCGCGCTCAAGTCGATGCCTGCAATGCGCTGCAAGAGCGTCTGGGCGTCCGGGCCCTGAATCGCGAACTGTCCATAGGCGTCGCCGCGATCGGTGAGTGTTGCCTCGCCGCGCGCGTACTGGCGCATGTGCGCGAAGTCTTTGTCCCGGTTGGAGGCATTGACGCAGACGAAGACGTGGTCTTCGGCCAGCCGGTAGACGATCAGATCGTCGACGATGCCGCCATCGGGCTTGCACATCACCGTGTACATCGCCTGGCCGTCGACGAGCTTGGTCGCATCGTTTGTGACCAGTCCATCGATCACGGCGATGGCGTCTTTGCCGACGATCTCGACCTCGCCCATGTGACTGACATCGAAGAGCCCGGCGCGGGTGCGCACCGCCTGGTGCTCGTCGATAAGGCCCGTATACTGAACCGGCATCAAATAGCCGGCGAAGGGGACCATCTTTGCACCCAGCGCGACGTGGCGATCTTCGAGCGGGATATGGCGAAGTTCTTGGGACATCAAGGCATCTCCAAGCAAGGCGCGACGAGGGCAGAAACTGGGTCAGCCCATGGAATTGACACGGCCTCAAACAAAGGTCAATCGCAAATTTTCCGGTCCCGACAGCCCATCTTTGTCGATCGCCCTGCCCTCCACGATGCGCAGCCGGTGGTGCAGGCACGTGGCGCGGATCGTATTCTCGAGCAAGGTGGCCACCGTCATCGGCCCGACGCCGCCCGGCACCGGCGTAATCCAGGCGGCGCGCTCAAAGGCCGCATCGAACTCGACGTCTCCCACCAGCCGCCCGGAACTCTCGCGCGTGATCCCCACGTCGATCACCACCGCCCCGGGTTTGATCCAGTCGCCCTTGACCAGCCTGGGCACCCCGGCTGCCACGACCACAATATCGGCCCGGCGCACCTCGGCCGCGAGATCGGCCGTGTGGCGGTGACAAACCGTCACCGTCGCGTTGGCCCGCACGAGCATCTGTGCCATCGGCCGCCCCACGATCACACTTCGCCCGATCACAACCGCATTCTTGCCCCGACAGTCCACCCCCAACGCCGCGAGCATCCTCATGATCCCGCGCGGCGTACACGGCTCGAGCTCCGCACGCCCGGCCGCCAGACACCCCAGGTTGAAGGGATGGAAACCATCGACGTCTTTTCTGGGCTCAATGCGTAAGATCGCGTCATGTGAGGCGATGGCATCCGGAAGCGGCAACTGCAAAAGCACCCCGTTGACCTGCGGATCCTGATTGAGCTCATCGAGCAGCGCATAGAGATCGCGCGGCTCAATCGAGTCCGGCAGCAGACGATGAAAGCTGCGAATCCCCACCCGCTTGCATGCCCGAATCTTGTGCTGCACATAGACCGTGCTCGCTGCATCGGCCCCGACCTGGACCACCCCCAGGCAGGGCTCGACCCCGCGCTCAGCGAGCGCATCGACGCCACCCTTGACCTGGTCAAGCAACGCATGCGCAATCCGCTTGCCATCCAAGATGCGCGGCTCGGCGCCGGCGGCGACCTGACGCAATGCTTCGAAATCGATCTGAAAAACCATGGGTTCCCTGCGTCAACGTCGTTTCCAGCGGCCTTGAGTACGCCGGCAATATAGGTACCTTAGCGGACCCTGTCCACAGGAGGAACGCGCCGTTCTCGGGGGCCATTCCGTGCCCGACCGCATGTCGCCCCATGCTTGATCAAATGCCATTCGTGCGGCACAGACGCTGGGCCGTCGGCTGCCCTGGCACCCCGACACTCCACACCTGCGCCGATCTGGCGCCGCTCAACGCACACCATCGCCTTGCGAGGCTAAGCGACCCTCGTCAGGCCATATCCTATCTCCTTGCGAGGGTCGCTTAGCCTCCGCCGGCGATACCCCATCCCTTCCATCGCAGTTTTGTGCCTCGCCCAGCGATGGTGCATATCCAGGGGAGGCTCATTAAAGTTCCCCGGGGGGCTGTATTGGGTGATTTATCGTTCTAAATCTGGATTTTCGCCCGCCATCCATCGATCGGACGGCACCTCGGCCGATTTTTTGGGCGACCACACCCGCTTTTCGGGCTGAAAATCTCGATTTTTGCTATGCCCTGATACCACGAGAAGCTCGCTACTACTTTGATGGGTATGCCACATACCCCGGCGAGGCTTGGCGAGCCTCCCTGCCCTATGCCACATACCCCGGCGAGGCTCAGCGAGCCTCGCCGGGGATAGGCAAAAATACCCGGGATTGCGCAAAGTCGGCTGCCCTGGCACCCCGACATTGCAGGGCCAGTCTAGGCGCCGTGGTCGAGCACGAGCTGGCCGGGCTTGAGCAGCTTGACGTTGGCGCCGAGGCTTTGCAGGCGGCGAACGACGCGCATGCGCTCTTCGGTCTCGGCCGTGGTGAAGAGCTCGCGCACGACCTGGTAGCGGGCGCCGGCCTGCTCGTGTTCGTCGTAGTAGGCCGGGGTAAAGGGCACGACGAATTTGAGGCGGTGGCCTTTGAGGTGGGCAAGCTTGATCGCGCGGGTGAGCAGCTCGAGGTTCATGATGCCGCAGAGATCGCTGACGACGAGGATCTGGTGGCGCTCGCGGCCGCTGCGGGCGAGCTGCTCGATCGCCTCAGCCAGGCCGCGCTCTTTCATGCCGAGGCGAGCTTCGGCGCGGTAGGGGATATGCACACCGCGCAGCTGCAAGAACCGGCGCGCCGGTGAGAGCGTCGGGTTGACCAGGGCCTCGTTGAGCACAGGGCTTGCCAGGCGCGCCTCTTCGGCCGGCAGCACACTTTGAAGCCAGCGCTCGAGCAACGCCTGGTTGATGCCGGTCGTCGGGTCGAGCTGGCCACCCTTTCGAAAGTCGAGGCGCTCCTGGACGAGCAGGTAGTCCACCAGGAACTGCTCGAGCTCGGCGTCGTCGAATTCGGTGAGATCGGCGCTGGCCACGGTCTGCAAGCCGATCAGGTGGTTGAGGATGCGGCGAAGATGCGCCGTCGAGTTACCGGTCGGCAGGTGCGCGTAGAGGCGCTCGTCGAAGGTCATCAGGCCGATGTGCTGACGCTCGCGCACGTAGTTCTCGGCCAGCTCGCTGACGAGCGCGATGACGTGCTCGAGCTTTTGGCCGCTGCGCTGGCCGCCGCGCATCGTGCTGGAGATGTCCACGAGCGCGTAGGTGCTCTTGGAGACCTCTTGTTCGTAGTCGCGGGCGACGAGCTTTCGGGCGCGCGCGGTGGCCTTCCATGCGACGCTTCGAAGCGGATCGCCTGGCGCGTAGTCGCGCAGCTCGCGGATGTCGGTGCCGCTGTTGACGGGCTGGCGCACGGTCTGGCCGACGCGCTCCAAAACGTGGGCGACGTCTCTTCGCCGGGTGCGCAAACGGCGCATGCGCCCAACGGCCGGATAGGCCTCGAAGACGTGCACGCAGGGCAGATAATCGATGTTTTGAACCAGGCCGATCGGATCGCAGATGACCACGTCAAATCCCTGCACGGACTGGCGCCCGGCCTGCGGGCAGCTCAGGCGAAAGCGGGCCTGGGTGCGCGAGACCTGGCCGAGGCGCCCGATCGGCTCGGCGGGCTCAACGTTGAGCCCGGCGCTGACAAAAGGCAGCGTGCGAAAGCCGTGCATGGCGACCGGAGCGAGGTTGACGATCTCGAGATCGAGCTCGAGGGCGTGGCCGGCCACATGGGAGCTACGCGTCTGGCGCGTGGCGGCGCCCTCGGGCGGCGAGAGGCGAAGGCGCACGAGGCGGCGGTCCAGGGCCATCGCGCCGGGCAAGCAAAGCAAGGCCGAGACGGCCAACAAGACGATCGGGATCTGGCCGAGCAACACCACCAGCGGCTCGCGGGCGAGCACGCCGACCATGCAGTAGAGCAGGCCCAGGCCGAGCATCCACTTGCCACGCGCGGTCAGAAACGGATTCATGCCGTGTGCCGCTCAGGCATAGCGCACCCGCTCGATCGCCTGGCACACAATCTCGCTGGCTTGCACCCCGCCCATCTCGGCCTCGGGATGCAGCAAGACGCGGTGGGCCAGCACGGCCGGCGCGAGCATGCGCACGTCGTCGGGCAAGACAAAGTCGCGCCCGTGAATGACCGCGCGCGCCTGGCTTGCCTTCAAGAGCGCCAAGCCCGCGCGCGGCGAGGCGCCAAGGGCCACCTGGGCATGCTCGCGCGTGAAGCGAATCAGGTTGATGATGTAGTTCAAGATCTCTTCGGAGAGGTGGGCGGCCTCGACCAGATCGCGAATCGCGGCGATGTCGGCGGCCGTCAAGAGCGCCGGCGCCGGGCGCGTCTGGTGCTGGTGGGTCTTCAAGACGCGCAATTCCTGTTCAAAGGTCGGGTAGTGAACCGTGATCTTGAGCAAGAAGCGATCGAGCTGAGCCTCGGGCAGCGCGTAGACGCCCTCATGCTCGATGGGATTTTGGGTGGCGAGCACGAGAAAGGGCTCCTCGAGCTTGTGGGTGATGCCCTCGATCGTGACCTGGCGCTCCTGCATGGCCTCGAGCAGCGCCGATTGCGTCTTGGCCGGAGCGCGGTTGATCTCGTCTCCGAGCACGATGCTCGAAAAGATCGGCCCCTTTCTCAGCACAAAATCGTTGGTCTGCAGGTTGGGGATGTAGGTGCCGGTGATATCGGAGGGCAGCAGATCGGGCGTGAACTGAATGCGGCGAAAGTCTGCGGCGATGCTCTGGGCAAAGGTGCGAACCAGCGTGGTCTTGGCCACGCCAGGCACGCCCTCGAGCAGGATGTGGCCGCGCGCAAAGAGCGCAATCAGCAGCGATTCCACCACGCGCTCAGGCCCGATGAAAATGCGCCCGATCTCCATTTTGACTTCTTGAAGACGGCTGCGGTAGTGCTCCAGGCGCTCGCTGTTGCTGGCTTCAGGCAAGGCTGCGGGTACGTCGCTCATATTCTTCCTCGAGTCCCATCAGTTTCAGGATCCGCATGGTCCTGCGGTATATTCTTAACAGGTCGCGCTCGCTAAAGTAAGCGTCGCTGTCGAGAAACACCCGGTGGCGCGTGGGGATCTGGGCGAAGGTCGCCAGCAGATCGATCACCTCGCTCTCGAGCTTTCGCCGCTCGGCCTCGCTGCTCTCTTTGAGAAAGCTCGCGGCAAAGCGCTCGCCGAGCACGTCGACGCCCGGGCGGTCGGTGCTGCGGCTGGGCCAAAGGCCCATGCGCGTCAAGAACAACTCCTCGAAGAGCTCCTTTAAGATGGCCACGGGCAAGGCGTAGTTGACCTCGCTTGCGCCCTGTCCAAAGCGCGACATGTTCCAGTCGAATTCGGTCTGCGGGGCGGGCACGTTCTCCAGGGCCTGGGTGATGTAGCGGCTGTAGGCGCGCGGGCGGCGCACCGGAAAGACCGTGATCAAATAGGCGGCCAGGCCGCCGACGAGCAAGATGCTCAAATAGTAGAGCAGCTCGGCCAGCGGGATGCCCTCCGTCAACGAGGAGACGTAGTCGTTGACGTCCTGGATGCGCCGGCTGATCTCGGTCTCGCCGCTGGGCAAGGCGCGGCCCTCGAACTGGCCGCGCTCCTGCCAGGATTCGACGAGCAGGTGGACGCGACAGGTGCTGCGCTCGGCGCAGATGTAGCGCAGCGCATTTCG
This sequence comes from Lujinxingiaceae bacterium, assembly GCA_013697635.1. Taxonomy (GTDB): domain Bacteria; phylum Myxococcota_A; class Bradymonadia; order Bradymonadales; family Bradymonadaceae; genus JACCWM01. The sequence goes on along the minus strand of JACCWM010000106.1, from coordinate 24,038 downwards.
GGCAAACTGGGCGTTGTCGGCCACGTTGAGCATGTGATTGATCAGCATGCTCGGATCGGCCAAAACGACGACCTTACCATCGGCCAACGTCATGTCGTAGACGAGGCCACCGCCCTCGGAGAAGGCCACGACCGGCCCGCCCACGTTGAACAAGACCGCCGGATGGTTGGCCACGAGGCGCTCGACGTCGACGAGCAGCGGGTGGCGCCCTCGGGGCTCGAAGATCGGCAGCGCGGGGTTGTCGCGCACATGGTTCAGATGTGGCAGGTTGGCCGCCGCCATCGTGATGCGCGAGACGGCCAGGCGCGACAAGAAGGCCTCGCTTTTGCCAAAGTCGTCGGCCAGCAAGATACGCCCGCCGGCGATCACGAAGTTCGCCAGATTGGAGACGTCCAGCTCGCCTTGGGGATGCACGATCACCACGGCATCCTCGAGGCCGAGGCGGCCGTAGTCGAGTTCGGTGGTGTGGACGAGCTCGATGCCTTCGACGCGCGCAAGCTCGACGAGCTGGCGAAGCCCGGACCAATCCGCGTTCACGGGATCGTAGTCCGCGCCGGGCTCCTGCGCCCCAACTAAGGCGGGAAACGCGCAGACGAGCGCGAGCAACACGCTCGCCAGACGGGTGGCAGACCAGGCGCTCATGGTCGCTCCTCGGAGGATTCGGCGGCGCGGGTCAAGCCGAGCGCGATCTCGCGCGCTGCCAGCCAGTAGGCCTCCTCGTAGTCTCGGCCGCTGAAGTAGCTCTGCTCGACAATCTCGGTGAGCAGGCTGAGCAGACGCTCGTGCTCCTCGCTGCCGCCCTCTTCGGCGGGCGGTTGCGCCTGGCTGTCGGCGATCACCTCGAGGCGCTCACGCAACGCGCTCAGTATTTTGTCGGACCCGCCATCGGAGCGGCGCTCGTCGAGCACGTCGCGCACGACCTCCTCGATCTGGCGAGGCGTCAGCCGCCCCCACAGATCCTCGCCATGAACCGACTTCATCGTCACCTGATAGAGCCGGCGGATCTTCAGGGGCACGGCAATCAGCTCGAGGCGAAAGTTCGCCAGCGTGCCGACGTGCGGGGCCTCGAAGCCAAGCTCGGCTTGTACGTAGCCCTTGGCGCGAATCTGTAGGGTGTAGTGGCCGGCTTGCAGCGGTGCAAAGCGAAAGCGGCCGCGGCCGTCGCTGATCACGCGAACCGGCTCGCCCTGTTTGTCTGAGCGCAGATCCAGCTCGGCGCCGGCAACGGCGTGCTCTCTCCAACAATCCCAGACCAGGCCGCCGAGCGCCATGCGACGGGCATCATCGGTGCCCGGATCGTGCTCGTCCTCATCGAGGGCGACCGGAACGATGATCTCTCGATTTTGGAGGGCGCCTTCGAGCAACCGTTCGGCCTGCATGCGCTCGCGCCGAGCCCGAAAACTGGCAACGAGGCGTAACACGAGGCGCTGAGCCACAAAGAGCAGCCCAGCGAGCAGTGCCAGCAGCCCCAAGACGTCGATCACACGCTGGGTCGAGGCCCGGTCGAGCTGTGCAGGTCCACCGTCTTGCGCAATGCTCTGGCCGACATCGGGCAGGGCTTCGGCGCGCGTCAGCCAGACTCCGTCGCTGAGCTCGGAGCCCGAGACGAAGGCGCGATAGCGCCCGCGGGTATCGGTCTGCACGGTGCGCACGAACTCGGACTTGCCCGGCCCGCCCTCTTTGGATTGACCGTCCTTCGTCTGGGGGGCATCGGCCGGCCGGCGGCCTTCGAGGGCTTGCAGGCGAAAGGTCACGCGCACGGCCATGGCCTCGATCGGGCCGAACTCGTCGCTGGCCACGCCGGCGACCTCGATGCCGCGCTCGAAGCGCTCGAACACGCTGGCCGTCGCAGCCGTCAGTGAGAGCGCGTCGCCGCGACGAATCGTCGCGCTCTGGCTAACCTGTTTTCGATAGGCCGAGGCGGGCAGCGTGACTTCGATGGGGTTGTGACCGGCGATCAGGGCGCCACGCACATCGAGCGAGCCGCGCCCGAAGCGATCGAGCGCGACGGTGCCAAGAGCCTGGTCGCCGGCCTGCACAAAGGCGTCGAGCTGCAGTCCGATGCTCTCGATCGAGGCGTGCGCGCTGACCAGGGCAGCCGCGCTCTGGCCATGCACGTAGCGCGGAGCCTGGATGCGCAGCTCTACCGGTCGCGGCTCGACTTCGATGCGCTGCTCAAAGTTGGCGCCCGTGACGTGTTCGGTCTCGGCAAACTCTACGTCCACATCGTAGGTCCCCGGCGAGACCTCCTCGGCAACATCGAAGTGGCCGCGCATGCCGGTATAGGTCGCGCGCTCGAACAGGGGCGCCGGGGCGCCAAGCGCTGTCACGCGCACGACGATGCGCCGCTGGGGCAGGCCCTGTTGGAGATCGTCGCGCAGTTGGCCGGTGAGTTGCAGGCGCGTGCCTGCCGAGACGGCCTCGACGATGAGCTGGCCCTCGGCGCGAACGCGGATCTCAAAGGCTGGCGCCGTCGCCGGCCTCAGCGTGACCCCGAGCGCCAAGGCGCCAGCGAGGATGAACAATACTGCTTTTGATACGGCGTCGATCATGGGCCGGATTCTACCTCGGCGGGCTCTTTCTTTTGCAAGGCTTCAAGCTGTTTTTTCGCAGCCTCGACCTGAGTGCCGGCTGCCCGAAGCACAATAAAGCGCTCGAGGTGCTCGCGCGCGACGCGATTGTCTCCGGAGTGCATCGCCATCTGAGCCAGGCCGTGGTGGGCGTCGGGCAGCGTGGCGTTTTTTTGCAAGGCGTTGACGTAGTGCTGGCGAGCGATCGCGTGCTCCTTTCGGGCCTCATGGTAGCGGGCGAGCTCGACGAGGATGTCGGCGCGCTCACCGACGTGTTGCTGGGCCTCGACGAGATAGGCATGCGCGCCGGCATCGCCATCGCGCGACCCGTGGAGCACGGCCAACCACTTGAGCACCTCGCCAATCTGGGCGCCGTAGCGAAGCGATACCCGAAAATTGGCAACCATGCGCCCAAGATCCCGGCGGCCGCGCACCGGGTCAAAGCCGACGTAGGCCTCACCCAGGCCGCGAAGCGCGTCGAGGTTGTCGCGCTCGCGCAAGATCGCCGCATAGAAGACCTCCTGGGCCATGGCGTGGCGGTCAAAATCCAGATGCACGTAGCCCAGCTCAACGAGCAGGCGCACGTTATTCTCGTCTGTGCGCCAGGCCTTTCGAAAGTGCTGGCGAGACTTGGTCTGATCGCCCTCGACGCGCAAAATCAGCGCCATGATCCAGTTGGCCTCCGGGTGGCCGCTGCTCAGACTCAGGGCGCGCGTGGCAAGGGCCTTGGCCTCCTGGGGGCGGCGCAGCCAGAAGGCCGACGTGGACAGATCGACCAGCCTGGCGAGCGCGGCCGGCTCGCTGTTGTTGAGGCGCTCGAAGAGATCGTCGATGTGGCGGCCACGCTGGCCCAGACGGGCGTAGACGCGCAGCTTGAGGCTGTCGAGCTCGGAGGCCCAGATCGGCGCCAGGCGCGCCTGATCGAGCAGCGCTACAGCTTCGCGTGCGCGCCCCAAGGCCATGTGGCTGAGCACCAGGGGGCGAAGCGCACGCAAAGAGGAGGGATCGGCCTCATAGGCTGTGGTGGCATGTGCGACGGCCGCCGGATAACGGCCCTCGAAATAGGCCAAGCTCGCCTCGGCGATCTCGCGCTCCGGGCCCTGGGCCAGTTGATTGATCGCGCGGCGTGCCTCGCGTTGCTTGCCCAGCGAGAGGTGAGCGTTCACGATCTCGAGGCGCGCGCGCGCGCTTTGATCGGCATAAGGCTCAAGGCCTACCACGAGATCCGCGACGAGCTCGCCGGCGCCAAGGGCGCTGGCCGCCGAGGCGCGTGCCAGGAGCGCCTCGCGGGCGTGATGGTTGTTCTCGAGGGCTGTGGCGGCCGCAGTCGAAAGCGAAGTCGGGCGCTGGCCTTCGCGGCGCGCGATGATCTGGCGGGCCAGGCCCGCCGGCTCGCCCTCCAACACCCCGTCCACGGGCGTGGCGAACATGAAGGCCATGTCCGGGCGCCCGGCCGCGTTCAGGCTGTCCGGCGCGATCCACTGGACCAGAAAGCGCAGCTCTGAGGAGCCTTGATCGATGTTGGCAGCGCGGGTGAAGTAGTCACGTGCATCATCGACCTGGAGATCGAGGGCGACCAGCGCGCCGAGCAACGCGGCGGCTGCGCCCAGATGAGCATCTTCGGAGAGCGCTTCGGTGGCGCGTTGGCGTGCGCTCTCCTGATCACCGACGGAAAGCGCGGCGAGGGCCTGCATGTAGTGGCGTAGCGCCATGACGAAGCTCTGAGCATGTTCCTCGTCGAGTGGCTCGCTGCCCGCATTGAGCGCTTCCTTGGGCGCTTCCCTGGGCGCTTCGGGCGGCGTGTAGAGCAATTCATCGAGCGCTACCCCAAGCTCGAGTGCCATGTAAGGGTGATTTGGGCTGACCTCGCCCAGGCGTGCAAGCTCGCTCTTCCAGCGCGCCCGATCGAGCTGGCGCGCGGACAGGCGCACAAGGCCCATGCGAGCCGGCACGAAGCGTTCAAAGTCTTTGAGGGTGCGCTCGTAGTAGGAGCCAGCACATTGGAAGTCGCCGCGATACTCGCACAGCCGTGCCCGTGTCCACAGCGCAGCCAGGGACTGGGGATAGGTGCGTTCGAGCTTCATCGCCTCACTCAAGGCGGCTTCGAGATCGCCCTCCTGGATGGCGTGCAACACCAGCGCGCTTTGGCCCCAGGCCGTCTGAGGGGGCGCCTGCAAGGGAGTAACACTGTGGCCGCGCGACTCGACCTGTGTGACGGCCAGGGCAAAGGCGCGCCGCTCCTCGATGTGGTGGTTGCCGTTGGTTGCATGCCAGCGCGTCGCATCCAGGGCCTTGTTGATGCCGGCCAGACGCTGGGGGTCGTAGTCCAAGAGCAAGGCGTCGAGTTGGGTAATGCGTGTGGCGAGGCTGGCATGCGACCAGCCCTGGTAGAGCACGTAGCCAACGGCGGCGACGATCACGGCGAGCAGCGTCGCCAAGAGGATCGAGCGCAGCGGGCGAGCACGCTCCTCTCGCTGGGCTCGATTGGCGCGCGAGGAGACACGCTTGTTTCGGATGAAGATGCGCTCGGAGGCCTCCTCGCTGGCCGAGTCAAACTCGGCTCGTGGCAAAGGCGGCCGGGCCTCGGGCACGGCCACCGCTTGCACCTCGGACTTGGTCGATGACGGCCCGTCGAGCGCGGACGTCGCATCGGCATCGGAATCAGCTGTGGCCATGACCTCGTCTGGCGCCTCCTCTGGCGCCTCCTCTGGCGCCTCCATTTCGGTGGGCGGCATGACGATCGCAATGCCACGCTCGCGCGCCACGAGCACCATATTGCGCCGCATGGAATCGAGACCACGGTCGTCAAGACGCTGACAAAGCCGGCCGACCAGCTCGCTGCAGTTGGGTTGGTTTTTGAGCGCACCCAAAACGTCGGCCTCGAGGCCGGCGTTGTCGCACTCCTCTCCATAGACATGTAGGAGTAGATTGAGGCTAGCCTTACGCTCGGGATGGCGTTTGAGGCCCTCGACCAGCAGGATCAGCGCGCGAATCTTGTCGCCACGCTCATAGGCACTGCGTGCACGTTCTTCAAAGTTCATGCGGGGTACCCGGAAGCAGGAGGCGCTTCACGGCGTATCTGCCGTCCTGGGCTTCGACAACACGACTGCAAGCTCTTTGCGGGCGAGGTGAGCCGATAACTTCAGCGCGAAATCTTGACGTCGCCAGGCAGGAAGATTCCCACGCCCAGGGACATGATCACGTTGTTGCTCAGTTGTGGGTTAGCCGCTCCCCGGCTGACCTGGGCGCGGCTGTAGATGTAATCACGAATCTCATAGTTGATCGAGATCATGTCGCTGACGAAGAATCGCAGGCCCACACCGAGCATTCCGCCCGGTCGCGTGCCGGCAAGACCGGGATCGGTGACGCTGTTCACACTGGCGCCGACCACATCCTCGCCCACGACGCTCAAGCCACCCATGAGGTGGATGTCGTAGTGGGTGATTGCGCCGTTGAAGATCGTGAACTTGCCAAAGATCGGCACATAAGAGATGCCCAGATCGGCGGTCCACTTCATGTACGAATACGAGAGGCTGTTGAGGCGCCTGGGGTCGTCGGCAGTCAGGCTTGCATGAACGTTGTCCCGAAGCGTCGTGTCCATCTGAAGCGCACCGTAGCCCACGGTCAATCCGACACCAAAGACGTTGTTGAGGTGGTAGGAGACGTTGGCGCCCACCAGGGTGTTGCGGATGAAGGCGTCATTGATCGAGAAGGCGACCATGGGCGCGACTTCCAGGCGCGATGAGCGAAAAAGCAGCTGGCGGCGAACGATCGGGCCGGAATCAGCCCCGGACTCCGAGCGCGTAGACTGCGCCTGGGCGACTGCTGGCGCCACGATCAGCGCGCTCAAACATACCATTGAAAGGACGAGCAAAGTTTTGCGACGTGTCATTGAGCATCTCGCGCTACGGGCATTCGGGCAAGCGAAGGATCTTGATGGTCGGCAAGCTTACTCGTCGGATGCGTCGGAATACTGAAAGGCTGTGGGCAAGAAGAGGCTGATACCCAGGCTTGCCGAGGCGGCGTGCGTCAAGGTCGAATCCGGAAGACCCTTGAGCGTCGCCATATAGATGTTGTCGCGTACTTCGAAGTTAAAGGCCATCCAGCGGTTGAGAAAGATCCGGTTGGAAATGCTCACGGTGCCACCGGGGCCGCCCTTGGCCGAAGGCAGGGCAATGCTCGCAGAATCGGTCCAAATTCCGCCGGCCGTGAAGCTGACGTCGTAGTACAAGATCGCGCTATTGAAGAGCGAGAACTTGCCCACGATCGGCGCGAAGCCGAGTTCGAGGCCGCCTACCCAATTGAGCACGGCCGAGTCGGCGCGCGTATTGGTCTGGGTGGCGATGTCCTGGTAGGCCGTGGTCGGGCTGCCGAGCACGCCGCCAAAGTTGTACCACTCGAACAGTCCGCCTACATAGAAGCGTTCGGTAAAGTGATAGTTGGCGTTGGTCCCAACCTTGAAGCTTCGATAGATCGAGTCGTTGAGTGACATGCCAAAGCGCGGCGCCAGATCGAAGCGCCCTTTTTGAAGCACGGGCTTTCGCTGAACGACGTGAATGGTATCGGAGAACTTCGTGCGCTTTTGCTGCGCCATTGCCGGCTGAGCCACAAGCAGCGCAAGACAAACCAACATTGCGCCGGCGAGGCGACTCGCCCAGATTCCTTCTCTTGGCATTCTTCGTCCGTGCGACAGGAAATGGATTAGTGACATAAGCCGTCCGTCTCGTTTCGAAACCAGGTATCAACCTGCCAACCGGTATAGCACAGGCTCAAAGAGGCGGGCAAGAAGGATGAAAGGCCAAAAGCATTGGCTTTTCAGGCTCAGATGAACAGGGCTTCGACGAACTCGTCGGAGCGAAAGGCGCGCAGATCGTCGATGCCCTCGCCAATGCCGATGTAGCGCACCGGCGCCTTGAGCTCGTCGCAGATGCCCAGGATCACGCCGCCCTTGGCCGTGCCGTCGAGTTTGGTCAGCACGATGCCTGTGATATCGAGCGCCTCGCGAAAGAGTTTTGCCTGGGCGATGGCGTTTTGGCCCGTGTTGGCGTCGAGCACGAGGATCGTCTCATGAGGGGCACCCACCATGGCCTTGGTCGCCACGCGGCCCATCTTCTCAAGCTCATCGAGCAGGTTGACCTTGGTGTGCAGGCGCCCGGCGGTATCACAGATGATCACGTCAAAGCCCTCGCGCACACCGCGCTCGATGCCCGAGAAGATCACCGACGAGGGGTCGGCCTCGTCTTCGCCCTTGTGGATGGGAATGTTTGTGCGGTCGGCCCAGACAGCGAGCTGATCGACGGCGGCCGCGCGAAAGGTGTCACCGGCAACGACAAGCACGCGCTTGCCCTCGCGATGCAGCTTGGCCGCAAGCTTGCCAATCGTCGTCGTCTTTCCGACGCCATTGACGCCAATGACGAGCATCACGAAGGGTTTGGCCGAGTCGTAGTCGATCACGCTCTCGTGAGAGCTCAAGATCTCTTCGCAATACTGGCGCACGAAGGCCCAGATCGCCGACGGGTCTTTCTTGTCGTCTCCATCGAGGTGCTCCTCGACGGCCATCAAGATGTTCTTGGCCACGCGCGAGCCGATGTCGGCCGTAAACAAGATCTCCTCGATCTCCTCGACCAGGTCGTCACCAAGGCGCTCGCGCTTGAAGAGGTTGCCGAGCCGATCGACAAATCCCGTGCGCGTCTTCTGCAATCCGTCACGAAGGCTCTTTGGGGGCGCTTGAACCGCCTTCTTGACCTCCTCGACGACGGCCGCCTCGGCCGCGGACACTTCGGGCTCGGCCTTAACTTCGGGCTCGGCCGCGGGTTCGACCACAGGCTCGGCCGCGGGTTCGACCACAGGTTCGACCACAGGTTCGACCACAGGCTCGACCACGGATTGCGCTTCGGGTGCAGTCGCAGGCTCTGAAACTGGCTCGGGCGCAGCAGCAGTGACCGGCTCTTCGGCTGCGGCGCTTGGCGCCAAGACGTCCTGGGGGCGTGGAACCTTGAATTTGAGCGGTGACTTCTCCGCTGCCGGCTTGTCGTCTTGTTTGAACGACGGGCGCGGCAAGGGGCGAGGAAGCGAGCCGGAGGGCTCTTCAAGCGTTGAGGGCTTTTCTTGCTCGACCTTGGGCTCTTCAGCGGCCGGCATTACTTCGTCGACCTTGGGCTCCTCAGCGGCCGGCGGCTCTTCTTCGACCTTGGGCTCCTCAGCGGCCGGCGGCTCTTCGTCGACCTTGGGTTTTTCCTGGTCGCGTTTGGCGCGCTCGGTGGCCGCCGCGGCGGTCTCGCGCTTTCCCTTGTCGCCGACGACCTTGCTGCGTTTGGCGCGTTTGACCTCCGCGAGCGTCATGCCGTCGTGGATCTCGACGGGTGCGTCGACCTCGGGGCGGTCTGCAAGCAAGTCGACGGTTGGGCGTCCCTCGTCGGCGCGGGGGCGCTTGGGCTCGAGCTCGTCCTCGTCGATGTGTTTGGTGCGAAGGCGCGTGAAGATGAAGAACAGCGCGACGACAGCCAATACGACCAGCAACACGATCAACAAGCTGCTTACGCCCGGGTCGGCTTGCGCGAGTACGGGCACATCACCTGCGGCGATTGATACGAGCGAGTTCCAAGCGTTCATGCCTTCAATCCTCGGTTTACTGGCGGTGGCCCGGCAAAGTGCAGGTCACCCATCATAATTCCATTCATTCATTGAGCACGCGGGCGCCAAGGTCCAGCGCCTTTTTAGGCAATTCGCCGACCTGATCGCTGCAATCATGAGTCACGAGTCGCCGTCTTTACTACGAAGCGAGCCGGTCGTCCACGTCCGATAGGCGCACGGAAACCACTTTGGAGACGCCCGGCTCCTCCATGGTCACGCCGTAGAGCATGCGCGGCGCCTCCATCGTGCGCCGATTGTGGGTGATGACGATCATCTGGCTGGTCGCGCTCATCTCGCGCACCATCTCGGCAAAGCGGCCCACGTTGGCCTCATCGAGCGGCGCGTCGACCTCGTCGAGGATCGAAAACGGTGTGGGCTTGAGCAAGAATATCGAAAAGATCAGGCTCACCGCGGTCAACGCCTTCTCGCCGCCCGAGAGCAGCGTGACGTTTTGAAGCGTTTTGCCCGGTGGCTGAACCTCGATGTCGACGCCGGTGTTGAGCGGATCGTCGGGATCGGTGAGCGTCAAGCGCGCGCGCCCGCCACGAAAGAGCCTGGGAAAAACCTCCTGGAACTTCGCGTTGACCGCAGCAAAGGTCTCCTCGAAGCGCTTCTTGCTCTCGCGATCCATGCGCGCGATGGCCTTTCTCAGATCGTCGACAGCCCGCTCGAGATCGAGATGCTGCTCCTCCAAGAACAGCTTTCGTGCGCGGGTCTCGTCAAACTCCTCGATCGCCAGCGCGTTGACCGCGCCCATCGCCTCGATGCGAGCTCGCAAGTAGTTGATCCGCCCCGGCCGGCTGGCGACAGCGAGCACGAGATCGGCCACCAGAGGCTTGGCCTCGAGCGCGCTCAGGCCAAAGCGCTCGAGCAGCTGCTCGTCGACGTGATCGAGACCCAGTGCGCTCTCACGCGATTCGATCTCGAGTTCTTGAACTCGGGCACCGACCGCCTCGATCTCGCGCCGGTTGCCCGAGAGCCCAAGCTCAATTTGCTGGAGCTCAAGAAGAGTGGCATCGAGGGCCACCTTGGCCGCCTTGATCTGCACGCTGGCAAGCTCAAAGGACTCGCCCAAAGTCCGCGCTTCAGCCTCGGCCTCGACGGCGACCTTCTCGAAGTGAGCCAGCCGCTCGGCCTGCTGGCCGGCTTCACGCTCGAAGCGCTCGATCTGGTGGCGCGCGCCGCGAAGGCTCTGGTCGAGTCGCTCCTGGCTCTGCTCGAGGCTTCGGCGTCGCTCGCGCACCTGGGCCTGGCGCACCTTGGTGTCGGTGAGCTGCAGGTTTCGTTGCTCGATTTGCGCTTGCAGCGCGCCAACCTCGGCGCCGAGCCCTTCAAGCATCACTTGAAGTCCTGGCATCTCGGCGCCAAGGGCCTCGCGAGCATCACCCAGGGCAACGAGCTCCGCAGCGAGTCCCTCACGAAGCGGGACGATCGCCACGTCCTCGGCGCAGACGCGCTCAAGATGTGTTTGCACGCGTATTTGTTGGCGTTCCTGGGCCTCGTGCTCGTGAGCGGCCGCGCGACAATCGTGTTGGACCGCCGCAAGCGCGCTTCGGGTCTGATCGAGGCGGCCGGAGACAATCGTTGCATCCTCGCGCAAAAGCTCAAGTGATTCTCGAAGTTCTTCATCGAGCACGACGGCTTGCACGAGCTCGCGGCGCAGGTCTTCGAGCTGGCGAGCCTGGCGAAGTAAGCCTTCGGCCTTCTCGCCGACAAATCCGCCGACGACGCGCCCATTGGCAAAGACGATGTCTCCGCGCGCAGTGGCCCAAGCCTCGATCTTGCCGTCGCCTTTCGCCGGCACATCGCCAAGCGACTCGACCAGCTCGAGGCCCTGGAGCCAGGCGCCAACCACCTCGCCAGGCGTTGTCCGATCGTCGCCCAACACAAAACAGGCGATGCGTCCAAGGCGCTGAGCTGCGAGCATGTTTAGAGCATCGAAGGCTGCCTGACGGCTGGTGACTATGATGTCGCCAATGCGCTCGCCAAGATAGGCGGCCGCGGCAGCCTCCCAGCCCTCGGGCACCTCCAAGAAGCTGCCGGCCGGGCCAAGAATATCCGCCCTTCCCTGCTGCTCGGCCCAGCGCAGCACCTTTTGCACGCCTTCGGCATAACCCTCGCCGCGCCGGCGCATGGCGTCGAGGCTCTCGACGCGCGCCTGTTGCTTGTGCCGGGCAGCACTTGCCTGGTTGGCGGCTGCTTCCCCGGCCTGCAGCGCCATGCGGGCCTCAGCCAGGGCTTTGGTGTGTACATCGGCGCGGATCTGAAACGCCGCGACGTCAGCATTGAGCCGCTCGAGGTCGATCGCATGGCGCGAGACGGCGCGTCGGGCATCTTCGAGCTCCTCGCGTGCGCCATCGACCTGCTCGCGGGCCGACGCTTGGCGGGCCTCGAGCTCGCCAAGCTGTGCAGCGATCCAGGCGCGCCGGTCGTCGATGCGCTCCTGGCGCGCTCGAGCCTGTGCGCAGCGCGCGCGCTGCTCGTCGAGCAAGCGTTGCTTGCTGACAAGTGTGTCTCGAAGCGAGCCAATCGAGGCCTGAGCCTGTGCGACGTCGACATCGGACTCCTCGGGCGTGCCCAGCAGGCCGGCGAGCTCCTCGCGCACGCCGGCAAGCTCGCTGTCCAGAGACTGGACGCGGCGTTGCTGGCCAACCCGCTCGCGCTGGAGGCTCTCGAGGCGCTCACGGGCATCGGTGACGCTGCGCACGCCGTGATTGCGGTTGGAGCGCGCCAGATTGAGCCGAGTATCGAGCTTGTAGAAGTTCTGCGTCGCCTCGGTGTGGCGCTGCTCGGTGACGTGAGCCTCAATGCGCGCAGCGCTCGAGCCCGCCTCGCGCCGTGCCAGGCTCACTTTGCGCTGCTCATAGAGGCGGCGCTGCTCGTCGAGCCCCTTTTGGGTCGAGCTTCGAAGTCCAAAGAGCTGAGCGCGGCGTTCGAGCAAGGCGCTGATCTCGAGCACCTTGAGCTCCGCGCTCAGCGTGCGGTGCTCCTCGGCGCGTCGCGCCTGGCGCTCGAGGTTCTTCATCTGTTTGTTGATCTCTTCGAGCACGTCGCGCGTTCGCGCCAGGTTTTGCTCGGTCTGCTCGAGGCGCCGCTCGGCGCGATCGCGCTGGCCTTTGTAGCGCGTGATGCCGCTGGCCTCCTCGATGATCAGGCGCCGTTGCGAGGGCCGCGCGTTGACAATGAATCCGATCTGGCCCTGCTCGATGATCGAATAGCCTTGTTTTCCAACGCCGGTGCCCGCGAGCAGGTCCTGGATATCCATGAGCCGGCAGCCGACCTTGTTGATCAGGTATTCGCTCTCGCCGGAGCGAAAGAGCCGGCGGGTAATCGCGATCTCGGCGAGATCGCGAAATTCACGCGGGATCGACTCGCCAAGCGCGTTGGGGTCGTCGTCTTGTTGACCGGCCAAGGCCTCGGCCCGGGCGTTGAGATCGTTTTCAAAGGTCAGCGTCACCTCGGCCATGCCCAGCGCTTTGTGGTTCTCGCTGCCGGCGAAGATGACGTCTTGCATGGAGTTGCCGCGAAGGCTCTTGGCCGAGGCGTCGCCCATCGCCCACTTGATCGCGTCGACGACGTTGCTCTTTCCGCAGCCGTTGGGTCCGACGATGCAGGTCATGCCATCACCGATCTCTACGACGACCTTTTCGCGAAAGGACTTAAAGCCAATGATCTCGATCTTGCGCAACTTCATAGACGGCTGACGACTCTCAAAACCAGGACTGCGAGCGGAGCCGAAGATAATTGGTTTTCTTCAGGCATACAACCGCCGAGGCGCGCCTCGATTCAACGTCGCTCGACGCGCAGTTTGATGGGCGAGGCCGGGCGAAGCGTGACCGAGGGTTGAAACTGCAGTTGCTTGCGGCTCATCGCGTGCAGCCGGGTCTTTTGGGCCATCGCCGCGACGAGCAAGATCGCCTCCATCATGGCAAAGTGGGTGCCGATGCACACGCGCGTGCCGCCGCCGAAGGGAAAGTACACATAGCGCGGCAGGCGTTTTTCGAGCCCGTCGAGCCAGCGCTCGGGCAAAAACGTATCAGGCTCGGAAAACCAGCGTATGTCGCGGTGCATGACATACTGCGGCATCAGCACCTGGGCCCCTTTGGGGATGAGCCAGTCGCCGATGATCACGTCGCGCGACGCCTCTCGCCCGATGATCCACGCCGGCGGATAAAGCCGCATCGTCTCGAGGATCACCGCCTTGGTGTATTCGAGGCTGGCGACGTCATCGACGCCTGCTGAGCGATCGCCTAGTACCGCGTCGACCTCCTCATGGAGGCGCTGGGCGCTCTCCGGATGGCGCGTTAGCAAATACCAGGCGTAGCTAACGGCCAGGGCGGTGGTCTCGTGGCCCGCCAAAAACATCGTGATCGCCTCGTCGCGAAGTTGACGATCGCTCATCGAGTTGCCGTCCTCGTCGGCGGCCTGAAGCAGGCGATAGAGCAAATCGTTTCCGGGCGCGTTGCTTTCGCGTCGGCGCGCAATCAGTCCATAGATCACCTCATCGAGCGAATCGAGCGCCACGCTGTAGCGACGACGCGAGGGCGTCGGGATGCGCTCGGGAACGAAGCGCCACAGGGTGTGCACGCGCTGATGGAAGATCTCCATGGCCACCTCGATCGCATGGCCAATCTCGGCGACCTGTTCGTCGATCTCGACGTTGAAGAGCGTCTTGACCACAATGCGAAGCGTAAGCTCCATCAAGTCCTTGTGAACGTCGCGAACGTCGCCGTTTGCCCACCCATCGACCATCGTCTCGGTGTAGGCGACCATCGTCTCGGCGTAGCTTGCGATATGCTTTCGCTGCAGGGCTGGCGCCGCCAGACGGCGTTGGCGCTTCCACAACTCGCCCTCGCTCGTGAGCAGGCCATGACCGACGAGATCCTCGAGCTCGTGGGTCATGGCATCCTTGGTAAACGAATCACTCTTGGTGACGAGCACCTGCTCGATAGCGCGAGGATCGGTGATCTCGTAGTTCTCAAAACCCAGCCTGAAGTAGACGAAGTCACCGTATCTCTGAGCCATGTCGGTGAAGAAGCGCAGCGGATCGCTCATAAAATCGACGTAGATTATGAGCGCGTCGACGTTCTTGGGCCCGGGAGGTCTGGGAATGGTGGTCATCGCGCGAGAACGGATCGCGGCGGGCAAAAGCTCCATGAGGTCACTCCCTATACTGGCGATGCAAGGTGTGGATTGGACGCACCCACAATTGGCGCGAAAGGCTGTGCGAGTGGTCTACCAAAGCTTGGCTTTGTATTCAAACCGAGCGGGCCGATGTCTCAAGGTTGCATCTGGCCGACGAGGTTGAAGTGGAAGGTGATCTCTTGTGCGTTTCGAACGGCCCCGAAGAATGCCGAGTAGGGCTCGAATCCAAAGTCGGCGTGCGTGAGCGTAAATTCACCCATGGCGAGCAGGCGGCCCTGGTCAGACTCGATCACGATCATCAGTGGCAGCTCCTGGGTGCGGCCTCGAAGGCTGACTTCGACGACGACATCGAGCAGGTTTGCCGCGCCAACGGCCCGCGTGCAGCTGATCGAGCGGGCCGTGATCGTCGGGTGGCGCGCAGCATCGAGCTGATCGGCGGCGCGCATGCTGCGATCGATGCTTTCGCGCTGGGTTGGCGTCAAGGGCTTGTCAAAGCCCAGGCGCTCGCGCATTGCCGGCTCGTCAGCCACCAGATCGGCGACCGAAACCTCGATCGCAAACGCGCAGGCCTGCTCCGCATTGCCCCTCAATTCCATGCTTCCCTGCCACTGAGAAGCGCGCACGACGTGGTCGTGGCCCATGGCGCTAAAGAGCGCCGATGGGTCTTGTCCAATTGTCACGTAGAGCAGGCTCGCGCGCTGGTCGAAGTGGTAGCTCGCCATGGATGGTGCAGCCGGGTTGCGAGCCTTGGCCCCCGAGTTCTGTGCCTGAGCCTGGGAGTGGACCGTAACCGGGGAGCCCTTTTGGCCGGCGTCGGCATGCTCGTTGAGCAGCGCCAGCACCGCGAGAACGGACATAAAGCCGACAAATCCAAAGGGGGCAAGGCGCGCCGTATCAACCTCAGGTAGATGTGTCATCGGTACTCCCGAAAGTACTGCATCTGTGAATATTCAAAAATCTAGTCTCCCGAGCGAAGAGTCAACGACAAGGGTCTGGGCTTGAAAACAATGCCGGCGCGCTCAATTTCAGGGCTACTGCATGACAACCAGAATCGGCGGCCTGTCTGGAAGCAGATCGCGCCCACGCGCCGTCTAGCCGACCTGGTCAACAGGGCGCCCGGGCGAAGGGATCGGAGCATGGCAGACTTTCTGGTGGTTTTCGGCGAGCGTTCATGGGTGGGTCAACGGGGCTTATTCAAGCGCTTTGCGGCCTCGGTGATGGTCTCCAATCGCACGCCCCACCATGTGCTGCATGTGGGCTTTCGGCCCGCCCCGAGGCCCTACCCGGGCGAGTTCGGTTGCCTGGACAACCTGGCCGTGGCCTGGGTGGGCCACTGGCGAAACCGCGCGCAAATGCGCCGCGATCTGGGCCTTGCAATCGAGGCCAGCTCGCTCGAGACGATGGTGGCCGCCTTTCGCAATTATGGGGAATCGGCCTTCTCGCGCATGCGCGGTATCGTCACGGCCGTCGTCTGGGACATGGAGAGCGGCGTGCTCAACGCCTTTCGCGACAAGATCGGCCTGGCGCCGCTGGTCTATGCGCCCGGTCGCGGAGCACACCAGGGCGTGGCGCTGTCCACCGATCCAGAATGGCTGGGCGCCTGGATGGGCGAGCGGCCCGAGGTCAATGCCAGCCGGCTGCGGGCATTTCTGAGCGGATCGACCGATCAGGGCTACGACGACTTCATCGTCGGCATGGAGCGCGTGCTTCCCGGAGAGCGGGTGCGCTGGCAGCCGGGCTCGGTCGGCCCCAAACGTCGTTTCTACTGGCAGCCCGATACAACGCCACTTGGCCCGGCCGACGATTTGCCTCAGCGCCTCGTCGATGGCCTGCGCGACTTCTACGATACGCTCGAAGCTCGCCCGCGCGTGGTCGCCATGAGCGGTGGACTCGACTCACCGGCGCTCGCGGCCCTGGAGAGCCACTGGGGCGGCTACAGCCCCGAGCGCCCGCTCAACGTCGTCTCCATGGTGGCGCCAGGGCTACCCCGGTCCGACGAGAGCGCACAGATCAGCGAAATCGAGGCCGCCCTTCCCATTCGGGTGCACCCCTATGCGATCGATGAGCGCTGGCCGCTGCAGTCTTTGGCGTTTTACGCGCGCCAGCTGCACGCAGGGCCACACTTCCATCCCGAAGAGTACTATGTCGACGGCTACCACCGCTGGATTGGTGAGCGCTTCGGCCCGGTCGACCTCTTGAGCGGCCACGGCGCCGACGATGCGCTTTGGTGCTCGGCGCCCTATTACCTGCGCAGCCTGGCGCGCACCAGGCGCCTGGGTGAGCTCGCGCGCGCGGTGCGCCACGCAGGTGCGGGCTTTGTGGCGCGCGAGATGATGGGCTGGGGACTGGAGTCGCTGGGCGTTCGCGACGAGTTGCGCCGTGCATTGGCGCCGCTGCGTGCGTGGGGCGCGGGCGGCCACCCAAGCAATCGTGCCATGCCCTGGCGCCAGCCCGAGCGCTGGGTGCGCCAACCCCATGGCGAGCAGCCAGCCCAGCACACTGCCTGGAGCGCGCCTGGCGCTAACTGGGGTGAGGTGCGCCTGGGCAGGCTTCGCACCTGGAAGTGGGAGCTGGTCTGTCGCACACTGCAGCGCGAGGCACGGCGCAATAGTGTGAATATTGAATATCCAATGCTTGATGATCGCCTGTGGGAGTTATGTTTAAGGATTGAACCACAGCAGCTCGCCGCGGGTGGCCGCCAAAAAGCACTCTTGCGAGAGGCCATGACCGGCTGGCTGCCCAATGCGGTCGTGCAACGTGGCAAACACGGAGGCTTTGACGCCGTGGTTGAGAAGGCCTTGACGCGCTGCGAAGCGGCGCGCATCGAGGCGCTCTTTGACGCCTCGCGGCTGGCCCAGATGGAGGTGATCGATTCCAAGCGCTTCTTGGATGTCTATCGAAGCTACCGCCTGGCCACGCTGGGTGTCGAACGGCCCTTTTTGGGCTCGTTGGCCCTGTGGCAAACCATCGCCGCCGAAGTCTGGCTCGGTTGGCTGCAAAAAAGTTGATGCATGTTCCCCGACGGCCCGGCCTCTGATGTTTGTGTGGCGCAGCGGGACACCTGAGGATTTTGGGAACATCTGGTATTTGAATGGAGAGTGACCGATGCAAAACAAAACGCTGTCAACACGTCGACTCAACGCAGATACTCGTCCAAACCGCACGCCCACCACAAGCTCTGGCTATGAGAAACCCCGCTTAATCGCCTTTGGCTCGCTGCGACAAATCGTGCGCGGCGCCAGCGCCAAAGGTGTCGACTCCGCCGGCGAGCTCGATTTGGCCACCTACCCTTTCTAGTCTGGCGAGGCTCGCGGGCACGACCCAGGGTGAATCAGGGGGCGCCGGCGCCAAAGTTCTGCTGATCTCGGCGGCGCTCAGCACGCGATCGTAGAGCGCAACCAGGTTCACGTTGCCGGCCCAGGGGAAGCCGCCGCCCAACTCGTCGCCGATGATCACGTTCAAGGTGGCATCCCAACTCGCCAGATTACCGGTGCGCGCGTCGTCGGCGACAAGCATGCTGTTGATATAAAGCTTGATGCGCTCCCCGTCGTAGCTCACGGCATAGTGCGTCAGGCTTGTGTCGAACGCCGAGTTGATACTCCAAAAAGGCTGGCCGGAGTTGGTGGCGGCGCTTGTGCGAAATCGAATCTCAAGCTTGCCGCTGTTCTGGCCGAAGGTGAAGTTACGTTCACTGCCGGCTTGAGAGATGCTGAAGATGCGCGCCGTCGACAGCGACCCCTGACCCTGATTCACGGTGGTGGACTTGATCCAAATCTCGAAGGTCAGCTCACCTGTTGCCGCGACACGCTCAGCGAGCTTCGCCGAACCGCCCCCGGAAGCCAGTGAACCCCCACTCAATCGAACGCCGCGTGGATTGTCGAGCCAGCTGACCGCCCCGCCGATCGTGAGATCGATGGCCGGAGCGAGAGCACTGCGATCGCGCGCCGTGGCGCCTGCACCCTCTTCAAAGCTGTAGTAGAGCATCAGACCGTTGTGCACACGTTCGTCGACGGGAGTGGCGACATCGGGCTCGACGTCGATGGCAATTGCGACATCAGCCGGATCGGCGTCAGCGCTCGTGGCATCATCGGTATCTGCGGCTGAGGCGTCCAAGTTTAAGATGTCGATCAGGTCGGTGTCAGCCGTCACGTCAGGGAGCAAGGCGTCTGCATCGGCTTGGACACTGGCATCGTCAAGCGCGACGAATAGATTGCATGCGCCGCAAAAAAAAGCGCTGCAAGCAACAAGTACGAGTACTCGCCATGAATTTGCGCGTATGTTCATCGCCATTCCCAGGCCTTCGAAGCGTCACGTATTCAACCATTACTGTTTAACTTTAGACTATAGTTGAGACGGATGTGCAAGTTTCCTGGCCGCGCGATGCTGCATCCAGAACCGAATCGACCTCGTGCCAGAATGCTTCGATCAATTCCGGCACCCACAGTTCTTCGAGCAGTCGAAGCTCACCATCTACCCGACAAGCAGAAATGGGCAGCGCGCGAAGTGGCTCGGAATAGAACTCGATTTGCTGGCCCTTGCGCTTTCCAAATGCTTGCAAGTAGCGAGCGGTGTTGGCGCCATTGAGCAAGAACATCAACGCCGTCAGATAGCGCACCGGGTCTTTGGTATCTGGCGGCGCGACCAGGTAGGTGCAATCACTCGAGACGACGCTCGCCGAAAGATCGAGGCAAAAGCACGGCCGGGGAGCTCGCCTTGGGACCACGAGCTTGGGTCCGCTGTAGTCTGCGCGACGGCGCGGCCAGTGCAGCCTATACCAGGCCATGGTTCCCTCGCGCACCTCACGGCGTAGCTCGAGCAGACCCCGAAACTTGGCAAGGTGGCCCGAGATGATCGCTTCGCTTTCAGCCGAGAGCGTACGATCGAGGTAGAGCGCGAACTCCTCGCTCGTGGCCTCCACGCGCAGCGCGTTTGCGCGAATCGCGCTGCCACGCAATACGGGACGAAAGACAAGTCCTTTGAGCGCGACGAGCTCCTGGGGGATCTCGTGCTCGTGAAACATGAAGATTGGATCGCCAATACGAACAGCGATGTCTTGTTTGGCCAAGATCTCGACATGACGCCGCGTGACGCGGTCAGCGCCACTGACAAAACCTTGATAGTCCTGGGCCAACGCATGGAGCGGGCTGGCCATTGCTTCGAGTCTTCGTGCCCACAGCACGGTTGGCCCGTCGACAAAGGGCGTCCAACGCGACGCTCGAAGCGAAAATGGGTCGACGTCGTTGAAGTCGACGCCTGGACGTTGCAAGGGGCGCTCGGCCAGCGCGTCTTCGAGAAAGGTATCAAGCGTCGAGAGCGCCTGCGTTTGAACGCGCAGCGCCCTGGCAACCGATGATTGGCCTACCCCTCGGCGAAAAACACTGAGCAACGAGTGGTGACCCGGCGCATCGGCGAAGAGGCGCGCGTCGAAGGTGGCAAACAACTCGGCGGTGGTGCGCGTGGCCAGATCGTCGCGCAGCTTTGCTGCACCGCTCGCGGTCAACCAATACTCACTGGTCAAAAAGATCAGGCGGCCGCCGGGCTCCAAGAGGTCGAGCGCGCGATGAAAAAACAAGTAAAGCAGGTCCATACGTGGGCCAAACCAGCGCGCCATGTGCCGGTGATCGCGCTTGATCGCGTCAAACAGCGCGCGGTTTCCCTTCTCACCGACATAGGGCGGGTTTCCCAGCACGGCCGTGATCGGCGCCTCGGCTTGGACCCAGGGACCATCATGGCTCAAGCCGTCCGCGACATAGATCCGATCGCTTAGGCCATGGCGCTCGCTCGACGACTGGGTGCGGCGCACATTGAACAGCGCCAACGCCGCAGCAATCGCGAGGCCCGGGCGCAACTCGACGCCGACGGCCTGCAGCCCCGGCATTCGTGCCGCCGCCGCGACTAACAACGCCCCGCCACCAGCGCTCAAATCGATCACGGCGCCGCCCGGCCAACTCTCGAGGGTGGCTGCCATCGCATCGGCAAGCCACGGGGGCGTCAGATACATGCCGGCGAGCCTTCGTTGTGCTTGCGCGTAGTGCTCGGCCACGCGGTGCAGTGGCCCGGGGTTGGCCGCGCTCCACCAGCTCGCCTCCACGCGCACAAGCCACTGTTCGAGCACCGAGCTCTCGAGGATCGGGGCAAGCGCGGCACGCACGGAGGCTTGCGGCCTGGCCCTATCGAAGGCCTCGCCAAGCGCCGCGCCTGCAACGCCCGCCAGAAAACGCGCAACATCTTGATTCATAACAACTTTCCAATTCAGACCGCCTCGGCCTGCAGATGACACATTGCCTGGTTGAGCCTGTGGTGGCGAAAGAAATTGGTGATTGTCTTGCTTCCTGGCCCTCGCTATCCTTATGGTAGTTCCAGGTCTTCAAGCCCTGATACACAAAATCGACAGTGACATGAAGTGCCAACACTCATCTGGGCATGGTGGTGTCGGCGTCCCGAGTTGCCCGGCGTCATGGCTATGAGCAACAGCACCAGCACATTGGCACACGGGACCGTCCTGGCGGAGCGCTACACGATCACCAACGAGATCGGCCGCGGCGGCTTCGGAACGGTCTACCGTGGGCGCCAGCTCAACATCGATCGCGACGTCGCGATCAAGGTGTTGCCGCCAAAATTCTTGACGAGCGCTGAGGTCGTCGAGCGTTTCCGTCGCGAAGCCCAGCTCGCCAGCCGACTGCGTCATCCCAACACCATTACCATCCACGACTACGGCCGCCACGAGGATTTTCTCTTCATCGTCATGGAGTATCTGCAGGGCGAGGATCTGGCCGATTTGCTCAGGCGCGAGAAGAAACTCTCGGTCGATCGCATCTTTCGCATCGCGCGCCAGGCGCTCAAGAGCTTGAGCGAAGCCCACGACAACGGCATCGTGCACCGCGACCTCAAACCCGAGAACGTCTTCTTGTCAGTCGTCGGCGGCGAGACCGACTTCGTCAAGGTGCTCGATTTCGGCATCGCCAAATTCGCCTCGATGCCCGACGCCGGCGACAGTGGCGCCCCACCCGCTCGCCAGTTGACGATGCTCGGCAGCACCGTGGGTACGCCAGCCTACATGTCGCCCGAGCAGGCTGCCGGCGAGGAGGTCGACATGTTGACCGACATCTACGCGCTTGGCGTGATCATGTACGAGATGGCCAGCGGCCGCCCGCCCTACTTCGGCAGCAATCCGGTCAAGATCATGCGCAGCCATCTCTTTGACCCCATTCCGGCCTTCGACGACGCGGGTCTAAAAGGATCGCTGCTCGAGCGTATCGTGCTCAAAGCGCTGCAAAAGGAGAAACCCGACCGTTTCCAATCGGCCGCCGAGTTTCTCGCGGCGCTCAACGGCGACTTCTCCAAGCATGCCCCGCTCTTCACCATCGGCAAGCCCGAGGTCAACGAGATCGAGCCGCCCACCATCGAGATGATGGCCAGCGAACACGACGGCGATCCAAGTGAGCCGCGCGAATTGTCACGGCCCAACACACTCTCGTTGATGGCGGTCGACGCCCCGCTCTTTTCAGCCAAGAAGCCCGAGTCCAAGCCCAGGCACAACACACCGCTGTCTGCCGCAGGATCGCCGCCCTTTGACGCGATCCCGTTTGACAGGGCCAAAGGAAAGCCTCGAGAGCCCGTACGCCAGGGTTCTTCACGCTCCGGTCTCAACGACGGATCGGACATGATCTTGTTGCTCGACGAAGTCTTCGAGGGTCCACCTCCGGGGCTTGCACCCGATCCGAGCAGCATTTCGGCCATTCTGACCGTGCTCGAGCCTGCACCACCTGAGCAAGAGATATTTTTGCTCACCCGACCCAAGCCGATCGTCTCGGAGCCCGAGAAAAAACCCGCGAACAGCAAGATCGCCGACGAGTCGGTCGACCGTGCTTTCACCACCGGCGAGTACGAGGTTCGCCCCGGCACGCCCTCGGCCACCCAGGAGGCTGTTCATTCTTCGAACGCGCCCTACTCCGAGCTCGACGCTTCCGGCGAACACGGCAAGTTGGAAAAGTGGGAGTGGGCCTCCGATGCCCATGCACCGGATGAGTCCGATGACATGTTGGCGAGCTCGCCCGGCTCAAAGCTGATCTGGGTTGTAGCGACGCTCGTTTTGCTCGCAATGGCGGCTGGCTACCTGATCTGGGCCGGGCACTTCACGCTCTAATCGCCGCCCCGATCACACCCTCAGTCCTGACTGCGTTGGACCAGGCGCGCACGCAGATCGGCGATCACCATCGTGATCGCGATGTCATTCTTGCCGCCGCGCGGGATGATCACGTCGGCGTAGCGCTTGCTTGGCTCCACAAAGCTCAAGTGCATGGGGCGCACCGTCTCGGTGTACTGGCTGATCACCGACTCGAGGCTGCGGCCGCGCTCGGTGACATCGCGCTGCAGGCGGCGGATGAAGCGAACGTCGTCGTCGGCGTCCACGTAGATGCGCGCGTCGAGCATCTCACGTACGCCGCGTTCGGCCAAAACGAGGATGCCCTCGACGATGATGATCGCGGCCGGAGCAACGCGCACGGTCTGCGCCGTGCGGGTGAACTCGGCGAAGCTGTAGATGGGCTTGTCGATGGCATGACCGCTGCCCAAGAGGCTCAGATGCGCCATGAACAGGGCCGTATCAAACGCGTCGGGATGATCGAAATTGTAGCCGCGGCGCTCGCTTAGCGGCAGATGCCCGAGATCGGCATAGTAGGAGTCCATGTCCAGACAGATCACGTCGGTTTCAAAGGCCTCGAGTATGCGACGAACCACGGTGGTTTTGCCCGAGCCGGTTCCACCTGCGATGCCAACGAGAATCGAGCTAGGTTGGGTGTTCATCTACTACCTGTGGCGTACAGAAAAAGTGGGCCACTGACCAAACCAGGGTCAGTCCTGACGGATTGTAATCCGATACGGCTCACAATTGAACCCTTGCGAGGCGCTCACGGCGACAAAGTACAAACCGGGAGGCAATTCGACGCCAAGGCGCTCGTCGGCCCCTGGACCGGCGCGATTGACGTTGGCGACGAGGCCCCCCTCGTCGTCGACGAGCTTGAACTCGAGGTTGAGCGCGTTGCCCTCCAGGTGGATGTTGACCCGTTGCGGAGTCTCGTCGATCTCGACGATCTCGACGACCTCGGCGGCCCCGGCGGGCTCGTCGAACCCGGGTGTCGCGCCCTCGCGCGGGGCATCGAACCCTGGCGTTACCGCTTTCGCAGCCGCAGCTTTGGGCGCCGGCGCATGCACAGCGAACGCAAAGACGTCGACATCGCCCAGGTGGGTGATGTAGCCGACGCGTGTCTGACCCATCGCGAGCTTGTCGGCCTGCTCAAAGGTATCGTTGGGCTCGATCTCGAGGCCGGGAGTCTGTGTGATGTTTGAAAAGGCGAGCTCGTAGTCGTAGCTGCGCGCCGCCATGGCCCGGTCGCGCATCTCGAGCGAGCGCACTTCGACATCGTAGCTTCCGGCACCGACCACCAGATTGCACAGGATCAACGGCTGGTCGGCGCGCGACGGCCTCAAATCGACCGGCGCCTCGATCGTGCCCGCTGGCGGCAGCCAGCGCAGACCAATGCTGTGGTGCTCGCTGAGCGGCTTGAGCCGAATCTGCAAGACGTTCTCAGGCGCCTCCTTGATCCACAGCCTGGCAAACGGGTCGGGTGGCACTGCAGCCATCGCTTCGTCTTGTGCGGGCACGGGTGCGAGCAAGGCCACAGGTTCGGG
>JACCWM010000101.1 GCA_013697635.1 Lujinxingiaceae bacterium | reverse complement strand
GGTGACGACGCCTCGGGTGACGACGCCTCGGGTGACGACGCCTCGGGTGACGACGCCACGGGCGACGACGCCTCGGGCGACGACGCCGGCGAGTAATTGTCACCGCTCGATGCAATAGTGCAGCACCCGCTGCACCAAGTTTTTAAATGGAATGGTTGATTGTTGATTTCTGCTTCGTAACCCAATGATTGAACGCTTAAAAAAGAGGCGCCAGGGACTTGCCCTGGCGCCTCTTTTTGTTTCTCGTCGATGTGGGTTGAGCTATTTGTTCGAGCCGATGATCTCGGTGAAGTTGTCCGACAGGTTGCTGGACGTACCCCAGGTGCGTTTGTCCCAGCGCTCACGGTGGGCTCGAAACAAACCTACAGAATCGAGCAGCCAGCGGCTGGCCAGAGGGTGGTCCGAGGCCACGTTAGTGAGTTCTTTGGGGTCGGCAATTCGGTCATAGAGTTGGAAGTCACCGCGGCGAAGATAGATCTTCCACTGCTGCAGCTGCATGGCGTAGTGGATCAGGTACTGCGTGGCGACGGCCGGCTCAGGATAGCCGCCGTGCATGTTGTGGATGAGCGGGATGAGGCTCTTTCCCTGCTTGTCGGCCGCAGCTTCGCTGCCAACCACGTCGATCAGGGTCGGCAGAATGTCGACGATGTCTACACCGGCTTCGACCACAGTATTGGCGGGGATGAGCGGCGGATAATAGATGATCAGCGGGACGTGGACCATCTCTTGGTGGACGTTGTGTCCGTGGCCGACGTTTCCGTGCTCCCAGAACTCGTCGCCATGGTCGGCGGTGACCACCACCATGGTCTGCTCCCAGATGCCGAGCTCTTCGAGTTGCGCACGAAGAAACCCAAAGGCCTGGTCGTTGTAGGTGATCTCGTTTTTGTACAGGTTGTGAATACGCAGCCGGTCACGGGGGCTGACATCGAGCTTCTTTCCCTTGATCAGGCCGAGGTCCTCACCGGAGCATGCTCGATCGTAGCGGCCACTGTAGGGCTCCTTTTCGTAGAGGCCGATGAGATCTTCGTGGCGACGGTAGGTCACGTGTGGATCGATCGTTCCAAGGTAGAGAAAGAAGGGGTTGTCCTTGTTCTCGGTGGCCCAGCGAACGCCACCGCGCGCCATGAACATGCCGCCCACGGCGGTCTCCTCGTGGATATTGTTGGTGTAGTAGTCCCAGCCGCGATTGAGATTGAGCAGGTGGGAGAGGTAGCCATTGGAGGCGATGACTCCAGTCTTGTAGCCGGCCTTCTTGATGTACTCCGAGAGGATCGGCACCTGTGGGTCGACCTTGCCGCGCACGAGCACCTTGTGGCGATTGGGATAGAGCCCTGTAAAGAGAGAGGCGTGGCTGACGCGCGACTCGGTTCCCTGCACGTAGGCGAGCTTGAATGAGGCGCCCTCCTCGGCCAGACGCTTGAGGTGTGGCGCCTGGACGTCGGTCTCAAAGTGAATCGGCAGATGGTCGGCGCGAAGCGTATCGATCATCCAGAAGACGATGTATTTGGGGCGCTCGACTTTGGGCACTTGTGGGCGCACGCCGGGAACGACCAGGGCGGCGCGGTTGAGCTTAAGCGGTGTGGTGCAGGCAGCCGATGGGCGAATCTCCAGGCGCACGATCTGATTTGCGTGAGCGCTCAGGTCAATGGCGGTCTGTTGCTGTTCGCCGCGACCGAGCACGAGCAAGCGCTCGACCTTGAGGCTCGAGACCACAGCGCCCTTTCCTGCCTCGGTGAACAACTCGACGGTCGGACCACAGCCTTCTTTGGCTTCGATACCGAGGTCGAGCTTGGCATCGGTCGGAATCCAGACAAACCAGGCAAGTCCATTGTCGTCCGCGAGCGTAACCGGGCCCTGAGCAAGGGGCGCCTTCGATGGCCAAAGCTCCTCGGGTCGAGCGTTTGGCGCCGACTCGCCCTCGGCGCGTGAGGCGCTTGCGCCCTGCCCTTCGCTGCCTTCGCTGCCAGCTTCGGCGCCAGCTTCGGCGCCAGCGGCGCTTGGCTTTACCGCTGCAAGAGGCTGGGCTGGTAAGGGCGCACCGATGCGCACCCAGGCAAAGCCGCCACCGGAGAGATTTCCACCGATGCGGCCCATGTTGCTGAAGGTCATGTTGAGCGTGTTGTCGGCGCGCAGGTGGCGCAGATCATCGATGGCGACCTCGATCGTCTGCCAGCCCTCCTTGAGTGACTTGTCGGGCAACTTATGGCCGTTGAGCGTGATGGTGAGCGCGTTGTGGCCACGTGCCGGATTGTAGAGATGGGTTCGAACGACAGCCTTTTGCTCCGGGCGAAGCGCCGGAACCCACATCTGAGCGGTGCGGCCTTTGACGCCTGCGACGTGGCCGCCTTCGACCGCGGTGTTGAGCATCCAGTCGTTGGCATGGTTGCCGTGAACGTAGCGCACAAAGTCCGCCGAGATCGCATCGACGGCCACTGTGGGTGCCTCGTTGGCGTGCTCAATGCGGTGTGCCAGCGGCCGGTTCGCCAACAAATCGAAGGCCGCAAAGTGCTCAGCACTCAGGGCTTCGAGCGGCGCCTCGAGCGCGGGCACGCCGGATTTCGGCTCAATGCCCGATGACGCCGGCAGGCCGAGTCCAGCCTGGGCAGCAATCCCATCGGCGCGGGCGGGATCAGTAGTTTCAGGAGATTTCGCGTTGCACGCGCCAATAGCCACAGCGAGCACGCAAATCGTGCCAGCCAATACGACTCGATGGTTCATGGGTCTCTCGGTAAGAAGAACGTCTCAAATGCGACATGAAAACTTTGGCGGCCCCACAAGCTGCAGGATCGCCGAATCCATAATCAGCGCAATCGAGTGCGGTTGTAGCTCGTCGTGACGAGCCCGGCATTTCGAAGCCCGACGCCTGTGCCACGCACGAGATCGTCGAGCGTGACGGCGCTTCGGATGGCGTCGAGCATGATCGTTGAGTTGATAAAGAGATCGGCGGTGCCCGGCGCAGTCGCCGGCACGCTCAGGGCATGTTGAAATTCTCCCATGGTCCCGGGCGCGCCCATCGACCAGACGTCCCACGTGCGCTCTTCGCCAATGAGACGAACACGGTAAAGCGGGCCGGCGTTGGCGCTGAAGCTCACTTTTCGGCTGGCAGCGTCGATCTCGCCCTCACTGGAGTCTGGAAAGGTGCCAAAACTTATCGAGGTCGGCAGCGACTGTCCGTTCCACATCGAGACGGAAAATTCGGTCGAGAGGCCGGCTGCGCCACCGCCGCCGTTGTTGTTGCCGTCAAACGCCAGTGCCATGATCGAAAAGCGCCCGCCCGTGGCGGAGCCGTGGGGAGGAGCCATGTACAACAGGCGCGCATCGGGGCGGCCATCCTCGTTTTCGTCGGCCGTGGCGCTGATGCCAAGCGGAATGAATCCGGGTGCATCGAGCAGCGCCCCGCCAACGAGTACGGCCACGTCGGCCTGAACGCCGTTCAAGATTGGAAAGTTCGAGATCGCGACCTCGGTTGCCAACGTTTGGCGAACCGAAGGCACGAAGTTGACCTTGGGGAAGTTGTTGTAGTCGGGGACCATCTCCGTGCGATCACCGTTGCCATTGATGTCGGCCGAATCGACGATGCGCGGCCTCTCGACGAGGTTCAGCGGGCGCGCAGCATGCTCAAAGCGGCTGAACAACGGCAAAATCGAGGTGAGCACCTCGGCCATCGAGCCTCCGCCCCCCGTGAACAAGGGAATCAACTGGTTGAGCGGCACTTTACCGGCCAATCCCCAGCCAACCCGCGCGCCGTCGGAGCTGTTGACGAAATAGTTGCGCTTGACGTCGAACTGAAAGCCGAACACCGCACCGTAGGCGATCACGCCGCCGGGAAGCGGAAACGACGTCGCGCTCTGGCCCGGGATCTGTACCGAGCCGACAAAGGGCTCACCCAAAAGGCGCGTCAGGTCGATGTCGAGCGAGCCTCCAGCAAGACTTGCGCCCGCAAGACCGATGGTCACATCGCCACTGCTCGTGATGCGGCTGGTGTCGAACTGGCCCGTAAGTCCGGCAACCGGCCCCGTGCCAGCGCGGGGATTGAGTGGGATTCGCACGTCATGAGCACTGACGCCCTGGATTGTGATGTAGTTGAATGCGTCGGCAAAAACGGAAACCTCGAAGGGACCCTGGGGCAGCGCCAGGATGGCCAGTCCGTTGGCATCGGTGCCCACGGCCTGGCCGCCGTTGACGATCACCCGCGCGTTGGCCACGGGGGTCTGGTTCTCGGCGTGAGAGACCAGGACGCGCAGACTGCCCGGCTGAACCAGGCCGACGTTGGTGAACTTGATTGAGCCCTCGCATTGCACGGGCTCACCGCTGGAGAGCGAAGCCGTGACCGTGGTCTCCCCAGCCGTGGTCCCGCCCACGAGCGACGAGCCTTCGATCGCGGCGACGCTTGCCTGGCTGGAGCGCCATGCGAAGTTTGCCGCCACGCCGTTGCCGTCCTGGTCGTAGGCGAAGGCCTCGAGGCGCACGCGTTGATTGGGAGCGATCGTGCCGCCGCGCGTGGCGATCGTGCAATGTTTGGTCGCAGGCGGCGGAACACAGCGCCCGGCGTCACACAGCTCGCCCTCGGCACAGTCATTGGGGCCGCGGCAAAGCAACACATGGCAGCTGCCGCCGATGCATTCGGCAAATGGGCCGCAGGTATCTTCGTCCACAGTGCACTGCGGTGAGAAGGCGCATTGGCCGCCGATGCACTTTTGATCGGCACCGCAGTCGCGATCGAAGGTGCACTGGCGCCGGTCGACGCAAACCTTGTCACTGGAGCATTGAAGATGCGGCGGGCACTCGGAGTCGACCGTGCACTCCGGCGCGGTGTCACAAAAGCCGTTGTCACAGACCAGCGTGCCATCACTCGAGCATTGTGCGTTGCTCGCACAGGGCTCGCAGACGCCGGCCACGCAGACCAGCCCCGCGCACTCCAACGACGACTCGCAGCTGCTGGCAACGCACTCGCACCCAACCTGGCCAAAACCCGGCGAGCAGGCAAACACACAGTCGATCGTTTTGCATTGGCCCAAATCACATGCGGGGCTGACACAGGCATTTCCCTGGACCACGCACTCTTGGACGCCGCACTGCTCATTGCTCGTGCAGGCCAGCGGCACTTCGGTGTCGGTCTCGGTGTCCGTGTCGGATCCGACGTCTTCGATCACGCTGACGCATGTGCCCGCAACACAGGTGCCATCTGCACACTCACTGTCGAGTTGGCAGGTGCGCGAAACCTCGTCGCGTCCGCAGGCGCTCACAACGAGCGCGCAAATCAACATGGCGAGGAACAAGTGGAAACGGTGTAAATTCATGTCATAACCCACAGGCATCAAAGGGCAAACGTAAGTCTCAGGTATTACCGAGCTGCATTGTAGCGAAGCTGAAGCCAACATCAAATCAGGGCGCTCACAGCTGTCGCAGCGCCAATCCAGGCGCTCAGGGATCGAAGGAAAAGCGCACGCTTCGAGCCTGCTGTCGCTCCCTGCGAAGAGCATAGCGCGAGATCGCGTGCTTGTGAGGCTGAGAGATGGCGCGAAAGCCGTAGGCCTCGCCGGCGCCCTCGCGGCCGGATTCGAGATCGACGCGCACCACCTCGCCCAGCGCCAGGATTTCGGGGGTATGGATGCTGGGGATCTGCAGGCGAATTTCGGCGAATTCGCCGATCGCCCAGGGGCCCAGATCTTCGCGCTTTCCGATCCACAAACCCTGATCATTGAGCTCGACCCAGTGGGGTTGCAGGGTGGCTTTGCCGTGGCGCTCGATCACGCGTTGAATCTCACCGACCTGCATGCGCAACGCGCGAACTTCGTTGAGCATGAAGAGCATCTCGCGAGGCAGATCATCGGTGCGATCGCTCCAATCGTCCAGGTCGTGGAGCACGCTGTCGGCCTCGATGACGGCCATGTCGAGGATGCGCGCCTCGAGCGCGGGAATCTCGTCCACCGCTATGGGTGTCACCGAGATCGGTAACAAACTGCGCACACGCACGGAGCTGCGACGATCTGCGGGGTTTGTGCTCAATCGACCCGATCCACTATCTGCCATCTCTCGACTCCTGATTGGTCATCGTTGGCGCGGCGTGCGCCTGCTTGCTCTTTATAGATTGCCTGTTGGATCTTTGCACCAACTTCTTCGGTCAGGGAGAAAACACCACGCTCGCATTCTTGTTGGCCTCGACGCGTACTTTCTTGGTATCGGAGTCGCGCTTGAAATTGGGAAAGTACACGCGCACATCGTAGCTGCCCGGTTTGAGCTTGTGGTTGACCAGCGGTGTGGACTTCTCCAGCGGTTTTCCATTGACGAAGACGCGGCCATCACCTTCGGTGACGCGCACGCTCAGCGTGCCGGTGGCGGCATCCTTGGAGTCGAGATCCCAGATGTTCAAGGGTTTGGATGTGGACGGCCCAAGTTGGACGTTTTTGTTCGTCTTCGGCGCGCGTGGCGTGCTCTCGCGCTTGGGTTGAGGGCGTGGTGGCGCCTTGGCCACCGCGGCAGACTTGGTCTCCTGGACTGGGACCGGTCTCACCTCAACCAAATCCACGACACCCTGAGCGTCGGCGACGGGCGTGGGCAAACCGTCGAACTCGAGCTGGATCTCTTTGATGCGCTCGTCGTCCTCACCCCAGGCGATCGTGCGCTCGATCGGAGACTGGCCGTCGAGCTCGGCGATGACCTTGTGTGGAATGTCACGGGCGACGCCCATGGCTGTAACCGGCGAGAGCCCGATAACCTCGGCGTTGAGCGTGATCTGGGCGCCGGCTGGATAGGTCGTGATTTTGAGCACGCCTTGCAAGGGCTCCAACTTGACCACGAGCGGCTCGATATGCGCTTCAACAACGACCTGCACGGTCGCCTCGGCATAGCCCGAGCGTCGAAAACTCAACGTGTAGGCACGTCCCACGTCGAGATCGGTCAATTCGAAGGGTGTATCACCGCGCAAGACCTCGTCGACGTAGAGCTGAGCGTTGGCCGGAGCCGAGGAAACCGCCAGATTGGTCGTCTTGACCGGACCTTGGCTGAGCTGCGCGATCGCCGGATCGCTCAGGCCCGATGGGTCAATGCTCGACGGGGCGGCCTTGAACATGCTCAACGCAAAGAGCAAGATGCCAAAAAAGATCAAGACCCCGGCACCGACCAATCCCAGAGTGCGCGGCTTGACGTGCACCGAAGATGCGAGCAGCGAGGCGTTGTTGCCACCCGACGTTATATCGGGCAAGGGCGATGGCTGGCGGTTGGCGCTACCCTGCGATGAAGGGGCGTATTCACTTCGCAGATAGGGGGCCTCGCGGGTCTCGTCGAGGAAACTCGCGCTGTGCGGCTGATCGAGAAAGGCGTTTGAGATAGGCACGGGCCGCTCGACGGCGTCGCCCTCCTCGCTGAGGTTTGCCCGATCAAAGACGCGGGTGCGTTCGTCTTCCTCCTCGCCCGCTCCGGCAGCGAGCGCGCCAGCATCGAAGATCATGCTCGATTCGTTGGCCGAATACTCCTGCTTTTGCATCGGTCGATAGTTGGGATGCTCGCCGCTTCGCCCGTGGGAGATGTCGCTGACCTCGGCCAAGAAATCCGCAAGCTCGATGCGTGAGAACGGTCGCAGGTGTTTGTGCGCATAGAATTGCAGCGCACGATGCATCTCGAGTGCGCTTTGAAAGCGAAGCTCGGGATTTCGCTGCAAGGCGCGCTGGATGATCTGGCCGAGTTCGGCGTCCACGTCGGCTTCGGCCGTGATCGGCGAGAAATCGGCCATACGTACGCACTTGAGCAGCTCGGCGTCGTCGACACCCTCATAGGGGTTCTTGCCCGCAAGCATCTCATAGAGCAGGATGCCCACGGCATAGACATCGGTGCGCGCGTCGACGCGGTGGCCATGCGCCTGCTCGGGCGACATGTAATAGAACTTGCCCTTGATGATTCCGGCCTGGGTCTGCTGGGCGCGCATGCGCGCCTTGGCGATGCCGAAATCGACGAGCTTGACCTCGCCCTCGTTGCTGACCATGACGTTTTGCGGCGAGACGTCGCGGTGAACGATCTCGAGGGGGCGCCCATCCGAGCCAAATTTGGTGTGCGCGTAGTGCAGGGCTTCACAGGCCTGACAGATGATGTAGAGCGCGGCATCGAGCGGGATGCGCTGGCCGGCCTTACGCAGCTTGCGCAACACCTGGTGCATGTCGACGCCGTCGATGTACTCCATGACGATGAAGTACTGCTCGTCGATATAGCCCAGGTCGAAGACTTGGCCGATGTTGGCGTGATTGAGCTGAACCGAGATCTTGGCTTCATCGACGAGCATCATCGTGAAGTCTTGATCCTCACACAAACGCCGGTGCAAGCGCTTGATTGCGAGCAACTTCTCAAAGCCGTCGACGCCCTGGGTCTTGGCTTTATAGATCTCGGCCATGCCCCCAACGGCCAGTCTCTGCACCAGCGTGTACTTGCCAAAAGACTCGGTACTTTCTATCATGATCTCGTTGGGTTTTGAGACTTATTCCAAGTTTTAATCGACTCCGCTAGCGAAGCCATCGCCGCTCCAAACTACGGCTGCGAAGCAATAGAGTCAAAACTCGCCGGTTAGCGATTATCATTCAGATGTACTTCAAATCGAGCTTTTATGGTTTGATGCGAGCGTTTGTTAATGGCAATCGACCTTCATTGAGGATTCATGGCGTCCTACGAGCAGTATTCCGACGAACTCCAATCGACCAAGATCGCCTACATCAATGGGGATCCCAAGACGCTGCACATTCGACGGGCACAGTTGATCGTGTATCCGGGAACGACCAAGCAGCGCGAATATGCCTTCGACCAAAACGTCATCAAGATCGGATCGCTCGACGACAACGACATCGTTCTCGACGATGAAACGGTCAGCCGTCACCACTGCCGCATCCTACAGGAGGAGAACAGCTATGTCGTGATCGATTTGACGAGCACCAACGGAACGCACATCAACGCCGTGCGCATCAAAGAGGCCTATCTGGCGCCCGGGGGCATCTTGCACGTGGGCAACACACAGATCCGCTTCAATCCGATCGACGAGCAAGTCGAGGTCACTCCCAGCAAGTCCGAGCGCCTCGGAAGCATTGTTGGAAAGAGCATCAAGATGCGCGAGATCTTCCATATTTTGGAGAAGATCGCACCGACCTCGGCCACGGTGGTCATCGAAGGCGAGACCGGCACCGGCAAGGAGGTCGTCGCACAGACGGTCCACACCATGAGCCCAAGAAAGGACAAGCCTTTTATCGTCTTTGACTGCGGCGCGGTGCCCGAGAGCCTGATCGAGAGCGAGCTCTTTGGCCATGAGAAAGGCAGCTTCACCGGCGCGATCATGACGCGCAAGGGTTTGTTCGAGATGGCCCAGGGCGGCACGATCTTTCTCGACGAGCTCGGCGAGCTCTCGATCGACTTGCAACCCAAGCTCTTGCGCGTGCTCGAGCAGCGCGAGGTGCGCCGCGTCGGCTCGAACAAGGCAATCCCGATCAACGTGCGCGTGATCGCGGCCACCAACCGCAGCCTCGAGGACGAGGTTCGCGCCGGGCGCTTTCGCGAGGATCTGTTCTACCGCCTGAGCGTGATGCGCCTCTTCTTGCCCTCGTTGCGCGAGCGGCGCGAGGACATCTCGCTGCTGATCGAGCACTTCTTGGACAAGATGGACTGTAATCGCGATTTTGACGGCCACCGGCGCATCTGGCGCGTGAGCGCCGAAGCGATGGGCGCCCTGAGTGGCTACGACTGGCCCGGCAACGTGCGCGAGTTGGCCAACGTGATCGAGCGCGCCTGCTCCTTTGCCGAGACCGAGACGCTGAGCCTGGCCGACTTGCCTGACTACATCTCGGGCGTGGCCAGCCCCGACGGCTTCCCAAGCTTTGGCTCTCTGGGCCGCGAAAGCGTCGAACAGTGGAACGACGTGCCAAACAAGTCCGATCTCAAGGAGCAGCCCTTCAAAGAGGCCAAGGAGCAGTGGATCTCGACCTTCGAGCGCGACTACATCAGCGAGCTGTTGCAACGCCACAGCGGCAACATCAGTCAGGCCGCGCGTGAGGCGGACATCGATCGCAAGTATTTCCGCAAGCTGATGTCGAAGTACGGAATCGCCGCCGACGAGATCTAGGCGCCACGCGCTTGGTTTCGCCCTGGTTTTTCAAACTCCAAACGCTATTTGACCAAAACGGTCAGGCCAGCTTCGACGTCGGCCTTGAAGTCGCGGCTCTGGTTGCCGCGGCGAAAGGTCACGGTGTGGTTGCCTTCGGCCACGGGGAGTCGATCGGCCGAGGTGATCGGCGTGATACGCCCTATGGCGATGCCGTTGATCTCGACGTGGAACCAGCCCTGGGTCGTGGAGGCCGTGATCCAGCCGTAGTCCGTGGCCTTCTTGGGCAGCGGCAATTCCGCGAGCACATAGTGGAGCGTGCCTTTGCCCAGATCGGGGAAACCCAGCGCGGTCTGCCAGCGTCCCAACTTCAGGGTGTGGATCTGTGTGGGGTCGAGGCCGCTGACTTTGACCGGTGAGCGGCCAAGCGACTTGCCGTTGACGAAGACGCTCGTGGACGGCTCGGTCGAGATCGTCAACGAGAGCTTGGGCGAGGCGAGCTCGATTGCGCTCTCGGTGACCTCGCCGGCTGTGACCTCGACAAAGCGCGAATAAGGTCTGCGACCGGGAGCCAGCGCCTCGATCAAGCGCTGGCCGACGGGCACGGGCAACACGAGCTTGCCGTCGGCGCCGATCTGGGCCGGCTCCGTGTCGATAAACACCTCGATGCCGTCGAGCTTGGGCCAGCTCAGATGCAGCTCGCCCATGGCAACGGTGCGCGGTTGGAGGGCTGCCTCGATCGGTACGACGCCACCGGCGGGCACCTCGACACTTCGCTGGAAGGTCTCAAAGTTGGGGTGGCGGATCTCGACCAGATGCAAACCGGCCACCAGCCCGCTGACGGTTACAGGTGAGGTGTCTCCGCGGCGCACTCCGGCGACGAGGATCTGTAGATTGGTCGGCGGCGTCACGTTGACGACGACGGTGCCTTCGTTTGAAGCCGCGACCGTGGTGGCGATATCCCGGCTGCCAAAGAGCATGTAGAGCACGGTGACCGACAGACCTACGAAGACCAGGACCGCAAAAAAGGCGATCAAAATCCAGGCGCGCGCCGCCGGCGCGGCCAGCTGCGAGGCCAGGGGATTTTGCACGCCCGGCTGGGTTCCCATCTCGGCCAGGCCGACGTTACCCACGCGAACCGCGTTTGCTGAAGCGCCAAAGGCATTGGCCGCCGAGATCACCGGCTGGCTCGCCAGGTTGCGCTGGCGCTCGCTTTGCGCTGCAGCGAGCGCCTCCTGCTCGGCCATAAACTGGGAAAGATCAAAGCCGCCGGCCTGCACGACGGTGTGATTGGCGGCAAACGCCTCGGCGTCCTCGCCAATCTCCGGGGCGAGCTCGGCGTCCCAGATCATGGTGGCGCCCTCAACGGCCTCTTCGCTCTCGTTGGAGCTTGGCGGCGTCGAGATGCGAATCACGTCTTCGGCGCTGCGGATCTCCTGGAACTCGAGGTGCTTTTGCTGCTCGGCGACGAAATCTTCTTCGAAGGCCTGCTCCATCCAGGAGCCCAGGTTGGCCGGTCCAAAGGGCGGATCGATGGAGTTGAGGAAGTTGTCGAGTTCGTCGGCAAGCTCGCTTGCCCAGGTGAAACGATCGTCGCGCTCACCGGCCAAACTCTTCATCACGATCCGGTCGACCTCGGCCGGGATCTGGGGGTTGACCGTGCTCGGTGGATCGACCTTGGGATCGCGCACCATCTGCAGGGTCTCGATCTCGTGCTCACCGCGAAAGAGGCGCCGGTTGGTCAAGAGCTCCCAAAACAGCGTGCCGATCGCAAAAACGTCGCTGCGCTGGTCGATCACCAGGCCGCGCACCTGCTCGGGGCTCATGTAGCCGAACTTGCCCTTGAGCACGCCAACCTGGGTGTGCGTGCTCTGCACGGCGGCCTTGGCGATGCCGAAGTCAATGACCTTGACCTGGCCATCGAAGCCGACCAGGACGTTTTGCGGCGAGATGTCACGGTGGATGATGTTGAGCGGATTGCCGTCGACGTCGTGGCGGCGGTGAGCATAGTCCATGCCGCGCGCGACCTCGCGCGCGATAAAGCAGGCCTGGGCCACGCTCATGACCGTGCGCTCCTTGCGGTGCAACTTCTGCAGCGCGAGCAGGTCGTGGCCGGCGATGTACTCCATCAAGATGTAGTAGGACGACTGAAACTGGCCGAGCTCATAAATCTGAACGATGTTCGGGTGGCGAAGCTGAACGGTGAGCTTGGCCTCATCAATGAACATCTTGATGAACTGCTCGTCCTCGGCCAGGTGCGGCAAAATGCGCTTGAGCGCCAGATAATGGCGGCCGTCGGGGGCATTGAAGGGTTTGGCGCGAAAGACTTCCGCCATGCCACCAATACTGACTCGTTCCAGCAGGCAGTATTTTCCAAACAGCAACGGACGTTCCAAAGGGGGGCGCCTCGAAAGGGAGTTGGGGTCGAACCAGACACTTGTTCGAGCAGATCACCGGACTCAATTACCAAAGCATCGACACACCATGACCGAGCGGAGTATAGGTTGGGCTAAGGTGCAGCGTCAACGCCGCTGTTGAGCGCAAAAGCAGCATCGCCGACGAAACCAAAACCAAAAAAGACGACGTACTTTATGACCATCTCGGATCGAAAAACATCGCATCTTCGCCTCTGTGCCGAGGACGACGTCGAGTCACGGCTCAAGACGAGCTTGCTCGAGGACGTCGAGCTCTTTCACGACTCGCTTCCCGAGCTTGCCGTCGATCAGATCGATCTGTCGATCGAGGTCTTGGGCCGGCGCTTGCAGGCGCCGCTTTTGATCACTGGCATGACCGGAGGTGCCACGCGCGCCGGCGAGATCAACCGGCTGTTGGCCGGCGTCGCCGAGCAGTTGGGGATCGCCTTTGGCGTGGGCAGCCAGCGCGCCATGCTCAAGGACGCCGCGCTTTTGGCGACCTACCAGGTGCGCGAGGTGGCGCCGACAGCGTTGATTCTGGGCAATATCGGGGCGGTGCAGGCCGCAGCGCTCAGCCTGGCCGAGGCCGAAGACCTCGTGGCCGCGATCGGCGCCGACGCGCTTTGCATTCACCTCAATCCGGGCCAGGAGATTATTCAGCCCGAGGGCGACCGAGACTTTCGCGGCTGCCTCGACGGTATCGCCCGGCTGGTCGGCGCGCTCTCGGTGCCGGTGATTGTCAAGGAGACCGGCAGCGGCCTGTCGCCGCGCACGCTCGATCGCCTGAAAGCTGCCGGCGTCGGATGGGTGGATACCTCGGGCGCCGGCGGAACGACCTGGATCGGGGTGGAGACGCTTCGGGCAACGCCGCATAAACAAAGTGTTGGCGAGCAGTTTTGGGACTGGGGCGTGCCCACGGCGGCCTCGATCGTCTACGCCAAGCGCCGCGGCTTCTCGGTGATAGGCTCCGGCGGGCTTCGAAGCGGGCTCGATGCCGCCAAGGCCGTCGCCCTGGGCGCAAGCCTTGCGGGCATGGCGCTTCCCTGGCTGCGCGCCGCCCACGAGCTAGGCGAAGCCGGCGCCCTGGCCTACGGCCACACCAGCATCGACGCTTTGCGAACGGCCTGCCTGCTGACCGGCTCAAAAGACTTGGCCGAGCTGCAAAGCGCGCCGCGCATGCTGGGCAGCAGGCTGCGGGCCTGGCTCGACGCCGATTTGGCGCGCAATTGAATTGACCGTGCGCCTGCTTCATACTGGCGCACTGCGTCCTTGAGCCGTCCGGTGATTTCCTCAAATTCGTAAGGCACGACGTTGCAAAAGCTCGCGTTCATGAAAATCGTTCTGGGATTGGGCCTGCTCGTGGGCTGTGTGGCATCGGTGGGCGCCTGTCGCTCGACGACCAACTGCAGTGTGAGCGGTGATTGTTATAAGGGCGAGCAATGCGTCAACGGCGCTTGTTTGGCTCGAGCACCTGATGACATCGCCCCCGACGTTGGGCCCGATGCCAAACCAGGCGTTGACATCGGCGGCGACGTCGTCGTTGCGGACACTTCGAGCGACATCCATGGCTGCGTGGGAGCGCTTTGTGGCTACTCTTCGCCACGCGGTGATCTCGACGAAGACTTCGGAGTCGGTGGCCTGACGATCATCTCCTTCTCAGGTAATGGCGCGGACTATTTGAACGCGATGCACCTGACTGGCCAGAACCAGATCGTCGTCGCAGGCGGTGCGCTCGCGGCCACCGGCCGAGTTTTCGCCGCTGCCAAGCTCGACGCCGAGGGCAACCTCGGCACAAACTTTGGCATCCATGGTCGGGTCGAGGCTGCGCTGAGCACCAAAGACGACACGGTCTTTGGAATCGCTGTCCAAGAGGACGATGCTCTGATCTTTGTCGGTTCGGCCAACACTGGCACACAGTTTCGGGTGGGCATGGCCAAGTTTCAAGGGGACGGCACGCGCGTCATCTCGAGCTTTGGCGTCGGCGGAGAGGTGCTGGCCTCCTTTAGCGGCGATTCGGCCGATGGCCAGGCGGCGCTGACCGACGGCGACGGCCGCGTCATCGTCGCCGGCTCGCGCACCCAAGACTCACGATCGGATTTCGTCGTCGCCGCCTTCAATGCGCGCGGCGTCGCCGATCTCAACTTCGGTAGAAATGGCGTCGCTGTGATTCGCTTCGATGCTGATCAGCACCAAGAGTTTGCCGAAGCCTTGATCCTCGACGCGGCCGGCGGCATCATCGCCGTGGGTGCGGCCGAGAGCTCGCGGGCCGTTGCGCTGGTGCGCGTCAAGCCAGGCGGCGCGCTCGACACCGATTTTGGCCTCGACAGCAGCGGCATGTCCAGGCTGAGCCTGGGAACAGGCACGGCGGCAAGCGCTGTGGCGATCGACTCGCAAAACCGCATCGTCGTCGCCGGCCGGGTGCGCGTCTCAGGGCGCGAGAACTTTTTGATCGCGCGCTTTCTGCAAGACGGCACGCTCGATTCGAGCTTTGGCACCATCGGATATTTGAGCGTTTCACCGGCCGGGCGCGAGGGCCGCGCCAACGCGGTGGCCGTCGATCGCGAGGACAAGATCGTCGTCGCCGGACGCAGCCTGGTCGGCACGACCGAGCGCATCACGCTGGTGCGCTTGTTGGCCAATGGCGAGCTCGATGCAAGCTTTGGCGACGCCGGTGTCGTCGTCACGCCCGTTGGCCAATCCCACGGCTATGCCAAGGCCATGCGGATCCAGGACGACGGCAAGATCCTGGTCGCCGGCAGCACCCGCGACGCGAGCGGCGACTACAAGTTCACCGTGCTTCGCTATAAGTAGCCAGGCGCGCCCTGCCCCACAGCTTGGCCTCCTCGAGCGCGCTGTAGAGCGCGGGCACCACAAAGAGCGTAATCAGCGCGACCGTCATGCCGCCCACGGCCGGCAGCGCCATGGGGATCATCACGTCGGCGCCCGTGCCGTAGCTCGTGAGCACCGGCAAGAGCGCCAAAATCGTCGTGGCCGTGGTCATCAAACAGGGCCGGATGCGGCGCTCGCCGGATTCAACGACGCGATCGCGGATCTGGGCGACGCTTTTGGCCTCGCTCTTCTCAAAGCGTTGTTTGAGGTAGGTCGCCATCACCACGCCGTCATCAGCTGCGATGCCGAACAGCGCGATAAAACCCACCCAGACGGCCACGCTAAGCTTGATCGGCACGATCTGAAATACGTCGCGCATGTTCGTGCCGAGCACACTGAAGTCGAGAAACCAGGGCTGGCCGTAGAGCCATAAGAGCAAGAAGCCGCCGCCAAAGGCCACGACGATGCCGGAAAAGATCATAAATCCGGTGAAAAACGAGCGAAACTGCATGTAGATCAGCATGAAGATGATCAGCAGCACGACCGGTATCAGGATGCGCAGGCGCTTCTCGGCGCGAACGGAGCTCTCATAACTGCCCGCGAAATTGTAGCTGACGCCCTCGGCTAGCTCGAGATCACCCCTGGCGAGCGCTTGCTCGAGTGTTTCGCGCACAGAGTTGACGACATCGACCTCGCCAAAGGCCGGCTTGCCGTCGAACATGACGTAGGTGACCAGATAAGTGTTCTCGCTTCGGATCATCTCCGGGCCGCGCACGTACTCGAGCACGGCGAGTTCGCCCAGCGGGATTTGCGCGCCGCCCTTGGCGCTGACCAAGATGCGCTCGATGTGCTCGGGCACATCGCGCAGCTCTCGTGGATAGCGCACGCGGGCCGCAAAGCGCTCGCGGCCCTCGACGCTTTGCGTGATCATGCGCCCACCGATCGCCACATCGACCGTGTTTTGAAAGGCCTCCATGGTCACGCCGTAGCGCGCCAGCGCGCCGCGATCGGGCCGGATCTCGATGTAGGGTTTTCCCACCGGTCGATCAGCGTTGACGGCGTGGGTGTTGACCATCGGATGCTCGCGCAGCAAGGCCTGGATGGCGAGCGCGCCGTCAGCGAGCGCGTCGAGATCCGGGCCGCGAAGGCGCACGGCCATCGGCGCGCGAATCCCGCTTTGCAACATGACGATGCGCGTGCTGATCGGCTGGAGCATGGGCGCAGAGGTCATGCCTGGCAGCCGGCCAGCGACGCGCACAAGCTCGTCCCAGATATCTTGGGGCCGGCGAATCTCGGGCCGCCAGTTGCGATACGGCGCGCCGTCCGGGTCCTTAACCAGCTCGCCACGCGCGTCACGCACAAACTCGCCGTGCTTATCGACGGCGAAGAGCTGGCGAGCGCCATGCGCGTCGATCGCGAACTCGGGCTTGTACTCGATGATCGTCTCGACCATCGAAGTCGGGGCCGGATCGAGCGGACTCTCGGCGCGTCCGACCTTGCCCACCGAGTATTCCACCTCCGGGATCGTCTCAAAGAGCAGATCGAGCTGCTTGACCATGTCGATCGTCTCGCCGATCGAGGCGTGAGGCATTGTCGAGGGCATGTAGAGAAACGAGCCCTCGTCGAGCGAGGGCATGAACTCGCGGTCCATGCCCGGAAACTCGTGATGCAGCCACTGTCCGACGCTCGTGCGATGCATCGAGTCGGGCAAAAAGCCAAAGACCTGGCCAAAGCCCAGCCAGACCGAGACCCCAAGGCAGACGATCGTTATCGGCACGCTCAAAAACGCCAATTTGTGAGCCAGTACCCAGCGAAGAATGTGGGTGTAGGCCAGGCGAAAGAGCCAGAAGAAACCCAGCAGGCCGCCGACCAGGCCGGCGACGAAGACGAGATTCTTTGCGCTGCCCGCCGAGGGCCCAAGCGGCATCCAGGAGTAGGTCAGCAACACGCCGACCGCCCCGATCGCCAACACGTAGGTGATCTTTGCGACCGGTGTGCCAATCTTTTTGAACGCGTCGAAGCCTGCCATCCGGCGCGGCATCAAGCCGCGACGGATGCGAATGCCCATGAGCATGTAGGCCAGCACCGGGATCAGGCCCAGCGCGATGATCAGGCTGGCCACCAGCGCATAAGTCTTGGTGAAAGCCAGCGGACCGAAGAGCTTTCCCTCCTGGCCGGTGAGCATGAAGACCGGAAAAAAGCTGATCACGGTCGTGGCAATTGCGGTCAAGATCGCCGGCGCCACCTCCCCTGCCCCGCGGCGAATCGCCGCCAGCGGATCGTCGTCCTCGTCGGCCTCGAGGTGCTGCACGATGTTCTCGGTCATGATGATGCCCATGTCGACGACCGTGCCGATGGCGATCGCGATCCCCGCGAGCGCCACGACGTTGGCATCGACGCCGGTGTACTTCATGGCGATGAAGGTGAGCAGCACGGCCAGCGGCAGCAGCACGGTGATCAGAATCGAGCTGCGCAGATGCATCATCAAGATCAGCACGACCAAAATCGTAATCAGGATCTGCTGGTAGAGCGCGGTGCTCAGCGTGCCGAGCGTGCGCTCGATCAGCTCCGTGCGATCGTAGAACGGTACAATCGTGACCTTGGAGACGGTGCCGTCCGCGAGCACGCGGCTTGGCAGCGCTTGGCCTACTTCCTCGATCGAGCGCTTGACCTCGTCGATCACCTGGCGCGGGTTGGAGCCGTAGCGCGCGGTGACCACGCCACCGACAGCTTCGACGCCGCCCTTGGTCAGCGCCCCGGTGCGAAGCGCCGGTCCCAGCGAGACTTTAGCGACGTCGGCGATGCGCACCGGCACGTTGTCCACGACGCTGACCACCGACTGGGCGATGTCCTCGACGCTTCGAATGAAGCCGATACCGCGGATCATGTAGTCGACGCCGTTGATCTCGGTGGTCTGGGCGCCGACCTCGGCGTTGGAGGCCATCAGCGCCATCTGCACGTCTTCGAGCGTGAGATCGAAGGCCCGAAGCGCTGCCGGGTCGAGGTCAACCTGGTATTCCTTAACGAAGCCGCCGATCGAGGCGACCTCGGCCACGCCCTCGGCGCTGGCCAGCGCAAAGCGCACGGTAAAATCTTGCAAGGTGCGAAGCTCGTGGAGATCCCAGCCCCCGGCGGCGTTTCCTTGCGGGTCACGGCCCTCGAGCGTGTACCAGAATATCTGGCCGAGCGCCGTGGCGTCGGGCCCAAGCTGCGGCGAGACGCCGCCAGGCAGCGTATTGGGCGGCAGACTGGCGAGCTTCTCGACGATGCGCGCGCGCGTCCAATAAAAGTCCGCGCGCTCGTGGAAGATCACATAAATGCTCGAGAAGCCGAACATCGAGAAGCTGCGAATGGTCTTGACCTCGGGGATGCCTTGCAGCGCCACGGTCAAGGGATAGGTGATCTGGTCTTGCACGTCTTGCGGCGAGCGTCCCGGCCAGTCGGTGAAGACGATCTGTTGGTTTTCGCCGATGTCGGGGATCGCGTCGACCGGCACCGGATCGCGCTCGATACCAATGTCCCAGTTAAACGGCGCGACCGCCGCGCCCCAGCCCACCAGCATGGCGAGCAACACGAAGACGACGAACTTTTGGTCGAGCGTAAAGCCAATAATGCGCTCCCAGCCCGTCTGCGGCCCCTTTTCAGTGCGCATGGCCACCTCCCTGGTTGGTCGTATCGTCGGCCGCAGCCTTGTGCACCAGGCGCATGTTGCACACCGGGCAGGTCGCATCGCCCTGCTCGCCCTGGGCATAGTGAACCGTGCCCATGTCGCAGTACCACACATCGTCGGGTAGCTGAGACGCCTGAACCGGCGGCTCGAAGCGTGTTCCACCCGCGGCGACCTCTACCCTGGCGAGCGATGTGGCGGTTGCGGCCCCCCTGGTGCTCATCATCGTGGGGCCGCCTTGAATCTGCAGCGAGGCGTCGATACGAAAGGCACCGTTTGTGACCACGAGATCACCGCCGGCCACGCCTTCTTCGATCACGTAGCGATCGCCCACACGCGGCCCAAGCGTGACCTTGACCGGCACATAGACCAACTCGCCGTCGTGGTCCTCGACGCGGTAGACGAGCGAGCGCTTGCCCGTCCAGAGCACGGCCGAGGCCGCCACGCTCACAGGCGTCTGGGCGGCATCCATGGCCGCCTCGATGCTGGCGGTGACGAACATGCCGGGGCGAAGTTTGGCGTCTTCGTTGGCGATGACCACGCGTGCGCGAGCAACGCGCTTTTGCTCGTCGATGGTCGGGTCGATAAAGTCGATGCGCCCCTCGAGCGCGCCGCCGGCGAGCCCGGAGACCTGTATTTTGACCGGCTGGCCCACCGCGACGACGGCCAAATCGCGCTCATAGATCTCGAGCTGCACCCAGACAGTCTCCAGGCCAGTGAGCGAGAGGATGCGTCCGCCGGACTCGACCCAGTCGCCGCGCGAGACGGCGCGCGCGCGCACCGTGCCGCCGGAGGTGGCATAGATATCGACGTGTTCGCGAGCCTTGCCGTCGGCCAAAACGCCGGCGAGCTGCTTGGCGTCGACGCCGAGCAGGCGAAGCTCGGTCTTGGACGCCTCGAGCGCGGCGCGCGCGGCACGTGCGCGCGGCTCGCTAGCGCTTGCTTCGGCGTCGGCCAAGTTCTTGGAGGCTTGGACCAGCGTCTGTTGGGCGTTGAGCAGATCCGGGCTATAGATGCGCGCCAGGAGCTGGCCCTTTTTGACACGCTCGCCGACGGCGTTGACGTGCAGCCGGTCGATGCGACCGCCCACCCAGGCCGTCAGATCGACCTCGGAGGTCTCGTTGACCGCCACGCGCCCAAAAACCTCGATCTTTCGCTGCAGGGCGACGGCCTCGGCCGCCTCCGTGCGCACGCGAGCGAGCCGCTTGGCGCTCTCGGAGAGCGAGACGGCGGGCATATCTGAGCCCTTGCCTGCCCTGCCCGATTCGACGGCCACCAGATCCATGTAACAGATCGGGCAGGTGCCCGGCTCGCTTTGGCGAATCTGCGGGTGCATCGGACAGACATACTCGACCTTGGCCTGCTCGCCAGGCTCACCGGCCGGCTGCGCATGGGCGTGGCCGGCGTGCGGGTCCGGCACACTCGATGATGGCCGGGCGAGCAAGGCTGAGCCAAGGACCGTGAGCAATACGCCCAGCGCCACCCAGAGCACCGATGTCGCGATTTGGCGCCAGCGTGGTTGAGCGCTGGCCTGTTCGCTGGCCTGTTCGCTGGCCTCGAGTTCATCGACCACTTCGGGAGCGACAGGCTCTTTGGTATCCTCTTGATTACTCATGGGCGGCCTCCGATTTCTTCGATCGTGATCGACGGCGCGCCATGTGCGCCGTGCGCTTTGAAGTGACCGCCGGTGAGCATCGTCAGGCGCGCGCGCTCAATGGCGATGTCGGCGCGCAGATCGACGAGCAT
The DNA here is from genome assembly GCA_013697635.1 of Lujinxingiaceae bacterium. Classification (GTDB taxonomy): domain Bacteria; phylum Myxococcota_A; class Bradymonadia; order Bradymonadales; family Bradymonadaceae; genus JACCWM01. Next base: position 4,361 of record JACCWM010000101.1, on the reverse strand, counting down.
CATCGCCAAGTCGAGCTGCTGCTGCTGGGCCATCTGAAAGTCCGTGATCATGGCGCGCCCAAGCTCGATCTCGGCCAGCAGACGTTCGCTGACATCGGTGGCGATCGGCAAAAGGTCGATGCGATAGCGCTGCAATCGGCGCAGCCGCTCATCGATGCGCGCAACCGACGCCTCGATGCCCGCGGTCAACGTGCGCTGCAAGGCTGTGCGCTGCTCGAGGGCTGCCGCACGCGTTGACTCGAAGCGCTCGACGTCAGCGTCGTACTGGCGCCCAAAGAGCGGGATCGGCACCGACAGCTCAATAAGCAGCGCGTCCTGGCGCTCGCCGGCGGCCATCGCCGGCATGTTCGAATAGCCCAGCCCGATCATCGGCGAGGGCCGCCTCGAGCGCGCCGAGGCCAGCCCCATGGCGCGGGCCATCTCGGCCTCGCGGGCCATCTGGCGCAGCTCGGGGTGATGGGCGAGCATCGCGGCGACGAGCGGCGCGGCCTCGAGCGGCTGCTCCTCGACCGCGGTCGGGTCGTGGTCGCCGTGAAAATCAAAGCCCAGCGGGCTGGCCGCCGCCAGCCCCAGCAGCGCACGCAGCTCGATCAGGCTCTCCTCGCGCTCGCGGCCGAGCATGTCGAGGCGCTCAGCGAGCATCTCGCTCGACAGCGTCAGGCGCAGCGCATCGACATAACCCGCTCGTCCGGTCGCCATGCCAGCCTCCACGATGCCGATCGCATCCTGGAAGTACTGGCGTTGCTCCTCGATGAGCTCCTTGTGGTGGTCGACGCGCGCGATCTCAATGAGCGCGCGGCGCACGTCAAAGACGATCGCGAGCGTTTGCGCATCGAAGCGCTCACGCTCGACGGCCGCCGCCACGCGCGCTGGCTCGGCCATGGCATCGAGCACGCTCGGCCACATGATCATCTGGGAGAGCATCACCATGTGGCCCAGGCCCGGATTGTCCGTCCACGGCGTGCCAATCTCGGCGCGGTAGCTCAACACCGGCTGCGCCAGACGCGAGCGCGCGGCTTCGCCTTCTCGCACGGAGGCCTGCCAGGCGTGATGGCTGGCCCGAAGCGACGGATGGTTCTCGAGCGCCAGATGCTCGTATGCGGCCGGTGACCATGTCGGCGCCGATGCACCCTCCTCGGCCCACACAGAGTGCGGACTTACAAGGGTGACCGCGACCGCCAAAGGGCAGCACAGCAGCACACGGCGCACCGGCCCGATGGCGGTTACGCGTTTCATAAAGGTATCTCCCTGAGCAATTCAATTGAGAGTAGGCAATGCCTGGCGCGCCCCAAAAGGCGCGCGATCTCAAAGTCTCAGGGATCGAAGCTGTAGGTAGATTGGTAAGTCGGAGACCGTGCCAGGATCGTCGTAGGCCTTGGTGAAGACCGCGTCGGGGGTGACGGCATCGACGACATCGATGATCCAGCCAAGGACCATCGCCCGAAAGCGTGCCGGCAGCTTGGGCGCCTTGGGCACCTGGGGCAGATTGTCTTCGCTGACCAGCGCGACCACCGCGGGCGCCTCGACGGGCTTGTCCGAGTCACTGGCCCCGGCACACCCACAACAGCAACCCTCCTCGCCAGGCTCACCATCTTTGGAATCGTTGTGCGGACACGCACAGCCGTTTTTTCGCACCGGCTCGCCGGCCTCCAAAGGCTTCTCCAACGCTGAGGCCGACTTACAAAGACACGGTCCGGCCACGACGACGAGCGTCAGGGCCATCAGCGCGGTCAGTATGTAGCGAATCCAGTTCAGCATGAGCGGCAACATCGTCAAGGGTGTCGTTACTGCAACGACGGCTCTAACCCTACCTTTGCCAGATTTATTCGTCTAGCCCGGCGCTGAGCTCGGAGAAAAGACGCCAAAGTGTGCAAAAGTTACTTTTCACTGTGATCGCAAATTGCTAGTCTGCTCGCACTTCATAAGTGCGCAGGGGGTTTTCGCTGTACTGCGTCGGATTGAAGCCATCGAACTTGGTTTGCGCCCTGTGTGCGCAAGCTCTTTTGTGGTTTCGAACAACCCGTGAATCACCGGGCTGCCGCGATGGTCGTGGCCGGCGGAAGTTCACACGATCAGGAGGCATCGCCATGGATTTCACCCTCTATTCGTCTCTTCGCCAGCAGCAACCCGGTCGCTTCACCTACTCCGTTCGCGGCGTCTATCGCGAGTCCCAGGCCCTCGACCGTGAGGCCACCGAGGCCAACCGCCCCGACCTCGCCCCGACCCAAATCCTCATCCTTTGCCCCGAGCACATCGACGCGGGCCGCGAAACGATCAAGATTCGCATGATCTACAACACCAGCCTGCTCGGCGACGAATTCTCTCAGAGCAATGCGCCGGCCATCGACGCCGCCTCCGACCGCACGCTGAGCGCGATCTTCCGCCACGTCGACGACATTGCCACCAACTTCAAAGTGCAGGATCCGCGCGTTCCGGCCGCCCGCAAGGTCATTAAGACCGTCTACTCCAAAGGCGTCGGCGCGATCACCCGTCAGGATTATGTCCAACAATACGAGAGCATGGTGGTGATCAAAAACATGTTCGCCAACGAGCTGCAACCCGAGGTCAAGCTGCTCAAGCTCGAAGACTGGGTCGAGCGCCTGCACGAACTGACCGACGAATACGGCGCCGAGCTCGAGCGCATCAAGAGCCAGCGCGTCCCCTACGACACCGTCAGAAAGGCCGAGCTCGACTGCCAAGATCGCCTCCACCAGCTCATCGCCTGCATCCGCGGCACCTACAACGATCGCAGCGACGAACACCGCGCCATCCGCGCCCGCCTGCTCGCCCCGATCATCGAGCAAGACGAGGCGATCGCCCGAGCCAACAAGCGCACGCGCAGCATCATCGACGTCGATCCTGACACAGGCATCGAAACTTTACCCACCGACATCGTCGAGCCCGCCCCCCTCTGACCCCATGGCCCATGCTCCATAGCTGTCGACGCCCTAACAAGCCTCGCCAGGCTATGGAGCAGCCCAATTTGTTCACTTCCGAGCCTCGCCATCCGACATCCCCTAGGTTCAAATGGCATTTTAACGTCGATTTCACGTCGATTTAGGGTGTTCTTGACCACATGGCATCGATTTTTGCCATCTCTGGATCGCTTCTGGCCCACCCAGCCGGAATTTTCAGACTCCAAGGGGCAATTTTGAACCTCAAAACTTCATTTTTTGCGATACCCTAGCCTGACGGCAACCTGGCTACCACACTCGCCAACCTGACCTATGTCCCCGCGAGTTTCGCCGAGCCTCGGCCCCCTATGCCACATGCCCCCGGCCAGGCTCAGCGAGCCTCGCTAGGGCAAAGTCGGGTGCCCTGGCACCCCGACTTTGGCGTCGTTGCTTGATGATCTGCACACGAGCATCAAACTATTGGACCAGACCCTATGACCGATAAACCGCTGTTCAATCCAAGACGCCTCTTGATCGGGCTCTTCATTTTGTTCAACGCCGTTGTGTTCACGATCGTGCTCACCGGCGACAGCGACACCGTGCTCATCGAGCCGCTCTATGACACCTTGCCAGAGGGTGCCGAGCATGTGCTCTTTATTGGCAACAGCCACACCTTCATCAACAGCGTACCGCAAATGGTGCAGCGCCTAAACGACTCCGACGGCGCGTCTGCGCCTCTGTGGCTGGGGACCGTCACACAGGGCGGCGCGACGCTCGAGGATCTCAGCAAACTGAGTGAGGACGCGCTCGCCAGGCGACGCTGGAGCTTCGTGGTATTGCAGGGCGCAAGCCTCGAGCCCTTCGTTGGCCCTGGCAGATACGTGGCGCACTTTCGGGCGCTGGCCGCGAGGGCGGAGGCCAATGGCAGCGTACCGATTCTCTACCAGGTGTGGCCGCGCGCTCACTGGGACGAGGCCTATGGCCACGCCTGGATGGCGGCCGATCCTGCGGCTGCAAACAAGGTCATCCGCGCGGTGAGCGAGCACGCCGTGGAGACGACTGGCGCGCGCCTTGCGCCGGTCAGCGAAGTCTGGATGCTCGCACAGCTGCGCCACCCCGAGATCAAGCTCTACATGAAAGATGGCAACCACGCCTCCGTGGCCGGCTCCTACCTCGCTGCCCTCATGCTCTACCGCACGATTCGCCAACGCGACATCGATCCAGCCAGCGCCTGGCGCCCCGAAAACCTCTCCAAGAGCCACGCGCAGAAATTGCAGCGCCTGGTGAACGAGCCCCTTGTGACTGAGCGGTGATGCGGAGAGTCGGGTGCCCTGGCACTGTCTCTTGAACACATCTTTTCATTTCCGGTGTTCAACCGATGTTGGTACAGGCTCGACGTGGTGCCGTGGCGCAATCGTTGCCCGATTCGACGTGGTGAGTCGATGGCCGGGTGGTTGATGGACGTCC
>JACCWM010000091.1 GCA_013697635.1 Lujinxingiaceae bacterium | reverse complement strand
CCTTCAGGCCAGTCGTGATATTCCGAACGAATCTCTTCTACCGTAGACAGGCGCTCTCTGGGAGGGCGCGTACGCCAAAAGGCAGCGTCGCTCGAAACGTCCTGAAGATGCATTTTTTTTACGACGTTGCGATCCATGATTAGCCATGTAAATTAGCTGTTTAAAGCAGTTGTGCGAGCACCGCCAGCATCCTTCAATTGTAGAGTCCATGTCTTCTTGGAGCAAGGACTTGTTTCATTTGACCGTGGCCCGTGGGGCTCAGGGCTCGGAATCGAGGGCTTCGAGCGCGGCCTGGGTCTTGTGCTGTTGCCAGGCGTTGAACACGATGATCGCGTAGACCGCGGCGACGAATGGAAAGGCCAGGTAGGCGAGCCAGCTCAGGTAGAAGACAAGCTCGTAGGCGGCATCGGCGGCGGTGCTCTCGCGCAGGCCTCCCATGATGTTGAAGACGGCGCGCTCGAGATTGAGCAAGCTCAACGCAACGACGATTCCCATCAGCGGCAACAAGGTCGTCACGGTGCGCGCCAGCGGACTCAGCCTGGCCGAGCGGGCCAGGTAGAAGAACAACAGGGCGACGCGCCAGCTCGCGACGAGGAGCAAAAACCAGACGTTGATGCGCGAGGCCGTCGGGATGTCGGTGACCATCTCGACGGGAATGGCGTAGAGGAGCGCCGGTGGCGAGGTCAGCGTCACGAAGGTGAGCACCTGGCGGTAGCTCCAGGCGGCGGGGCGAAGCGGCCACATGAGCAGGAACAAGAGCATGGCGAGCGCAAACACGTAGGCCAGCGAGCCGACGCCGAGGTGCTGGAGCAGTTTTGCGCCGGGATCGTCCCAGTAGCGCCCGATCCCGACGAGCCAGGTCGACCCTAAGCCCAACGCCAGGTGGCGATTGCCCAGCGCCTGCAGGCGCTCGCGCGAGATGCGAAAGGTCAGCAAGTCGCCGACGTCTTTGAAGACCTGGGACCAGGAAGGGCTGTTCTCGGATGCCATGACCAACTCCGATTTCATTAGGTGTCAACGAGCAGCGTTCAAGACGTACACCGGACGACGAACGATGTGTTTACGTTGATAGTGGACTCAGTGGCGAGCGACAAGGAGCTCGCCGGAGTTGGCTGCCCGTGTGATCGATCACGGAGTGCGCTACGCCCTGGCGCTCGGATTCTCGCCCCACAAGGATTACTTCCCGGCGGTGAGACTTCTGGCCGGCGTCGATCCCAACGCCTCGCACGAATCGATTCCCCTCGGCGAGGATGGCATACCCATGTACTGAATCGGGCGGCATGATGACGTGGACGCGATCCTCAAAAAGCTCACGGAACGCCTCGGGCCCGACGGATTCTACTTCATGGTGTAGCTGGGCGCTCTTCGATCCATCCCAATCATTGCTCAACTTTGCCGCCCCTGGCCCGCGAGCGACTGATCTACGGCGACGGGCACTCAGGCGCCTTCACCCACGCGCGCGGTCGGGGCGCGGTCGGGGTGTCAAGGGACCCGACGCGCGTGATCGCCCTTGGTGCGAGTTGGGTGCTGACGCCGGTGGCGGCGTCGCATAGCGGGGTGCCAACCGACGAGCGCTTCTGGCGTTTCAACGCGCGGATTCTGGCGCGGGGCCTGACGTGCCTGGTCTACGCGGGATTGATGTACATTGGCCTGGCGCTGGGTCTGGTCGCGGTCGACGCGCTGCTCGATACCAAGCTCAACGACTGGTACGACGGCGACGCAGACGACCCGAAAAGCGACAACAAGATGGACGTCAGCATCAGCGCCGATCGTGTCGAGCTCAATTACCGCGGGCAGCCCTGGCACAGCGATCTCACGTCGCTGCGGCACTTCGCCGAGAAGCGCCTCGATCAGCGACGCCTGCCCAGGGAGCTTAGAAGCCTGATCGTCGTCGACTCAAGCGGCCGGCAGGTTGCGCAGCTCCTGCTCAGCCACGTGAGTATCGAGCTTCATGGTGAGCGGGCTATCTATAATTCGCTGCGGGGCCATATCATCATCGTCGAGCCGTGATCGATCGTGGGCGACTCGGCGAGCCGTGCAGCATCCATGACTCCAGCGAGACTAAAGCAACATGGGAACTCGTTCGATCTTAATAGAATTTGGTGGAAAGAAGTGCTCAGCCCGCGCGGCGTCGGCCTCTCCAGATTTAGGCACTATTCTACGAGCATTCACACGTAAAACGCCGCCTGAAAAAAGTCCGACCCACAACTTTTGGCAAAATCTCCTGGAATGGGATAGAGTCTAGGGCTCCGAAAGCCCGAAGTAGAGACTCATATCAGTTAAGGAGTAGAATGATGATTCCAAAGAAAGCGACTTTTGTGATCGCTGTCCTAATCGGACTTGCCGTAGGTTGTAGCGCGCCGCAGTCAACGGCAGAATCACAAAGCCCGAAGGAAGAGGCACCTGAAGAGGCCGAGCAGACTGAGTTGGCTGTGGTGCGCGAGGTGATGACTCAGGAGGGCCAGACAACGCTCACGCCAGCGCAGGCGCTACAAAAGCTCAAAGATGGCAATGAGCGATTTGTGCGCGGTGAACTGAGCAATCGCGTTCATAGCGCCCAGGTCTATGCGACCGCCGCCGGTCAATTTCCCTATGCAATCGTCCTCGGCTGCGTCGACTCCCGAGCGCCGGCGGAACTACTCTTCGACACCGAACTAGGTGATATCTTCAATGCCCGCGTCGCCGGCAACTTCGTCAACGACGACATCCTCGGCAGCATGGAATTTGCCACCGCCGCCGCCGGCGCCAAACTCATCGTCGTGATGGGCCACACGGCCTGCGGCGCCGTAAAGGGTTCTTGCGACAACGTGCAGCTCGGCAACATCAGCTCCCTCGTCAATAATATTCGTCCCTCCGTCGAGGCCCTGACCCCCGATGGCGAGACCTGCTCATCGAGTGATGTCGAGCGCGTCGATGCCATCGCCGCCCACAACGTCGCGCGCACCCTCGCTCAGATTCGCGAGCGCAGCGAGATCATCTCCGAGCTCGAGCAGAAGGGCACCGTGAAAATCGTCGGCGCCATGTACGACCTCGCCACAGGGAAGGTGACCTTCCAGTAAGAGGAGTAGAGCGGAAAACCGCCCGAGAGATGCGCACGGGCCCGCTATTCCGCGGGGGATCGGCTGGACGCCCGGTGATCATTGTGACTGCGATAGCTGGAGACGAGGCAGCGAGGCTGCAACTCAGTTGCGGACCGGGCAAACGGACCGCGGGCACGGGCAAACGGACCGAGAGACGATCATCAGCTTGATTCTATGCGCGTGTTCGAACACACCCCGCGCACGCCGAGCTCCTGCCACGGCCACACAGGAAAGGACGGAATATCTCTTTCCTTGCTCGCCATCGCGACATCCCAATCGCCGGGCGATACGCGACGCCGCAGATCAGCTCACGAACGCATGAATCGTGGATGATGGCGAGCCCTTTGCGGAGAAGATGGACCGACTGGTGGCGGCGTTGAATGAGCAGCAAGCGGAGGGGCGAAGGTTGGATCAAGTAATTTCAAGGCTCTGGGAGAGGTAGGGTATGGGCGGTAAATGGCGCCAAACCACAATAGGGGAACTGCTGGACTTGACGGCACCGGCTGCGCTTGACCTCCCGCAGCAGAGCGAAGAGCGGGCCCAACTTCAACGGATGCACGGGGCAACATTGGCGACGCCTGGTGGTCGCCCGACGCATACGAGTTGGTGGCCGGCGGCGGATCTCGATGGCTCAAGGCGCGCCCAATGTTTCGCTGTTGTCGCTGAGGTGACGCAATGAACTGGCCTGACATTGGACAATTGACCGAGATCGACGTTGCTCGTCTCGGCTCACTGAGCCCGGAGGGGGTGCTCTACGAATTTGACGGCCCCTGTATCTTTACGGCCAGAACGCCTGAGCGCTCCCTCATCCTCGCTTACCTCTCGACGGAACTGGAAGACGCGCCCGACAGCCCCCTGCGCTTCGTCGTCGTCACGACCTCGGAGCCTACGGTCGATGCCCTGAAGCAGGGAGTTGTCTCCGTGCGCGAGGCGCTGGCGCGAGGTTCTGCCTGGCTCGTCGATATGGACAAATCATACAAACCCATCCGAGCGTTCTCTGTCACTTTGGAGGCCTTGCCTGAAGAGGCCTTGCCGGCTGATGCAACGATGCTCTGGCCTGAACTGGAGCCTGCTCTTCGAGTGAGACTTGAGGGGCCCGATGGAACCGAGACGTCTCCAAAAAGATTCGTGGTGCTCTGACCAAGATCAATCGCCAGCATGAGGTGCGCCTGCAAATCCTCCGCGGGAAGATTCGAGACCTTGATCTCGACAAGCTGACTATTATCCTTCGCGAAGTACCGGACCACGCGTCAGACCTCTCCCTGAGTCTCGAGGACGATCAATTTCTCGAAACCGCGCGCGAGGCCCATTATCATGAACTCGATGTGACCGTGGCTGCCAAAAGCGACGGCGGTCGGACGTGGACCGTCGTTGAGTTGGCATTTCTCAGCGCAAATATTGAGCCTGAGTCCCGTTGATGCACAATTGTTATCCACAGTAGCTCGCTATACTCCGAAAAGGCACTCCCCTAATCGCCGTTCGCCGAGTACAAGCACGTCGTGCTCGGGCTGATCTTCTTGAAGTACATCTCCGACGCCTTCGAGGAGCGCCAGAAGGAGCTTGCCGCCGAGGGCGACGAGGAGGCCCTGGAGGACCGCGACGAGTACATCGCGGAGAACGTCTTCTGGGTGCCCAAAGTCGCGCGGTGGTCGCACATTCAGGGGGCGGCCAAGCAGCCCACGATTGGCAAGATCCTTGACGACGCGATGGACGAGGCCGGCGTCGCCGACGGCGCTTACGTGTTAGGAAAACGTATGAGAATTACATGAGTGAATGGCCAGAAAACTACCCATCGTGTTGCCCGCCCGATGATTCGGACGATGCGAGTGGGACTCTCTACCATCTGGTCAAACACGAGTTTGGTAGGGTCAAGCAGACGGGACGGCCAGGACACCATTCTTTCTGGATTCGTGAGCAGTACCTGCAAAACATTCACAATGAATTCGAGGTGGTAGAATGAGAGCCACGTGGAATTTGCCCGACCAAACCACGCTCCTCGCCTCCGGTCGAACAATGACCCAGGTGCTGGTCGAATACGACGGACCCCAGATCGCGATTTTCAGCGATTCGAGCGGCGAGTTTCTCGGCCTCGTTGCGGACCAGGATGACCGCGCGCAACGCTGGTTGCAGGCTCGGCTGTCTTCGACCGAGAAACAGGCACTGCTTTTGGGCGCAGAAACCCTCTATCGAGCCTTGATGAAGGACGAACTCTGGGTGGTCGATATCGACCTTGTAAACGGAGGCGAGTGTGCATGGGTCGTAAACTCGGAATCTCTCGATGAACAGAATTTACCTCGACCAAAGGCTCTACTTCCAAGACTGGTGCGTGAGCACTTCTGTGGTGAAGAATCCCTCGCGTCGCCCGAATTGAAACTCGACGGTGCTGGCGTGGTCGTGCTCAGATACAACGGCTAGCCTGAGCCTCCACGGCTATTTCATTGGATTTGATCGCGCGAAGGACGTATTCCGATTTGTTGATACCAGCACCAACACCGAATACGCAGGCAGCGTTGACCCTCAGCTCATGCAGAGACTCGAGAGCGTCTCCGTGGGTAACGAACAATTGTACGAGATCACGCTGCAAGTCCGCCGTGACTTGACCCTATCCGGCGAGACCGTTTCGACGACCTTCTTACTTCAAGATGCCCAGCCCGATCTCGCAGGCTAGGCGCGAGCACATACCCACACTTGGCCATCGAAGCCATCCCCCGGGGGCAAAACGCCCGATCCACCGAAAAGGCACTCCACTAATCGTGGCTCTTGGTCCATACTGGTCATTCGAACCGTTGAATGATCCGTTGTGTGGGGTGTGTGCTGTGCCCACTGGAGAGAGCTGATGTTGTACAGAGAATCCTTCGTTATATACCACGACAACCAGGGGGCCCAATGAGCGCGGATACCACGACCAAGAACGGCTCGCTCGGGTTTGAGGATAAGCTCTGGGCGGCGGCCGACGTGTTGCGCAACAACATGGACCCGGCCGAGTACAAGCACGTCGTGCTCGGGCTGATCTTCTTGAAGTACATCTCCGACGCCTTCGAGGAGCGCCAGAAGGAGCTTGCCGCCGAGGGCGACGAGGAGGCCCTGGAAGACCGCGACGAGTACATCGCGGAGAACGTCTTCTGGGTGCCGAAGGTCGCGCGCTGGTCGCACATCCAGGGGGCGGCCAAGCAGCCCACGATTGGCAAGATCCTTGACGACGCGATGGACGCGATCGAGGCCGAGAACCCGGTGCTCAAGGGCGCGCTGCCCAAGGTCTACGGGCTGCCCGCGCTCGACAAGTACAAGCTCGGCGAGCTGATCGACTTGATGTCGGGCATCGGGCTGGGCACGGCGGCCCACCGCGAGAAAGACACGCTGGGCCGGGTCTACGAGTACTTCCTCTCGCGTTTTGCCTCGGCCGAGGGCCGTGGCGGCGGCGAGTTTTATACGCCCTCGAGCATCGTTCGCGTGCTCGTCGAGATGCTCGAGCCCTATGCAGGTCGTGTCTACGACCCCTGCTGCGGCTCGGGCGGCATGTTCGTGCAATCGATCAAGTTCATCGACGCCCACGACGGCAAGCGCAACGCCGTGACCGTCTACGGCCAGGAGAGCAACGCCACGACCTGGAAGATGGCGCGCATGAACATGGCAATCCGCGGCATCGAGGCCAAGCTCGGCCAGCAGCACGCCGACACCTTCCACCGCGACCTCCACCCCGACCTGCGGGCCGACTTCGTCCTCGCCAACCCGCCCTTCAACATCTCGAACTGGGGCGGCGAGCGCCTCGTTGAGGACGTGCGCTGGCGCTACGGCACCCCACCGGCCGGCAACGCCAACTACGCCTGGCTCCAACACATCGTCCACCACCTCGCGCCCACCGGCACCGCCGGCGTCGTGCTCGCCAACGGCTCGATGTCCTCCCAGCAATCGGGCGAGGGCGAGCTGCGCCGCAAGCTCGTCGAGGCCGACCTCGTCGACTGCATGATCGCCATGCCCGGCCAGCTCTTCTACGCCACCCAGATCCCGGTCTGCCTCTGGTTCCTCGCCCGCGACAAGGGCAACGGCAAGTTCCGCCGCCGCAAAGGCGAGGTGCTCTTCCTCGACGCCCGCAAGCTCGGGCGCCTGGAGAACCGCGTCAACCGCGTCCTGGATGAGGCCGACATCGACAAGATCGCCGGCACCTACCACGCCTGGCGAAACGTCGGCGGGGGATACGAGGACGTGGCGGGGTTTTGTAAGTCGGCGACGCTTGAAGAGATCGCCGCCCATGATTTTGTGCTCACGCCGGGACGTTACGTGGGCGCTGAGGAGGTCGAGGACGACGGGGAGCCGTTTGAGGAGAAGATGGTGCGGTTGGTGGAGGCGTTGCGGGAGCAGCAGGCTGAGGCCCTGTGTGCCAACATGACTGAGACAATCGCATCCCGCGAATTAAGTGTAGTGTGTTCAGGGCAAAGAGAGTTTCTTTAGATGATGACACCAGGCCAGACGAACATGAAAAACAAGACCAGCGATG
>JACCWM010000081.1 GCA_013697635.1 Lujinxingiaceae bacterium | reverse complement strand
CGCCTTGGCGCGAAGTCCGGTGCTGTTTCCGCTCGACGAGCCTGGGGCCTTGCTGCCCCGGGCTTCTTCGCAACGGAAACCGATCGAACTGAAAACGGTGACTCGTGGCGTTATCGAGAGGGAAATGCGATGGAGTTTGTGCTATTCCAATGCATCATCCCCACGATGTAATTCGGCGGCTCGTGGCAGGAATTTGTTGAACCGAGGTCTTGATGGGCGTCATTTATCTCCTTCTGTATCTGCTGGGTGGACTGATTGTGACCGTTGGATCCTACCACTTGCTCTCGGATATTTTGGATGAGCTGACTCTCTGGTCTGCCTTTCAAACCATCGGATTCGGCGCAGCGATCATCCTGGGCGCGGGTCTCTTGCATGCCCTCACGATCAGGCGTCGGGGAAATGCGGGCGTGCTCGAGGACGTGGCCGAGATGAGCGGCAAAACCATGGGCATGGCCGCCGCGGCCTGGTTGCTGCCAAGTGTGGCAGCCTGGGTGCAGTTCGAGCTCTTCATCGAGCCTGTGCACATGTTTCCCATCATCACTTTTTTTGGGGGTGTCGCCCTGGCATTCGGCGTCTGTTCGAGGCTGATGACGACATGGCCGATGCGCCGGGCGGCGGCAGCGATGGGAACGGCGTTGTTCGGCATACCCCTTGGACTTCTGGCGGTGTCCCTGCCGCTCCATCACTTCAACTACCATCTGACCAACGTCCACGTCTCAACGAGAGACTACAGTTCGCGGGCGACGAAGACCCAGGTCTTCAAGGCAGACGACCCCACGTTTAAGTCGGAGATGGTGAGCAGCCTCGGCAAAGAGACCTCAGCGCTGCTCAATGCCATTGCCAACGCGAAGACGATCGATGTCGCACAGGAAGTGGCGGCAGGCCGAATGCGTCAACTCGACGATGGCAGCTACGTCACCGTGAACGCCGATGGCAGCCTCAACCCCGTGGGAGGCGCGGGCAACCTGGAGCATTCGATGGATGAAGCTCTAGCTGCTGACCGAACCGTCTCAGCCGAGGCCCAGGCGCAGAAACGCCGTGAATGGGAGCAGGAAATATGGCTGCGGCGAAACGGCGGCCGCCTGTTCAGCAGCCCAGATAGGCTAGACCAGGCCGACCGGTAGACCAAACATCGCTGGATGGACGTTCGTGGTGCGCCACGGTCTGCTGCGGAGAATCGAGGCGAGGGCTCCTGGCACACCTGGTCGAGTTCCGGCGAGTCGAGACCGCGACTTCTGGTGGAGCTTGTCGTCTCGCAGCGAGTCAAACCCTCGACTTCCGGTGGACCTTGCGGTGTCGCAGCGCGGCGATGCGTGGCTAGCAGGTGGGGTTTGGTGTGTCCTGGCGAGTCGCGAGGGACGTATGCAGTAGGCGATGTTGAGGGGTAGGGACCCCTCGGGGCACGTGCAAGGTCGCGTTTCCAAGGGAGACGCGTAACAAAAAAAGCGTCCATGGGACGCTTTTGGGGGTGGTTCAGGTCGGTCGCGAGCCGTGCCGTGTACGGCTCAGAGTCAGGCGAGCTCGGGCTGGTCGGACTCGAGGACGTCGAGGCCCTCGGACTCGATCTCGACGCCGGTGTGGGGGTCGACATCGGTGACGCGTCGGCGCGAGCGCTGCATCGCAAGCACTGCCCGCTGTTGCAGCGTGAGCGGCTCGAGCACCTCGTTGCGCTTTTCCAGATCGACATCCTCGCCCAAGATGTAAGCCACGGCCGCGATGACGCGCTGTCCGTAGCGGTGGCAGCGCTTACGGGCTGCCTTGATTTCGGGCCAGGTCACGGGCTTGAGGCGGTTGGCCTCGAGCTCGGCACGGTACAAGTCGGTGAGGGCGACGATGCGCTCAAACCAGTGACCCAGGCCCAGTTGTGCGATCTGCGCTGCGTAGTCGGTCTGGCCCAGACGCACGATTCGCTCCATGGCGGCGAGTTGGTCTTCGAAGGGCTGGTGGACGACGGCCTTGAGCCCGTAGGCGAAGAAGGCCTTGAGGAGCGCGCGGGCCGCCACAGCGAGCGGGTGATTGGAGCCATAGTTGCGGACGAACTCCTCGATACCACGGTAGAAAGCCCCGAGGGCGCGATCGGAGTCGTTGTCGATCTCCTGAGCGTCACCTCGGGCGGTGCCCGCCAGACGGTCGCGTCGGTAACGCTGCTCCAACTCGAAGGTCTCGATCGCCACCGCGGCCGCCTCACGGGCCAGGCGAACGATGTCCTCGGCCGCAGGTCCCAGGGCCAAGGCGGCCTTCTCGATACCACGAAACGACACACTCCAACGGCCCGACGTCATCTGACGGGCGCTCACATGCTCATCAACCACATCAAACATTTCAGACTCCTTTTCCCCAAGGCTCTTATCGATCGTTGGGGGCGCTAGCACGCAAGACAAACGCCTGGCGTGCAAGTTGATGTATCGCAGTCCTCAAACAACCCCTGCGCTTCTGTAGGTGAGAGTGAGCTTAGGCGAGCGGATCGGTTCAGGCAAGACGAAAAACGGGTGGTTTCGCACCTGAAGCTCGATCGTCTCGATTTGTAGGCTCGATTTGATTGTGCTAGATGCAACGATCATCACGCTTTGAGGTAACGGGTAATTTTGTCTTTTATTGAAATTTAGAACTGAAGAGAAGCCATGTCTCAGTGTTCGCGCCCCTTTGTTCTTGGTACTGTTCTTCATCTTTCTTCTTGGCGCGTGCAGTGATGACCCGATCGGCCCCAAACCTGGTTCGGATGTTGCGGTGGACGTGGGTGAGGACGGTGGCCCGGGTGAGGACGGTGGCCCGGGCGAGGACGGTGGCCCGGGTGAGGACGGCGGTCAAATTGAAGATCACATCGCGCCGATCTGGCCCGCCGATGCCAGCCTACAGGCCGTCGAGGTGCGTGCGACGCGCTTGATGCTCGTATGGACGCCGGCCGAAGATGAGACCGAGCTCGCGAACTACATCATCTATCAAGACGGCGTGGAGCTCGCCAGCGTCGCCGCCGCCGAGCTCCTCCACCAGGTCGAGGGCCTGGACAAGGGCAGCGTCTACGCGTTCAAGGTCGAGGCCGAAGACGCCGCCGGCAACCGCACCAGCGACGGGCCGCAGCTCATCGTCGAGACGACGATGCTGCCGCCCGATCCGGCCGAGGTCGCGCCGCGGATTCAGAGCACCGGCTCGACCTCGGTGTTCGAGGCGACGGCCTTTCTCATCGAGGGCAATGACCCGATCCAGACCGGTGTGGCCGCGGGAACGATCGAGGCGCGGCGCGCCTCGTTGGTGCGTGGTCAAGTGCTCGACCGGCGCGGCCTGGCGGTGGCCGGCGTGCAGGTCTCGGTGCTCGATCACGGCGAGCTTGGCCAGACCTTGACGCGCGAGGACGGCGTCTTCGATCTCGTGGTCAACGGCGGCGGCCCGCTCGTGTTCGATTATCAGCTCGACGGTTATCTGCCGGCCCAACGCCGCGTCGAGGTGCCCTGGCAGCGATGGGTGCACGCGCCCGAGGTCGTGCTCGTAGGCCTCGATGCGCTCGTAACAACCGTCGCGCTCGACGACACGGCAACCAATATCCAGATCGCGCGCGGCAGCACGCAGTCCGACGACGCGGGCACTCGCCAGGCGACGCTCTTGTTTCGCCAGACGACGCGCGCCCAGATGGTGCTCGCCGATGGCAGCAAGACGCCCTTGTCGAGCTTGAACGTGCGGGCGACCGAGTACACCGTCGGCCCCACGGGCCCGCAGGCCATGCCGGCTGCACTGCCTCCGACCAGCGCCTACACCTACGCCGTCGAGCTCAGCGTCGATGAGGCGATCGCGAGCGGCGCCACCTCCGTCGAGTTCTCCGAGCCTGTCTGGCTCTACGTCGAGAATTTTCTGGGATTCAAGGCCGGCGGCGCTGTGCCGGTCGGCTGGTACGATCGTCAGCGCGGGATCTGGATGCCGTCGCCCGACGGCCGGGTGATCCAGCTTGTCGCGATCAGCGGCGGTCGGGCCCAGGTCGACGTCGATGGCGACGGCGTGGCCGACAGCGGCGAGCTGCTCGAGGCGCTCGGCATCGACGCCGACGAGCTCGAAGTGCTCGCCGGACTCTACACGCCCGGCGCCAGCCTCTGGCGAACGCCAATTCCCCACTTTACGCCCTGGGACTGCAACTGGCCCTATGGCCCGATCGAGGGCGCCGAAGGGCCGAACAATCGACGCCCCAGAGGCGGCAAGGGCCACTCCCGAGAGCCGTGCAACGTCTGGGGCTCGGTGATCGGCTGCTATGAGCAGGCGCTGGGCGAGTCGATCCCGCTCGCCGCCACGAACATGGCGCTGCACTACCGAAGCGACCGTGTCGCCGGACCAATGCCCACACTTCGCATTCCGGTCACTGGCGAGACGATCCCCGACGGGCTCGAAGGCATCACGCTCGAGATCAGCATCGGCGGCGTTCAGTACGTCGAGCACTTTGCGCCAGCGGCAAACATCACCCATGAGTTCGTATGGGCCAGACGCGACGCTTTCGGGCGAATCCTGCAGGGCGAGCAGCTCGTCTCCGTTCGCATCGGCTACCAATATCCGCTCGTCTACTACGACGCGGACTCCCAGCTCGATGAATTCAACGCGAGCTTCGGAGCGCTTCGTTGGGAGGGCACCGATGGCAGCGGCACCGAGTCGGTCGTCTCACGAGGCAACATGAACCTGACGCTGTGGCAGACCTGGGACGGGCTCGAAATCGGCTCGATCGATGCGCGCCGACTGAGCATGGGGGGGTGGAGCTTGGATATCCACCATGTTTATAGCTCGTTTTCGCGTCGTCTCTACAAGGGCGACGGCACCGAGCGAGACGCCGAGTCAATCGGCGCGATGATGGAAATCGTCGCGGGTACGGGAGTGCGCCTCTCGCCACCCGATGGCGAGCAGGCCAAGGGTAGTCCGATAAGCGTTCCCTACGGAACAGCGCAGACGCCTGATGGGCGTTTGTACATTGTCGAGCACTATGAAAATACCATCCGGCGCATCGAGTCCGACGGCACTCTAACGACGATCGTCGGTGGAAACGACAAGTGGGGCTTCAGCGGTGACGGCGGCCCGGCGAGCGATGCCGAGATCAGCTCCCCGGTCGAGGTAGCGCTCGCCCCCGATGGTACGGTGTACTTCATCGACATGTCGAACAACCGGATTCGTCGCATCGGCACCGACGGCATCATCACCACGGTCGTGGGAAATGGCGAGTACAATGGTGAGCGAATCGAAGGGGCCCTGGGCACAGCGTCTCCCTATTACCCGTGGACGCAGTTGAGCGTCACGGCGGACGGCAGTGTTTATTTCGAGGACAGTTATCGCATTCGTCGGCTCTCTCCCGATGGACGCGTGCGCACGGTGGTCGGAAACGGCGTTTACAACTTTAGCGCTCCCGACGTGCCCGTCGATGGTCTGCCCGGCACGGCGATTTCGTTTTCGCCCGTAGGTTTTGACATCGCTCCCGACGGAACGCTCTATTTCACGCACCGCCATTACTTGCGCGCGATCGGCCCGGACGGCCTGATCCGCACGATCGCGGGCACGGGCGTGGGAGGCTGCCAGGGCAGCGGGGGCGACGCTCTCCAGGCGCAGCTCAAATCCGTGCGCTTTGTACGCGTGGCCAAGAACGGCTCGATTCTGCTCGTCGACGATTGTGCCTGGGCCCGCGTGATCAGTCCCGACGGTGCGATCAACACGCTCGCTCAAGAGGGCAGCGCGCAATGGGAGGACTTCCATCGCGACTTCATGCCAGCGATGAACACCTACATGTTTGTCGTCGAAAATCTGTTACCGGGCCACGATGGCTCGGTCTATCTGAGCGATCCCGGGGGCAATTATATACGCGCGATTCGCCCCACGATGCCTGGCTTTGACGGCCAGACGATCACCGTGCCTTCGGAAGATGGCAGCGAAGTTTATATATTTACCCCCGATGGCCGCCATATGGGGACCCTGGACAGCCTGACCGGAGTGGCCCGTTATACCTTCGGCTACGACGCCGAACGCAGGCTCGTGGGCATCACCGACGGCGACGGTCGAACGCTCATGATCGAACGCGACGCCCAGGGAGTCGCGAGCGCGATCGTTACGCCGGGTGGTGTTCGCACGACCCTCGCGCTCGACGCCAATGGCTACCTCGAAGAGGTCACCGATCCGCTAGGCCACAGCCACACGATGGGCTACGACGGGGAGAGCGGGCTTTTGACGAGCTTCGTCGAGCCGCGTGGCGGACCAGGAGGTCTTCAGCCTCGTGACCGAATACGACGCGGCCAGTCGCATCGCCGCGACGGGACGTTGGACGGCGCGCGATCCGGCGCTCTACGGGGGCCGCCAGCTCAACCTCTACGCCTACTCACAAAACGACCCGGTCGGAAAACGCGACCCCAGCGGCCTGATCTGCATCGGGGCGGCCTTCTATGAAATCGGCGGCTTCGGCGGCAAGCTCTGCCTCGACGACCGGGGGTTCTCGAGCTGCGTCGAGTTTGGCGTCGGCGTAGGCGCAAGCGCCGGCATCACCTTCGAGGACGGACCGGAGAACAACTTCAGCGTCCAGGCCTTCGCAATAGCCTCGGTCGGCCTCGGCCCGGTGGGCGTCAACGTCGGCGGCAAGGTCAACGAGTGCGGCCAACTCATCGACGACAGCTACATCGGCGTCAATCACAAGGGCAAAACCGGCGTCACGGCCAAAGCGGGCTTTGAGATGTGCGCGCGGTATTGAGAAGAGAGTGAAGGGGCTAGAATCCATAGCCGATTGAGACTCCGAATCGGCCGAAGCTCGAGCCGAACGGACGAAGCTGCTCCCAGTGCACGCTCACGGCCGATGGCAAGAGCAAAAAGAGCAGGCCTTCCCAGGGATCGCGCTCGAACGCCCTCACCGCGAGAATCGGAAATGCTGCCGTCAAGCTCGTGCGAAGCCCGAAGACGCTGGGCGCATCGGGAAACAGCGCGTGGTAGCTCGGCTCGCTGAGGCCGGGCACGCTCTCGCTCGTCCAGACGTACATGGGAGCGAAACCGAGCGCGATATAGACGAGCGAAGCGGGCGTGTCGTCGGACCAGGCAAGCCCGGTTCGCAACTCACCGCCGAGCGCATAGCGACCCGTTTTGTCGTTGTCCCCGCCGCCGCCTCGCAGCTCGAAGACCGACAATTTTCCCCACATAAAACGCGGGCCAGCACCGACGAACCACACCGAATTGGGCGAGAGCGTTCGAAGGCTTCGAAAGTAGCCGAGGTAGATGTTTGCGGCTAAGAGCGACGTGTCCGCATTCCAGTCCAGCCCGCCGACGAGCTCGAACTGAAAGGGCCGGGTGGGCTCGGCGCCAGCCGGGCTCGGCGTCAGCAGCACCAACGCCAGGACGAAGGTCAATATCGCCCGCCAGGTCGCGCGCGGCTTTAGAGGAACGAGTCTTTTTTGATGCACGCAAATCACCGTTGGCAGAGGCATTTTCGAGAACTGACAACTAGATCGATCCGCAAGTCGAATGCAAGCGCGCGCCTATTTGTGGCGATGATCTCGCCAATCGCTCGTTGGGATCCAGGTTCTAGGGCTATCCGTCCACAAAACACATGATATGAGGTACGCCCATGCGAGTCCGTACAGCATTGAAGAAGTTTCGCAAGCGCGCTGAAGCCTGGCACAACGAAGTCGAAGAGGACGACGAGTGCGATCCCGACTACCTCGACGCCCTGCGAGAAAACGTCACCGCGCTCTTCGGGGCGCTCGACAAGGCGGTCAAAGAGACCAAGCGCGGCGACGTCGAGCTCGATGTCGACGATGACCTCGATGAGTCGCTGGTGCCGATGGCCGAGGTGCTCGGCGCAGAGATCGAGGACTCATGGCAGGAATTGCCCGCGGAGTTGCGCGAGCATCGGCCGCTCTTTGAGAGTGTCTCGCCGATCCTCGTCACCTTGGCCGAGGTCTTGGAGGGCGAGCCGAGCAACGATGACATCGCCACAGCCACGGCCGAGATCGAGGGATTCTTGTCCGAGCCGTGGTAAAAAGCGGCTCAGAATGCGTGGGAGCGCGGCTCGCTGGGTGGCGAGTCGTTGAGCGTGTGGCGCAGATCCGAGATCAGGTCATAGACCACGCGGCGCGTGCGGTTGATGTTGCCCAACGGGCGGTGCTCGGGCAGCGTGTGCCAGGGATTAAACGATAAATCCTCGCAAAACGCCTCATGCTCGGGCGAGTCGAAGCTCTGGCTGGGGATGCGGATCGTGGCGACCTTGAGAAACGGTGAGTCGGTGTCGTCCCAGTTGACCGTGGAGTCTTCGATCGGCGTGCCGCCGGCATGAACCTGGCGTTGCACCATGAAGTTAAAACAGGCGTCGTCACTGCGAAGGGCATCGGCCAAGCTGTCGTGCAAAAAATCGGCGCCTGGATTCTTGGGCCAGCCCGAGGCGAATTCACCGCAGGGGCGCGCCGAGTACTTGACCGCCCTGCCCTCGCCGAGCGCGTATGGCGTCGTGCTCCAATACTGGGTGATCGGGCTCGAGGGCTTTTTGCCCACGATCGAGAGCAGGTTGTAGAGCTCGCGAAGGCGCCACTCGCGCGGGTCGAGGCTCAGAAAAAACGAGACCGGGCTGCCGTCGAGCGCTTTTTTGGTGAACTGCAGGTAGTCGGCCGGCGTCTTGACGAAGAAAGCGCTGCCGTTGATCAAGAGAAAATCCTGCGTTTGCTCATCGCGATGGCGCTCGAGCACCTTGTCGCCCTCGACCTCCATGACCTTGATCGCCATGCCGCGCACGTCGCGCTGGTTGTCGACCTGGATCAAGGGGCTGCCGTTGCTAAAGCGAATCCAGGCCGGATAGCTCTGATTGCTGGCAAAGAGGCCGATGCGCTCCTCGGGCGAAAGCGCGCGGTTGTCGATGTCGATGTGGGCCTTGACGCAGCCGTGGGATTTGGGGTGCGCGTCGCGCCGCGCAAAGCCTTCGGACTCGAACTTCTCGATGACAAGCTGCGCCGAGCGCTCGGCAACCTGCTCCGCAAGCCGCTGCTCGCCGGCGACAAGCGTCTCCTCACCGATCGCCGGACAAAATCCGTTGGCGGCCGCGTAGCGCTTCAACTGGGAGAAGGTGATGAACCCCACGTAGCGGACCGCGTCGAGTTCTTTGAGCGTCTCGAAGGGCCGATCGTCGGCGGTTCCCGCGATCTTATCGCGGCCGATGCGCGTCTCGAAGATTTGTTTGGCGGGCCACGAGTGCACGACCTCTTTCAACAACTCCGCCGAGGCCGAGTTCGCCAGGTTGAGCACACAAAACCCCTCCCAGCTGCCCTCCTGCACGCCCTGAGAATCGTCTTTGGCATTGGTGTTCACAAAAGCGCTGTCCTCGGCGTCCGGCGGAAGCGCTTCTTCCTCTTCGGCCTGCGCGCAAGCCACGCTCGTCAACAAAAGGCCAAACATCACAAACATCAATAGCGTCTTAAATTTCATTTGGGTCACTCAACGGTAATCTCAAGGGTGTACTCAAAACGCGCGCCGCCTGTGGAGCTGACATCGATAGGGGTGGTCACGATCGCCAGGTCGCTGGGCGGGCTGTCGAGATAAAGCCAGAAGCGGCGCTCGCGGCTGCCCGCAGCCAGCACGTGCTCATGGCAATAGGTGTTGTCGGGAGTGCAGATGCCGTAGTCCTGCCCGCTGGTCTCGATGGCGATCACCATCGCGCTCAAATCGCACTCCGTGTTCTCCGGGCGAACGCTGAGGGTGACAAGTTGGCCCTTGTGGGCACAGAGCGCGGAGCGAAGCGTGTAGCGATCGCGGCGATTCGGGCACGCGTTGCCCGTTTCGGAGCGTTTGGCCATGCCGACCATGGATGTCGGGTCGTCGACCTCCTGGCAGCCCGTGGTCTCGACGCCCTCGGGCTCGATGAGATAACCGGCGTCCGTGTGCAGACCATCGCGCTCGAACGAGGTGCAGGTCCCTCGCGCCAGCAGGGCCAAATGTCGCCGTTGTTGTAGTTGTTGTGCTTGACGGGGTTGTTGTACCCGGTGGAGTTGTTGTTCCCGATGGGGTTGTTGTGCCCGATGGGGTTGTTGTGCCCGATGGGGTCGTTATTCTCCTTCTCGACGCCGGCCCCATCCGAGCACCAACCACGCTGGCAAATTTCGTCTTTGAAGCAGTCCTTGTTCGCCTCGCAACGCAGGGCCGTGCCGGCGTCGTCGCAGGCCGCTGCGGTCAAGATGAGCATGCACAAGATTGTGGGGACGTTGAGCTTCATGCAGCGCATTAAAGCGCCATGTCGGGTGCAAGTCAATCGCCGAGGTAAACCGGGAATCCGAGCCTTCGAAGCCCGAGCATCGATGAAGCCCTGGTGCGTACCTCGACGCCGCATGCGCCGAGGTACTTGGTGCCGGTGGTCGGAGCGGCGGGACTAGTTCTTGGTTTCGACCTTGATATCGACATTTTTGACTTCGACGCCGGCGCCGTCTTTGTTGATGCTGATTGTGGCCGTCGATTCCGCCTTTGCGGGTGCTGCCTGTGCTGCCGGTGCTGCCTTTGCTGCAGGTGCTGCCGGTGCTGCGGGCTTTTCACATCCTGCGGCAAAGAACAGGCCCGCGCACAAAGTGACGCCAGCGATCAGGGGAAATGTCGTGAGCTTGAGGTTCATGGTTTACCTTTTCAATCATAATGTAGCGTAGAAAAACAAGATGTTCGGTGGTGCTCGTGTTCTCGCCAGGTACCGGCTGTTCGACGATTAACGGCACACCATAGACCAGCGCATCGACGGGCGCCAGTTCCCAAGAGAAACCGAAGCTCGAGCAGGTCGAGGCCAGTCTTTGATTGATGAGCACAGCGCTGTTACGACGAACAACGATTGGTCAAAGTGAAATTATGGACGACGAGGCGATGATGGTTCGTTCGAGCACGATATGGGTCGGCTTATCTTTCGCTGTGCTGTGGGGTTGCGATCCGGGCGGCATTCAACTTACGAGCTCAAACGATGTCTTCGCCAGCCAGGAAGACGCTCGGGCACCGTGACCAGGCGATCGCGATCCTGCATGAGCTCGTCGACCGTTTTCCTGTCGAGTGGAGCGAAGCTCACACACATATCGACATCAACGGTGATTACACCGGTGTCTCATACGAGCGTGCCGAAGCCTTGGCGCGCATCGCGGCCTGGGAGACGTCTCGATCTACGCGCCGGGATTGTGGGTCGAGCCCGTACCCAAACCCTGAGAGACCGCGCCTACCAACGGGAGCTGGCTCCGCCGCCACCAAAGGAGCTGGCTCCGCCGCCACCAAAGGAGCCGCCTCCGCCGCCGTAACTTCGCGAGCTGCTCGGACGACTCGAACTGCTCGAACTGCTCGGACGACTCGAGCTGCTCGACGAGTGGGCGCTGGGAGAGCGCGGCGTCGTCGAACGATGGCTGAAGCTCGAATGCGAGGAGTAGGAGGAAGATGAGCTGCTGTCGCCGACCACGAGGTAAAGTATGCCGCCCGAGATCACGATCGTGAGGATTGCAACCAGGAGAACATGCAGGAACCACTCTCCGGCGTTTTGGGCACCGAGCTCGGGCATGCAAGCTATGTAAGACATCATGAAGATAATCAGGGGCACCAGCACGAATCGGCCAAGCTCGTCCTGGCGAGCGCGACCGAGCACCATGCCGGCGGCGATGCCCACAAGCCAAAGCCCCACCATGGCCGGGATGTTTCCCTCGGAGGCGATCACGCTACTCACGGCGGCTCCGCCCAGAGCCACCGTGAGTAGCGCGCCCCAGCCACCGTTGCTCTCTTCGGCGAGCAGCGCTCTCTGGCGTTGCCTCCATCCCCAAAATCCAAGAAAGACGGCGAGCCCAAAATGCAACGCCGTGATCGCATAGGGGGTGTACTTGCCAAACTGGAAGCGCTGAGGCTTGCTCGACGCCGAGAGCGTGGGCAGAGCGATGGGCTGGTCGCGCACGAGATGGGACGTGCGCGTGATCACGCCATGGGCGATGACTTCACAGGCTTCGGCATAGCGCGCCTCGCGCAGATTGCTCAGCGCGGCGTCGAGAATGGTGCGCGTGACATGGTCGCTGAGCACGTGCTCTAGGCCGTAGCCAACCTCGAGGCGATTTTGGCGTTGCTCGAGGGCCATAGTCACGAGCACGCCCCGATCGCTGTCGGCCTGGCCGCCTCGCCATTGTTCTTAGCGAGTAGTCCTCGATCGGCTCGGCGCCAATGGTGGGCACGATGAGAATCGCCAGCTGCACGCCGGTCGCCTGATGGTGGGCGTGCAGCGTCGCGCTGAGCGAGGCGATGGCCTCGTCACTCAAGACGCCGGCCTGATCGACCACCGCGCGGTCAATCACAGGGACGCCAAGGGCGGTCGCGGCCCACAGGGTCATGGTGAGCAGTGTCACCCAGATGCTAAAGCCACGGCGCATCAAAAGGGTCTCCGGTTGGCAGGTTCTGTGGCCGTCACGGCTTCACGCAGGCCCCGCGGGGGTAGCGTGTCGCCATCGATTCGAGACAGGTCATGCCGAGCGCTCGGCAGTCGATGTGGCGCATGCTCGAGAATACTGAATAGAGCAAGACGTCGCCCTGGCAGGGTGCGTGCGAATCGCTCAGCGGGCATTCGAGGGCGGGCCCACACTGAGGGGTGAGCCCGTCGATGCACTCGAGGCCGAGCGCCTCGCAGTCGACGGTTCCGCCGTAAATCCTGAGCACGTTGGCTTGGCAGCCACAAGATGACCAGTTATCTGCCGGCCCACACTCGTGCATCGCTTGGGCATTGGGGTTGTGTGCAGGATAAACGTCGCGCGTCACCTCGAAGCCATCACAGCCCTCGCGTGCAAAGCGCTCGAGAAATTCTGTCTGTTCTGGCCCAGTCGCCTTGTGCCACTCCTCGACGAGGAACTTCTGAATGAGCGTCGGTCCAAGCTCCACATTGGGATCGGTCGGATGGCGTCCATCGCCACCGACTCGGATGCTGCAGGCGACGATCTCGGCGATCGTGCGCTCGAGCATGGAGGGGGCGGGAAGCGCTGCCGAGCAGCCCAGCAGGGCGTCGGTGCGAGCCGGTGGCGCCTGGTCTGCCAGGGGACGCACCTTGGGCGTCGAGCGCACAGCGTAGTATTGCCGGTTGTAAGGATGGTCGTTGTTTCGCGTCGCGTAAATTGCCAGATAGTCGGAATCGTTTAGCTTGAAGAGTGCTTCGACGCCACCGAACTTGTCTTCGCCCGTCTCGTGTCCGCACGTGTTCTCGCCGCTCTGGCAGGCCCAGAGCGGAATTGAGACTTCGTCCAGCCCTGCGGCCCCAACGTAGCGCACAAGTCGTGACTCTTCGGGTGCAAGCTCTAGGGAGCCGTCTGGCAAGAAGGTCTCAGGGCCCTTGAGCACGAGCAAATCGGCCATGAACGTGCCTCCTGCCCTGCCCTGCCTGCTGCCCGCCAGGCGGCCCTGACCCAGGTGAGAGACTACGATCTTCGACGGCACGACCCACTCCACGCAGCGCGGCTCAGGGAGTGCACAGGCCTGGGGTTGTAAGTCGCAGTCCACGGCCAGCGAGCAGATGCCACCGGTTGATGCGCACCAAAGTGCTCCATAGGGGTCTTGCTCCGAGATCTGACAGGTCTGTGGCCAAACGCGCATCTCGGCCTCCTCGGCGGGTATCATGCGTGCGGCATAGGTGTGCCCATCGCGCACAAAGGCTTGTTCGACATGCTGTGGGCCGGCGAGCAACACCGTAGCACCGTAGCCGGATGCCTCGGCAGGCCACACAGCCATGGGCGCACAGGCGCGCGCTCGCGGGAGCATCGAGTCGCCGGATGGCGAGGGATCGCTGGCGTACAAGGGCTGCGGCCAGACGCCCATCTGACAAATTTCGCGCTTGTGACGGGTGCACTCGCCATCGCGTTGGGTCATTCGGCAAAACGGCGTGCCACATTCTGCAAACGCCCCCCATGCGGCGCCCTCGCCGAGCGCCTCGTAGCTGCCGTCACAGCGTTCGCTATAGGTGTACATCCTGGCACCCTCGGCAAAACTGGCCGTGTCGAGGTTGACCTCTTGCCAGAAGAAGTCCCCGAGCTTGGAGTTCGGATCGCCCACGTCGCTGCCGTGACCGGATACTTGCTGAGTGAATCCACGAACGTGAGGGCCGTGGATGCTCATCCGCCCGCCAGTCACACCGAAGATCCCGCCGATCACCGGACCCCATCGGCCCTCGTCGAGGTGCAACTCGGCAAGCGCAAAGGTGGTCGTGCGGATGGCCGAGGACACATCTCGGGAGCCGTCGCGCTGGCCGACCATATAGATTCGGCCACCGTAGAGATGGAGCCGCACGGGGATGCCATGAGGAAAGTTTGGCGGAAGGGGCACCATGCGCCAGCTCTTGCCACCGTCCTCGCTCAGCGCGATCTGCAGGCTCGTCGAGCTGGTGGTCGTGGTCCCATCGAAGCCACCGGAGCCGGGATCGTAGTGGTCCACGTATCCCTCGAGCGACGAGCCAAACAGCACGGCGACACGCTCGCCAGCTGACGCCGCGGTATAGATGCCAAAGCCCGTACGCATGGTCAGATCGCGGACCAGCGGCCCGCTGTCGATGATGAAGGTGGCCTCGGCGAGCACGCTTGCCGCCTGGATCTTCTCCGATGGGTTGCAGGCTGCGAGTGCCATTACCAGTACAATGATCGATGAAACGCAGAGGTGCATTACCCTTGGCATATGTCGTCTCGGCTGAATCGTTTCCGATTGAAATGTGTCCTGGGGATGTTAAACGAATTCAATCGTGATGTCACACGCTAGAATCCTGCCCCTTCAAGGTAGCTCCGGGCGCGAGCGGGTTGCTTAAACGGCCAAAGCTCGCAATACTCGGGCCTGCCCTGATTTCAATTGTGGTCGTCCGACGCACTTCTAAACACGAGATGTTTCAATGATTCAGACATACCGTTCTTCCGGGAAAGTTCGGGCGAGTTTTGTGGCTTTTCTTGGCGCGCTGGCGCTGGGGGCGGTGGTCCTGGCGGTTCCCTACCAGGCGATCGTCACCTACATACCCTTTATTTACATCAACATGCTTGTCGCCGCCGGCATGGGCTACTTGTTGCACATAGGAATCACCAAAGCGGTGAAGGCCGGCGATTGCCGAAACCAGGCCCTGGGGGCCCTGGGCCTTTGCGCCGGCGCTGCGCTGGGCCTCTTTGCGGCCGTGGCCACACATCTGGCCTCCTATGAGCTCGCCTTTTTACATCTGTCGCTCTTCGACGAGATGGCCGCCGAGGAGGTCGACCAGCTTCGCGCCGCGGTCTCGCGGGCCGACTTCGTCGCGTCGGCCGTCGACCAGGGCTGGGTGATCGGCAAGAGCGGCGGCGCACCGATCAGCGGCGTGTTCGTCTGGTTGGTCTGGGCTATCGAGGCGGCGATCATCGCCGGCTTCGCAAGCTTTGGTGGGTGGACGGCGGCCTCGATCCCGTTTTGCGAGCGCTGCAACCAGTGGACCGAAGTAGAGCCCGACAGCTTGGCCGTGGCCAATCTGGGCGTCGACTTTGATGACCAGATCAAGCGCGCCAACCAGGCCGACCAGCTCATCGAGATCGCCCATACCATGACCGAGCACAACATGGTGCTGGCAAGCCATCCAGATACCGAAGCCGCGATGGTCTTCAACCCGCTCGCCATCTACCTGCTGAGTCGCTGCCCGCGCTGCCCGGATTCGAACGTTCTGACCATCAAAAAGAGTTTCTATTCGTGGGATAAAAACGGTGCCGAGACGGTCAGCGATACACCCCTTCGAGAGGAAGTCCTGCTCACCGCCGAGGACGTCGAAGCGCTGGCCCGCGTGCGCGCGATCAAGCCCATCGAGCCGGCCGCGCACGACGAGCACGACGAAGCGCTCAAGCAAGCACCCGAGCAAGCAGCGCCGGCGATCGAGGAGCCGCCGGTCACGTCCGAGGCCTGGTAGGCGAATTACCGCTCGCCCGAGCGCGACATATCAAGTTCCTCCACCCCCCACCCAAGTTTGGAGCCCGACCCCTCATGCTTTTTGACCATCCCCTGATCAGTGAGCGCTACTTCTTTCCCTTCGACGAGCAGCCACCCGAGGTCTCCTGGGTCGAGGCCGGCGGCCACCGCCTGGCCTGCTATCGGCGCGTGATCGACGAGAAGGCTCCGATGGTCGTGCACTTTCATGGCAACGGCGAGGTCGTGGCCGACTACGTGCCGGGCCTTGCGGACGCGCTCTTGGCGATGGGCGTCAACGTCTTCTTTGCCGAGTACCGTGGCTACGGGGGCTCGACGGGCTCGCCCAAGCTGGGTTCGATGCTCGGTGATGTCGAGGCGATCTACGAGGCGACAGGCTTTGCGCCCGAGCGACTGGTGGTGTTTGGGCGCTCGATCGGCTCGATCTACGCCGTGGAGTTCGCCCGTCGTTATCCGAACATCGGCGGGCTGGTGCTCGAGAGCGCGATCGCCGACGTGCTCGAGCGCATCTTGTTGCGCGCAATGCCCGACGAGCTCGGCTGCACGCTCGATGAGCTCGAGGCCGAGCGCGACGCCTACCTCGATCACGAAAAGAAGCTCGCCGGCTACAGCGGCTTGCTGCTCGTTTTGCACGCCAGGGGCGACCACCTCGTCGAGCCCAGCCACGCCGAGCGCCTGCACGCCTGGGCCAGAAGCCCCGACAAACGCCTGGTGCTCTTCGATCGCGGCGACCACAACAGCATCTTTGCCTACAACCAGGCGGCCTACCTGGCCGAGCTGGAGCGATTTTTGGGCAAGGTCACGGGCGCCGGCTGGCTTTAGATAGGCCTCAGCCTCGGTTTCGCTCCATCCACGCGACCCCAAAATCGACGAGCGCGGGCTGCGAGATCACTCGCGCCGCAAACCCAGCCCAGGCTGCTCAGCGAGCTGTGAACGAGCACGGTCATGCCAGCACTCAGGCCGCAGGACATCAGCTCGGCCGCGAGGCTTTCGCGCGTCGAGGGGGTCTGGACGCGCTCGATGGTGGAGGATTCGGACATCGTCTAAGACTCGGGTCTGGGGAATCTGGAGGACATGGTCGTAAAAAAACCGGGGTTTCGACGAATCGAAACCCCGGTTTTGCTCCTCCCTCATTACGAATGGGTCCAAGTCTACAAGCTGTGCCCCCGCACTGCTGAACCGACATCCGCCGTACACTGAAAACGGTACGCTACCGGGTTACCGCATTTGCCCGGGAAGTGTCAATTGGTTCGCGTACGTTAAAGAGCGGGTGTGGTTGGACAACGCCCGCCCATTAATTTAAGAATGCAGGCCAACACAGGCTCCCCTAGGCTTTTTGAAAGGATTTTGCCCATGAAGAATTCGAGACTGCCTCACCCCCGATTTTTCGTCGCCGCCCTGCTCACCCTGCTCACCCTGATCACGGCCTGCTCGGCGCCCTCGGCCGATCTGCTCGATGGCCCGATCGTCGCCGAGATGACCGAAGGCCAGAAGAGCGGCGGCCAGGTATTTGACCACTCGGCCTTCGATGCCCTTTTGAGCGCGCACGTCGACGCCCAGGCTGGCCGCGTCAATTACGCCGGCCTCAAGGCCGACCGCGCCAAACTCGACGCCTACTTGCAAACGATCGCAAAGGCGCGCATGCAAGATCTCGGCGCCGACGAGCAGCACGCCCTGCTGATCAACGCCTACAACGGCTACACCTTGAAGCTGATCGTGGAGAATTATCCCGTCGGCTCGATTCGCGACCTCTCCGATCCCTGGGGCTCGGCGCGCTACGAGGTGGCCTCGCACACCCTGAGCCTGGACAACATCGAGCACAATCTGATCCGCCCGATCTTCAAAGACCCGCGCATCCACTTCGCCGTCAACTGCGCGGCAAAAGATTGTCCGCCGCTTCGCGCCACGGCCTACACCGGCGAAGCGCTCGACGCGCAGCTCGAGGAGGCCAGCCGCGCCGTATTGGGCTCGCCGCGCTTTGTGCGCGTCGAGGGCGACAAACTTCGCGTCACCAAGCTCTTCGACTGGTACGGCGACGACTTCACCAACAATGATTTCAAAGGCAGCGCTTCAAACGTCGCCCGCTACGTCGCTCGCTACAGTTCCGACTCGGTGCGCGCTTTCATCGAAGCCAAGAACAACGACCCGACGGTCGATTTTTTGGACTACGACTGGAGCCTCAACGACAGCGGCAAATGACGCACCCCTGACTCGAGCCATGACCTCAGCAATCTCGATTATCATCCCTGCCATCAACGAGGCGGCCTGCCTGCCGGGCCTGCTCGACGGCCTCGCCAGGCAAGTCGGCGTCGCGCTCGACGTGATCGTAGTCGATGCAGGCTCCGAGGATGACACGGCCAAAATTGCCGCCGCGTCAGGCGCGCGGGTGTTCCACAGTGCGCCCGGGCGAGGCCGCCAGATGAATCTTGGCGCAAGCCACGCACACCACGAGTTCTTGCTCTTCTTGCACGCGGATAGCGCCCTCGAAGATCCTGCGATGTTGGGTGAGGCGGCCAGCTCGTGGCAACAACAGCGCGAAGCGCTTGGCACCGGCCGGCTGGCGGGCCACTTCAGCCTGGCCTTCGCCTGCAAGCACGACCCCTGCGCGCTAAACTACTGTTTTCTCGAGGCTAAATCCGCGCTCAACCGGCCCTACACCTTCAACGGCGATCAGGGCATCTTGATCGAGCGCGCCTTCTTCGATGAGCTCGGACGCTTCGACGAGTCGATGAGCTTTCTTGAGGACCAACGCATCGGCCGCGTGATCCACGCGCGCGGCCACTGGATGACCCTGCCTGGCACGCTCACAACCTCGGCGCGCCGCTTCGAGACCGAAGGCTTTGGCGCGCGCTACGTGGTGATGGCCGTGATGATGGGCGCCTTTGTCGCCGAGATCGAGGAGTTCTTCGAGGCTTTGCCCCACGTCTACGCGACCCAAGACAAGCTCGGCCCCCTGGAGTTGGAGCACTTTCTAAACAGCCTCTATCCGGTCGTCGCGGCGATGGGCCCGCATCGAAGCGCTGAGGTCTTCGTTGACGTGGGCGAGTTCGTGCGCCGCAATGCCTGGCAGCTCGCCCTGCTGGCCGACGTGCTTGCAGGCAGCGGGCCACGCGCCCTGCCCGCGTTCGACGCGCATCTGGCCGCAAAACTCGACACGCGCTTCTTCGACGTGCTGGCCGGCACGCTGACCTTCGGGCTGCTGCTGGGCGTGCTGCCGGCAACGAGCTGGCTGGCCCGGCGCGCAGGGTCGAAGAAAACCATCGACGCGATTGCCTGACCTTCCAAGGAGCGCAACATGCCCACACGCAGACTGACCTTTCCCAACGCCGAGGGCTCGATGCTCTCGGCCCACCTCGACCTTCCCGTCGAGTGCGAGCCCATAAGCTACGTCGTGCTCGCCCACTGTTTTACGTGTTCGAAGGACTCGCACGCCCATCGCTCAATCGCCCGAGCGATGACCCACGCAGGCTTCGGGGTGTTGCGCTTTGACTTCACGGGCCTGGGCCAGAGCGCTGGCGAGTTTGCCGCGACGAACTTCTCCTCCAACGTCTCCGATCTCGTCGCTGCGGCTCGCTACATCGGGGAGCATTTTGCTCCGGTGGAGCTTTTGGTTGGCCACTCGCTGGGAGGTGCAGCGGCGATCCTCGCCGCCCACGAGCTCGACGCGGTCAAGGCCGTGGCGACCATCGGCGCGCCCAGCGAGCCCATACATGTCAAGAAGCATCTGGCCGCCGGCCTGGCGAGCATTCGCGAGAGTGGTGAGGCCGAAGTCGAGGTCGCCGGGCGCACGTTTCTGGTGCGCCAGCATTTCCTCGATAATCTCGAGATCATTCGCATGCGCGAGGCGATCGCCGGCCTGAAGCGTGCCTTGCTGATCTTGCATGCGCCGTCCGATGAGACGGTCAACATCGAGAACGCCACGCGCATTTTCAAGGCCGCCTCGCATCCACGCAGTTTCATCGCGCTCGATCAAGCCGACCACCTGCTCAGCTGCAGAGAAGACGCCGAATTCGCCGGCCAGGTCATCGCCTCCTGGGCGCAGCGCTACGTCAGCGCGCGCCCGGCCGCCGACTGGCGCGCCAAGGTGCCGGCCAATCGCGTCGTGGCGCGCACCGAGCGGGGCTTTCGCACCGAGCTGATGGCCAACGGCTTCGCCCTCTACGCCGACGAACCCGCCGATCTCGGCGGCACCGACACCGGCCCAACGCCCTACGATTTCCTCGCCAGCGGACTTGCCGCATGCACGTCGATGACGCTTCGCATGTATGCCGACCGCAAAGAGTGGCCGCTGCAGGGCGTCGAGGTCACCGTCGAGCACTCCCGCAGCCACAACAAGGACTGCGAGAAGATGGACCCCGACGCGCCCCATCTCGACCACTTCCGGCGCAGCCTTCGCATCGAGGGCGATCTCAGCGACGAACAACGCCAGCGTCTGGTCGAGATCGCCGACAGGTGCCCGGTGCATCGCACGTTGGAGTCGACGGTGCACATCTCGACCGAGCTCGGTGAGCGCTGAGATCGCTTTAGCGTCGATGCTCGGGATTAGGATGGCCAGGCCAGTCGCCAGCCTCCCAGCGCGTGCGCTGGTTGCCGTGGGCAGCAATGCCGCCGGCGTCTTTGAGCATGCGGGCCATGTGCAACAGGTTGAAGGTCATGAAGGTGACGCTTCGCTGGGTGAATTCGTTCTCGGGACCGCCGGAGCCCTCGTCACAGTAGGAGGGACCGGGGCCTGCCTCGCCGACCCAGCCGGCATCGGCCTGCGGTGGGATGAGAAATCCCAGGTGCTGCAAGGAGTACAAGATGTTCATCGAGCAATGCTTGCTGCCGTCTTCGTTGCCCGTGATGATGCAGCCGCCCACGCGCCCATAATAGACGTATTGCCCGGCCTCGTTGACCTCGGCGGAGTTGGCGTAGAGGCGCTCGACAAGGCGCGTGCACACCGAGGACTTCTCACCGAGCCAGATCGGGCTGCCGATCACGACGATGTCGCACGCCAGCACCCGGGCGTAGAGCTCGGGCCAGTCGTCGCGCTCGAAGCCGTGCTCGGTCATGTCCGGATAGACACCGGGCGCGAGCACGTGGTCGACCGGGCGCACCATCTCCACCTGCACACCGAGGCGCTCCATGATCGCGCGCGAGACGCTCATCAGCCCGGCGGTATTGGAGGGCTTCGGGCTGGGCTTGAGCGTACAGTTGAGAAAGATCGCCTTCAAATCGGTGAAATCGCCCTGCCACGCGTCGCAGAGCGTTTGCTGTTCTTTGTGAAGCATGTCAGGTCCTGGGTCAGCCAAGGGGTGGCGGGAATCGAAGCACGAACGCTTAGAGACCATGCGCACCCTGCAGCTCGTGACCAGTTCAGGCCGTCTGTGCCTCTTCGTAGGTCCGGACCCGTCGAACCTCTGGGGCGTAGACGCCACCGACGATCGCGCCGTAAATCACATGCTCCACGATCAAAAAGAGCACGCCCATCGCTCCCATATTAATCATGAACGCGCCCGGAGCGGCCATCATCTGGGGAATCATGGGATGGATCGCCGGCAGCATGGCCATGAAGAGACCGGCGATGATGATGTGAACCACCGAGAAGGCCACACCGATTTGCCATCCGGCGCGATGGGTGACGCGCTCAAAACCCCAGGCATACAAGAGCGCGATCAAGCCCGAGAGGACCAGATGCATCAGCAGGCCCAGCAGCCAGGTGCCGGTGGCCGCGGGGGCGAGGCCCAACATACTGCCAAGCATCGCCTCGATGTTGACGGGCATGCCCGCGGCCCGGGCAATCGCCGTGATGATCGTCATGACAAGGCCGCCCAGAACGCCGGCTCCAAAAGCACGTGATGTATTCATGTTCTTCTCCTTAAATGAGAGTACGCGGTGATCTAGCTCATCTAGCTCATGGAGCTTGCGAGTTTGCGCCCGGTCATCCACACCCCGGCGGCCGCGGCGCTCGCCATGAGCAGCGCGCGGCCGGGATGAAAGCGCGTCCAACGCCGTAGACGATCGGCCGTGGTCAGCGCGCCGCCGGTGATCGAGGCGCTCTCGGCCGTGAGCATGGGCGCGTCGATGTTGTCATGGCCGCGCGTCGGCTCGGGCTCGTGGGTCATCTGCAAGCGCTCACCAAAGCGCGAAAGCACGCGGTCCAAGAGGCCGGAGGCGACGTAGCCCAACGGAATGAAGACCTTGGACTGCGGATCGGGCTTGATCAGCGCGCGCGGCCTGCGCGCGCAGCGCACGACCTTCCTGGAGACGCGCCTGGGGTGAAAGACGGGCACGACGGCCTTGGGCACGCGCCCGGTCTTGCTGCGCGCGTGAACCGCCTGCAGCGGCGTGGCCATCGAGCCGGGAAGCGCCAGGCAGACATCGATGCCGCTGCCGCGAAGCTCCATTTGCAGGGTCTGCGTAAAGCCGACCACGCCGTGTTTTGCCGAGGTGTAGGCTCCTTGCAGCGGCACGGCGCCCTTTCCCAGCGCCGAGGCGACGTTGATCAGGGTGCCATAGCCCTGGCGGCGAAAAACAGGCAGGACGGCATGGGCCGCGCGCACATAGCCGATGAGCAGGACATCGATCATGCGCTGAAACTCCTCGAGCGTGGTCTGCTCGATCGGCGCATAGATCGCCAGTCCCGGCATGACCATCAAGGTGTCGATGCGGCCGAACGCAGCGAGCGTCGAGCTGATCAAGGCCTCGACCTCGTCGGTCTTGGAGATATCGGTGGCCCGGGCGATCGCGCGCGTTGCGCCGCGACGCTCGAGGTCCTCGGCGAGCTCCTCGAGGGCGGGCAGGTTTCGAGAGGCGACGACCACGCATGCGCCTTTGTCGGCTAAATCGAGCGCGGTCTGGCGGCCCAGCCCCGAGGAGGCTCCCAGGATGATGACGACTTGATCTGCGATACGACGTGGCATGATTTCTACTCCATCTGGAGGAACGTTCTCAGTGGCCTGGCAACAGGCTGGAGAAGGCGTCGACGAGGCGTCCGCTTGGCGTCGCCGTCAGCGACCAGGGGCTTGGCTGTCGCAGCACGTGCAAGCTGCCTTCGAGCGCTTCGACGCGGTAATCGGACGTGCCATCGGCGCGCCGAAAGAAACGAATCGTCGCGCGCGCGCGGCCCACCTTCAGGTTTTCAAGCGTCAGCTCGGGAAGCCAGGCCGGCAGGTGCGGATCGACGACGAGCATCTTCAGGGGGGCATAGGGGTAGAGTCCGCACATCGCCTGCACGAAACAGAAGATCGCCGAGGCCGACCAGGCCTGCGGCGCATTGGCCCCCGGATACAAGGCCGGAAAAGGATGATCGGCGTCGCGGCCGTGGCCGCTGAAGACCTCGGGCAGCCGATAGGACTCGAAGAGCATGGCGGCCTCGAACATCGCCCGGCTGAGCTTTGCGACGTGCTCGTAGAGCCCGTAGCGCATGAAACCCAGCGCGAAGGTGGCGTTCTCTACAGGCCAGACCGAGCCGCGGTGGTAGCTGTAGGGATTGTAGGCCGGATGCTCGCTCGAGAGCGTGCGCACGCCCCAGCCGCTGAACATGTCCTCGGAGAGCAGGCGCCCGGCGATCGGGCCGGCCATTGAGCGGTCGATGATCCCGGTGGCCAGGCAGTGGCCGGCGTTGGAGCTGATCGAGCGCAGCGGGCGCTTGTCGCGGTCGAGCGCCATGGCCAGGTAGGCCTCGTCAGGCATCCAGAAAGCATCGATGAAGCGACTCTTGAGCGCACTGGCTTGGCCGGCCATGTGGCGAGAGAGGTCACGCTCTCCCAACCACCAGAGCAGCTCCGCCATCATGAACTTGGCCATGTAGGCAAAACCCTGCTCCTCGCTCGCCGCGATCGGAGGCTCGGCCTGCGTGCCGTCCTCGTAGACCATGGCGGAGTCGGAGTCTTTCCAGGCCTGGTGTTTGGTGCCTTGAGAGGAGCGCGTTTTGTACTCGTAGAGCCCGTCGCCGTCGAGGTCGGCGCGCTCGTCGAGCCACTTCAAGGCAGCGAGCGCCGGCTTGACGAAAGGAGCCACGAGATCGCGGTCTCCGGTCCAATGCCAGAGCTCGCACAGCGCGACCGGAAAGAAGGCCGAGGTCGTAATCGAGCCGTAGTAGCGTGCACGCGGGTTGTAATTGAGCACTTCGAGCGGCCCGGTGTGCGCCTCGTGCAGCAGGCGCCCGGGCTCTTCATCGCGCCAGGGGTCGTCGACGCGGCCCTGTCGCTCGGCCAGGCGCACCAGGGTACCGCGCAACATGCCGGTGTCGATCATCGCCGCCTGCCAGGCCGCCGTCAGCGTGTCGCGCCCAAAGAGCGCGACGTACAAGGGCAGCCCGGCGGCCATCGTCCAGCTTCGCTCATCGACATCGAGATCGTGCAGGCGCAAGCTGGCCAGATCTTCGACCGACTGCTCGAAGGCCCCTTCGACGGCCCGAGTCAGCGGCTCCGCCTTGCCAACGTGAAGGCTGGCGGCCCGCTTCAAAAAACTTCCACGCCGCTCGTCCATGAGGTTGCTGGTCGGTTCAAACGAGCGGCATTGATAATTCGACGCCTCCCGGCCCAGGCTGAGCGCCTCTTCCAAGACGGGAACGTAGTCAAAGCAGGCATGCCAGCGCTGAAGGGGCGCGAGCACCACGTCAAAGACAATGCGCCCCTCGTGCCAGCGCGGCTCGGAGTCGACGCGGTGAATGAGCACGCGCAGCCCGCGCTCGAGGCGAGCCTGCTTGTGGCGGGCGGCATAATCGAAGCGCAGCTCCCATTGCTTTGCGCCGATCTGCTCCCATCGGCGCTGTAAGGTGCCGTGCTGCTGACGCTCGCGGGCGGTCTCCACCAGATCAGCGAAGTCGGCATCGAGCTCGACGCCAAGCTCGAAGCGCACCGGCTTCGACGAATAGTTGGTCAGGTCGAGGTCTTCGTGCACGTTCGAGCCCACAAAGCGCGAGATGCGAAGCTCGAGGGTCTGCTCGCTGACATCGTCCATCAGCCCACTTCCCATATCCACCGCGCTTTGCTGCGAGCCCGGCGCGCGCACGATATAGTAACCCAGCCAGGCATGCTCCTCGACCTTGGAGAGCGCGACGGGCATCGCGCGCGCGCCGTCGATCAGCACGCGATGCCGTGAGAGCATGCGTGTCTCATGGACGAAGAGGCCTTGCTCGCCGTCCGGGTCGATTTGGCCATCGGCGTCGGTCGCCATGACGATGCGCCCCTGGCTGATGAAGATCTGGTTTGAACGGGGCCGCAGCCGAATGAAGGAGCGTGGCATGGCGTGCTCGATCTACGAGAGACTTTAAAAAAAGCACAAGGACAGCACATAAGACCTTGAAATATCAAAGCTATGCACAAACCCCCGTTTCAGAGGCCATGGCCAAGAATACGTCGGAAGTTCTCGTCGACCTGCTGGTACTCGCCGTTCCAAGGATCAGCGCATCCAGGCGAAGAAGCGCTCGAGCCAGCGCTTCATCCATGGTTTGAGCCGACGGCGATTATACTCGTCGGCGAGCTTCTTGATGGCTTCGGCCTGGGTGGGGTAAGGATGAATCACCGATGAGATGCGGGCGAGGCCGATGCCTTCGTTCATGGCGAGGGTCATCTCGGAGATCATGTCGCCGGCGTTACGCGCGACGATGGCGGCGCCGAGAATTCGATCTTTGCCCTTCTCCAACAAGACCTTCGCAAAGCCGGCGGTCTCACCATCGGTGATCGCCCGATCGAGATCTTCGAAGTCATACTTGATCACATCGAACTCTAGGCCGTCGGCGATCGCTTCATCTTCACAGAGGCCGACTTCGGCAAGCTCCGGGTCGGTGTAGGTGACGCGAGGGATGATCAAGTCCGTGGCCTTCTTGCGTCCGAAGACTAAGGCGTTTTGAAGGGCGATCTTGGCCTGGGCTTCGGCGACGTGGGTGAACTGGAATTTGCTCGCGCAGTCTCCGGCAGCAAAAATATGCCGCTTGCTCGAGCGCAGTCGATCGTCGATCTCGATGCCTGTTTTGTCGTCAAAACGAACGCCGGCGTTCTCGAGTCCAAGGTTTGCGACGTTTGGCCTTCTGCCCGCCGCTATGAGGAGGGCGTCGACCTCGATGTCTCGAAGCTCTCCATCGACTTCGAAGATGATCTTTGTCGACCTCGATCCCGGGCTTGCAGCTTCGACCTTCTCTATCTTGGCGCAAAAGATCGAGTGGACGCCGTCGCGATCGAGGGCGGCCTGGACGATTCGTGCCCCATCGGAGTCGCTCCGAGAGAGCGCTCTCTCGGCCTGGTCGAGGACGAAGACGCTGGATCCAAAGCGAGCAAAAGCTTGCGCAAGCTCTGAGCCAATCGGGCCGGCGCCGATGATTCCCAGCCGCTCGGGCAACTCCGTGAGCGAAAAGATCGTCTCGCTCGTCAGGTAATCGACCTCGTCGAGCCCGTCGATGGGAGGGATGATGGGCGAGGCTCCCGTGGCAATGAGGGCCTTCGTGAAGGTGAGCTCTCGGCCGCCGACGACGATCGTGTTGGGGCCGGTGAAGCAGGCGTCTCCGAAGAAGACATCGACCCCCATGTCGGCAAAGCGCGTCGCGGCGTCGTGTTCGCTGATGTCAGCCCGAAGCCTGCGCATACGCGCCATGACGCGGCCGAAGTCAACCGTGACCTCCCCTTCGACCAGGCCTCCGTACGCAGAGAGTTGGCGTGCATCATGGATAGCCCGCGAGGAGCGGATCAAGGCTTTTGATGGGACGCAGCCCGTGACGAGGCAGTCGCCGCCCATGAGCTTGCGTTCGATGATCGCCGAGCGCGCGCCAAGTATCGCTGCCCCGGCGGCTGCGACGAGGCCAGCAGTGCCGGCGCCGATGGCGATGAAGTTGTACACCTCGCCGGGGTCGGGGTTGCTCCAGCCCGGAGGATGAGTGTTCTTGACGAGCTTATCGTTGAACTCATCGGCGGGCTCAAGCCGTGGAACCACATGCTCAACCTCGATTTGGCCTGTTTTCTGCTCAGGACGCGCTTCTTCGTCGACGATCTTGTCGAACTCCTGGCGAGCGCGCCTGGTGACGAGCCAGGTGGCCGCTACGACCGCCACGCCACCGAGGGCGAAGAGGCCATAGCTCATCCAATTCGGTGGTCCGTCCGCAGCTATGGCCTGGGTGAGGCTTCCTGCCACGGCGCCGATGTAGACGTAGGCGATCGTGCCGGGGGTCATGCCCACCCACGAGGCGGCCAGGTACTGTCGCCAGGACGCGTCGGTGAGTCCAAAGGCGTAGTTCAGGAAGTTGAAAGGAATGACCGGTACCAGCCGTGTGAGCAAGATGACCTTGAAGCCCTCGTTGCCCACGGCTCGATAAATCGCGTTGAAGCGAGGGTAGTCTTTGATCTTCTTGCGCACCACGTCCTGGGCGACGTATCGCCCCAGAAAGAACGCCGCCAGGGCACCCAACGTACTCGCCACGGAGACGACCACGACGCCCCCTAAGAGGCCGAAGAGAAAACCCGCGCCGATGGTCAGGATGCTGCCTGGGAAAAAGAAGATCGTACCCAGGATATAAGCCCCGGCGAAGATGAGCGCCCCGGTCACGCCCATGTTTTGAATGAACTCCGTCGTGGCAAGGAGCCACGCCTCGCTTGGACCAAAGACGACGCCGATGATTCCAGCGATCAAAAGAACGCCGAGTCCTGGCTTGATCCAATTCTTCATGCTCCTGGACTCGGCGGAGTCAGAAGGCTCGGCGGATGAACTGGTCTTGGTGACGGTTGCTGTCATGGAGACTCCTCGTGCGGCACGAATAACGACTTTCCCCAATATATCGGTACACTTGAGCCGCAGATCGTTACACTTTCACTTCCAAGGACACGAGCGCCTGGCGGACGCTAAGCGCATTCGCGGCAGCTATCTTTCGTCCTCAGCGTCCTCAGCGTCCTCACCGTCCTCAACATGGCCGGGCCCATCGGCGGGGGCGTTCTTTCGCCGTCGAAACTCCGCCATCAAGGCGTCTCGTACATCCGGTGGTGCCGTCGTCAGGGGTTGCTTGGAGAGATCGCCGATGAGCTCGACGACCTGGCGCATCTGATTGACATACGATCGACAACGAACGCACATCATCAGGTGCAGCCAGATGCCGATCCTCTTGCCGTGTGGAACTCGCCCGTCAAGATAGTCGGTGACCTGATCGGTGGCTTCTTTGCACGTCATCATCGGGACATCTCCGGGTTCGGGTTCAGCGCCTGATCGGCGGTATTGCGAATGCTCACACGTCCACGGTGCAAAAGGACGCGTTGAT
Source organism: Lujinxingiaceae bacterium (assembly GCA_013697635.1). GTDB lineage: Bacteria > Myxococcota_A > Bradymonadia > Bradymonadales > Bradymonadaceae > JACCWM01. The sequence continues at coordinate 43,013 of JACCWM010000081.1, read as the reverse complement.
TTCCATCGGTGATCTTCAAAAGCTCGCAGACCTCTGCCGGCTCGAGACCCTCGATATCGCGCAAGATCACCACAGTGCGTTGATTCGAAGGCAAGTTTTCGATCGCCTCCTGCACAATGGTCAAAACTTGGTCTCTATGAACCTTCGCCTCGGCATCGAGAGGCCAGGGCGACATGGCTGCCTGAGCCGTGGCGCAATCTGGACCAGCGATGGCTTCGTCCTCCGTCGTGTCACCGAGAAGCCAGGCTGCAAAACGCCGATCTTTTGCGGCCCGCTTCCTGGCCTGGTTCGTCAAGATGGCGAAGATCCACGTCTTCAACGTGGAGCGACCCTCAAAACGCGCGATGGCGCTCAGGATGGCAAACCAGGTTTCTTGTACGACATCCTCCGCCGTCGCCGGATCGGGGCAGAGGCTTCGAGCCAGTCGGAGCATGGCCCCATAATACGTATCGATGAGCCGTTCAAAAGCCGCCTCATCTCCTTGCTTGAGCCGCCTAACCCAGGTGGCCTCGTCATCACTCGTCATCAACGATCCTCGTTTGTGATCCGTCTCGAAGCTCGATCACGGCGCCAGGGAAGCGCCATCGATGGCGGCGAGCAGCTGCTCAATCGAGGGGCGGGCCCGGTAGTCCGCATTGGCGTGGGCCCACCTGACGACGCCCTCTTTGTCGATGAGGAAGACGCCGGGGATGGCGACCGTGCTGTGCTGGCGGCCCGACGATGCCTCCAAGTCCATGCCCATCATCTTGAGCTTTGCGCTCTCTTGCTCGGCCACCTCGTTGATCACGCGGAAGCCCTTATGGGCAATCAGATCGGGATCGGAGAGGACCGGGAATGGAATGGTGTAGGCCTGCTGGGTCTTGGAGGCCTCTTCGATCCGGTCGACGCTAATCGCCACGGGAGTGACCCCTCGCTCATCGAACTGGGCGTGAGCCAGGGTGAGCTCTCGGATCTGAAAATTACAAAACGGGCACCAGCCGCCCCGATAGAAGACCAAAAGGATCGGCCCCTCGGCGGCCAGGGCATTTAGGTTGACTGCAACTGCCTCGGCGTTTTGGACTTCGATCTCCGGCATGGGCTGGCCGACCTCGATGCCGACGCCTTCGGGCAATACACCGATGAGATCGTCGGCCGTAGCTTTCGCCTCGATCAGACGTGGGGCTTTGGGAGCTTCCTCGGTCGCCACAGGCTCCACTTGGGCCGCAGCCGCTTCATTCTGGCTCGCCTCCGTAGCAGAGGCTTCGGTATCAGGGGTCTTTTGTTCACACGCCGCGGCGATGAAGATCAAGATGAGCAGGACCGACGCCATTTTTGATTTGGAAATCACGTGAGCTGACCTTTGCAAGAGTGAGAGTGAATGTCCATGAGCCGTCGCGAGCGAGTGCGGCGGCCAGATCGTTGGTTAGAGCCTACTTCAAGACCTCGGAGAGGACGATTTCAGGGCGAAAGGGCGGCCTGTGCAAATGCCTCCACTACCATGTCACGCGTCAGAACTTGAGGAAGAATGCGTGGTTTTTGCAAATTCTTGGGAGAGTAGACGAGATAAAGCGGCACGCCGGAGCGCCCAAATTCGGCGAGCTTGGCCACGAGCTCGTCTTCTGGGCGAGTGAGATCGGCCTGCAGCATCAGCGTCTTTGTTCGGGCGACCTCGGCGACGACTTCTGGCGTTGAGAGAGCCGTTCGCTCATTGACCTTGCAGCTGATGCACCAATCGGCGGTAAAATTGACGAATACGGGCCGGCCTTCTTCGAGAGCGTGTTGAACACGGCTCTCTGACCACGGAATCCAGTCGATTTTTGGGTTGGCCGAGGGCTCGACGGCAGAAGCCTTGGCTACGTTGACCGAGACGTCCCTCGCGTCGCTTTGAAGATCGCTCAGTCCATAAATGGTGCCGAGGCCGACGCTCAGCAAAACCGCCGTGAGGACGCCCGTTCGCTTCCAAGTCAGGCTCTGGTACTGCAGCTCACCGTAGACCCACACTGCGAACGCGATGGCGATCAGGCTGCCCAGAAGGTGAACGACTCCATTCATATCCGTGAGGCGTCCGAACAGCCACACCAGCCAAAGCGCCGTGGTCAGCAGGGCAAAGCCGAGCAGCTTCTTCATCACGACCATCCAATTGCCAGGCTTGGGTAGGAAGCGATGGAAGGCTGGTACGAAGGCGACGAGCACGAAAGGTGAGGCCAGACCAGCGCCCAGGCTCATGAACACGGCCACGACGAGCCAGGCGTCGCCGGCCATGGCAAAGCCAATAGCAGCCCCCATGAACGGCGCCGTACACGGCGTGGCCAGGACGACGGCCAGCACTCCTTCGAAGAAGCTGCGACGCGTGCCGCTGCTTTCAGATGGGGCAAGGCCGCTGATCGCTTGTGGAATTGTGAACTCGTAGACCCCGAACAGGTTGAGGGCAAAGAGCACCATCACCGCAGTCAAAGCGGCGACGAAGAGGGGATGCTGGAATTGAAAGCCCCAGCCGACGAGTTGGCCGGCGGATTTCAGCGCGATGACCGAGGCGGCCAAGACGAGCATCGACGCCATGATGCCGAGGCTATAGCCAAGACCGTGCTCCATGCGGGCCCGGCTCGACTCGCCGCCCGTGCGGGCCAGAGAGCTGATCTTCAGGGCCAGAACGGGCAGCACGCAGGGCATCAGGTTGAGGACTGCACCCCCGACGAAGGCGAGTAAAATGGCTTCAAAAATTGTCATGAGTCTCCAGGTCAGGCTTCACCCATTGAAGTACTCTGCCATGAGATTTCGTTACAAGAATTCAGGGAGCCTTCATAAGGCGCCGAGCACTTCCTTCATCCAGGCCGTGGAGACATCGCCGACGAGCATGAGCCGAAGGCCGTCTTTTTCGCGAACACAGATCGAATGCCCTTGAGACTGCGAGCAGCCTTCGGCCAAGAGGGCCGTATCACTGACGAAAAGCGAGACGACGTGGTTGTCGTATTCGTAGAAGAGGCTGTCTGGCGCAGTGAGGGCAGCGGTAACTCTCGGCGGTGGCGCTTTCGACTCTCATGATGTCTTTTGTGTTTGTCTCTTGCTCGTCTGTGAGCGGACATAAACCACAACCACACCGGCAAAAAGCGCTGCGATCGAGCGTTCAAAAGTCATGGGCGAGGACTCTCCATCGTCGCTTGCGGCCGCGGTCCTGTAATGACCTCGATGACCTCGTCGGTCGTCACCACGTCATTGGCCAAGTAGGCAAAGTTCGTCAGGGCGGCGGCATAGCCATCGCCGAGCTCTGGGGATTGAGCCGCCGCCGTGGCATCTTTGATCACGATCACCTCGAAGCCCTGCTCGAGCAGCTCTCGCATATGAGACTCGACACAGAGGTTGGCGGACATTCCTGCCAAGAGGACCGTGTTAATATTGCGCTTTCGCAGCTGGAGCACGAGGTCGTTGGATTGAGGGCCGTAGACCTTATGGGGGCTGACGATGACCGTCTTGCCATCCTCGATATAGGGCTTGAGCCGCTCCAACCAATCCGCTCCCGACCCCTCGAAGCTCTCCAGTGAGAGGGGACCCTTGCGGTCGAACATTTGCATCGCGTGCATCTTCTCTTCGAGCGTTCCCTCGACCTGCCATTGATGGTCGGTGGGATAATAATAGTGTGGCGAGATGAAAACGGGGATGGCGTTGGCCTTGGTGGCTCGAAAGAGCTTCTCGAGATGGTCGATCGTCTCGTTCTCAATCACGCTCTCCTTGACCAGCTCCCAGGCGACTCCATCGGTGCTGAGAAAATCGTTTTGCGGATCCGTGACGACGAGTGCGGTTTGGTGTGGGTTGATCGCTTTCATGGCTGACTCCTCTTGAAGTGCCGTTCCTGATTGTCAGTGCAAAGCTAATCAGTACTGAACGAATGCAAATCAAGGATCTCGAGCAAGCGGCTCGCGGATCTCAAAGAACCGCGGCATGCATTGAATCAGAGTGCGCTGCCCGGCTATGCCGAGACACCCTCGTCACTTGCAAGTGCGCAATTTTTTTTCGAGCAACCCTTAAGCCCCGAACAGCCCGGGAATCGCGCCGGAGACCTCGCCCAGCGTGTCGGTCTGGACGCCCACGGCGTTCATCGCCGAGATCAACACGTTGGCCGGATGCTTACCCTCGGCGACGACGTGGCGGCCGGGCGCCAGGCCGCCGGCGCGCCCGGCGATCAGGCAGGCCATGTTCTCGGTGGAGTGCGAGCTGTACTGATTGCCGGTGGCAGGATCGAGGCCGTGGCCGCCTTCGTGCAAAAAGACCACGGCGCTGTTGTCGAGCATGTTGCCCGAGCCCTCGTTGGTGTCGCGCATCTTGGCGAGCAGGTAGGCAAAATGCTTCATGTGCCAGGCGATCACGTCGCTGACGCCCTTGGTCCCCAGGCGCGAGTGGCCGACCTCGTGGATGTCGAAGGACTCGCCCAAAAACGGATAGGCGCTCATGTGGGACTGGGCCATGGTGAACATCAGGGTGCCCACCCGGGTCATGTCGCAGGCAAAGGCCATGTAGATCAAATCGCAGAAGATTCGGGCGCGATCGTCCTCGCTGGAGTAGCCGGCGCTGGTGTCGAAGTCGTTGCCGCTGACCACGGTCTGGTTGCCGCCGATCGCCGGATCTTCGCCAGGGTCTTCGGTCTGGGCGCAGGCGCCGATCTGGGCCGGCGGGATCGCCTGGATGCGCCGCTCGAGATCGCGGATCTCGTGCAAATGCTGGTTGAGGCGGTGGCGGTCGGCTGCGCCGAGCTGGGGGATGAGCTCCTCGTAGCTCTGGCGCACGAGATCGATGACGCTCTTTCGCCCTGCGAGCAAAAAGTTGCGCCGGTCAAGCTCACTGGGGTCTGGTGAGCTGAAGTTGGAGAAGAGCGAGTTGTAGGCCAACCGCGGGCTGACCGTGCCGGGCTGGGCGACGACGCGATTGCCGTCCTGGCGATAGCTCATCAGATCGCGGCCATAAGGGGCCGAGACGGTCAGATACCAGGAGGCCTGGGCGCGGTAGTTGAGCGAGCGGAAGGTCGTGCCGTCGGCGATCTGGTCGGCGACGATCTGATCGGAGGTTATGCCCTGCACGGTGCTGCCGGCCCCGGAGCGCACGCCGGAGAAGAGCGGGCTAAGCGAGCTGATGTGAAAGTCGTCGGAGCGCCCGCCCGAAGGGATCGCGCCGCCATTGGCCGTGGCAATTCTCAGCCCGGAGACGACCGTGACCTCGTCCTTGATGTTGTTGTAGAGGCCCAGCGGCACGAGCGCCGTTTTGAGGTCATAGTCGGCACCGACGCGCTCGGGCACATACATGTTGTGCACCCGATCGCCGTCGCAGCCGAGCGACTGGCCGCCAAAGCAGACCAGAAAGCGCTGAGGCAAACCGCTGCTGTTGTGATGCGTGTCGGCAAAAGCCTCGCCGTGGCCGTTGAGCATAACATCGAGCATGGGCAAGCCCAGCGCTGCGCCCGCGATGCCTTTGAGCACCGAGCGCCGACTCATCTTGAAGTTTCGCAATCGTTGCATTGCCGCTCTCCGCTTATTCTTCCATTCGGTAGGAAAAGCTCTCCATCGTGACGAAGTCCAAGAGGAGCTCGTCGAAGAGATAGCCCTTGTCGCGAAACTTCTTATGCAGTGCGTCGATCAAAGCCTCGTCGTCCTTGGTCTCGCGCTGGCCCATCGCAAAGCGAAATACCTGAGTGACCAGGCAGCGATCGACGACGTCGTTGTCGATGAGCACCTGGCCAAGCTCGGCCGGACCCTTGAAGCCGCCAATGCCAATCAGCTCGCCAGAGCCCTCAATTGCGCACTCGGGATAGCCGTTGTCGTGTGCACGGTAGCGCCCGGCGCGGTCGTAGTTCTCCAAACCAAAGCCTATCGGGTCCATCTGGCCGTGGCAGGATCCGCAGCCGCTTTGCATGTAGCCGGCATAGGCGTCGGCCTTGCAGGGGCTGGTTTCGTGGTGGGGCTGCTGGTCGACGTCGACCGTCGGCGGCGGGGGCTCGATCTCCTCGCACATCAGCCGGTTTCGAATCAGCAGGCCACGCTGGGTGGGGCTGGTGTCGTCGAACTTGGCGGCGACCGACAGAAAACTGCCGTGCGAGAGGATGCCGCGCCGGCCGGAATCGCCGTAAGCCACCCAGCGAGGTGCTGGAGCGCTGGGCGCACTCAAGCCGTAGTGCTCGACGAGATAATCGCCGACAAAGGTCTCTTCGACGCGAAACAAATCGAGCCAGGAGCGCTTCTCCTCAAAGATCACGCGGCGAACCAGTGCATCGCTCTCCGCGCGAAGCGCCGTGGCGAGCTCCGTGGGATGGGGGATCTGATGGTAGCCAAGCCACATCGCGTGGAAGCGCTCAACACGCGCGACGGCCCGCGGATCTTCGAGCATGCGCGTGGCTGCGGCGCGGATCTCCTCGGAGGTTCCGAGCTTGGCTTCGCTGGCAAGGTCAAGCACCCAGTCGTCGGGCTTGGTGCCCCAGAGCAGATAAGACAGCCTGGAGGCCATCTCCCAGTGATTGAGCCGAAAGACGCCGGGGCGGCCCTCAACGGCGATGCCGCGCTCAACTCGGTAGAGAAACTCCGGCTGCTGGAGCATGGCGCGCACAACCAGATCGACCGCCGAGTAGAAGTTGTTGTCTTCGACGGCGAAGCTCTGAAGTGCCAAAAAGCGCTCGACCTCGACCGGGCGCAGCGCGCGCCGCATGGCGCGCCGGCCAAAGGTCTCGATAAACCGGCGCATGCAGACCGCGTCGTCGGGCCCACGCGGGCTACAGCCCACGATCCGGTCGCGGCGCGCGGTGTCGGCCAACAAGCGCTCGCTCGCGCTGTCGGCCAGGGCCTCGACGGCCTCGATCAAGGTCATCGAGGCGTATTGCGTGCGGTAGTCGTTGTCGAAGGGGTCAACCGAATCCTCGGGAAGCAAGAGCGCGCCAGGGCGCGTCCCGTCCTCGAGCAGATCGCGTAGCGTGTTGTCATACTCGTCGCGACTGAGCCGGCGAGCGCCGCTAAAGGCCACGCCGATCACACCGGTGTTGATCTCGATGTTGGTGTTGTTCGTATTGGTGTTGTTGGCGTTGTTGCTCTGGTTGCTGGGGCCGGCAGGCGCCTTGGCCTCGCCCAAGTCGAGCCGCCCGTCACAGCCCACCATGCAAATCAGGGTGAGGCTGAGCACTGCCACCAAATTTCGCATCTTGACCCTCGAGGACGTGAGCTGTCACCTCCTGCTTCGGGTGTCGGCCACTATGTCGGTGTAATAGCGACAACACCCTAGCAAATGCGCGTTGCAGCGGCAAATATCCGATCGGCAACCGAGCTCAGGCCAACGCGCTCTCGCGCCCGGAGTCGCGCACGAACAAACAGGAGCTGCCGCTTCGCTGAACGACGGTGCGCATCCAATCGACGTCGACCAACGGCGCAAGGCCCAGGATCTGGAGGTCGGCACGCGGTGCTTCGCTGATCTTATTGAGCAGGCCGCCCTGCTCCACCCAGCACTCCGAGTGCGACGGCAGGCGGGCATCGTCGATGAGCTGCTGCAAGAATGTGCGCGCATTGGCCATCTCAGCCGGGTCGGGGCAGACCGTGAGCAGGCGAAGCGGGCCCTGCCAGTTGCGATAGATCTGGTAGCCGAGCAGCAGCGCCAAATCGAGGTTGGCCAGCCTCAAGCCCAGATGCCATTGTGGGCTCTGATCGCGCACCCAGATGTTGACGCGCCGCTCATGTCCCAGCGACGACTCCGGGTGCTCGTAGAGAAAGGCCACGCCCAGTTGGTGGTCGGCGGCCGTGTCGATCAGACCTTGCAAGGTCAGGCGGTCGTAGAGATGGGCGTTGACGAAGAGGATGTTCGGGCGAAAAAAGCTGCCGCGCATCACGGCCGAGCTCATCTGAACGCCCTTGAGATAGCTGGGCGCCTCGATCGTAACCGCCGAGGCGAACAACCCTTCGTTTTGAAAGTCGTTGGCCACATCATGGATGGTCTTGAGGCCATTTCCGATCACAGGCAGGGATGTACTCGTTTTGCCCGACGCCATAGGCCCGGTCTGGCTGAGCGGCTTTCCAAGCTCAGTGACATGAGTCTTTCGGGGCCGAGGAAGCGACAAACGCATCCTGGGCTTGTCCTCGCTGGCCTCGCTTGCGGTATCGAGCGCGCCCTCGCTGCGCTCGTCCAACTCGCCGGCCTCTGGGCTAGCCGTGGGCGAGTCGACCGACAAGTCGTCGACCGCAGGCAAACCCACCGGTGTTGCATGGTCGGGCACCGCGCTCAGCGCGACGGTGTCGAGCGCGTCCACGACCTTGGCCGAGCCTGTGGGCGCGCTCGATACACCGACGATCTGCAACGACCCCTTGGGTTCGGTGAGCACACGCAAAAAGCGAAAGCTGCCATCAAGCTGGGCACGCGACTCGACGGGCACGAGCAAGTCGGGCTTCCAGGAGCGCTCGTTGGCCTCGTCTGGACTCTTGGCGATGCGCTTGGCGGCCCAATCCGCCAGTGAGACGAAAATACTGCTTCGCACCGTCTGCCAGGGTGATTCGAGCTTTCGGCCGACCAGATAGATGTAGATCGCGGCGACAAAAGCCAGCGCCACCAACGCAAAGGCCGGGCTGATCACAAAAATCGCTACCACGCAGGCGATGGTGCCCACGGCCGGCACGGCGATCGGCACGCGAAAGATCGGGCGAAACGAAATCATGCCCAGGCCCTGCTCGATGAGCACGACGATGTTGAGGGTCAGGTAGGTGAGCAGAAAGAACATCGTGATCAGAATGGCGATGTTGTTGAGGCTACCGAGCAGCAGCGCCGCCGCCACGAGCGCGCCGGTGGCAAGGATCGCGTTGCGCGGCTCGCCACCGAGCGAGAGCCGCCCAAAAAAAGCGCGCTTGGGCACGATCCCGTGGGCGCCAAGCGCCTGCAGCACCCGCGGCGCGGCGACCATCGAGCTCAGCGCCGCCGTAAAGGTCGATCCCAGAATTCCGAGCAATACGAGCTCGCCGAAGGCGGCGTGGTCGACTACGACCAGATAATTGGAGCGCAGCTCCTCGGGCGTGGCCACCGTGCTGTACCAGATCGCCATTAAGATGTAGACGAACAGCGCCGTCGCCCAGGCCGCCAGCGTGCCCAGCGGAATGCTGCGCCGCGGATTAGCCAGCGCCCCGGACATGCTCGCGCCAATGGTGATGCCCGTGCCGGCCGGGAAAAAGACAGCAAAAAGCAACCAGAAGCCGCCATCCTCGAACGAGCCAAGAAGGGTAGGATTTTGCAGCGTGACCTCGCCGGCGCCCAAGCTCGTCCAGCCCAAAATGATCGAGAGAAAGGAGGCCAAAATCACCACCAACATCGCGCTTTGCAGCTTGAAGGCCAGGCGTGTCGAGACCAAGGTGACGCCAAAGGCCAGCGCAAAGGCGCCATAAGCGACCAGCCACTGCGGGTGACCGGGAAAGATGTAGAGCCAGGCCTCGCTAAAGCCGTAGATGTACAGCGCGGCGGCCAGCGCCTGGCCCAAAAAGAGCGGGATACCGATGCTTCCGCCGGTCTCCAACCCCAGAGACTGGCTGATGATCGAGAAAACGCCGCCGGTGCCAACACGGATATTGGTCGTAATCGAGGACAGCGACAAGGCTGTGGTGCCCGTGATCAAGAAAGTCAACGAGATGATCGCCACCATGCCGAGCAGACCCGCCTCGCCGACGATCCAGCCCTGGCGCAGATACATGATCACGCCGAGGATCGTCAGAATCGTCGGGCGATAAACACCTTGAAAGGTGCCCATGCCGACCGATTTTTCGCTCTTGATCGCCGGGAAAAACTGCGTCCAGCGACTGGCCATGCCTTGCAAACCTTTTCCAGGCGGCGCCAATGCCGGTGTCGCCTCCAAACCGAGCGGTGGCGGGCTGATCGTGGGAGCGAGGGCTTCCCACATGTCCGAGCCCATCGTGCTCTCGGGCAAAACGACCGTGCGTCTCTCAGACGGCGTGGAGATTGTCTCGCTGCCACTGTTTTCGTCTTGCGTGCTCATCGTATCGACTTCTCCCGCTTAACGATTGCCCAAAACTTTTGCAATGTCTGTTGCTGGTGCTCCACGTGGGCCATGATGGGACGAGATCGAGCGCCTGTCCACTGCCAACTGCCGGGGTTTGGCCGTGCCATCGAAGCTTCTGGACGTTGTGGCGACTTGGGGGTATCATCGGCCCATGAACGCCCTTATCACACGCCGCAATTGACCAACCTCTCCCAAGAAAAGTGATGCGAAATCTCATCAGTATCGTGCTCATCGCGGGTTTGGCCATGGCGGCTCCAGTCAGCACTGCCTTTGCCCAGCAGCCCGCCGACCAGTCCGAGATCGCGAGAAAGGTCGAAGTCCTCTCCAGCCAGGGGGCTCAGAAGTACCGCGCACAAGATTTTTCTGGGGCGATCGACGCCTTCAAGCAAGCCTATGAGCTCGAGTCGGTGCCCAACCTTTTGTATAACATCGCCAAGTGCTACGAGAAGATCGAGGATTGGGACAACGCGATCGTCTACTACGAGCGCTTCGTGGTTGCCCCGGACGTCGAGAGTGAGGCGCGCCAACACGCCCTGGCGCAGGTTCAAAAACTGCGCGAGCGCAACGCCAACGCCTCGGATCCCAACGATCCCAGGCCCGCCGGCGATGATAGAGACAAAGACCAACTCCCGCTAACCCCCGATCCCAAGCCCAAGAGCCCGGACCGCACCGTGGCCTACATCACGCTGGGCTCGGGCGTCGGGCTGCTCGCCATCGGTGGTACTTTTGGCTGGCTGGCATCGGTGAGCGAGCAGGAGTTTCGAAACGCCGACCCGACCGATACCGCCGGTCGCCAGGCCGCCCAGGAGACGGGCAGCACGCGCGCTTTGATCGCCGACGGCTTGTTCATCGTCGGTGGCGTGGTCACGGTCATCGGCACCTACCTGTTCATCACGGCCACGCCCTCGGACACCGCGGCGGCCTCGGGTGTCGCGTTCAGCCCCTGGTTTTCGCCCTCGGGCGCTGGTTTGGGCATGAGCCTGGGCTTTTGAGATTTCCAACAAATCGTCGGCCTAATACATGAGTTCTTCGCGCGAACATCGCAAACAATTGTACGAACGCCTGGTGGGCCAGACGATTGCGGGGCGCTTTGAAATCGTAAGTCTGATGGGCTTTGGCGGCATGGGCGCGGTCTACGAGGCGATTCAGCGCAACATGAACCGGCGCATCGCGCTCAAATTCATCCCCTCGCATAACCCGGTCACGGCGGCGCGCTTCGAGCGCGAAGCGCTCACCGTCAGCCAGCTTCGCCACCCCAATACTGTCACCGTCTTTGATTACGGCCAAACCGACGACGGCTTCTTGTTTCTGACCATGGAGCTGCTCAACGGCCACACCTTGAGCGATCTGATCAAGGAAGGCCCGATCTCGCCCGAGCGCGTGGTGCACATCGCCTCGCAGGTCTGCCGCTCGCTCAGCGAAGCGCACCGCCACGGCATCGTTCACCGCGACATCAAGCCCGACAACATCTTCTTGATCGAGGTCGACGGCGACAAGGACGTGGCCAAGGTGCTCGACTTTGGCATCGCCAAGGTCGTCAGCGGCGAGGACGACGTACAGCTCACCGGTGACGGGCGTATCATTGGTACGCCGCGCTATATGTCGCCAGAACAGATCCTCTCGGAGAAGGTCGACAATCGCAGCGACATCTACAGCCTGGGCTGCATCATCTTCGAGATGCTCTGCGGCGCCCCGCCCTTTCAGCAGCCGAGCACCACGGCGTTGATGATCAGCCACACCCAGGACGCCCCGCCACCGTTTGCCGAGCGCTTGCCGGAGAACGCGCTCGGCCTCATCCCGCTTGGCCTCGAGCACGTCGTTCGTCGCTCACTGGCAAAGCGGCCCCAGGATCGGCCGCAGACCACCGACGAGCTTCGCGAAGAGCTCGAGCAGGCGCTCGTCAATCGCAAAGAGATGCTCACCGGCGCCAACCGCGCCAAGCTCGATCGCAGCGTCACAATCATGGCCGCCGATGCGGACCCCGTGCCCACCAAGAGCGCGCCGCCGATCGCCGCGATCGCCATCGGAGCGGTCATCGTGCTCATCATCGTGCTGGCGACCCTGGTCGTCCTCAAGTCCAATCAACAGGGCGGCGAACCCAACGGCGCGCTCGCCGCCGAGCTCCATGCCGCCGGCGAGCTGGAAAACGGCGCGGCCGTGGCCGAATCCGATCCCATGCGCATCCGTATCTCCTCGGAGCCGAGCAGCGCCATGGTGCTCGACGGCCTCGTGCCCATGGGCAAGACGCCTCTGACCGTTGCGCTGCCACCGAATACGACCTCGGTCACCTACAGGCTCGAGCTCGAGGGCTTCGAGGCGCGCGAGGTCGACATCACGGTCAACCCGCAGGTCACCACGCGCCAAGAGTTCTCTTTTGCCCTGGTGGCCGCCAAGGCCGCTGAGATCGTCGACTTACAAGCGATCGAGGCGCGCACGGAATCCAAAAACACCGGCACATCGAACAAGACGATTCGTCCGCGCCCACCCCAAAACACCCAGACGACGACCACAAAGAGCCCGGAAGTCACGCCCAAAGAGGACACCAAGCCGATCATCATCGAGCGCCTCGAAGACGAAGACTCGCGCAAGCCTCAGGTCGAGCGACTCTAGCCCATGAAGATTTGCCCCACATCTCAGAGCGAGTTCGACGCCAAGGTGGATAGCAGCCACGCGATGTGCGCGCTTGCCCTGCTCGTTGTCTTGTTTGCCGTAGCTTGCGACTCCAAACCGGCGCCTCAGAGCGCACCCGAGGCCCAAGAGCGCGCAGCCGTTTCCAACGCCCAAGCGCTCGGTCAAGCTATACGAGCAGCCAGCGAGCAGGCCCAGGTGGGCGCAACGCTTGGACTCGCACAATCCGAGGCGCACCAACGCGTTGGCCAAGCCGGCGAGGAAGCTTTCGATCGGCTCGAGGCGGCCTATAACCTGACGACAAAAACCATAACGACAAACGCCGCACGACCACGAAATCACAAGCGACCGAGCCGTGTGGGTCGTAGACCGATGTCATCAAACCCATACAGCGCTATCTCTGACCGCAACGAAAAGTCTGAATCCGGCCCTGGCAAGTCCGGCCCTGGCGATCGCTCGGCCGACAAAGCCAGCTTGAAAACGTTTGACCCTTTTGGAGACTTTTAGTTGGATGCCCCGATGCGCCCCATGCTGCTCAATGTCTCTTAAGACTTGCCCATGAAGATTTGCCCCACATGTCAGACCGAGTTCGACGACGCGGTCGACTTCTGCCCCAACGACGGCATGAAGTTGCGCCTGGGCCGTGGACCTGCGGTGGCCGATCCGATGCTCGGGCGCAACCTCGATGGACGCTGGATCATCGAGAAGAAGATCGGCGAAGGCGGCATGGGCGCAGTCTATCTGGGCCACCAACGCAGCGTGCAGCGCCGCGTGGCGATCAAGACGCTGCACACCTCGCTCAACGACAACGACTCCTTTGTCGACCGCTTCTTTCGGGAAGCCAAGATCGCCACGACGATCAATCACCCGCACTGCGTCACGATCCTCGACTTCGGCCAGGATCCCGACGGCACGCTGTATCTGGCCATGGAGTACCTCGAAGGACTTACGCTCTCGGCGCGCCTGACCAAAGGCGATCTCACCCTCGAGGAGATCCTCAAGATCGGCATTCAAATCGCCTCGGCGCTCTCGGCCGCCCATGACGCGAGCATCGTTCACCGCGATCTCAAGCCCGACAACATCTTCGTGCTCGAAATGAGCGGCGGTGGCACCTTCGTCAAGGTTCTCGACTTCGGCATCGCCAAAGTGATCAATTCTCAGACACAGGTCACCCAGACCGGTCAGATTTTCGGCACGCCGCACTACATGAGCCCCGAGCAGTGCCAGGGCCAGGCGATCGACGGGCGAAGTGATCTCTACAGTCTGGGCTGCATCCTCTACGAGCTAATCGGCGGTCGGCCACCCTTTGGCGGAGACACTCCGATGGCCATCTTGATGGCCCATATCTTCGGCGAGGTCGAGTCGTTGAGCGCCAAAGCGCACGGTGTAGTGCCCGTCGAGGTCGAAGAACTCGTGGTTCGCCTGCTCCAAAAGAGCAGCGCGGATCGTTATGCTTCGGCGACCGAGGTTCGTGAAGCGCTCGAGAGCGCGCTCGCTGGACTGCGCCCCCACGAGCTCAAGTCGATGCCGCTTCGCGACATTGACGGCGGCTCGATCGGGCTGGCCGAGACCGCCGCTGTGGCCTTTGTGGCGCCGGAGGTGTCGAACGCGACGCCCTCAGCGCAAGTCGATGCTGCGCAGCGAAAGCAGGCTGATGCCGACGACAGCTTCGATGCGCTGCTGAGCCCAGCGCCCTCCTCTGGCTTGAAGAAAGTGGCCTTGGCGCTCGTTGTACTCCTGGTTTCAGCCTCGGCTGCAGCCTACTGGATCCACACCGAATCGCGGGAGCCCGCGTTGACCGAGCGGCCCGTGGTTTATCCCGAGCCCGTCGGCGCCGACGAGCCACTCCTGGCTGAGGCGCTGGCCGAGATCGACGCCGGTGGCCAAGCCGACGCCGAGTTGGCAGAAGTTGATCGGGCGATCGCCGTCGAAGATGCGCCCAAAGAAGCCGCGCCAAGGCCAGCTGCAGCCTCCTCCAAGCCAGCAAAGACCGAGGCTAAGCCTGCGCCAACGGTCACGACCAGTGAACAAAAGCCCGCCGACGCGCCACGCGATGAGTTGAGCCTTCGCGAAGCCACGATCGAGGCACGCGCGGCCGCTCGGCGCGCCAAGGCAGCGCGTGAAAGCCTCGAAAAGGCCGCCGAGGCCTTCCCCAAACGAAAGAAGCGGCTGCGCGACGATGATCCCATGGGCGATTTCTTCAAAGACTGAACGCAGCCGGCGGATCGGATTCGACGGTTGCCTTGCCGGGGGTCTCTCCTATATTTTGCCGCCAAAGCGATCGCCACGTCTGGCGAACGCAATGAAAGAACACGATGTCCCATGACACTCTCAAACTGCTGGTGGTGCTGACGTCGCTGACGCTGTTTTCATGCGCAGGCGCCGAACAGCGCGAGGACTACATCGTCCCCGGCACCACGATCATGCGTGTCGAGTCACTGGACATCCGCGGCGTCGATCGCTTCAGTTTGAGCGAGATCAAAGCCGGCCTGGCGACGCGCCAGGATCCGGGCTGGCGCGCATCGGTGGCCTGGCTGCCGGTCATCGGCCAGGAGCGACGTTTTTACAATTTCTTCGATTGGCGCCGCGACGTCGAACGCATCCTGGTCTTCTATCGCCAGCGCGGCTACTTCAACGCCGAGGTGCTCACCGAGTCGATCGTCGAGAGCCCGGAGCGCAACTCCGTACGCATCACGCTCTCGATCGACGAGGGACTGCCCGTGGAAGTCTCCGGAATCACACTCGAGGGCCTCAACGACACCATTGGACCCCGGCGCGATGAGCTGCTGGCCGATTTGCCCCTGGAGGCCGGCGACGTGTTCACCCAGGCGAGCTATCTGGCCTCGCGCGAGGCGATCAGCAGCCGGCTCAAGCAGGCCGGTCACGCCTATGCCGAGGTGGCCGGCCGCGTCTTCGTGATGCCGGAGCAAAACTCAGCCGAGGTGATCTTCTACGTCGATCCCGGCCCGGAGACGGTCTTTGGGCAGGTTCATATCTTCGGCCTCGAAGACGTCGAAGAGCGCTTCGTTCGCGAGGCCCTGCCCTTCTCGCCCGGTCAGCGCTACACGCCCGAGAGGCTCTTCGAGGCCCAGAAGGACATCTACGATCTGGGCGTCTTCGGCCTGGTCACGGTCTTGCCCGGCCATGAGGCGCGCGAGCTCGTGCTCGAGGATCCGGTCCAAGCCAAGGTGCTCGAGGACATTCAGCGCGAAGGCCCAGCCGAGAAGTCGGGATTGCCGGTTGAAGAGCTCGTCGAGGACAAGCTCGATGAGCTCCAGGAGCGAGAGGGCAAAGAGGCCGAGCCTCTCGATGTTGCCGACGAGCCTTTGACCGACCCGCCGCCTCCGGGGCCGCTGGGCGTCTCGGGCTTTCTGGCCTCCGCCCAGGAGGAGGCTGAGCAGCGAAGCCAGCTCAGCGAAGAGGTGCCGATCGTCGTGCGCCTCAAGGAGGCCAAGAAATACCGCGTGCGCCTGGGCGTGGGCATCGCCGCCGAGGATACTCGCCAGGATGTGCGCGGCCTGGTCAATTGGTCGAGCCGTAACTTCCTCGGTGGCTTGCGAAAGCTCGAGCACATCACGGCCGCAGGCTATGCCTGGGCACCGGGTTTTCTGCGTCCCGAGGACACCGGCAACGAAGGCGTGCTGCTCTCCACCGAGCTTCGCTTCTCCCAGCCTCAGTTCTTCGAGCGACGCACGAACTTTCGCATGCGCGCGCGCGTCGAGCGCGACGTGCGCGAGGGCTTTACTGTGTGGAACCCGCTGCTGCGTCTGAGCGTCGACCGGCCGTTTTTTCGCCGGCTGATCCTCGAGCTCGCCTACAGCGTGGCCTACTTCAACTACAGCAACATCAACGAGGGCTTGCTCGATCTAGGCGCCACCGGCCTGGGCCTGGACTTTCGGCCCGAGTTCTTGCTCGAAACCCTGGAGCAGACCGTCTCGATCGATTACCGCGACGACGTGCTCAATCCCACGCGAGGCTTCATCGCGCGCTTTGCCCTGGCCGAGGCCGGACGCTATCTGATTGGCGGCGAATTCGACTACGTGCGCGCCGTCGTCTCCGGCGAGGCTTACGTGCCCTTTGAGCTGTTCACCTCCAACGTGCTCGCGATGCGAACCCGCCTGGGCTCGGTCTACAACGTCGGGCGCGACACGGGCGTGCCGGTGCAAAGTCGGCTCAACAGCGGCGGCACCGACGGCATGCGCGCCTTCGGGCGCCGGCGTCTCTCACTGTTCACCCAGACCGGAGACCCCGTACCCGTCGGTGGCCTGACCATGTTCGAAGCCTCCGTTGAGCCGCGCTTTCGCATTGCCCGAAGCTTTCTCGACGTCGGTGACTTCTGGGGGGCGATGTTCGTCGACGCCGCAACGGTTTTGCAGGGCCAGTTTCTCTTTGGCACCACGCACAACGACCAGGGCACCGAGAGTTGGGCGGACATCGCCGCGACCACCCTCTACGGCATTGGCGCCGGCGTCTGGTGGGTGACGCCCGTGGGACCCCTGCGCCTCGACGGCGCGCTGTTGCTCAGTGACATTCGCGACGATGAGCGCTTTCGCCGCTGCGTCGATCCGCGCACCGTCGGCACCCAGTTTTGTGACTTTGTGCCGCTTGATGAAGACCCGATCCAGCGGCTCGTGCCGGGCTACTCGTTTTATTTGAGTATCGGCCACTCGTTTTAGTAGGGCAACGCTTCAGCGTGAGGCGGCGGCGACCGGCAGGCTGACGTTTTGCTGTGTGATCCCGCAGCCGGTGCGCGGCAATGCGAAGAAGAATACGACGATCAAGATCACCAAAACGATCTCGATCGGGTTCTCACCCCACCAATCCCAGTAGAACGGCGACTTTTTCTTTTGCAAATGTTGGGGCGCCTTGAAGGCCATGGCAGATCACGTGGTGGAGGTCATCGGATTGAAAATTGGCGCGTCTTGGCACGCCGTTGCCGTCTCTTACCACTTTGTTAGCACCGGCGCGCGCTGCGGGCAAGGCGCGTGCAAGGCGCGTGCACCACTCAGAAGCGCGCGCGAAGTGTAAATTGCCTTGCTTGCGGAAGCCGAAAGGGACCGTTCTCAAAGGCGAGACTCGAAGGCTCGACCACAGACGACCAATCGTGAATTGCCAGCATGTACACACCGGCGCCGACCATTGCCACGCCTGCATACCCGGCGCTGGGGTCGACGATGTCGGCATCGGAAAACGGCCAGATCGCCGCCAATATCATCAGATTGCCTGCAGCAATGACCGCCCACGAGAGGGCGATGATACCGGTTGGAGGCCCAAGATCGATCATGCGGAAAGTGCCCGGAGCAACCGCGGAATTACCCTGCCCAACCGACCCTTGACTGGGCCCCTGAATGGGCGCCGCCGCGACGACCTCCTTGGGTTGGCTCTCCAAGGGAGCCTCGGTGTTCGTGCCGGCCTCGGCGCGGTAGGTGCGCTCGATGGTCTGACCCGGCTCGACGGTGACGATGTCCTCGAGCTTGCGACGGCCCTCGAAGATCAGCACGACCGTATGCTCGCCGGCGCCCACCGGGATGCGAACCGGGGTCGTTCCCTCGACGCTGTCCACATCACCGTCGAGAAAGACCTTGGCTCCGCGAGGCTCCGAGTTGACTGCCAGATAGGACTGCATGTTCTTCTCGAGCGTGGCCAACTGCTCGATCTTGGCCCGGATGCGCCCGGCATACTGGCTCTCGGGATCTTTGAGCAAGTAGTCCTCGAGGTACTCGCGCGCGCGCACGAAGTTCCCCAGATTTTCGTAGGTCAATCCGATGCGATACAGAAGGCGCGCATCGTCAAGCAAGCGGTAGGAGCGCCGATACATCTTCAAAGCCTGCTGAAACTCGCCCTGGTCATAGTGGGCATTGGCCTGGCGCACGACCTCGATCGCATCCTGGCGCTGCTCAGCGGTCTGCCCAAGCGCTGGCGAGCTGGCCAGAACCAACGCGGACAGGGCAATGGAAAAAAACCAGAGTTTTACGAGCGATGAAGACATTTGCGCTGACTCACTTAAAGCACGGCCTCAAGACCTGAACAACACAATGAGCAATACCCCACGCGCCTGTTGGGTGCAAGCAAGTGGCGGCAAGCAAACCACCCTGGAATCGCCGGGCCTGCTTGCTTGTTGATTGGGGGGAAGCACCGGTCTGGCCCCGAAGCCTTGCTCTCGACCCGATTGCACTGCACGCAAAGTTGTCGAGTTGCTTCGCCCACGATGGCCACTATATTACCCGGTGCAAACCAATCGAGCCCAAAGAAGGCACGCCGCGATCTCGGGCACGCCGACTCAAGGCCTTGCGAACGCCCCCAATAACCCGGCCAGCACCTGTCGAAGAAGCTGTTGATAGAAAGTGGGGACTCTTTGGCAAGCGTTGGCCATGAACGAAAGGACTTTCATGGCACGGTTGATGTCGAGCACGGAGTTGCAGCAACGAATGGATAGCCAAGAGGATTTCGTACTCATCGATTTGCACGAGCCCGAACACTATCAAAAAGAACATATCCCCGGCGCGATCAATATCCCCCTCTCGGAGCTCGAGCGGCGCGCGCCTGTGGAATTGAGCAAAAATGAGCGACTCGTCGTCTACGGCGAAAATCACGAGGCCGAGGCCTCCAACAAGGCCGCAACGATCCTCGAGGCGCTGGGATATCGCAAGGTTTCGGACTTCGACGGCGGCCTCGACGCCTGGAAACGCGCTGGCTTTGCGACCGAAGGCAATGAGCCCGAGATCGTCGGCGAGCTGCCGCTCGTCTAGCTCGTCTGGGCAGCACTGTTTGTCGAACACAGGGATTCAACAAGAAACAAAAGCACCGAGTCGATGACTCGGTGCTTTTTTGTTGCCCCGTTCTCAAGGCCGAAGCCTTGCACACTCAATCCTCGATCGAGGAGTCCGAGCGATACAACAAGATGTCGCCCTCGGAGTGCACCAGCGTCAGACCATACTCCGTGCCGGGGGCCTCCTCGCCGTGTTGCCACTCACTTGCGAGTTCGTCGGCGTTCTCCACCGAGCGAAACACTGCAAGCGTCGCCGACTCGTTGTCGCGATCGAAACGCATCACCACGTGAACGGCCTCGTCTTGGACATCGGAGCCCTGCAGATAGGAGCCGCCTTCGATCGGCTCGATCTCCTCGAGATCGACGATCTCTTCTTTGCCATCATCGAGATAGCGCACCACGACCGAGTCGTTCTCGGCTTTGGCGACGATCACGACCTCTTTGGCGGGCACGTTCTCGAAGTTGACTCGACCGCGCTTGTCCTCGTCCGAGGCCAGCAGATAGATCCGGTGGGGCGCCATGCCACGGGCATCGAGCAGGCGTTGCAGCCGGTCGATCTCCTCGATCAGGGCCAGATAGTCTTGAGCATCGCGAACGTTCGTGGTGCGAAAGACGACGTTGTCCTCCTCATCGACGATCTTGCAGTGGCGTTGGCCGCGCTCAATCGTCAAGTTCTTATAGGACATTCTGTCATTATTAAAATCGTTCACCATCAATCCCTTGGCTTTACTGTTAGCGATTGGAAGCCCTTCGGTGTGCATCAAATCGGCGCATAGCTTTAGCATAGCGCCCCTTGATGTAAAGGGTTCTGACCAAATTTCCTTACCTGGCACCGAACAGCCTTCCTGTGCAAGGCACTTGCGAAGCCCCACGCGGCGAAATAGGCTATCGGCAACGTCGACCGGCCTGCGAAATGTTTTAGGCGAGTGTCACGGTTGACAGTGATGCCCAACGCTTCTCCAGGGCATTTTGTTCTACGGGCTTCTTAGTTCCCTGAGATTAGGTTGCAGATGCAAAGGTTTGGGGCTTGTTTTGTGCTCGTTGTCGTCGTCGTCTTCTCTTCGGGATGTGTGCACCCTTATGAGCGGGGCATGCAGGCGCTGGCCCACCAAGACTTCGAGGCCGCCAAGTCCCATGCACGCGAAGGGCTCGACCGCGACATCGCCAGCCCCCAGTCCAATGTTTTGATGGCCCAGGCGCTGATCGGCCAAGAGCAATATCACGACGCCTTGCCCTATGCCGATCGCGCCTTTAAATCGGGCGCGATCAATGCCGATGCTGGTCGCGTGTTGGGCAAGGTCTACTGGGAGCTCGGTCGTGCAATCGAGGCCGTCGACGCCTGGCGCGTCGCCCGCGCGGCCGACCCGACCAGCGTCAGCGATACCGACTACCAGCGCGCCCTGGAGGCCGCGCTGGTCTTGGCCACCTCGCGCCAGAACTTTCAAACCGTGCTCTCCATACGCACCGAGCTTGGCGCGATCGACCGAGACCATCCTGAGGCGAGCGACGACCACCTTCGCTTGAGCCGCGAGCAGCTCGCGGAGAGTCTCGTCCAGCAGGGCAGCCTCGTGGAGGCCGTCGCCATCAACCGCGCCCTGCTCGAGGAGTACCCCGAGCGCGTCAATTACGCCATGGAGCTTGGCGTCTTGCTCGTGCGCCTCGATCGCGCCGACGAGGCGATCGCCGCCTGGCAAAATTACATCGACACGAGCGAGCCTTCACGCCGGGGCCAACGCTTGCTCGAGATCGCCCAGCGCGCCGATCAGCTCGGCGCCACGGGAGTCTCTCTGCACTTCTACACTCAGGCGCTCGAAGACATGGAGTCCGGCGAGGTGACCTTTCGCCGCGCACAACTTCGCTTGCACATGGCCGGCCTGCTCATGTCCACCTCCAACAAGGCCGCCGCCCGCTTGCATGTGGCAGCCTATCTCGAGGACATGCGCAAGCTGCGTGGTCTGCCTCTGAGCCCCGAGGTCTACGTCACCGCCGCCGACACCGCACTCAACCAACAAGACTCCGATCTGGCCTTTGAGCTGCTCGAGGAGGCGATGGTCGAATCGCCGGCCAGTTGGCGCGTCGCCCAGACGCTGGCCGAGCTCTACGCTCGCCGCGCCAAGGCCGACGACGTCGAGCGCGTGCTCAAGCTCTACGTCGAGCGCGCCGATGCCACCGTCGACGCCGAGATCAATGCCGCGCGCTGGGCCGCCGGGCGGCGCAACTTCGCGCTCGCCCGCTTCTTCTACGAGCGCGCCGTGGCGCGCGATTCGAGCTCCAAAGGCGACATCTGGCTTGAGCTCGCCCGCATTTATGCTGCGACCAATGCCAGTGACGAGCTCAAGATCGCGCTGGAAAACTTCGTCAAGGATCGCGGCGAAAACCGTCAGGCCCTGCTCGACGTCGCGGCGATCTTTCTTGGTCAGCGCATGTTCGAAGACGCCGAAAGGGCCCTCAAGCGTGCCCTCAAGCAAGAGCCCTCGAGCCTCTCGGTGGTCGACCGCCTGGCCGCCGTCTACGTCGAGTGGAGCAAGCCGCGCGAGCTACACGCGCTCTTTGAGCAATGGATACGGGTGCGCGGCAACCGTACGGCCGACTTCCAGCTCGTCGGCGAGCGTTTTACCCGCCGCGCACAGTGGGATGACGCCCTGCCCTACTTCATGCGCGCCGCGCGCGAGGGACACTTCGAATCCTGGTTGCAAGTCGCCGACATCTACCGACGCCAACGCCGCGACAGCGACATGAAAGGCGCCCTGGATCGCTACGTAGCCGCCGCACCCAATCGCAATCGCGCCCTTCGCGAAGTGCTCACGCGCTACCGCTCAAGCACACTGCAAAACGAGGCTGTACGCATCCTCGAGGAACTCATCCGCCTCGAGCCGCGCGAATGGTCGCACTACGAGCAGCTCACCGAGCTGTACTTCGAGCAGCGCCGCGAGCGCGAGGCCTTCGAGCTGGTTCGCCGCTACATCGAGTCCGCCGAGCGCCGCCTCGACGCGCTCGAAACGATCGCGCGCCGCTTTGAGAATCGGGGCTACTCGCGCTGGTTACTTGTCTTCTATCACCAGCTGCTCAAGGGCGGCGAGAGCGACCCGCGCATCTATCGGCTCATGGCCGACGCCTATTTGCAGGCCGCCCAGTACAATCACCGCGGCGATCTGCCGCTGCCCGGCGCCCAACGTGAGGCCGAGGCCTACTACAGCCGCTATCTCGACGCCGCCGACCCCAGTTACACCGAGCTTCGCGACTTCGCCAGCAACATGCGCGCCAAAAACATGTGGGCCGCCGCCGCGCGCGCCTACGATAAGCTGCTGTCCAAGGGCCCGCCAAGCGGCCAGATGCTGCTGCACTACGGCAATGTCTTGCTCAACCTGGGCGAGGCCGAAAAAGCCGAGGACGTCTTCCAGACCCACTACGAGATGCGCAGCAAGAATCTCAAGGACGGGCGCACGATCGCTCAAAACCTCGTGCAGTTTCATCGCTACCGCGCCGCCGAGCCCTACCTGTTGGCCTTGTTCGGCTCCGACAACCAGGAGTACATCCAGGCCGCCTTTGCGAGCCTGGCCGAGATATACCGCAACTCCGATCGCTCGCGCGAGGTGCCGGCGCTGATCACCAAATACCTCGCACGCTCGCAAAACCCCGCGCGTGCGCGCCAGGCCGTGCTCACCGTGCTCGAGAACGCCGGTATGTGGAGCGAGGCCGTCGACCAGATCACGCGCATGCGCGGCCTGCAGGGCGACACGATGACCTACCAGTTGGCTGTCAATCTCTACCGCGCCGGCAAGCCCGATCGCGCCTTGGAGAGCTTTGAGCAGTTCGCCTCCCAGAGCTCGCATGGACCCGACGCCTGGCTGGCCGTTGCACGCTTTTACGAGGGCCGCGGCGAGGTCTCACAGGCGCTCGAGGCCTACGATCAGGCGCTCGCGCTCGCCGCCGATCACGGCGAAGGCCGCCTGCAACGCGGTCGACTGCGCATTCGCACCGGTGATATCGAAGGCGGCACAGCCGACATCGAACTCGCTGCAACTGCCGCGGAGCCGACGCTGCGCTCCAGCATCTGGTCGGCGCTCGTCGAGTCGATGAGCGAGACGGGCCGCTTCAACGAGGCCCTCGAAGCATCGCGAAGAGCCCTGTCCACCAACCCCTTCGAGCGCTCGCTTTTCATGGGGCACATCGCCGAGGATGAACTCACCGCCTCCGATCCCGCGCGCGTCGAGCAGGCGATCGCCAGGCTTCGCGCCGATGGTATGGAGCTTGCCCAGCTGATCAGCGCGCTCGAGCGCCACGGTCACGTCGAGCAAGCCGTCGCCGTCATCGAGAACGAACTCGTCGTCGGCGATCAGGACATGGCAGCCCAGGTGTTGCTCACCCATGCCGGCCTGTTCACCCGCCTTGGCGGCATCGATCGCCTGCTCGAAGCCGCACGCCCCCTGCTCGATCCCCCTCGCATTCCCGATCTGCAGTTCATGGGCACGCTTGGCGAATTCCTGGTGCGCGAGGGCGAGCTCGAGCGCGGCGTCTTGTTTCTTCGCCACGCGATCGACCTGGGCCACACCCCGCTCATTCCCCTGCTCGCCCACAGCTACATGCTCATGGGCGATCACGCCCAGGCCCTGTCCTGGTTCCAACAGCACCTCTCGCGCCCGCGCACCGACGCCCAGGGCACGCCGGCGACGGCCATGGACCTGCGGCTGCTCGCCTTGCGCTTTGAATTCTTGGGCGAGCACGAGCGCTTCATCGGCCTGTTGCGCCACCTCGTCACCCAGGAGCGCTTTGCCTCGGCGGCCGCGCCCATGTTGATGCACTACACGATCGACGCTCACAATGACCCGGAGGCGGCCATCGCGCTGCTTCGCGAGGGCCCCTGGATGCTCGCCGACAACGCCGAGCGTAGCGTCATCTGGTTTGGCGATGCCCATGCCGACAGCTCCGTCGAGGTCGTGCAGGCAAGCCTGGAAGCCATCGCTGCGCGCGGCTTTGTCGCCGAGGTCGAGGCATTCATCGCCGATCTGCCCGAGACCGTGCGCACCCACGATCGCCTGCGCGATCTGTCCTTGCGCTTGAGCATGCTCTCCTCCGATCCCGACGCCGATGGCCAGCTACGGCAGGCACTCGAGCGCGCCGGTGGTGCTCAAAGCGGCGCGCTCGAGCGCCTCAACCTTGCACGCATGCTCAACATCCACGGCCACTATGCCCACGCCAACGAGATCGCCCGACCGCTGCTCGTCTCGGCCGACTTCGCCGTCTCCCGAAACGCCATCGAGGTCATGCTCTCCAACGCGCGTGCAAGCGGCCAGGACGAGAGAGTCGACAAGCTCGTCGAGTCGTTCGTCGCCCAGGCCGCCGACAAACAACTGGCCCGTGGTATCGCCGCCGACCAACTCGCGCGCCTGGGCTATGACCAGGGCGCGGCCGCACTTCGCGATCAAAGCGCGCGCGCCGTTCCCACCGAGACCAATATCTTGCGTGCCCTCTCTGCGGCCCGCAACAACGGCGACCAAGAAGCCGTCGCTCGCCTCTCGAGCATGTATTGGCAGGTAGCCGAGGCTCCGGCGACCACCGTCGAGGGCATGGCGGCGCTGTCGCGCTCTCATCTCGAGCCCGAACTCATCGAGCCGCTGCTCATGCCCGTGCGTGAGGGCTTTGGCGCCATGCTCGAGATGCGCATGAACGAGGTGAACCTGCGTTTTGGCACGGGTGATGTCGAGGCCGGCCGCGCCCTGATTCTCGAACTGCTCCAAGACACGGCCTTTCAACCGCGCACGGTCGAATACGTGCTCGACCAACTCGTCTTGGGCCGCCTGTATGTGGAGGCCGCGCGCTTTCTCGCCCCCCAGATCCCGGTCGAAAAGCTCACGCGCCACAGCCATCGCCACCTGGGTCTGGCCAACATCAAGCTTGGATTTGACGAGGATGCGGCCACCCACTTTCAACAATACATCGCCATGAGCTCCGATCCGGCGATCGCCGCCATCGATCTGGGCAAGCTGCTGATCGACGGCGAGCATTACGGCCAGGCGCTGGAATTTGCCCAGCTGGCCATCGATGCCCACCCGCAGCGCCCCGAGCCGTACCTTATTCGCGGCATTTCGCTGCTTGCCACCGGCCAGGTCGACGCCGCGCGCGCCGATCTCGACCGCGTCGAGTCCCAGGGTCTGGGCCGCCAGTTCTCCTACTATCGCATCGCTCGCGCGGCGTTTAGCGCCAACGAGGCCTCGCTCGCCAACGAGTATCTCGCTCGCCTGGCTCGCACCCCGGTGCACGACATACACGTCACCCAGCCCTACCGACTCACCCTCGCAACCTTTATCGCGCCAGGGCGCGCCGCTTACGGCGCTTCCTTTCTCGAGCAGCACTACCCGCGACTGGCGGCCGGTCTGACGGGCTCAATCCACAGTGACGTCACCATGACCCTGCCCACGCTCTTTGAGCACTCCGGCCACCCCCAACAAGCCTACGCCGTCTATGAATCCCTGATCGCCCAGGAGCAGGTGCGCGGCCCACTCGACAGCGCCCACGCCACCTACCTCAACAACCTGGCCTACGTGTACTCGACCACCGACCACAACATTGAGCTCGGCCTCGACATGGTGCGCCGCGCCATCGCCGGCTCGCGCGAGCGCAGCCCCAGCTTCATCGACACGCTGGGCTGGCTCTACTACCGCCAGGGCAACTACGTCAAAGCCGAGGCCGAAGTGCGCCGCGCGCTTCGCTCCTCATCGGGCGCACCCTACGAGTTGGCCGAGCTCTACAGCCACCTGGCCGACCTGCTCGAGTTGCAAGGCCGCCACAACGAGGCGATCTGGTTGCGTATCTTCATGGAACGCGTCGAATAGCCGTTCGGCGCAATGCCGATTCAACCTACCGAGTCTTCGGCCTCGTCACTGCCCTCGCTGGCCTCACTCTCACCTTCCCAGGGGCGCACCAGTTGTAGATCATCCTCGTCATCGAAGGGGATGAAGATCTCGGCCGGCGGCAGAGGCTGATGCAGCTCGAGGCGTTGCACGAGCAGCTGAATCGCGATGCGGCGGCGAGCCCAGCAGGCCCGGTTGACGATGAGCTTGAGACGGGTGTAGCCGAGCAACTCGACGACGCGAAAATCGTGGTCGAGCAGCGACTGCGGGTCGGTGAGCCGGTCGACATAGCCGTCGGCCAGACCGAGCAGACAGGCCGTGGTGCTGTCGGAGACGGCCACGATCTCGGCAGCGAGTCCACGGTGGGCAAAGAGCTCACGGGTGTAGCGCGGATAAGGCGTGGCGATGCGGATCTGGGGGCGCGCAGAGAGGCTGGCGATCGACTCGCCGCGGGGCGCGGCGAAGACCAGCGGATACTTGCCGTAAGGAAACGTCAGCGGACGCCAGACCTCGGCATCGCTCTCGCGAAGCAGGTCAGTGCCCATGATGCCGACGTGGCTAATCGCGTGCTCGACATAGGTGCCGACGTCGGGGGCAGCCAGGCGGAAAATCTCGAAGTCGAAGCCACAGTTGATCGGATCCTTGATCAAGTGCAGTCCGGCCGTGCTCAGATCGGGCACGGGGAATCCGCAGGCCCGAAACTGCTCGCAGATGGCCGGCAGCTCCGCACACTTGGGTAGGGCGATTCGCAGGCGGTCACGGCTTGTCACGTTTGTCTCCCGATTGCACGACCACACGCGTGGGCAAGTTCTGGCGTCGACGCTCCAGGGCGATGCGAAGCCCGGCCACCGGATCTTTGGGATCAATCGAGACCGCGTCGCCCGGCTGTCGACGACTTGCCGATGATCCCGCCTGCGGATGAAGCAGCTCGACGACCGCCTCCAGTGAGAATGAGAAGCCCACGGCTGCGGTGGACTGGCCGAACAGGCCGATGAGCTCGTCGTAGCGGCCGCCACGCGCGAGCCTTCGCCCGGCTCCCTCGGCCACCACGCTAAAGCCGATGCCGGTATAATAGCCGGGGCCATCGATCTCGCCCAGATCGACGCGCACCTGTTCGCCGTAGCCAAGATCGGCCATGGCCTGCTCGAGCTTGCGTAAATAATCGAGGCGCTTTTTGAGCGCGACTTCGTTGGGCAAGAGACGCTCAATCAGATCGATCTTTTGCAGCCCGCCCTCCAGGCTTGCCATCACCGCGATCGCCTCGACGATCGGCGTTCGGGTGCCCAGCCCATTGAGGATCGAGCGCACTTCGTCGGGATCGCGCGCCAAAATGGCGTCTTCGACGTCGTCGCGAAAGCGGCTGGGGGCGCCCGTCGCACTCAAGAGCAGGCTTGCCGCCTTGTGGTCCGCTAAATTGATCTGGAAGCGCTTGAGCCCCAGGCGCTCGAGCAACTCGAGCACGATCAGCAGCACCTCAACATCGGCGACCAGGCCCTCGGCGCCGATCAGCTCGAGGCCCACCTGGTAGCTCTCGAGCTGAGCGCCGACAAAAGCACGCTCTATGCGAACCACCTTGTTCGAATAACTCACGCGCAGCGGCAAGGGCGCACTGCGAAGCTGGTAGGCATAGGTCTTGGCCACGGCCGGCGTGACATCGGGGCGAAGCACCATCAGGTTGCCCGCCCGATCGACAAAGCGAAAGCTGCGCGCGATCTGATCCTCGTCGAGGCCGCTCTTGAGCGAGTCGAAGTGCTCGAGCAACGGGATCTGGATCTCGCGATAGCCCCAGCCGGCAAAGATTTGCATGGCCTGCGTGGTGATCTGGCGGCGCAAACTAACCGAGCGGTCGAGCGCTGGCGTGACAAATTGATGATCGAGCACGATGTCCTTCAATACGCTTTGGAAAAAACCTTGGGACCCCAGGTGGCCCGGTTGTAGATGGTTGAACCGGGGCTGTCAACGCCCCTGGGGGTCGGGCCGGGCGACCTCGTCGGCCGCTCTTGCACACCGCTTAGACTAAGCACCTCGGGCGCAAACGGCCACAACCGGCAAAGACAAAGAGGAGGCAAAGGCGCGCGCGCGGCCTCCAAAGAGACCGGCAAGCCTGGCGGCGGGCAGGATGGCGGGCAGAGCCGACGCCTGTAGGCGGTCAAGGCTCGCAAGGTGCAAAAAAACCAAGCCGACTCAGAAGGTCACTTCCTTGCGCACGAGCTCATCGGCCGAGCGGTACTTCTTGCCCAGCGTATCGCCGTACTTCTTGACCACCATAATGATGAAGCAGGCGATCAGGATCAAAAGGATCAGGTACTCGGTCGACGTCGCGCCGGATTCGTCTTGGTGGTAGGACTTGCAAAGTTCGATGAGGTTCATGAGCTTGCTCCAAGTTCAGCGCGGATGAGTGAGGCGCTGCGAGTCGGCGTAAACTATCTCTGTGCTGGTCGTGCTGTGTTGCCTGTCTGGTAAGTGCATGAAGCCAAGTGTGCTCCCTTGCCCTACATGTGACTGCAACGAGAGTGCCACCGTGCCACAAAGCTCAAGAATGGACGAAAATACCCAATTTAGACGCAAAGACCGGGTATTTGGGCCGCTGGCCACACCCAAAACCGTGCCAAACTGTCACGCCAAATCGCCCGCAGGGGGGTCCAAAGACCTCGCCGCCACTCCCCACTGGCAAGGATAGTTCAAACGTTGTACACAAGCCTCGTCGCCGCCCGCTGGCTTGAACGCCCGCTCCACCCGACTCCCACCACGCAGGTATGCCGTGTCCTGGTCATCGCGCTACTTCAAGGGAAAGCAAGTCTGGATCAAGGTCGATGACGCCGGCCAGCCGGTGCTCGAGAAGGGACTGGTCGCGATGCGCTACCAGGACTCGGAGACGGCCAAGACCTACAGCGCCAACCCGCGAAATCTCAGCGAGACCGAGGACGCCGCCCCGGCCGGGCCAGCGTCCACTGGCAAGAGCCCATCGGCGGCAAAAAAACCGTCGCCCAAGGGAACAAAAAGCGCCAGCCCTCCCATTTCTTCTAGCGAGCAAGCCACCTGGGGCCCAAAGCGCATCTCGACCGAGGTGCCCGCCGAGCTCATCGAGGTGGCCGTGCCAGCAGACGGCATCGTCGAGATCTACACCGATGGCGCCTGTTCAGGAAATCCCGGCCCCTGCGGCTATGGGGTGGTGCTACGCGACGGGGACTCCTACATGGAGATCAAGCAACACCTGGGTATCGGGACCAACAACATCGGCGAGCTGATGGCCATCAAAGTGGCCCTGGAGAACGTCGAGGACAAGGGCCGCCCGGTGCGCCTGTACACGGACAGCACCTATTGCATCGGGGTGTTAACCAAAAACTGGAAGGCCAAGGCCAACCAGGAGCTGATCAAAGAGACCAAGGCCGTGCTGGCTGACTTTGACGACCTCGTATTGATCAAGGTCAAGGGCCACGCCGGTCACCCCTTGAACGAGCGCGCCGATTATCTGGCCACAAGCGCCATCAAGTAGTTTTGTAATGCATCACTGCACTTGGAAGAGAGGTAGAAGATGGATACTGAAGTTGCCCGCTTAAACGAAGAGATTCACGAGCAAAGCGCCTTTGTCGAGCGCATCAGCGATGAGCTCAAAAAGGTCGTCGTCGGCCAGCAATACATGATCGACCGACTGCTCATCGGCATGTTGACCGGCGGCCACGTGCTGCTCGAGGGCGTACCCGGCCTGGCCAAGACGCTCACGGTCAAGTCGCTCGCCTGCTGCATCGACAGCGCTTTTCAGCGCATCCAGTTCACCCCCGATCTGCTGCCGGCCGATCTGATCGGCACGATGATCTTCGATCAGCAAACGCGCAATTTCGTGCCCCGAAAGGGCCCGGTTTTTACCAACATCTTGTTGGCCGACGAGATCAACCGCGCTCCGGCCAAGGTGCAGTCGGCCCTGCTCGAGGCGATGCAGGAGCACCAGGTCACCATTGGCGACACGAGCTATCCGCTCACCGAGCCCTTTTTGGTGCTCGCCACGCAAAATCCCATCGAGCAAGAGGGCACCTACCCGCTTCCCGAGGCCCAGATCGACCGCTTCATGCTGATGATTCGCGTCGACTACCCCACGCGCGCCGAAGAGCGCCAGATCATGGATTTGATCACCGAGCAGCCCTCGCTGCCCAAGCTCCAGCCCGTGGTCACGCGCGACGATATCCTCGAGGCCCAAAAGGCCGTGCGCAGCGTCTACCTCGACGAGAAGCTCAAGGACTACATCGTCGACATCATTATTGCCACGCGCACCCCCGAGCAGTTTGGCATGCGCAGCCTGCGCGACTACATCGAGTTTGGCGCCAGCCCGCGCGCCACGATCTATCTCAACCTCGCTGCCCGCGCCCACGCCTACATCAATCGGCGCGGCTACGTCACACCCGAGGACATCAAGTCGGTGGCCTACGACGTGCTTCGCCACCGCGTGATCGTGACCTACGAGGCCGAAGCCGACGACTACACCTCGGAGCGCGTGATCAAGCAGCTCCTCGAGACCATCGACGTGCCTTGAGAGCCAGCCATGCTGCCTAAAGAGCTCATCAAAGCGGTCAAACACCTCGAGATCGTCGCGCGCCGCGCGGTCAACGATCAGTTGGCCGGCCAATACCACAGCGTCTTCAAGGGCCGCGGTATGGACTTTCTCGACGTGCGCGAGTACCAGCCCGGCGACGACATCCGCGTGATCGACTGGAACGTTTCGGCGCGCACCAGCGAGCTGCACGTCAAGCGCTACGTCGAGGAGCGCGAGCTCAGCGTCTTTTTGATCGTCGACTGCTCGGGCAGCCAGAGCTTTGGCACCCACCACCGAAGAAAACGCGAGACCGCCGCCGAGCTCGCCGCGCTCATCGCCTTTAGCGCGATCAAGAACAACGATCGCGTCGGCCTGCTCAGCTTCACCGACGCGATCGAGACCTTCATTCCGCCCAAAAAAGGCCGTAAACACGTGATGCGCGTGATCACCGAGATCATGCGCGGCAATGCCACGAGCGCGGGCACCGACATTCCGGCCGCCCTCGAGTACCTGGCGCGCGTGACCAAAAAACGCACGGTGGCTTTCATGATCAGTGACTTCATGGACACAGGCTTTGAGAAGAGCCTCAAGGTCGCCAACCGCCGCCACGAGCTCATCCCAATCGTGATCATCGATCCGATGGAGGAGCGCTTGCCCGACATGGGCCTGGTGAACTTCGAGGATCCCGAGTCCGCCGAGATCGTCACGATCGACACCTCCAACGCCGCGCTTCGCGAGAGCTATGCGAGCAGCATGGCTCAACGCCACAGCGAGCGCGAGCGCATGTTCCGCAAGCTCAAGCTCGACAGCGTGACCATTCGCACCGACCAGAGTCACATCGACCCATTGGTCCATTACTTTCGACAGCGGGCCAAACGAAAATGATGATTCGGACCAGGCCCTACATGCCGCTCGAAGCGGCGCTGCTCGTCGCAGCCACCTTGTTCTTGGCCGCGCCAGCACTGGCAACGCAAGAGGCCAAGCTAGTCGATGAATTGGCCTCCCAGGGGGCCGAGCAGGCCGGCGTCGCCGACAGAGCCGACAAAGCTCCGGTCGAAGCCGCTGCCTTGGCATTCTTGAAGAGCCAGACCCTCCACGCGCCGCCAAATCTCACCGTGGGCCAGCCGCTGCAAGTGGAGCTTGTCGTCGAGCACCCACGCGGCGGCCGCGTGATCCTGCCCGACGACTTCGGTGGCTCGCGCTTTGAGCTCTTGGATACGGGCATCCAAGAGACGCCTGGCGAGCGCTCGACGACCACCTCGCTTGCCCTGACGTTTGCCATCTTTCGCCCCGGCCAGGCCAAGCTGCCGGCCTTTGCGCTCAGTGTCATGGCGCCCGATTCGAGCGTCACCGAGATCAAGACCGAGGCCATCGCCGTCTTGGTTCGCTCGGCGCTCGACGGAATTGCCGAGCCGCATTTTGCGCCGCCGCGGCCGCCGGTCGCGATCTGGGTCGACGACTATACGCTGGCCTGGGCCGGCGGAGTTGGCCTTGGCGCCCTGCTGCTCGCTGCGCTGGGCTTCATGGCCTTTCGACGCCGCGAAGTCGAAGAATTTGCCGCGCCCGCACGCCCCGCAGACCAGCTCGCCCTGGAGAAACTGCGCGCGCTCAAGAGCAGCGGACTGCTCGAGCGTGGCGAGGTGATGATCTATTATGTGCGCATGTCCGAGACCTTGCGTGAGTATCTGGGCCGGCGCTACAACTTTCCCGGCACGGAGCTGACGATCTCGGAGATTCGCGAACGCCTCAAGCATGTGCGCTGGCCTTCGGGCACCGACCTGGGCGAGGTGATGCGCTGGCTCGACCACTGCGACTTCGTCAAGTTCAGTGGCGCGAGCCCCTCCGATGTCCAGGCACGGGAGCACCTTTTGCGCGCCCTGGCGCTCGTTGAGCTGACGCGCGCGCGACCGACCGAATCGGCGCCCCTGCCTGCACCCGCGCCCAAACCCTTGACGTCCGCGCCCGGCGAGGAGGAGGCAGCCCCATGAACTTTGCATTCGCCTATCCCTGGGTGCTCGTTGCCCTTTTGATCGTGCCGGCGCTGGCATTTTTTCGCTTCGCACCACGCTTTCGCCGCGCCCGCCAGGGAACCTTTTTGTTCTCTCAGGCAAGCTTTTTGAAGACGCAACCGCGCAGCTTTCGCCACTACTTGATGCCCCTGCTCGACGTCTTGACCTTGGCGGCGATCGCGCTGGTGATCTTCGCCCTGGCACGCCCCCAGACCACCGAATTCGAGGAGGTCGACGTCGAAGGCATCGACATCTTCGTCGCGCTCGACATGTCCGGCTCGATGCGCGCCATCGATCTCGACGAGCAGGAGGTGCGCCGCCTCGAGCGCCTGGGAAAAGAGCCGGTCAACCGCTTCGACTCGGCCGTGCAGACGCTTCGCGACTTCGTCAAAAGCCGCGAGCACGACCGCATTGGCATCGTGCTCTTCGCACGCGAGGCCTTTTTGCACTTTCCGCTCACCCTCGATCACAACATGGTCGCCCAGTCGCTCGATCACCTGCGCCTGGCCGACATCGACGAGGCCGGCACGGCCATCGGCAACGCGTTGGGCCGCTCGATTGCCGGCCTGGCCGAGAGCACGGCCGACACCAAGATCCTGATCCTGATCACCGACGGTGACCGGCGCGGCGGAAACATCTCACCGCAGCAGGCCGCCGAGATGGCCAAAAAGCTTGGCATCGTGGTCTACCCGATCCTGGTCGGGCGCGACGGACTGGCGATGGTGCCCGTAGGCCGCGACATCTTCTCCGGGCGCACAAGCTATCGCAAAGTCGAGTTCCCGATCGATCCGGCGCTGCTTGAGGAGATCGCCCAGATCACCGACGGCCGCTACTTTCGCGCCCAGGATGGCGCCTCGATGCGCGATGATTTGAAAACGATCCTCGACGAGTACGACCGCTCGCGTCTCGAAGACATCTCCAACGTCGAGCACCGCGAGCTCTATCGCCCGCTGGTGTTCTGGGCGCTCTTATTGTTGTCAGCTCAATTTTTGCTGCGCCACACTCTGTGCCGCACTTATCCCTGAGGACCGGCGCCATGCACTTTGCAAGACCCGAGAACCTCTACTGGCTGCTCATCTTGTTGCCGCTCGCTGCCGCCTGGCTTAGCCACTGGCAGTGGAAGCGCCGCGTCAAGGCCGACATCGGCCACGCCCACATGGTCGACGCGATGGCCGAGCGCTTCAGCCCCACGCGCGACACCGTGCGCGCCGCGCTGGTCGCTGCCGCCGTGGTCTTGCTCATCGTCGCCTTGGCCCAACCGCAGTGGGGCATGACCGAGCGCGAGATCAAGCGCATGGGCGTCGACGTGGTCTTTGCCCTGGACCTCTCGAGCAGCATGCTCGCCCAGGATGCCGCGCCCAATCGCCTGTTGGCCGCGGCCACCGAGATGCGCACGGTCATGTCGCGCCTCGACGGCGATCGCGTCGGCCTGGTCGTCTTCACCTCGATTAGCTTTCCGCAGTCCCCGCTGACCACCGACTATGCGGCGATCAATTTCTTCTTGAGCAAACTGCATCCCGACCAGATCCCGGTTGGCGGCACCTCGGTCGGCGCGGCCACGCGCGAGAGCATCGAGCTGTTGCTCGGCCGAAAGCTCAGCGACAAATCCGAAGACTCGCGCCACATGCGCCGGGCCAAAAACCAGGTGATCGTGCTCGTCACCGACGGTGAGGATCACGAATCCGACCCGCTGGCCACCGCCGCGCTCGCCCGCGAGCACGGCATCCGCCTGGTCACCGTGGGCATCGGCAGCCCCGACGGCGCACGCGTGCCCACCTTCGACAAGTCCGGCAGCCTCACCGGTCATCTGCGCGACTCCAGCGGCGAATACGTCATCACCCGCCTCGACGAGACCACCCTCAAGGAGATGGCCGCCAAAGCCGGCGGCCTCTACATCCACTACAGCGGCAAGAACAGCGTCGCCAACACGCTCGTGGGCTACCTCAACGAGCTGGAGAAGACCGAGCTCGAAAGTATGCTGCGCCAGCGCTACAAGGACCGCTTCGTCTTTTTTCTGGCTCCCGCCCTGTTGTTGCTGCTGATCGCCTTTGGGCTGGGCCAACGCCGCCGCACGGTGGCGCCCGCCAGGGGCGCGCCAAACGAGCCGGCCAGAAAACCCCGAACGCGCGCGTCGACGACGAGCATCGTGCTCCTGCTGTTCTTGGGAGCGGTGGGCTGTGAGGACGCCTTTCATTCGACGCTTGGCAGCATCGACGAGGCCGTCGCCCGCTATCTGGAGGCCGAGAGCGCCGTCTCCGATCGCGACGCCTACCACTACAACATTGGCCGCGCCTATTTGAGCACGGGCGACTACGCCATGGCGCAAACCTCGCTGGCCCGCGCCCTGGCGACCGACGATGACGACCTCAAATTCGACGTGCTCTACAACCTCGGCCTCGCGCTCGCTAGCCAGGACAAATGGCAGGAGGCCTACGACGTCTTCAAGCAGGCCCTGGTGCTCGGCATGTCCGACAATGCGCTGCACGCCTCGGCGCGCTTTATCGATGCGCGCCACAACCTCGAGCTGGTCTTTCGAAAGCTCTACCCGCCCTGCTCCCAACTCGAGGACGCCCTCGAGCCCAACGATACGCTCGCCCAGGCCCGCGCGCTCGAGCAGGCCAAGACCGAGAAGCTCACCTTGTGCGGGCTCAACGACGACTGGTACGTCGTGCAGGCCGTCGTCGGCAGCCACGTCACGATCAAGGCCAACTTTCGCTCGCTTCGCAAAGTGCCCGATCCCGAGCACACATTTTTGCCGCAGGCCCCCGATCTACAACTCGTCGTCTTCGACGATCGCGGCCTCGAGGCCGTCGCCGTCGATCAGGGCCTGGGCGTGGTCGAGGCCGGCGAGCTCGAACGCATCAACAAGCGCCGGCGCACCGAGCGCACGATCGAGCGCTTCGTGGTCACCCCCGACATGCTCACCGGCGGCCAGAACCACATCTTTGCCAAGGTCATGGCCGCCGAGGGCCTCGAATACGAGTACGATCTCGAGATCGAGGTCATTCCGCCCTGCTCGGTGCTCGAAGACAGCTTCGAGCCCAACGACTCGCCAGCCCAGGCCGCCATGCTTAGTGCCGGCAGCCATGAGCTGCACATCTGCCCGGACAACGAGGACTGGTTTCGCATCGACGCCGAGCCCGGTGACAGCATCTTTGTCGACCTTCGAGCCATGGAGGATCCCGAGACCAAGTCCGCGCCCGAGCTCGAGGTCGAGATCGTCGAGCAGGCAAGCGGCAAGGTGCTCGCTCGCGGCCGCTTCGATGGCCCCTATTTGACCGCCGGCCTTCAAGACATCACCACGGCCGGCGCCTACCTCGTGCGCGTGCGCGGCGCCGATGGCACCCAACAAGGCCCCTATGCGCTCGATCTCTACACGTATGGCTCTTGTCCCACGGGCGACGACCGCTACGAGCCCAATGACTCACCCAATCAGCCCGCCGTGCTCGATCCTCAATTGCCCATGCACCGCTACTTGCGCATCTGCCCGGACAACGTCGACTACTTCCACGTCGCACCCGGTGACGACAAGACCCTCGAGCTTGGACTGAGCGCGGTCTCCGCCTCGTTCTCGCGCGTTGATCAGGGCACGCCCCGCTTCCCCGAGATCGACTTTGAGTTGCTCACGGCCAATGGCACCGACGTCCTAGCTCAGGGCTTGCACGTGATTGTGGAACCTTCGCCAAACCCCGACGCCCCACCAGCCATGCCGCTTCAGCGCGTGCTTCGCCACGAAGAACTCGAGGATGAGCACGGCCTCGTTCGCGTGCACGGCGAGCCGGGCTTCTATCATCTCGTGGCGCTGAATCTGCCCGAGAGTGAGGAACAAGACGAAGAAGAACAAGAAGAAGAGAAGCAAGACGAGCCCGAAGAGAGCGACGAGCAAGACAAGCAAGACGAGTCCGACGACAGCGAACAAGACGACGGCGAGCAAGATCCCGGCGACGAAGAGAAGTCTAGCGAGCAAAACGAGCCCGACGACTCCAAGGCCGACGAGCCCGCTGAGGGCGACGAAGCTGCCGAGAACGAAGACAGCGAGGAGGACGACGGCACGCCCTCACAAAACGAACTCGACGGCAAAGAGCAGGACATCGACGTCCAGCAGATTCAGGACATTCTCCAGGCACTCGAGGAGGCTGACGACAATTTCCAATTGCGAAAGGCGCTCGAAAACATGCCTGCCCGCCTCATTGAGAAAAATTGGTAGCCGCTATGCCCCTTGATCGCAAAGCCAGCCGCTCGCTGCTCGCCGCCAGCGCTTTTTTGCTCATCGCCCTGAGCACGGCAGGATCTGCCTTGGCCCAGCCCGAGGCCCAGATCGCGGTCAACGTCGAACCGCGCATGGTCGAAGCCGGCGGCCAGCTCATCTACACCATCGACGCCGTCACCGAGGGCAACCACGAGATTCGCCTCTTGCGCGAGCCCGGCTTCGTCGCCGCCTCCTTTGAGGTCGTCGGGCGCATGACTGCACCGCAGTTCATCATTCGAAACGGCAACGCACGCCGCCAGCTCACCATCACCTACACCCTGCGCGCGCCCGAGACGGGTACCTATCGCATCGAGCCGCCCGTGCTCCAGGTCGGCGCCTCGCGCTTTACGCCGGTGAGCCTCGACGTCAAGGTCGTCGAAACCAGCGAGATGCCCGGCATCACCCAGAACCGCAACCAGAACATGTACCTCGAGGTCACCGTCGCCCCCCAGCGCGACCCGTACATCGGCGAGCAGATCCTTGTCGCCTACGACCTCTATGTCGACACCCGCCAGACGCGGGTTCGCCCGCGCCCTCCCTCGGAGCCCAACCTCGACGCCTTTTGGATCGAGGACGTCAGCGAGCAGATCGCCGGTCGCCGCGTCATGGTCACCGTGGGCGCGCGCCTGCTCGAGAAGACGCCGCTTCGCGCGTTTGCCGCCTTCCCGCTGCAAACCGGTGAGGCAACGATCGACTCGATGACCGCCCCCGTCGTACGCGGCGGCTTTTTTGGCCCGACAAGCGATGAGAATCTCATGTCGGAGCAGCTCACGGTCAACGTGAAGCCGCTGCCCCCAGGCGCCCCGCCGGGATTCTACGAAGGCAACGTCGGGCGCTGGTCCTTCTCGGTCAACGCCGACACCACCAGCACCCGCGTCGGCGCGCCGATCACCCTCACGCTTGCCTCCAACGGGCGAGGCCGCTCCAGTCGCCTGCGCTTCGCCGAGCTCGCAGCGATCGAGGGCACGCGCATGGTCAACCACACCCACGACACCAAACGCGAAGTGCGCGACCTCGCCATCTACGGCACGCGTGTCGAAAAAATCACGCTGATTGCGCTGGCCGAAGGCACGCTGACCATCCCCAGCCTCGAGCTGTCCTACTTCGACCCTGAGCTTGGCCAGTACCAGACGGTCGCCTCCGAGCCCATCAACATCAACGTCGAGGCAGGCGAGCTGCCCGCTGAGCCCCAGGCTGCCGATCAAGACGTCGCCCGCGTCTCACGCCACCGCGGTGATATCGCGGCGGCGCTCGCTGCGCGCTTGCGTCCGATCGTCGACGACACCGAGGCGACCGCTTACACCGCCCGCGCCATTTTTACGCTGCCCGCCTGGTGGGCCGCCACGACCGTGCCGCTGTTGGGCATCTTGCTGCTCGTCTTTGGTGGCCCGCTCTTGCGCTTTCGCCCAACGAGTCGATCGGCCAAAAACGCGAAAAAAGCCCTCTGGGAGGCGATCCACGAGCACTTCGCACAGGCCAGCGAAGCCTCGAACAGCCCCGCCTCCGGATACGGCGCGCTCATCGGCGCGATGCACACCTATTTTACCAACATGCTCGGCGTGCCCCCTGGCGTGGTCACCGAGGGCGAGCTTCGCCCCCATCTGGCCCGCCACGGCGCAAGCCCCGAGACTCAAGCCGAGCTGCTCGCCATCCTCGCCGCCTGCAACGCCGTTCGCTTCGCACCGCGCGAGACGCTCTCCCACAAAGACCTCGCTGCACTGACCGCCCGCTGCCGCGAGGCCCTCTTGCGCCTCGACGCTGAGCTCACTCGCCAGGGCCACAAGCCCTCAGCCGCGGCCGGCCCGGTCTTGGCCATCCTGCTCGCCACCGGAATGCTCTTGGCCTTCGCCCCTCAGCCGCTTTATGCCGAAACACCGCACGACGCGCCGAGCAGCGAAACGACCGAAAACTGGGCGCAATCAGCCCAACTCTGGCAAACACGCGCCCAGGCCGAGCCCCAAAACGCCCTGCTCCTGCTCAACGCCGGAACGGCCCTGGCCCACGACGGCCAGTACGCCCTGGCTCGCCACTACCTCGAGCGCGCCTCACTTCTTCGCCCCACCCACCAGGCGATCAAGGCCAACCTCGACATCGTGCGCCAGATCGTCGCCCACCAGGCCACCAGCGCCCGAACCCCGCTCTACAGCGAGGCGCTCGAGGGCTGGCGTTTTGGCGCCGCCATCTCGACCAATCTGCTCCTCATCCTGCTCAGCACCGCACTCTGGGCAATCTTTTTGGCCCTGCTCGCCAGACGCCTCGTCAAGGCGACGTGGGCTCGGCGCAGCGCCACGGCCGTGATCTGGGCCGCCGCTCTGACGATCGCCCTTGTGGCCGCCGGGGGCCTGACCCGCTACGCCCTGACCCACGACGCAAACCCCGCGATCATCGTCTCCGCCGCCCCCGAGCTGCGCGAGGGGCCCAGCACCTACGCCTCGCTGCACAAGGGCAACACCAGGCCGGTCGCTGGCATGATGGTCCACGTCATCGAGCAACGAAAAGGCTGGACGAAGGTCGAGATCGCCGACGGCGTCAACGGCTGGATGCAGGCCCACGAGCTGTTGGGCCTTTGACCCTCCCCGAACGCAAAACAGCCACGCACCTCTTTGGAGGGCGTGGCTGCTTGTAGCTACTGCGAGCGTTTTGGCCCGCGGCCTACTTCTCTTGCATCGCCGCCAATCCCTGCAACATGCGCGGCAAATCCATACCCAGCGTCTGCTTGAGCTGCTCGGAGCCGCTGGCGGCCTTCATCGGTACCGAGCCATTGCGGTCGATGTCGTTGAGCTTGGAGTCGATCACGGTGATCTTGGCGATCTCGATGTCTCCGATGGTCGAGAGCATGGAGTCGACGATCACGTCGAACTGCTGGAGCAAGAAGATCGGGCGTGCACCCTCTCCGGCGCTCTTCCAGGTGGTGATCAGCTCCTTGAGCGCGACGACGTTGGCCTTGCCGTCCTCGATGGTCGAGGCGACGTTGGCCTTGGCCTGGGCCTCGAGCTGGGCCTTTCGGGCCTGGGCGGGTTGGATCACGTCGGCAGCGAGCTGGCGCTTGACCTGCTCGAGGCGGGCGCGCTGCACGTCGAGGCTGGCGCGAGCCTTGGCGACATTGGCACCGACACGGCCGCGCTCCTCGGCGACCATGGCCTCGGCGCGCGTCTTGGCGTCGATGATCCGGCGCTCGGCGTCGGCCTTGGCGATCTCGCCCTGGGCGTTGATCTTGGCGATCGCGCGCTTTTGCTGGTTCTCGGCGTCGAGCACGCTGGCTTCGGCGCGGTTCTTGGCCTCGGCAACGCGGCTGCTCATGATCAACTCGGCGGACTGCTGGCGACCAAGCGAGTCCAAAAAGCCCTGCTCATCGGTGACGTTTTGGATGTTGAGCGTGTCGAGCTCGAGGCCCAACTTGCTCAGGTCGTGCTCGGCCTCCTCGGAGAGCGACTGCGCGAACTTGAGACGGTCGTTGTTGACCTCCTCGGGCGTCAGCGTGGCCAAAACACCGCGAAGATTACCCTCGAGGGTCTCCTTGGCGATCTGCATGATCTGCTGGCGCGTCATGCCCAGGAAGCGCTCAACAGCGCTGTTGATAAGCGGCGCGCGGCTGCCCACCTTGACGTTGGCCACGCCGCGAATGTTCAGCGGGATGCCGCCCTTGGAGTAGGCATTGGTGACGTTGAGGTCGATGACCATGTTGGTGACGTCGAGCCGGTCCACACGGTGGATCAGCGGTACGCGCACTTTCTTGCCCGAGTTGATGATCTCGTAGCCGCGCGCATTGCGCGAGCCGCTAAAGACCAGGACCTCGTTGGGCTGGCAGATCTCGATGAGGTTGGTGACCACAAAAGAGATCGCCATCACACCGAGCAGGATGATGCCAATTAACGCAATGATGGGACTCATATTTTTAACTCTCGATGAAACCGACGTTGATTCAAAATTCGCAAAGCAAGCTCACAACCGATTCTTGCCGACCGAGCCTAAGTCTCGTCGGCGCCCACAGGCCCCTGGCCTCCGAGCTTGGGGATCGAATGCTGGGTGCCGGGGCGACCCTCAAAGAGGTTGCTGCGCTCCTGGCCACGCTTGAGCGCGTCGAGCGGACGCTTGACGCCGCCGCTGCCTTGCTGCGAATCACCGCCGCCATTGTTGCCGCGCATGTGGTTGCCGGTGAGCACACCACCGATGTCGATGCCGACCGTGTCGCGCATCTCGGCAAAGATCGTCGAGACGATCTTGGGAAAGGCGCTGACGTAGTTGGGCAGTGTCTCGCCGGAGCCGCTGTCGATCAGCGCAACCTCGCGCACCTTGACCTGGCGAGCGGCTGCAGAAACCTTGAGCATGACCGACTCGATGCGCTGCAGGATGAAGACGTCCATCGCCGACTCGCCGGCCTCCTGCCAAACTTCGGACATCATGCGCAAAACCTCGGCCATCGCGCGGCCGCGCTCGGCGATCTCGGCGGCCTCACCGGCTGCGACCAGCTCGCGGGCAACCTTGTCGGCCTCGGCCGGGATGACGATATCGGCCTGGAGGCGAATCTTCTCCAGCTCGGTACGCACCTGCTGAAGCTCCTGCTCGGCTTCGGCGCGTGCGGCAAGCGCACGCGCTGAGGCGCGCTCCTCCTCGGAGCGGGCATCGAGCTCGAGCTGCGCTTGCAGCTCGCGAAGGGCATTTTGCGAGACCTGAATCTGGGCCTGGGCGTTGCGACGAGCAACCTCGCCCTCACCCTGAGCGCCGGCCTCGACCTCTTCGGCCGTCTTCATCGAGTTGGACTCGGCGACCTCGGCGACCTTGATCACCTCGGCGATGCGCTTGCGGCCAAGCGACTCGAGGTAGTCGCGATCATCACTGACGTTTTGAATCTTGAGCGTATCGAGATGCAGGCCGAGCTTCTCGAAGTCCGGCTCGGCGGCATTGGCCAGGCGCTCGGCAAAGAGCAGGCGGTTCTCGTTGACCTCTTCGGGGGTCAAGGTCGCCAAGACGCCGCGAAGGTTACCCTCGAGCGTCTCTTGTGCAACACGCAGCACCTCGTTTCGCGAGCGGCCCAGGAAGCGCTCGATCGCGTTGTGAATGTTGCGCTGGTTGCTGTCGATCTTGACGTTGGCCACGGCCTGGACGTTGAGCGGGATGCCGCCGCGCGAGTAGGCGCCGTGGATATTGATGTGCACCGGCATGATCGTCAGATCGATGCGGTCAATCTTCTCCAAAAACGGCCACAACATCGTACGGCCACCCAAAAGCACGCGGTAGCCTATCTTCTCGCCGCTTGGCAGACGATAGTCGCGGCCCGAGAAGATCAGCACCTCGTTGGGCCGACCGATGTACAAAAACGCCTTGACGAAGGCAAAGACCGCGAGCAAAAAGCCCACGACCAAGACCCCCAAAACGCCCATTCCAATTCCAATTTCCATTATGCTACCCCGTTTGCTTGGGCGGCCTCAAAGTCGAGCGCACCCAAAAAGATCCAGCCAAGTTCGTGAATACAAACCAATGTTTACGTTGAGTTATGCCTTCTCCCTTCGCTCCAACACACCTGAATCGACCACGCGCGCCACACCGTCCTCGATGCCGAGCACGATGCAATCTTCGTTGAGATCAAGCATCACTTCGTCATCCTCTCCGACGGCCAGGAGCTCGACCGTGCGTCCCTTGATCTGCATGCGCACCTTGCCGCGCTGTCCCTGCTTGATCGGCAACATGACCTTGGCCATCGTGCCCTTGTAGTCGCCCTCGGTGATGCCGGCGCTACCTTCGCTGCGGTTGGCGACGTGCAAAACATAGGAAACGCCCAGCCCTGCCGCGAAACCCATGATCGCGGCGAGCACCGCCGTGACGAC
This sequence comes from Lujinxingiaceae bacterium, assembly GCA_013697635.1. Classification (GTDB taxonomy): domain Bacteria; phylum Myxococcota_A; class Bradymonadia; order Bradymonadales; family Bradymonadaceae; genus JACCWM01. The sequence goes on along the minus strand of JACCWM010000081.1, from coordinate 160 downwards.
CGGGCTGGCCAGCGCCAGCAGGGTGAAAATCACGCCGGTAAGCCCAAAGAAGGCCAGCGCAAAAGTGTAGAACTTGAAGCTCAAAAGCGGATTGAACCGACGCCCGAAGGTCTCGATGTCTTTGCCGCCATGATCGACGTCGTGGTCAACATCGACGTCG
>JACCWM010000069.1 GCA_013697635.1 Lujinxingiaceae bacterium | reverse complement strand
CATGTCCGGCATGCGCGTGGTCGACGTCAACGCCAACGTGGTCGCCTCGACCCAGCAAGACGAGCGCAAAGCCTCGGTGCACCATCACCCCGACGTGCAGGCCGCGCTCGCTGGCGAGTTCGTCAAGATCTTGCGCGAGCGCGACATCACACCCGAGCCAGCGAGCTTGCATGGGCTGGCCCGAAACACGCGCATCCGCGTGGTGGTCGCCGTGCCTTTGACGATCGACGAGCGTGTGGTCGGCGCCGTGGTCGCCTGGCGAACGCCGATCAGCCTTCCCAAGGGCCTCTACGAGAACCGCGTGGTCTTCGGCACGCTGCTGGGCCTGTTTCTCTTTGGTGTCTTTTCGATCACGGCGTTGACCTCGCTCTATATCGGGCGCCCGATCAAGCGCTTGATCGACCACACCGAGCGCGTCACCCTGGGCGCAAAGAGCGCCACCGAGCCGATCCAAAAGCCCGGCACCTTCGAGATCCAACAGCTCTCCGAGACCGTCGCCCAGATGGCCGCCACGCTGGAGAGCCGCGCCGACTACATCAAGGCCTTTGCCCGCAACGTCTCCCACGAGTTCAAGACGCCTTTGACCTCGATTCGCGGCACCGTCGAGCTGCTCCAGGACCACCTCGACACGATGAGCCCCGAGCAGCGCGACGAGTTTTTGGCCATGCTCGACGCCGACGCCCTGCGCCTGCAACGCCTCGTCGCCCGCCTGCTCGAGCTCGCCCGCGCCGACGTCGCTCGCCCCGGCCAGGACTCCACCGATGTCGTCGCCCTGCTCGGCCAGATGCAGACCGAGCGCACCTCCGGCGACTTCACCGTCGCGCTCAGCGCACCCGTCGAGCGCGTCTGGGTCAAGATGGGCGACGAGGCGCTGCGCTCGGTCATCTCCAATCTGATCGTCAACGCCCAACAACACGGCGCGACACGCACCGACATCACCATTGAGCCCGAAGACGAGAGCGTAGCGATCGTCGTAGCCGACGACGGGCCGGGGATCTCGGCTGCAAACGCCGAAAAAGTGTTCGACGAGTTCTTCACCACCGCGCGCGACAAGGGCGGCACCGGCCTTGGACTTTCGATCGTGCGTGCGCTATTGAATGCGCACGGCGGCGAGGTAGAGTTGCTCGAGAGCGAGCGCGGCGCAACGTTTTGTGTGCGCCTGCCGCTTGGGCACTGGGCCAATATTTAGATTTTACGACACATCTGACGAGCAAAGACTGATGCGTATCACCAAAGACGATGCGACCGATCACGGTGGCGAGGACGTCTGGACCGACGACGACACCGTGGTCGCCGACGGCTGCCGCAACGTCACGTGCGGCAGCCACGGACGCTGCGAGGTGATCAGCGATGCGCCTTCGTGTCGCTGCGATTCGGGCTACATCCCCCAGGCGCTTAGCTGCGTGCTCGCGCCCGATGTGCCCACGCTGGTGGTCAACCTGGCCGGTCCGGCGCGCACCACCGAGGCGGGAGGCTCGACCACGCTCACCGTGCAGCTCTCCCATGCGCCCACGCACAGCGTGGAGGTGCCGCTGAGTCTGTCGTTGGCGCGAAAGGCTAATTTGAGCGACACGAGCGTGACCTTTACGGCGTCGAGCTGGAGCACGCCGCGCCAGGTGATCGTCACGGGAAAAGACGACGGCATCGTCGATGGCGATCAGGCCTACGAGGTGATCTTGGGGCCGACCCAGAGCCAGGACGAAGCCTTTTCTGGCCTGGAGGCAGCCGTGACCTTGACCAGCATTGACGGATCGTGCGGCAACGGGATCGTCGAGGGCGGCGAGCAGTGCGACGAGCCGGGCGCGAGTCAGTTTTGCGCCTACGGCCAGACCTCGTGCACGGTGTGCAATGACCAATGCAAACGGGTGGCCGGCCAGCGCACCTATTGCGGCGACGGCGAGCTTCAGGCCGGCAATGGCGAGCAGTGCGATGAGCCCGGCGCGAGTCAGTCTTGCGCCTACGGCCAGGCCTCCTGCACGGTGTGCAATGCGAGCTGCAAGCAGGTGGCCGGGCAGTTGACGGGCTATTGCGGCGACGCCACGATTCAGAGCGCGCATGGCGAGGTATGCGAAGGGACACAGATGCCGGCCGGCGCGGCCTGTCCCACCGGCCAGGCCGGGCCCGTGACGTGCGCCTCGGACTGCAAGCTCGATTTGTCCAAGTGTCACTCGCGGGTGACGGCCATTGCCACCGGCGGATTTCACGCGTGTGCGACCCAACTCTTGGGCGGCGCCAAGTGCTGGGGGGCCAACGACGCCAGCCAGATCGGCGACGGCGGCTATGAGATCATGTCTGCCCCAACGAGCGTCTCCGGGCTCAGCGGCGCGGTGACGTCGATCGCGGCTCAGACCCACAACTGCGCGGTGCAGGCGGGCGGCGTCAAGTGCTGGGGCATCAACAACTATGGCCAGATTGGCAATGGAACGACCATCGAACAAGGCACCGCCGTCAGCGTCAGCGGGCTGACCAACGTGGTGGAGGTCGTCACCGGAGGCGACTTCAGCTGCGCGCTCTTGCAAGCGGGCGGCGTTCGGTGTTGGGGAGACAACGGTTCGGGCCAGCTTGGCGATGGCACCTTTGACGAGCGAAGAACACCGGTAGCGGTGCAGGGGTTGACCAATGCGCTGAGCATCACCGCTGGCTGGTCGCACGCCTGCGCGCGCTTGCAAACGGGCACCGTGCGCTGCTGGGGCAACAACGGCTATGGCCAGCTCGGCGGCGAGACCGAATTCAGCGATGGCGGCGTGGTCAACGTCGCCGGGTTGAGCAACGTGGTGGCCATCAGCGCCTCGAGCTATCATACATGCGCGCTCTTGCAGGCAGGCAGCGTGCGCTGCTGGGGCGAGAACTTCTATGGCCAGCTCGGCGACGGCACAACCGAAAATCGCACGACGCCCGTGAGCGTCACCGGCCTCACCGGCGTGTCGAAAATCTCATCCGGATTTGAGCACGTCTGCGCCGTTCTCACGACAGGCGGCGTCAAGTGCTGGGGAAACAATTATGTCGGAGAGCTCGGCGACAATTCCACCACCCAGCGCCTGACCCCGGTCAACGTCTCGGGGATCACGACCGCAGTCGACATCTCGGCCGGCACGCTCTTTAGCTGTGCGCTGTTGCAGGCTGGCACCGTGCAGTGTTGGGGACACAACTCCAACGGCCAGCTTGGCGACGGGACACGCACGGATCGACGCGTGCCCGTGACCGTGTTGGGGCTGTAGCGCCGACGAACGCCGTAGGCTTCGCGAGCTCGTCGGCTACGCCGCCTCGAACCGCTTCACCTACGGCTACCAGGTAAACAAACCACCTCCCTATCGGGAGGCTCTTACGCCTGTTCAAGATTTGACGGATGAGCACCACGAGCCGCGCGGAGCGCGGTGGTTTTCTTCTGTGGTAGTTAGCTATAGCAAGCCTTCGTTGCACGACGCTCTTATGGATGAAAACGTAAGGGCATTGTGGACAGGAAGGGCTTCGCCGCCAAGAAAAGGAAGAAGCCTCCCTGCCGTTATTGATGATGAGTCGCGCAAACGACA
>JACCWM010000056.1 GCA_013697635.1 Lujinxingiaceae bacterium | reverse complement strand
ACGCTGAAAGACTAGCACCAGTTCGCCCGAAAGGGTGAAGCGGCTCGTTCCTGCGGGGACGATGGGCGAGGCGATCTCGTTGAGAACCCGGATCCTTCGGGCCCAGCCCGAAAGGTCGTTTACAGATTGAGACGCCTCGCTCTCCTGACCCCATCATGCGGCGATCCAGCATCGACCGCGAAGAGAAGCGAGTGACCGGCAGGAGCGCAACCACCCGAACGTCGGAGAAAAAAGAACCGGAGCAGCTTGACACCAAAGACCCCTATCAGAGAAGGCTCTCAAACTTTAAGGTTGGCTTAGCGGCCTACGGCGAAAAATGGGAGCGTCGGACTCTTTATGCTGCAGAGCAGGATGTTCCACTTAGAGTGTCGATGCTCATTAATAAGGAAAGAAGGGCGGGGCTTGGAGGGCCGAGCATTATAGTTGCAGAAGCCTTCGAAAGTATTGACGTTGCCGACGTCGAAAGATCCTGGCTCTCGACATTTTTGTCGGCAGGAGGGCACAATTACGCCTTTGACGTAGCAGAGGCGCGAGCTGATTTGAAAAGCCTAATCGGCCTCGGGCTTGCACCGGCGGATAGAGGTCTTGAAGAGAGGCTGAGCGTGTTGCGTGACGGTCACGTGTCCTCCTGAGCGCCCGCGACAGGCATTTTTTTCAGGCGCGAGGCAGACAGAGCCGGCTACGTCATGGTTTTTGGTCCTTTTTCCTGATTTTCGGGCACACCTCGCCCCAGTTCACACCTCATCGGACCAGCACCATGGCGGTCTTCAGGTTGTAGGCCGAGGCGAAGAGTTGGAGGTGGGCGTCGTTGCGGGCGAGGCCGAGATAGCGGCAACGGGCGAATCGATAGGGCCCCTTCATCAGTGCGAACGGGCGCTCGACCGCGGCGCGGACCACGGCGGCGGTTTTGTTGAAGTATTTCTGCCAAGTAGTGAGCGACTTGTTGCGCCGGGCTTGGTAGAGGATGCGCGCCTTGATCCCTCGTGACTTCAATCGCTCACGGCGCTTGGCATCGTCGTAGGCTTTGTCGGCATAGACGGCGGCCTCGTCGCCCAGGATCAGCGCGTCGCAGGCCTGGCTGTCGTGGAGCTGAGCCGTCGTCATGACTGCCCGGCGGATCAAATCCGAGCCTTCGTCGGTGCCGATATGCGCCTTGTAACCGAACGACGTCTTGCCATTCTTTTTCGTGAATCCGGCGTCCGGATCACGTTCGGAAACCTCGCCCGCGTCACCCGCAGGCGGCCGTGCCGCCGAGCGCACGATGCTCGCGTCGATCAGCGTGCCACGCCTGAGGATCAAGCCTCGCGCGTCGAGCTGCGCGTTGATCTCGGCGAGCAAACGCTCGCCCAAGGTCACGTCGTCGGCACCTTTCTGGGCAAGCTTCTGGCGAAAGCGCCAGATCGACGCATGATCCGGAACCGATCGATCGAGCGGGATGCCGCAAAACCGGCGAAACGACAGCCGATCGTCCACCGCAGCCTCCAATGCAGGATCACTCAACCCGTGCCACTGCTGCAGCAACAGCAGCTTCACGTAAGTCAATATCGGGTACGACGCGCCGCCCTCGCGACTCGCATAGACATCCGAAAACAAAGCTTCTAATCGCGGCCAGTCGACCAACCGATCGACATCGTCCAGCCACCCATCCTTCGACTTGCGCTGCCGGACAAACGCCTCGACCAAATTACCCTGCCCGAAGTCAACCCGCATGAACCGCCGCCTCAAGATCGATTTTTCGCATTAAAGCAGAGAGTTGGCAGTCGCGCAAAGGGCTCAAATTGATCGATATGCTATCCTGCCGTCGAGAGGTGAGCAGGAGGTTTGTGATGGCCCGGACAGTTGCGGCCCTTCCCGAGGGCGCACGGATCACTGACTACATCAGCCTCGGCGTGATCGCCAAGGCGGTGCCGATGACGACGGTGCGCTCGGTTTTGCAGGAGAGCGGTCGAGCCAGCTTGCGCCAGCGGGATCTGCCGGCGCATGTGGTGGTTTATTACGTGATCGCCCTCGCGCTCTACATGCAGTCGTCATGCCGGGAGGTGCTGCGCTGCTTGTTGGAGGGCGTGCAATGGCTGATCGATCCGTCGGTGTCGATCAGGGTGGCGGGAAAATCCGGGATTTCGCAGGCGCGCACGCGGCTCGGATGGGCGGTGATGCGGCAGTTGCACGACACGGTGGTTGCGCCGATCGCGGTTCCAGAGACTCGCGGCGCCTGGTATCGCGGCTGGCGTCTGTCAGTCTCGACGGCAGCACGCTGGACGTCGCCGACGAGCAGCTGAACGACGCGGCGTTCGGTCGCCCCGGGGCCAGT
>JACCWM010000041.1 GCA_013697635.1 Lujinxingiaceae bacterium | reverse complement strand
CACGAACGTGGCGACCATGGGGTCGACGTCCGGGCGCCGCTCTTCAATTCGCCGAAGAGACGGGCATCGAAAACTCCCACAAATCGCTGCTGCCCAGCTCAGGCAACATCACCGTAAAGACGCAATTGCCAGGCGCGACGCCGCGCAGGCTAATCTTGTTCTCGTCTTCGCGGCCGACATTAAAGCTGCGCTCGCCGCCTTTGCCCGAACAAACAGAAGGGGTGACGATGTCCACGCTTAACTCGAAGGCGTGACAGACGGGCCAATGCGGGGTGACGGCCGTCTCTGGCATCAGGTCGATGGTTGTGGTGTGATTTTGCTGCAGCGTGCCCTCGATCGGCAAAAAGTCGATGAGCTCGCCGGTGACGACCTGAAAACCGAGGCTGTCGATGCCACCGCGGGCATTTTTGGCCGTTGCGGTCACGCGCACGGCGCCGGGCTGTGTGACGCCCGGCATGTGCAGGCCGGCTTCGTCACATTTGATGCCGCCCTCGAGCGCTGCCGGCTCGATGCGCACCGGGCAAGTCGCCGATTGGCCGACGAGATCGCGGTTGCCATTTCTGCGTTTCATCGCGAGCATCGCCGGGCGGCTCTGCAAATAGGCGGCGTTTGCGCCATCGGTGCAGGCATGCTTCAAGCTCACCTCCTGAACGGCGGCGACCTCGATCTCGATGTTGTCGCCCACCCCGCCCTCGGGCCCGCTTGCGCTCACATGGATGCGCGCCTTACCCGCCTTGACGCCGTTGAGCACGATGCCGTGTAAGGCACGCTCGCTGGTGCGCGCGGTGAGCACGCCCGTGTCGCTCGACTTAACCTCGACGACGCGCTCGATTTTGCGATCGTCGAGGCCTTCGACAAAGACTGTCAAGGAATTGCCCACCGCCAGCGGGCGGCCAAACTTCGTGCTGCCGTCCGCCGGCTCATAATAGAACTGAAGTTTGCCTTCCGCCCCCTCTTGGACGGCGCGCGATTCGCAGCCAAATAGTGCGACAAGGGTGAGCAGGGCGATGGCTGACGAGAGGGCGTGGCGTGAGGCGTTCATGGCGGGCTTCTTCTTGGAGCGACGTGAGCACACGTTGCTTTGGTCTGCGTTTCCCGAGTGAATAGATAGCGTCCACTCAGACGCAGCCTCGCGCACGCTTATTCACGCAAAAATCGCCACCTGCGCGCACAAAAACGGGGGTGGGCAGGTGTTTTGCCCAACTTCCACGAGGATTTCCCGGCGTTGAAGCCCGGCTTCATGGGTGGAGGAGGCCAGCGCCGAAGGGGCCGATCAGTCGATCTCTTCGACCTCGATGCTCCAAGTCGAGGCGTTAAAGCCTGTATGACAGTAGCCCTGTAGGTTGGCTGTGCTGCTGACATAGACTTGCACCGTATGCGAGCCGGCCTGCACGCCCGAGCAATAGCCGCGGATACTACCGGGGTCGTGATTGTCGTCCGATTCGGAATACACGGAACCGAAAATTGCGCCGCTAGAACAGGGACTTCCATTGAGATAAAGCTCCCATTTGCATGCGCGCGCCATCCCATCAGCCGCGTACGAACGAAAGTTGTCGTGATAGGTGATCCGCAGATCCGTGTCGGCCTGGATCTTGGTAAAATCCAGCTTGCGGGTGGCCAGCGGCGTCGGCGAGCAAGTTGCGGCCGTGTTGCAGGTACTATCGTGGGGGCCGTTGGCGGAGACGCGTGCGATGCGCCGCTCGGCGCTGACGGCGTAGGGCACCGGTGTGATTGGGGAGCGGCCCAGCGAGTTTCCGGCCACGCGAACCTCGACCCAGAGGTCGGGATTCTTGCGCACGGCCTGCTTGCAGGTCGCGCTCAGGGCGATTCTAAAGCGTCCCTTCTCGACCTGGTAGCCGTCGGCCAGGGTGGAGCAGGCCTTGTTGGTGTCGGCTGTGCTGGCCTCGTCGTTCCACAAAGAGATTTCGATATTGCGGGCGCCCGTGACCGCAACGCCGTTCTCCTCGAGCACTCCCGAGTAGACGAGCGGTTGCTGGGTCGGCGCGCTGTTGGCCGTGGCCTTGTCCACCATATAGATGGTGCCCGTCACGATGAACGAACTCAATGCTACAGCGGTCATGACCGCGAACCGACGTGTCATTGCTCATGCTCCATGTTCGGAAAAACCATCGATATTTTGAGACTCTAAATTCATGATTTTCAGGGCTCGATGCCGCCGGTTACACAATATGTGGCGGCACAAAGGCGCTGCTGGTGTTCAAACCCATTGCCGACGATGCGCGCCGTGAGTGGATTGCCGCCCACAGGGTTGCCGACCGTCGCAAAACCGCCCTGGTGCAGGCGCAAGCCGTCTTGAGGCAAAGGATCGACATCAGCGTCCGGCTGCACAACATCCTCGAGCACGGGCGTGTCATCACCGGTGGGCGTGTCTTCAATAGTGGCGACGTCATCGGGTGGAGCGGTGTCCGCACTCGCGTCTGGCACAACGCTGGTGTCTTCGACGATCTCGACGTCCTCGCCAACCGAAGCATCGGGTTCAATCACCGAGGTGTCTTCGACCGACGTGTCAGGATTCTTGCTCGGGGGTTTGGTGACCGTGTTGTCGGACAAATTGCAGGCCGACAAGCTGCCGATGACAAGCAAGCAGATCAGAAAAAAGCTCCAACGATTCATACAAAGCATCTCTTCTCCAGATCGCGGCCCCTGAGGCTCAAACAATCTCATCAATTGATTGAGCTTTGGTAACACTGCCGGTTTCTCGAGTCAACAACGCGTCCAGATGTGGGGCCACGCCCGACGAAGTGCTCGAACCGGCTGAGCCTGTCAAAGAATTTGCAAAACGGTTATCAATTAGCGTTTTTGCCCGGCAATGCTCGCCAAAAACGTCTCTCGAATACGGCCGAGGCGACCCGACATCGATCCAAACGGTATTCGAATACGAAAAAGATCGACTCGCCACTGAACACATCGGTAATTAAATACCGTTGCAGCGACCCGCTATCGATCCACATGGTATTCGATTAGTGCGAAGTCGACCTGACCTCGACTCGGACGCTAATGCGCTGTGAATTTGATCGAGGCGCGCCAGGCCCCTGTGACGTGATCATGAACGCCTGAGATAATTTCAAGAGACACGACAAAGCCCCCACCGGCGCAAAAGCGCCACCTCCCCACAAAAGTGGGGAGGGATGATTAAACTTGTCATTTCGCTGCCAGATGCTTAGAAATTGGGCACGGCTTCTTGCATGTTGCCTGTCGACCGTCTCACCCAAGAGTGTCCATGTACTCACTTCCCTCCAGCGAATTCGCCGCTCGCCGCCGCGCCGTGATGGATGCCATCGGCGAGGATGGCATCGCCATTTTTGTGGCGCCGCCGGCGCGCACGCGCTCCAACGATACGGCTTATCGCTATCGTCCCTCCAGCGACATCTTGTATTTGAGCGGTTTTCGCGAAGCCGAGACGGTGCTCGTGCTCGCCCCCGGCCATGGCGACGGCGAGTTTGCGATGTTTGTTCCTTCGCGCGATCCGCTGCACGAGATGTGGGAGGGTCGGCGCGCCGGACCCGAGGGCGCCAGGGCCAACTACGCGGCCGACGCGGCCTTTGCGATCGACGAGCTCGACGCCGTGCTGCCGCGCTATTTGCAGGGGCGAAAGACGCTGTACTACACGTTGGGCAATGATAGCGCCTTTGATGCGCGTGTGACCGGCTGGATGAACAAGCTTCGGCACCGGCGCAACGCGCCGCCGGCGGCGCCGGGCAGCCTGGCCGATGCGCGTGACATCGTCCACGAATTGCGCGTGTTCAAGAGCGCGGCCGAGCTTGATTTGATGCGCGCCGCGGCCAGGTTGTCATCCCAGGCACACGTGTTGGCCATGGAGCAGTGTCGCCCGGGCATGCACGAGTACGAGTTGCAGGCGATCATCGAGTACCACTTTCGCCGCCACGGCGCCGAATTTCCTGCCTACACGACGATTGTCGGCGGCGGCGCAAACGCCACGATCTTGCACTACACGGAGAATCGCGATCGACTCGAGGCCGATCAGGTCGTGCTCATCGATGCCGGCTGTGAGTTGAGCTTCTATGCGGGCGACATCACCCGCAGCTTTCCGGTCAGTGGCAAGTTCACGCCGGCGCAGCGCGATGTCTACCAGGCCGTGCTCGAGGTCCAGATCGCCGCGATCGAGGACGTGCGCCCCGGCGTTGCCTACAACATACTCCAGCAAAACACGGCGCGCCGCCTCACTCAGGCGCTGATTGATCTGGGGCTGTTGCGCGGCCCGCTCGACGAGCTCGTCGCGGCCGAAAAATACAAGAAATACTATCCGCACAATGTCGGTCACTGGCTGGGAATCGACGTGCACGACGTGGGCTCCTACTACGACCCGCAGGGCCGCTGGCGCGCGCTGCGGCCAGCCATGGTGCTTACCATTGAACCGGGGATATACATCACCCACGACGATGAAGACGCACCGGTGGAGCTTCGAGGATTGGGAATTCGCATCGAAGACAATATCGTGGTCACCGAGACCGGTTATGAGAACATGACGATCGATTGCCCCAAGCAAATCGCTCAGATCGAGGAACGCATCGGAACTGCCTGAACCAGACCGTGGGCCGGCCGAGGCCTGCCGTGACGTATCATGCTGTTTTTGCGCGAGGATTTACCATGTCAAACAACGACGATCCCTACGGCCACCGCCCGCCTCACGGCCCACCACCGGGTCATCAGCAGGGCCATCAGCAGGGCCAGCAAGACGGCCAGGGCCCCTACCAACAGCCGCCCAATGACTGGGGTGCGCCGCAACAGGGCTACGGCCCACCGCCGGGTTATGACCAACAGGGCGGCGGACCGATGATGCATCAACCGCCAGGGCAGGGTGGAAAGCCTCAGCTCGAGGGCAACGACATCCTTGCCATCGCTCTATCGTTTTTCTTTCCGGGCGTGGGCCAGATCATCCTGGGCCAGACCACCAAGGGCATCGTGATGATCGCGGTGACCTTCTTTACCTGCGGGATGCTCGGCTTGATTCCGATCGCCGCCGTGCTCGATGCCTACACCGTGGCCATGGCTAAAAAGCAGCGTGCCGTTGGCGAGTGGGAGTTTTTTCCGGACTTCAACAAGATGCTCGGATCGGGCTGAGCGCGCAGCTCAGTCATTGATGCAAACGTAGGTGATTCCGCTTTGCCCGCGGTTTTTCTGGTCATCACACTGATAGCTGGGCCGGCAATCGTTGATATGGTGGCACATGGGCAGGCAAACACCGCCATCACGATCGATGCATGCCGTGTATTGCGGGCAATCGCGGCTCGAATCACAGGCAAAAGAGCATGTGCCGCCGGGATATTTGCCGCCGGTGAGGCAGCGTCCGCCGGCGGGACAGTCGCCATTTTGCTTGCAGGGCGCGCCGATCGCGTCGGCAGCCGACTCGCCACAGCTCAAGAAGAACGGTGCGCCGATAAAGAGCAAAAAGATAAAAGCCAGGGTGCGTAAATTCATCATGAAAATCTCTTTATGTGGTTGGTTTTTATGCTTTTTTGACATGTGCGCCGGCTGCGCTTGGCTCGCATTATCACGCGAACTCATCGACATGTCTACCTGTCTGAACGTGCCACAAGCGTGCATAGAGACCGTTGGCCGCGAGCAACTCCTCATGGCGCCCGCTCTCGATGATGCGCCCGGCTTCGAGCACGATGATGCGGTCGCAGTTGCGCACGGTGGAGAGGCGGTGAGCGATGATGATCATCGTGCGGCTGTGAGCGATGCGCTCCAAGGAGCGTTGGATGGCCGCCTCAGTCTCGTTATCGACCGCCGAGGTGGCCTCGTCGAGGATCAAGATGGGCGGATCTTTCAAGACGGCGCGGGCAATCGAGATGCGCTGCTTCTGGCCGCCCGAGAGGGTCTCGCCGCGCTCGCCAACCAGGGTGTCGTAGCCCTCGGGTAGCTTTGCGATGAAGGGGTGGGCGTCGGCCGTCTTGGCCGCCGAGATCATCGCCTCGTCTGCGGCGTCGAAGCTGCCATAGACGATGTTCGCGCGCACGCTGCCCGAGAAGAGATAGGCTTGCTGGCTGACCAGGCCAATCGTGCGGCGTAAGTCCTCGAGCGCCACGTGGGCGATATCGGCGCCGTCGATTGTGATCTTTCCCTGCTGGGGATCGAAGAAGCGCAAGAGCAAGTTTATCAGCGTGGTCTTTCCAGAACCCGTGGCGCCGACGATGCCGATCGAGGAGCCGGCCTCGACGGTGAGATCGAAGCCCTCCAATACCGGATCGCGTCCAGCATAATTGAAGCTGACCGCCTCGAAGCGTATCTCGCCTTTGACGTCCTTGGGATCGAGGCGTTGCTCGCCGCCGAGGATGCGCACCGGCGTCTCGAGCAGATCGAGCACGCGGTTGGTCGAGGCCATCGCGCGCTGGAAGAGATCGAAGGTCTGACCAAGGCGCGTCAGCGGCCAGAGCAGGCGCTGGGTCAAAAAGACGAGCACGCTGTAGGTGCCCACGGCCAGCTCGCCTTCGATCGCCAGGTAGCCGCCATAGACCAGCGTCGCGGTAAAGCCCACGACGATCGCCATGCGGATCAGCGGGGAGAAGGCCGAGCTCAGAGCGATAGCGTGCTTGTTGCTGGCGCGATAGGCCTCACTCTGCTCGCCGACGCGCTCGACCTCGTAGGCCTCGGTGGCGAAGCTCTTGATCGTGGCAATGCCGCTCAGATTGTTGGCGAGCTGGCCGTTGAGCGAGCCCACCCGCTCGCGCACCACCGCATAGCGCGGGGCGAGCAGTCGCTGGAAGCGAAACGAGCCCCAGACGATCACGGGGATGGGCAGCATAGCCATCCAGGCCACGCCGGGCGCGAGCACAAAGAAGGTCGTGCTGATCACGATCGCTGTGGCCGAGACCTGGATGAGGTCGTCGGCGCCGCTGTCCAAGAAGCGCTCGAGCTGGTTGATGTCGTCATTGAGAATGGCCATCAGCCCGCCCGTGCTGCTCTCATGGAAGTAGGCCATCTCGAGATTCTGGATGTGGGCGTAGGCGTCGAGGCGAAGCTCGTGTTGGATCGTCTGGGCGAGGTTTCGCCACAGCCATTGTTGCAGATACTCGAAGATCGATTCCAGCGCCCAGATGATCACGGTCACAACGGCCAACACCACGAGTTGGTCGATGACGTCGGTTACGCCAAGGCGGGCGATCAGCGAGTCCTGCTGCTGGACGACGACGTCGATCGCCGCGCCGATCAGCGCCGGTGGCGCAAGATCGAAGAGTTTGTTGAGCACCGAGCAGCCTGCGGCAAGGCGCAGCCGACGCCGATGAGCGCGGCCATGAGCGAGCAGTCGCAGCAAGGGATGAGAGCGTTTGGGGCCGACTTGTTGCTCACCCATTCTTGGAGATCCTGTGGCGCAGAGGAAATGTTTGCAGCGCGCTTGTCGCGCGCACATTAGCGCAGCACTGCGGCTTTGTCAGCGTCTTGTTTGGTCTTGCCACGGGCTGTGACCGGATTCGCGCTCGGTTGACACGATCATGGGCCCATGATAATGGGTTCAGTGTTGGAACCTTGTTGAAAAATCATTGCGCTCCGGCGTAGCTGATAGTGTTGGAATTTGTAGCTATTTCGTCTGTTTCCGTTGTCGTTTTCATGAGGGCAAAATGAAATTAAAGATTTTGTTGTCGCTTTTGCTGCTTGGCACACTAACGAGCCTGACCGCTTGTTACAGCACGACCTTCCAGTACCCCGATCGCCAGCCGACCCGCGTTGTTGACGTGAGCCGTCCGTTTTGGATCGCAGGCTTGATCAACGGTGAGAAGCGCCCGGTGGTTGCTTACGAGCTCTGCGGTGGAGCCGTTAAGTCCGTGGAAACCTTCAACAGTTTTGGCCAGGTTTGTCTGGGAGTGATTACGCTTCAGATCTACACCCCGAACACCGTGCGGATCACCTGCGCGTCGGGCTCGGCTCACAACTTCTACCTCAACGACGAAGACATGGTCGTCGCCCATGAGGTCGTTGACAGTGGCTCTGGTGAAGTTGTGTATCGTTCCATGTATTCGGATATCCTCTAAAGCCCATCACAGGAAGGTTAAGATATGAAACACTTGCTCGTACTGTTGTTTCTCATCGCGCTCGCCGTTCCCATGACGGGCTGTTTCAACAACAAGATCATCACACAGTCGGACTACAATCCGTCGAAGAACGTGCCCGACCATTCGATGGTGCGCCTGCACGTGCTCTCGCTTGTACCGATCGGTGGCGACATCAACCTCAACCAGCTCTGCCCGCGCGGCACGGGCGTGGTCGAGACCCAGCTTGTCTTTCCCTGGCTTGGCATCGTCACCTTCTCGCAAGCCAAGGTGTACTGCGCGCGCACGGGCGCATCGCTCGAGCTCGACGTGCCCGCCATGGCCATGAACGAGAACTAAGCTTCTCGCACGTGAGTTAAGTCAAAGATCACCAACGGGCAAGCCTCTCCAAAAGTCGAGAGGCTTGCCCGTTGCTTTTTGGGCACTGCCAGATTTGAAGAGCTCACTTGCCATTGTTTTTGCGCTGCTCTTGCTGACGATCTCGTCGCCCGACGCCAGGGCGGGCGAGCTTGCTAAAAGCCAGGAGCGCTTTCAGTATGCGGTGCATTATGGGCCGGCTGCTATCGGTGAGGTGAGCCTGCAAGTTGGCTGCCCGACAACGAGCTATGTCGCCGCGTTGGCCACGGCGAAGAGTTATGGATTTGCCCAGCAGATCTACGGCTTTTCGATGCGCCTGGACAGCTTCATCGACCCCCAAAGCGGCCAGGTGCTCGAGGGACGCACGCATATTGAAGAGAAGGGAGTACCGCGCAATTTTCGCAGCCGGTTCTCGAGCGAGCCCTCCGTTGCGGTGACACGCACCTTTCGCGGCATCGAGCGCCACGCCGCGCACGCCTTGCCGATGCGCGGCCACGATCTCTTGTCCTGGATGCTGGATATGCGCCGCGCGCTGGTCTGGACGGCGGGCATGAGTAAGCACTACATCGTCTGGGACGGCTGGAAGCTCATGCGCATCGAGGCCAGAGTGGCCGAGCGCGAGACGGTCTGGACGCCGCACGCGATCTTCGAGGCCTACCCGGTCAAGATTTTTCGAACCCGTCTATTTCACCAGGAAAATCAGGGATTCAAGGCTCAATCCCCAAAAGAAGAGCTCGGCACGGCCTGGTTTAGCGCAGACAGCGCGCGCCTTCCTGTGGCGATGAATTACAACGCGCCGATCGGCCAGGTGCGTGTTCTGCTGACCTCGGTGCGCCGGGCACAATGCACCACCAGCGCCTCTCCTTAAAATTGTCGGCGGGTTGAAAACCCGGCTTGCGCGCCTAATAATTGGGGCCGATGAATGGATGTTTCTGTTACGCACGTTTAATTGCCATGGAGAATTCAATGTTGATCCACAACCGCACCTTTGCGCTTGTCATCGCCGCATCTTTGGGATTGCTCGCTTGCCGCAGCGGCGCCGACACTACGGCCGACCCCGCGCCCAGCGAGCAATCCCAGGGCGAGCGTCAAGCCCGCGCGCGCATGATGTCGGCTGCCGGCGAGCATCTCGGAGAGATAACGTTTACGCGCACGGCCCAAGGGGTGCGGGTCCAAGGCCAGGTCGCCGGATTGGAAGGCAACGGTGCGCGCGGATTCCACGTTCATGAGTTCGGCCAGTGTGATCCGCCGGACTTTCAGTCAGCCGGTGGTCACTTCAATCCCCACGGCCATCCCCATGGCGGTCCCGACCACCAACCTGGTGCGCGTCATGTGGGCGACTTTGGAAACATCGAGGTCGACGACGAGGGCAATGCTCAACCCGACTTTATCGATCCGATCATTGCGCTCGAGGCGGGTTTGAACAACATTATCGGGCATGCCTTGATCATTCATGCCGAGGAAGACGATCTGCAGACCCAACCCACGGGCGATGCCGGCGCGCGCGCGGCCTGTGGCATCATCGAGCTCGTCGAGTAGGGCGAGCCTTCGGGCGTCAGCCTTCGAAGTCGTCGAAGGCGTCGGGTGCGATGATCGGCTCGGCGCCGTCTTCGACGTCACCGTCGAAGACGGTGAACTCCTCTTCTTCATCGGGGAAGGTCGCCAGACCGATGATCTGGCTGTCGAAATCCGACTCGTCTTCGTCGAGTGCAGTGCAGATCGGGCTGATCGCCGGGCGGTCGACGAAGACCTGGCGCGCGGAGCTGGTGCGCCGGGTCTTGGAGGACTGGAAGAAAACGCGGTCGATGTCGTAGAGCGCGCGCGCGCCGGCCTTGGGCTTGCGGCCCTCGAGAGGATCGATGCGCAAGCGACGGATCGTGCCCTTCCACTCGGGATGGTCGCTCATCTGAATGACCATCGTGTGGTAGTTGCCGTTGCCGCGGCCATCAAAGCGCACCATGCGCTTGCCGCTCCAAGGCGTCGTGCCGGTGGCGCCGAACAAGATGCCCATCTGGTGAGCGCCATCAAAGGAGCGGGTGCGGATGACGATCTGGTCGTAGGCGTTGGCGTTGACATGAACCCAGCGAGGCGCCTGGACACACGAGTTGTTGCCGGTTACGCGCATGCGCATCACGCCGGCGTTGCTCGGCTTGTAGAGCTGGTCGTGGTGACCTTTTCGGCATGCGGTCCAACCCTCCAGGTTGTACTTGGAGGCCGTGTTGAACTGCCACTCGTTTCGCGACAAGACATCGACGTAGCTGCGCCCGCGCATGGCCTTTCCAAACTTGTTCGTACCCGGCTTGGTGGCGTAGGTGGCGGCCGGGCCGTAGACGCCCTTGTCGATGCCCCTGAGCCAGAAACTCGCCCGCGCATGGCCGACTTCACCGACGCTGTAGCGCTTGGCACGCAGGGTGACGACAACTTGTTTGCGCTCTTTGGGCGCGAAGTTGCCCAGATAAAGGGTGCCACTTTTGCGCAACTTGTCGCTGGCCGGATTGCGCTTGTCGCTGTTGGCGCCTGCGCGCTTCCAGCTCTTGCCGTCAAACTTGCCGTGGTCGGTGTAGATGACATATTTCTCGGGCACCATATGTGGCTGAGGCAGCTCGTAGCCAAGACGCACGTTGGTCAGCTTCTCGCTCGACTTGTTGTGAAAGACGACCACGGCGCGAATCGCATCGCCGGCAAACTGGTCGGGCACACTCTTGGACGAGCCCTGGGGCTGAATGTCGCCGCGCGTTCCGACCAAGCGAACGCTCATCGCGGCGCTCCAGCGCGGCGTGGGCGCAGCGCCCTTCTTGGCGCGCTCGAGGATCGTCGGGATGCGGCGAAGCAGGTTGCCACCCGGGCAAGAGGTTGACTGGCCGGGCCACTGGCCGTGACCCTTGACCGCCGAGGTGGTCAGGGGAATGTTGTACTTCTGGTGAACCCAACGCACGATGCGCGCGGCGCCATTGAGCTGGGTGTCGCTGGGGGTCTGGGTGGTGAAGTCGCCGATCAGGTTGATGCCGATGTTGCCCGTGTTCTGTCCGCCCGTATGCGAGCCCAGGCGCAGCTCGTTGGAGCGGCCCTGGTAGATCTTGCCACTCTTGGCGACTACGAAGTGGTAGCCGATATCGCACCAGCCCTGGCTGTCGATGTGGTAGGCCTGCATCTGGCGCATGCGGATGGCGGCGTTGCCGCCGTCGTCGCGTGGCTGCCAGGTGTGGTGAATGGCCATGCGGTAGGGGCGGTGCACTTCACCGCAGACTTTGCCGGGGCTGCGCGCGCCCCAGGACGTGCGCGAGATCACCAGGCTCGAGGGAGCGAGGCCTTGTTGGGCGCTGCGCAGATCGTCGTCCTCTTCGTCCTCGAGATAAACGGTGTCACTGACCTCGCTCTCCAGGGGCATCTCGCGCGTCAAGGTCTCGCGATTGGCGACGACGGTCTCGGAGAACTCCATGTGAAAGGCCGTCAAGTCGCCGGCTTGCTGAAACTCGAGGGTCTTGGCCGAAGCGTTCAACAGGATGCGCGCGACATGGTAGTTCACCTCGCTCCAGGTCACCTCGAGCTCGGCCCACTCACTCCAGGAGTTATCGAGCCACTGCACGCGGTAGAGGGGCTCGGGAGCGAGTGCACCGTCGATGATCAGGCCGACCTGCTGGAAGGCCGTCTCACGCGCAAACGTCGCCTTGCCGCTGGCAAAAGCGTCGCTGATCGCTTCGGCATCGGCCAGCGAGAGCGTGTCGTTGTGGCTGTGGTCGCCATGCGCTCCCAGGGGTTCCACAGGCTGGGGCGCAGCGAGATTTGCATCGCCGCAGCCTGCGGTCAAAATCAAAGCCAAACATCCGATGATCAAGAGGGAAGCGTGCTGATACATGATTTCCATCCAAGCCGGGGCCGCTGCTGCCGTGTGCGGCCGTTGAGTACACAGTCCTACATCTTCACACTCGATGGCATAAGCATGGTCCATGCCAAGCGGCTCAGCATTGTTGCAGCTCTTGTTTCCATGCGCTTGATCGGATGTGCGAGCCTGGGAATCGAAGGGCGGATCGCGGCCGCGCGGATGGGGTCAGCTGTCAATGATCGATGGCGCTCTGCGACAAGCTGTCACAGGCCCTTGCAGTCTCTGTTTTAAATCCCCCTTATCTTCGATTCTCAGAACATTTTGACCGCTGCAACCACCTCCTCAAGCTCTTCGTGTCGGAGCTCGGGGAAGATCGGAAGGGCCAGGATCTCGTCGCAGACGCGGTTGGCGACGGGGAAGTCGTCGTCCTCGTAGCCCAGATAGGCAAAGCAGGGTTGGCGATGGAGGGCCAACGGATAGTAGACCATGTTGCCGATACCGTGGGCATCGAGATGTTCTTGAAGCGCATCGCGCGACGGCGAGCGGATGCAGTACTGGTTGAAAACCGAGCGATTTTCCGGTGCAACCAGGGGTGTGTCGATCGCCGCGCAGTCGCGAAAGGCCGCGTCGTAAAAGGCGGCATTTTGTTGGCGAGCCAGCGTCCATGGCTCCAAATGAGGCAGCTTTGCGAGCAGGACGGCGGCCTGGATCGGATCGAGTCGAAAGTTGCCGCCGATCAGCGAATGGAAGTACTTCGGGCTGGCGCCGTGGCGACAAATCGCGCGCAAGCGAGCAGCGAGGGCATCATCCTGGGTAACGACGAGGCCGGCGTCGCCGGCGGCGCCGAGATTTTTGCTTGGAAAGAAGCTGAAGCAGCCGGTCGTACCGATGCTGCCCGCCGCCTGGCCGTGGTGGGTCGCGCCCAGGCTCTGGGCGGCGTCCTCGACGACGGCCAGGCCCGTCTCCTTGGCGATCGCGGCGATGGCGCTCATGTCGGCCATCTGTCCGAACAGATGGACGGGCAAGATGGCGCGTGTGCGCTTGGTGATCGCCGCCTCGATCTGGCTTGCGTCGATGTTGAATGTGTGGGGATCGATGTCGACAAAGACGGGCCGCGCGCCCAGGCGCGCGATGCAGCCGGCGGGCGCAAAGAAGGTAAATGGCGAGGTGATGACTTCGTCGCCCGGCCCTACGCCAAGCGCCATGAGCGAGGCCAAGAGGGCATCGGTGCCACTCGAGACGCCGATGGCCTGGCGGCTGCCCGTCAATGCACGCAGTGCCTCCTCGAGTTTTTCGACCACCGGGCCACCGATGCAAACCTGGGAGTCGAGCACGTCGTCGACGGCGCTGCGCACGGCCTGGCGAACCGTTGCGTATTGGCGCTTGAGATCGAGAAAGGGCACGCTCATGGCAGCGACTCGTCGTCACACGAAAGTGTGCGGCCGCTGAGCACATAGCCCGTATTGCAGGCGGTGCAGGTCGTGGCCGGTTGTGGGTGATAGAGGCGCTCTCCGCAGCGGCACATCCAGCCCATGGCGTGGGCGGGGTTTCCGACGACGACGGCGAAGTCGGCCACGTCGCGGGTGACGACGGCGCCGGCGCCGATAAAGCAGTAGCGCCCGAGCGTGACGCCGCAGACGATCGTGGCGTTGGCGCCGATCGAGGCTCCGCGCTGAACAAGCGTTTGGCCGAAGGCGTGTTTTCGCGAGACATGGCTGCGTGGATTGACAACATTGGTGAAGACCACGCTCGGCCCACAAAACACGTCGTCTTCGAGCACGACGCCGTCGTAGACCGAGACGTTGTTCTGGATCTTGACGCCGTCACCGATCACGACGTTGTCTGCAACGAAGACACCCTGGCCGAGCACGCATCGCTGGCCGATGCGCGCTCCGCCCGAGACGTGGACGAAGTGCCAGATGCGTGTTTCTGGGCCGATCTGGGCGCCGGGATCGATGATCGCCGATGGGTGGGCCAAAAACGTCATGAGACCTCTTAGAACTCGAAGGGAATTGCGATGCGGCGATCTTCCTGGATCGAGCGGTAGGCCGCGACGATCAGCTCGAGCGATTTGAGGCCCTCGCGACCGTCGGTCCGCGGGCTGCCGCCGTGGCGCAGAACCTCGATCGCGTCGCGGTAGAAGAGCGTGTGGCCGGCTCGAAGCGACGCGAGCGCCTGCTCGGCGGCCTGCTCGAGCGCGTCGTCGTCTGGATGATCGGCGTCAAACTCCCAGTGCTCGACGCGATTGCAGGCGGGTCCGCCAAGCTTGATCGTGGCGCGCTCACCCAAGATCGTCAGCGTCGTCTCGAAGTTTCGCGGATAGGTGAGCATGGTCACGCTCATCGTGCCGAGCGCGCCCACGCGCCAACGCAGGTTCATTACGGCCGTATCCTCGACCTCGATGTTGCGCGCCAACGTGCTGCCAAAGGCGTGAACGCTCTCGACGGGGCCGATCAGCCAGGTCAACAAATCGATGTAGTGGCTGGCTTGATTCATCAAAGCGCCGCCATCGTGAGCCCAGGTTCCTCGCCAGGCGGCCGAATCGTAGTACTCCTGGGGTCGCGTCCAGAAGACATTGACGTCGACCATGTAAATGCGCCCAAAGCGGCGCGCGTCCAGGCTGCGCTTGAGGAGCTGAAGGATCGGATTGTAGCGGATTTGCTTGATCACGAAGAGCTCGACGCCGGCGTCCTCACAGCATTGCACCATCTTGAGTGCGTCGGCCCAGCGGGTGGCCATGGGCTTTTCTGTCATCACGTGGCAGCCCGCGCGCGCGGCTTCGATGGCCTGCTCGGCGTGCAATGCGCTGGGCGTGGCGAGCGCCACGAGCTCGGGCCGGCAGGGTTGGGCGAGCAGCTCGCTGAGGCTCGTATAACCCGGCGCGCCGCTTGCGCGCGAGGCCGCGGCTACCACGTCAGAGTCGCTGTCACATACGCCCACAAGCTCTACGCTGGCTTTTAAGCTCTCGATTGCGGCAAGGTGCTTGTCGGCGACGCGTCCACAGCCCACCAGCGCCACACGCAGCTTCTGACCATCGTTCATCTTTACGTCCACATCTCGAGCAGGGTTTGCGCCGTGAGAGCGTCACGCTGCTCCTCGCGTCGTCCAGATACACGCTATTTCAACCTCCGTACAGCGCTTTCTCGCCAGCTTAGCCTCGCTGCGCACGCCGGTGAGCGCGCAGGAATAAATCAGACAAAAGTGTTCTTTCCTGCTACGGAGGTACATCATGTCTTTGGGAATTGGCGTGTTGGTGGAAGTTCGTGCGAGGCTTGATTCGCCCGGCGAAGTCCTTTAGGTTGTGCCCGCAATTGAATGACGTGTCTTACCCTCCCTGACGGGAGCACGGCGCAAGCAATTATGGTTTTTGGAAAATACAATGTCCCCAGAGGCGCTCTTGGCCGCGGTCTATTCATGGCCGTCGCCGTTGCGTTGATGCTCGTCCCCGAGCTTGCTCTGGCCCAGGTCGATGCTGGCGGTGCGTGGTTTGCGCGCAGCGGTGAATGCATGGATACGGGTTTCGTGGATACGGCAGCGTTTAGCGCGCTTGGGCAACATGGCTACTCATTTTCAGCACCACCGGAAGCCAAAGCGGAAGTAGCACCGTGTCAGAACGACCTTCTCGATGCCGATCCTCAGCATAACGTCTGTTTTGAGGGAAATCCGGCGCCGATTTCGACGCTTCCGCGCCTGCTCGCCAAATTACAAGCCGATCGCGCCTCAGCCCTGGTGCTGGAGACGATTTACAGCTTTTCGCGCGATGACGAGCTCGCGCAAACGCCAGACCCTTCGTTGGGCGAGCAACGGGCAGTGCCCCTGGATAACGGCGCCACGTGTAGCTCCGATGGTGATCAGTGTCGCAGCCTGCCGCCGCTTCCGGGCATGATCAGCGTCGCCGGTCTGATTCCTGCTCTCGAACACCAGCCTGATGCGCTCGATACGCCCCCGGCGTATGTTGTCGAGGTCGAGCCGCAGCCTCTCTGGGCTCGCCTGCGTGTTGGTCCCTCCGATGACCACCGCTTCCCTCCCCATCGGCCGCCGATCGCGGCTTGAACTGAGGTCAGGTTTTTGGAGGCGGTGGGACGCCCCTGGTGCGCGGCTGCAAAGTCGCTCCCGAGGGCGCCCTTTATCGTTTTTGATGCCCATGGCCAAAGTGCAAAAGAAACGCCTTGTTTCCCGGGAGCCGGTGTGCCAAAACGCTGGCGCTCCTTACCGGTTTCAAGACTTCGAAATTTCGAATGGCACAATGGAAAGGTCTGCCCGCAAGGGCGCGGCAGGCCCGGTGGCACGCTCGATGCTCAGAGCATCGATTTTGCCCCTTAGAAAATTATTCAGGAGAATAAGATCATGGCAATTGAACAAAAAAGTAGTGGCGGAACGGCGATGGCATTTATCGCCACAGCGCTGATTGCATTCGTGCTTGGCTGGGTTGTGGGTTCAAAGAATATCGATCCTTCGGGCGATTCACGCAGCGCAGCCGTCGGCGCGGCCAGCGCACCGACCGAGGGCGGCGCAGCTGCCTCCGGCGTCGACAGCACGAAGCTGCCGATCGCCGACAGCCCGATTCGTGGCAACGCGAACGCGCCGATTACCGTCGTCGACTTCTCGAGCCTTCAGTGTCCGTTCTGCTCGCGCGGCAACGACACGCTCAAGCAGTTGTTGGAGAAGTACCCCAACGACGTGCGCATCGTCTCCAAGAACTTCCCGCTCGGCTTTCAGGAGCAGTCGCCGGCTGCCGCCAAGGCTGCCATGGCTGCCGGTGAGCAGGGCAAGTACTGGGAGATGAAGGACCATCTCTTCAAGAATATGCAGGCGTTTCGCGGCGCCGACATGAACACGCTCACCGCCGGCTACGCCGGAGAGCTTGGCCTCAACGTCGAGAAGTTCAAGGCTGACATGGCCAAGCCCGACTACGATGCCAAGATCAAGCGCGACATGGACCTGGGCGCCTCGCTCGGCGTTCAGGGCACGCCGCACTACTTCGTCAATGGCGAGCGCGTCAGCGGCGCCCAGCCGCTCGAGGCCTTCGAGGCGATCGTCAAGCGCCAGCTCGGCGAGGCCAAGAGCATGCTCGCCGCCGGCGTCAGCCGCGATGCGCTCTACAAGGAGATGGTCGACAAGAACTACAAGGATGAGGCCAAGGCTCCGGCTCAGGCACCTGCTGCTGCCGCCGCCGTCGAAGTGCACATGATTCCTGTGCGCCCGACCGACGCCGTCAAGGGCTCGACCGACGACTATCTGGTCACGGTCATGGAGTTCTCCAGCTTCCAGTGCCCGTTTTGCACCCGCGGTGCCGATACGATCCGCGAGCTGGTCAAGAAGTACCCCAAGAATGTGCGCTTTGTGTACAAGCACTTCCCGCTGGCCTTCCAGGCTCAGTCGGAGCCGGCCGCGCGTGCGGCCGTCGCCGCCGGCGAGCAGGGCAAGTTCTGGGAGATGTACGACCTGATCTACGAGAACCAGCGCAGCCTGGCTCAAGAGGGCATCTTCGAC
The DNA here is from genome assembly GCA_013697635.1 of Lujinxingiaceae bacterium. Taxonomy (GTDB): domain Bacteria; phylum Myxococcota_A; class Bradymonadia; order Bradymonadales; family Bradymonadaceae; genus JACCWM01. The sequence goes on along the minus strand of JACCWM010000041.1, from coordinate 917 downwards.
GACCTGGCCAAGCGCGTCGGTCTGAACCTCGACAAGTTCAAGAAGGACATGGAGGCTCCGGCCACCGCCGAGCGCGTCAAGCAGAACCAGGCTGATGGTTCGGCCGCCGGTGTGCGCGGCACGCCCGCCTTCACGATCAACGGCATCAAGCTCGTCGGCGCCAAGCCGGCCGCTGAGTTCATTGTCGAGATCGACAAGCAGCTCGAGATCGCCGCCAAGATCAAGAAGGACAAAAACCTCAAGGGTGATGCGCTCTACGCAGCCGTCGTCGAGCACAACAAGGCCAACGCACCGGCCGCACCGGCTGCCGCTGCCGCTGCTGCTCCTGCTCCCGAGCCCAAAGTCGGGCCCGACGATCTCAAGGTCGGCAGCTCCTACTCCAAGGGTCCGGCCAACGCTCCGATCACGATCTATGAGTTCTCGAGCTTCCAGTGCCCGTTTTGTGCACGTGGTGCCGAGACCCTTCGTGAAGTTCAGAAGGCCTACCCGGGCAAGATCCGCATCGTCTACAAGAACTTCCCGCTGGCTTTCCAGGCTCAGGCCGAGCCGGCTGCGCGTGCTTCGCTTGCCGCCGGTCGCCAGAACAAGTTCTGGGAGATGTACGATGCGATCTACGAAGGCCAGCGCTCGCTCACTCAGGAGGGCATCTTCGAGGAATGGGCCACGAAGATCGGTCTCAACGTCGCTCAGTTCACCAAGGACATGGCCGATCCGGCGATCGCCGAGCAGGTCAAGGCCGAGCAGGCCGAGGGCTCCAAGATTGGCGTTCGCGGCACGCCCGCCTTCTTCATCAATGGTGAGCGTCTTGTCGGTGCACAGCCGATCGACAAGTTCAAAGAGGTGATCGACGCCGAGCTTGCCAAGAAGTAAGTCAAGGCATTGACCCGTCAGGTCGCGCGCGCCAAAGAGGGCGCGCG
>JACCWM010000205.1 GCA_013697635.1 Lujinxingiaceae bacterium | reverse complement strand
GGGTTGGCCTTTAGTGTTTGACGAATGAGCTCGACAATCACTTTGGTCTTACCTGTGCCCGGAGGGCCATGTGAAACGAGCAATTCGGTACCCGACGCTACACGTGACACTAATAAGCGCTTGGCGTCGTCTAGCGACTGATCGAAGAACGTATCAATCACTGCGAAAGAAGGCTCATCGGGGCCGGACTCGGTACCAGTTATGAGTGCTTGTAGCTTCGCGCTCGGGACTTCATTCGCCTTGAACTTGTCGATCGCGCGGGCCTGGCGGAACGCGTCAACCCCTTTGAGACAGTCAATTCACTAATTGGCTGTCGTTTCTACTCCCTGAATTGTCTGGTCGCTTGATTCGTTGGACTGCAACGAGTCGGCATCGATTGGCGAGCGTGTGATCTCGTTCTTGCGTGGCTTGACCGGTAGCGCCACGACCGTCTTCGGTAGCGGGTTGATCGACACCAGCGGCGGCGGCGTCTTGGCTCGGGGTGGGCCGTTGACGAAGCGCTCGGGATGGTTGCGATAGGCGGCGTCCAGCGCGCTTTGTTTGACCGCGGTGACCGCCTCGGCGCGGCCGTGGAAGACGTCGGCGGGGATGTGTCCGTTCAAGCCGCTGTGCTGATGCTCGTCGTTGTACCAGTCGAAGAAGTCGCCGCACCAGAGTCGCGCGTGACGGTCATCGGTGAAGCAGCCCGGATAGCCCGCCTGGGTCTTGAACGTCTTGAAATGCGATTCCGAGAACGCGTTGTCGTTGCTGACGCGAGGCCGCGAATGGCTGGTGTCGATCTTGAGCTCGGCCAGCAGGTCGATGAAGTTCTTCGACGTCATCGGCGCGCCGCGGTCCTGGTGCACGGTGAGGCTGCCGGCGGGGATATCCTGGGTCGCCACGCAGGTGCCGACGAAGCGGCAGGCCAGCGCGCTGTTCTCGGTCTCGGCGAGCATCCAGCCGACCACATAGCGACTGAAAAGGTCGATCAGCACATACAGGTACAACCACGATCCGCGCTTGCTGAGCGCGATCTTGGTGATGTCCCAGGTCCATACCTGATTGGGTGCACAGGCCTGCAAACGCGGCACCGCATGCGTTTGCGCGGGGCGAATGGGCCGCCGGTCGCGGGACTCGCCGGCGGCCTTGAGCAGGCGCTGCATGGTACGGATCGAGCCCAGAAACACGCCCTCGCCGAGCAGCGTGTGGTAGACGTGCGTCGGCGTCTGGTCGCAGAAACGCGGGCTGTGCAGCATGTCGAGGATTGCTTTTCGCTGCCCCTCGGTCAGCCGTCGGTGCGAGGCGTTGCGCACCGTATGCCGAGGCGCCGCAGGCTGCTCCAAGCGATAGCCGGTGGCGCGCGAAACCCCCAGCGATTCGCAGGCGCGAACCCGCGGTAATGGCGTCTGGTTGATCAGCGTGTGCACGGTGGCGCGTCCTGCTGCATCGCGCTGAACATCGCCTGCACTTTTTTTTGGAGATCGACCAAACCGTTGACAATGATCAACTCCTTTTCCAGCTTCCTGACCTTGTTGTTCAACGACTGGATCTCGCGATCCTTGGCATCGTGCTTGGGCGCCGGACCCGGCCGTTGCGGCTGCAAGCCGTCGCTGCCACGCTTGGCCAGCTGCACACGCCAGTCGGTCAGCTGCGAGTGGTAGATACCTTCCCGGCGCAGCAAGGCACCCAGCTCGCCATGCGCGCACGCATCGGCAGCTCGCAGAATGCGCTGCTTCTCGGCGGCGCTGAACCGGCGCCGGCCTTGCGTGCGCGGGGCACGGACTTCAACGGATGAAACGGTGTCTGGCGGACTGGTCCGCAACGGCTTTGGCATCTCGATCTCCGAATCAAAGCCGCCCTGAAATGAGGGATAACTTTACTGCGTCACTGTCTCATGGATTATAGGCGCGTAGGGCAATAACCAACGGGCATTGCGCCGAATGAAGTGTGCAGCGACACTGACCGCATAGCCGGGCTATCGCCGTGCATGGGTTCCGGGTGGCGAGTATTTCTTCGCATCGGAAACGGCGCAATGCCCTTCGGT
>JACCWM010000204.1 GCA_013697635.1 Lujinxingiaceae bacterium | reverse complement strand
GGCTCCAGCCTTTCTCCGAGAGCACGCGGGTGATCGCCGCGGTCAGGGTCGTCTTGCCGTGATCGACGTGGCCAATCGTGCCGACGTTGACATGGGGTTTCTTGCGTTCGAATTTCGCCTTCGCCATGATCTTCTCCTCAAATTACCGTTGGATTGGGCTTCTCAAAAACTGAAGCCGCCGGTTGCCTTATGAATGATTTCGTCGGCGATGTTACGTGGCACCGCCTCGTAGTGCGAAAAATGCATCGAGTAACTTGCGCGCCCCTGTGTGCGACTTCGAAGATCCGTGGAATAGCCGAACATCTCGGCCAGAGGCACAGTGGCAGTGATGATCTGGGCGCCGGAGCGTGGGGCCATGCCCTGGATACTGCCGCGTCGCGAGTTGACGTCGCCGATCACCTCGCCCATGAAGTCCTCCGGGGTGACGACTTCGACGCGCATCATGGGCTCGAGCAGTTGCGGCGAGGCCTCGCGAATGCCGAGACGAAACGCCATCGCCGCACAGATCTTGAAGGCCAGCTCACTGGAGTCGACCTCGTGATAGGAGCCATCGACGAGCTCCACATCGATGTCGACCACAGGATAGCCGGCCATGGCACCGCCCTCGGCCGCTTCGCGCACGCCCTTCTCGATCGCGCCAAAGAACTCGCGTGGAACTGTAGCCCCTTTGACACTCTCGCGGAAGGTAACGCCAGCGCCTCGCTCGGCTGGGCGAAGCCTCAAGACGACCTCGGCGAACATGCCTTTTCCGCCGGTCTGCTTGGCGAGCACCTCGCGAAACTCCGTCGACTTGCTGATCGTTTCACGGTAGGCGACCTGTGGTTTGCCCACGTTGGCCGAAACCTTGAACTCGCGCAACAGGCGATCGGTGATGATCTCGAGGTGGAGCTCGCCCTGGCCGGCGATGATCGTTTGGCCAGTCTCCTCATCGACGTGCACCCGAAAGCTCGGATCTTCGATGGCGAGCTTGTTGAGCGACTCGGAGAGCTTGGCCTGGTCGGCTTTGGTCGCCGGCTCGATCGCGATCTCGATGACCGGCTCGGGAAAGTCGATCGCTTCGAGCACGATCTGTTGGTGTTCGTCGCACAGCGAGTCACCGGTCGTCGTACTTCGCAGACCCACGGCTGCAGCGATGTCGCCCGCGCGGACCTCGTCGATGTCTTCGCGCTTGTTGGCGTGCATGCGTAGCACACGGCCCACGCGTTCGCGCTTGCCCTTGGTCGAGTTGAAGACGTAGCTGCCGGCCGTCAGTACTCCCGAGTAGACCCGAAAAAAGGTCAGCTGGCCGACGAACGGATCAGTCATGATCTTGAAGGCCAATGCGGAGAAGTGCTCCTCGTCGCTGGCCTTGCGATAGAGCTTGTCGAGCTCGTCATAGTCGGCGCGCTGCTCGCTGATGCGCCGAAAGGACTCGTGGCTGACGCCTTCGACATCGGCGACATCGATCGGCGACGGCAAAAAGCGAACGACGGCATCGAGCAGAGTTTGCACGCCCTTGTTGCGAAAGGCCGAGCCCGTCAGAACGGGCACGATCTCCATGGCCAGCGTTCCTTTGCGGATGGCGGCCACAAGCTCAGCCTCGCTGATCGCGCTTCCCTCGAGGTACTTTTCCATCAAGGCTTCGTCGAGATCGGCTGCGGCCTCGAGCAAGGCTTCACGCGCCAGATCAGCATCGTCTCGCAGCTCATCGGGGATCGGGCCGACTTCGTAATCGGCACCGGGGGTATCGTCCTCCCAGCACAGAGCCTGCATGGCGATCAGATCGATCACACCGCAAAACGTATCTTCGGCACCGATCGGCAGATGAAGGCGCACCGGTCGGCATTTCAGACGATCCTCCATCATGGTGATCACGTGCTCGAAGTCAGCACCGATGCGATCCATCTTGTTGATGAAGGCGATACGAGGCACTTCGTAGCGATTGGCCTGGCGCCAGACGGTCTCGGATTGAGGTTCGACGCCGCCCACACCACAGAAGACCGCGATCGCTCCGTCAAGGACGCGCAGCGAGCGCTCGACCTCCATGGTGAAGTCGACGTGGCCGGGGGTGTCGATGATGTTGATCTGGTAGCGCGAGTCGTCGACGCTCCAGTAACAGGTCGTCGCAGCGCTGGTGATCGTGATGCCGCGCTCGCGCTCCTGATCCATCCAGTCCATTTCGGCCGCGCCGTCATGCACCTCTCCCATCTTGTGGGAGACGCCCGTATAGAAGAGCACGCGCTCGGTCGTGGTCGTCTTGCCAGCATCAATGTGGGCCATGATGCCGATATTGCGAAGCTTTTGTAGGGGTAGGCTGCGTGCCAACTTGGTGCCTTCTGGGTCTTGCGAACGCGATTCTCGGCGCGGCCATGTACTTGCCAAGCGCACCTTCAAATGACCCGCTTAAACGGGCCAGCTAAACGACTGCTGATCACACGCCAATGCCGATGTCGAACGGTTCGTGACCGTCAACATCGGCATGCGGCCCTCCCAAGATCGGAAGGCAGTGAGGAGCACACTGTATTTCGAGCGATCTTGCGACCCTTGGGCCGCGCGATCGCTCGTAAGTATCGTCGGAGAAACGCAACGCTCAAAGACCCAACCAGTCAGCTCAAGGCGACTGGCGAGGCGGTCTCAGCGGTGAAGAATTACCAGCGATAGTGAGCGAAGGCCTTGTTGGCCTCGGCCATCCTGTGCACTTCTTCGCGCTTGCGCACGGCGTTTCCGCGGTTGTTCGCGGCATCGAGAAGCTCGTTGGTGAGCTTGTCGACCATGGTCTTCTCCGCACGGTTGCGTGCGGCAATGAGCAGCCAACGCAGTGCCAGGGCGGTGCGACGCTCATTGCGAACCTCGACGGGCACCTGGTAGGTGGATCCGCCAACGCGACGCGAACGAACTTCGACGGCAGGACGCAGGTTCTCGATCGAGCGACGAAACAGCTTGACCGGGTCCTCGCCAGCCTTTGCTTCAACGGCATCGAGGGTGTCGTACATGATGCGCTCGGCCGTCGACTTCTTGCCATCGCGCATGAGCACGTTGACAAACTGGGTCAAAAGCTTATCGCCGTACTTCGGATCGGGCAAAATGGGGCGTTTGGCAACTACTCTTCTTCTTGGCATTATACGCTCTCAATCGTTACTCAAAAGACTGTTCCTCGAACGCTGCCCAGGCACATACCTTGGGCAGCACAAACGCATCGCCGGCGAGCTTTCAAGCCGCCAGGTCGATCGTCAGCGAGGCTTCTTCGTACCGTATTTGCTGCGACCCTGACGACGCTTCTGGACACCGACGGCGTCGAGCGTTCCACGCACGATGTGGTAACGAACGCCGGGAAGATCTTTGACACGACCACCGCGGATGAGCACGACGCTATGCTCCTGGAGGTTGTGACCCTCACCAGGAATGTAGCTCGTGACTTCCATGCCGTTGGTCAAGCGCACACGAGCGACCTTACGAAGCGCGGAGTTGGGCTTCTTGGGTGTGGTCGTGTAGACGCGGGTGCAAACACCACGCTTCTGCGGACTACCCTTGAGGGCCGGCGCCGTCGTCTTCTGCTTGATCTGTGTGCGACCCTTGCGAACTAACTGATTAATTGTCGGCATATTGGTACCTGAAGACCATTGACTGCAAACGTTCGTGTCAGCTCGCAATGCTCGCTTACGAGCCGGAGTGACAAATGAATAAGGACTGCTTCCCATTAGGGGGAGCAGACTTTGGACGGCGGATTATAAGAGGGTTAGGTGTGATGTCAAGCGCAAGATCAAAGATCCGGCAATTGCCCCACACCACAGCCTGCCCAATCACCCAGGACTGCGAAATTGTCGCTCGAGCGCGGCCAGGGGCCGCGTCACGCGATGGAAAAACCTGCCAAGACGGTGCGGTCCCCAGACCCAGAGTCGCATAAAACCAATCGCTTTGGGTGCGACGCCGTCAAGCGTGAGCATGGCCATCGAGCCGACCAGTACGCCGGGCACCTTACCGATTCCCGCCATCGTGCGCAGGATCGCTTGATCACGCAATGAAACCTGCGGTCGCACCAGACAATTCCTGGTCACCGAAACGCACAGATCGCTCCAGATCCTGACGGGCAGATCGACCTCGGGCTCATAGAGGGGCAGTGACTGCCCGGTGAGCTTGACCAGCGCATGGATCGGCCATTGCAGAACGCCCATAACTCTGAGATCGCGGGCGGTATGGGCGATCGCTTCAAGATTGGCTGTTTCGCCGTATCGATCGAACCAGGCAGCGATGTCGAACAGGCCTTTGAGAAAGCCCTGGTGCTGGTGGTAGTGATAGCAGAGCTGAAAGAACAACATTTCTGGGGACAATACAGGCACTTGCAGGGGATCCGAGAGCTGCATGAGTGCTGCATTCTCCAGCAGCGCCGTTGTGCTGGGGCACGGCATTTGCGGATAGGCGATCCGCCAGTGGATCTCGACGGCGACGTGGTGGCGCGGGTGATAGAGCGCAAACTGATTAGAGGCCCAAAGATTGGGCTTTACGCCCTCGTCCGCTCGATATCCGAGCGCTTCGAGGCGTCGCCAGGCCAGATCGACGTGCTCTTGAGAGAGCAGGATATCGATGTCGGTTGTGCTGCGACTATACGAGTCACCGTAGAGCTGGCGAGCAAGTGGTTCACCCTTCAGGAGAAGGTTTGGGATATCGGATCCGAGAACGTCGCGCACCTGGCGCAGCTCGTTTCGGATCAGTGCGATGCGGGTCACGTGCTCGCGCCAAAAGCCTCGATCACGATCGTTCAAATGTGCGCCAACTTGTTTTCGCGCGAGATAAACCAGGGGGAAAACAGCGTATTCCGCAGCGCGCTCAAGGGTACGATCGCTATCGCTGTCTGGCGCATATGCTCCAATGATCTCGAGGAGCTGGGCGGTCAAGGTAATCACTTTGCCCCCACAAGCTCGTCTTCATCGAGGCTTCGCGAATAGCCGTCGCTTTCGGACTTGAAGAGATAGATCGGATCGGTGTCGGTTGATATTTCCAGCCAGGCGTGGCCCTCGAGCCAGCCGCGCTTTCGAAACCCGATCACGATGCGACCCGCGATCCCTCGACGCGCAAGCCACAAGCGCGCAGCCACCGCGCGGTGCATGCAGCTCGTACCTGGCACCAGTCGCGAGGCGCGGTTTGCGAGGATCGCAGCGAGGCTTGCGCCCTCAGAGAGCTGGGCACGATGCAGGGCGCGAGGCGGCGCGAACTCGGCCGCGTGGTGCGCAAGCGTGACAAGCTGCTTGAGGGTGAGCACCGGGCTCAAAAGCCGTGCGCCAAGCACGAGCACGCCCATCTCGCACTGGGCGATCGGATGGATCGGAGTCGTCGGCCTCATGATGTTGACTCCCGCAAGACACGGACCAGACGCTCGACGTGGCTCGGTAGTCCGTCATCCGATCGCTTGTACTGGTAGCGGAAGAGCGTGTTGCGCCCGAGCAATTGAGCGGCGTTTTGGAAGCGCTGGGTCATCCATGCGCGCTCTGGCGAGGTGAAGTCGAAGGTCTGTCGCAAGAGCGCAACGAGGCCATCACGAGGACGGCACGGCGTCCATGCCCCATCTTGAGCGGCATCGGCGGTGGGGGTGAGCCAGACGATGCCCGCGAGCTCAATCGGCGCCGGTGCGCCAAGGCTGTCGTCGAGGCGAAACCAGCGCTTGGTGGTTTGGTCGCTGACAAGGCAATCGTAGAGCGCGCCCTGGACCTCGCTCGATTGTTTCCAGAGCCGGATCGAGGGTGAGCCCGGCCGGATCGTGCCGTTGGCAACGTCGACGAGCGTCATGTCGTCGGCCAGAAATGTCGCCCCCTGGGCCAATAAGGCATGCGCGGTGGTGGATTTGCCCGCGCCCGACTCGCCGATAAAGATCCAGCCGCGCTCGTCGATGGCAACGGCGCTGCCATGCAGGCCCAGGATCGATGGCTCAGCGAAGAGCACGTAGAGGGGCACGACCACGCGCTCAAAGACAAGATCGAGGCATGTGCGCACAGGCTCGGCGGTCGTACAAAAGGCGATCTGTTGCTCGCCGGGCGCCAGGCGAAACATCCAGACGTCGTATTGAATCACGATCGATGCGTCGGGCGCCCGGAAAATCTCGAGACGCGGGCCCTGCGGATAATCAACAGTGTCGTGCAACCGGATGAACCCAGCTCCAGGTGACACAAATTCTGATGATTGCACCACTTCAACATCGACGCGTGTATCCGTATCGGTCGCTGGAAAGGGCAACTCAACCGTGGATCGCAGTGTCAGTCCAAAGCAGGTGTAAAGATAGCAGGCATCACGCATGGAACCAGCCGGGGGATCAGCCGTCGATTTTGCGGGCGAGGCCACGCTCGAGGATGTCGACGATGAATTCGTTGGCATCGGCGGCGGCGACGGCAGCCTCGACATCGAACGATTCGCAGATATTCTCGACGATCTGGCCAAAGCTCTTACGCTCGCCAAGCGCCTGCCAGATCACACGTCCAAGCGCATTGAGCCCGAAATAGGAGTTCTGGCTGAGATCGAGGATGAGAAACTCGTCTTCGACCTCCTCGATCACGAGATCGTCGCGAAGCAGGAAGCGATCTTCTATTGAAAAAAGAGTGTCCATCATGGGCTGTTCGTCCGTTGGCATCCGCGGGCGCAGGCGCGCGATCTGTTCAAAGATGGCACGGTTGGTGACTTCTTCAAGATCGGATGCGAGCGAGTCAAGAAAGTGTATGGCGGCGCTCAACGGATGATGAGCGCCGCCACACGCCTCTTTAGGCCTTGCGACGTCGCGCCAAGACGACGGCGCCGAGCGCGATGGCGATGAGCAGCCATGCAGGAACCGTCGGCTGCGAGTTCACGCTGCCGCAGAAGCACGTCGAGCCTGCCAGGGTGCCCGCCCCAGGCGGTGTCGGCGTGGTATCGGTGCCGAGATCGGAGAGATCGACATCGCCTCCCACGTCTGCTCCCACATCGCCGGTATCGGGCTCAATCACTGCGATATCGTCGGCATCGCCAATATCCGAACCAATGTCACCCGTGTCGGCGCCTACGTCGTCTTGCAGCCCGGTGTCGCCCGTGTCGGCGCCGGCATCACCTGCGTCAGAACCTACGTCGTCAGTGGGGATGACTTCGGCGACGAACACATCATGGAAGGCCACCTCGCTGTTGGCGAGGCCGTCGTAGACGACCAGCGAGAAGCGGTAGGTGACGTCCTCGTTGATCACGTTGGCGATCGTCACCTCGATGACTCCGTCAGTGCCGGTTGCAGCGATGACGGCCGCAGGCGTACCAGAGACGAGGTTCCAACTGTACGTGAGGATCGGGTCGCCATCGGGGTCAAAGGATGCCATGCCGTCGAGGAAGAAGACCTCACCGGCGCTGGCTTGACCGGGGCCGGTGATCACGGCAATCGGCGCGTTGTTGCCCAGGTTGGAGACGGTCACGGTCGTGGAATCGACGACGCTGTCGAGCAAGCCGTCGTTGACGACGAGTTCGAAGACGAGCTCCTCGACACCATTGGTCGGGGCGCGCGGTGCGATGAACTCCGGCATTGAAGTCGTCACATCGCTCAGCGTAACGGTCGCACCGGAGATCTGGACCCAGGCGAAGGTGATGGCGTCGCCGTCGGGGTCAAAGCTCGCCGAGCCGTTGAGGGTAACGGTGTCGTCGTCATTGACCTGCTGATCGTTGCCGGCATTGGCGACTGGAGCACGGTTTTCCGTGCTGCAGGAGCCGTCTTCGTCGCAGTGGGCATCGCTAGAGCAGTCGTTATCGTCGAGGCAGGTCTGGTTGCAAGCGCCCGCCACGCACAAGTACTCGTCACAAGTTTGACCTGCGGACTGCACGCACTCGCCAGCGGAGCAAGTGGCCGCTGCAAACGCAGAGTTTCCTGCGTCGCAGTAGGCTGCAGCGCATACCGCGCCCGCGGACTTGTCCGACCACTGCGACGGGTTGAAAGCGTCGCAGACCTGGCAGTTGTTATCGGGATTCTCGGCTCCGTCCTCATAGCAGCCACCATTGATCAGACACCAGCCGCTCAGCAACGGATGCGCGCAAACACCGCTCTGACACTGATTTGCCGTACACGCCAGACCGTCGTCGGAGCAGATCGTCAGGTCATCAACGGCCACGGCCTCGCAGTCTCCGTTCTGATCACACGAGCCGACGTTGCAGTCGTCCTCGAGGGCAGAACAGTCGACACCGGTGCCGGTGAGACAGAGGCCGTCCTGGCATACGCTGTTCTCAGTGCAGCTATTGCCATCGGAGCAAGCCTCGCCCTGATTGGCATGAGCGGCTTCGCAGCTGCCGTCGAGATTGCAGAAGCCGACGGTGCACTGACCGTCGCCCGCCGAGCAGTCGCGCGGTGTGCCGACCGAGCAACTGCCGCCCTGGCAGACGTTGCCCAAGGTGCATGCGTTGCCGTCGTCGCACGATTGACTCTCGTTGGCAGGTACCGATCCACAGCTGCCGTCGAGATTGCAGACGCCGACGGTGCACTGACTGTTGCCCGCCGAGCAGTCGCGCAGTGTGCCGACCGAGCAACTGCCGCCCTGGCAGACGTTGCCCAAGGTGCATGCGTTGCCATCGTCGCACGATTGACTCTCGTTGGCAGGTACCGATCCACAGCTGCCGTCGAGATTGCAGACGCCGACGGTGCACTGACCGTCGCCCGCCGAGCAGTCGCGCAGTGTGCCGACCGAGCAACTGCCGCCCTGGCAGACGTTGCCCAAGGTGCATGCGTTGCCGTCGTCGCACGATTGACTCTCGTTGGCAGGTACCGATCCACA
>JACCWM010000181.1 GCA_013697635.1 Lujinxingiaceae bacterium | reverse complement strand
GTCCACCCGATCCCATCCCGAACTCGGAAGTTAAGCCCTCCAGCGCCGATGGTACTGCAACGGAGACGTTGTGGGAGAGTAGGTCGCCGCCAACCAATTTACTTGAAACACAAACGCCCCTTTGGAGTCTCCAAAGGGGCGTTTGTGTTTCTTGGCTATTGGAACAAGCGGCGCATCTGGCCCGAAGCATTACAGATCAAGCACCAGCCTCATCCCATAGTGTGGGTGGCGAAAGCGCGGTGGACTCGACATGTGCGAGTCCAGCCGACACATCAGATCGATGGAACTGAAGCATCCGCCCCGCAAAACCATTGTGTCATCGGGCTCACAGGCGTAGGTGGAGGTCCACTCGCAGATGCCTCCAGAAAAGTCATGGGCGCCGTATGGCGAGCAATCCGTGGGGTACGAGCCTACCGGCGCAGGCAAGGGACGTCCTTTATGGCTGCTGCCCATATTGCAAAAGGCCGGATCGAAGAAGTCTCCCCAGGGATAGAGGCGGCCATCGACGCCGCGGGCGGCCTTCTCCCACTGCGCTGAAGTCGGAAGCCCATAGGGGCGACCGTCGCGCAGACTGCGCCAGCGAGCGTACGTTTTGGCATCGTGGAGGTTGATCATGCAAACTGGCCAGAGCGGGTGCCATTGGTCGCCTTCTCGATCTCGAACTGGCAAGACGTAGGTGCCGTCTTCGAGACATTCGAAGTAGGGTTTCTTTTCATCGGTGAGCCGTGGAGCGTGGGCCAGAGCTTGTGCTGGGGGCAGATCGTTTAGAAACTCCAAGTACTGTCCACAAGTTACCGGGTGGCGGGCGATTGCGAAGGTGGGCACGTCATCAAACGCTGGTTTCAGGCCGTGAGGATCGATGCGACCCGTGATGAAAGGTCCGGCAGAGACGATCACGAAATCTTGCGGAAGGAGAACTTCTTCAAAGAGAGCAATCTCCAAGGCGACGTGTTCGGTGCGCTTGGCGACGAAGGGCAAGCGCACCGGGGCGTAGCCTTCGCAGGTGATAACCGCCACATAACTTCCATGGGGAATCGTTTGATTGTGGCATGGGAGGCGAAGCTGGACGAGGGGCTCTTCGAAGAGCCGACCCTTGCGGGTGATATAGCGAAAGAGCTGGGCTCTCGCATTGTCGCGCTCGACACTAAGGCTAAGGGTCGCGCCACCGGCGAGCAGGGCGTCGTAACGGCCGTCCTGATACTGGTGAACGAGGTTTTCGAAATAGGCAGCCCCACCTGGATCCTTGAGGGCTTCGGCCTGTTGAAATCGTTCCTGGTAAAGGTCGGCCATCGCTTCTCGGGCCTCGGCCATGTCCGGTTGATGGCCGAGGGCTTGGCCAAAGTGGCGCACGGCCTCGCCGAACTCCTTTTGAATGCGAACGCGCAGTTGACCGACTCGCTCCTCGAGCTCCCAAAGTGCCTGCTTTTCGTCAAAGCCGGCCCAGGACGGTACCTCGGCTCGCTGTTTGCTCAATTTTTCGACGGCCACCTGATAGTCCTGACGGGCGCCGTCATAGAGCGTTCTGGCCCTTTGCCCGAGATCGAGGGCGACGAGAGCGTGCTCGCGGCGGCGACTGTGCTCCTTCTCGCCATCGAGGTAGGCTTGCAGCTCGTTGGCAAAATGTTGAGCCGAGGGATAGCGATCCTCGGGGTGCTTGTTGATCGCGCGCAAGCAGATCTCTTCGAGATCGCGTGGAATGAAACGATCGGGAGCACGCAGGCTTGGTGGCATGGGTTCCTCGCGCGTCGTCTTAAAGATCATGGCGAGGGTATTGTCGGCCTCAAAGACCGGGGAACAGGTCAGCACTTCATAGAGAACCGCGCCAAGGGCGTAGACATCAGTGCGTGCATCAACCTGATCGAGTTCACCGCGTGCTTGCTCGGGAGCCATGTAGCGCAGGGTTCCGAGCAAGGTTCCTGGACGCGCCTGGTGTCGCAGCGCCTGCTCGCTAAACCGGGTGTTGAGAACGCGGGCGATGCCCCAGTCCGTCAGGAATACCTCACCATAGGAGCCGATGAGAATGTTGGCCGGTTTGAGATCGAGGTGAATGACTCCATTGTCGTGGGCGAAGTGCACAGCGAGCGCGACCTGCTTCAAGATGGCGACGAGCTGACTCAAGGACGGGCTTTCGTGGCCGGAGTGGCGGCCTACCAACACGTCTTTGAGGCTATGCTCCCTGGCGATTCGCATGGTGTAGTACGGTGTGCCTTGCTCACTGAGCAATCCCAGGTCGTGGACGGGGATAATGCTGGGATGCTCCAGAAACCCGGTGACCCTGGCTTCGAGCACGAGGCGATCGCCCGCTTCATCGTCGGTCGACAAATGCGGCAAGAGGCATTTTAGCGCTACCTCACGCTGAAGGAGGTGATCTTTGGCGAGATGCACTTCACCCATGCCACCCTTTCCCAGCACGGTGCCCATGGTGTAGCGATCGCCGTCGGGAGCCAGCAATGAGCCGGCAGGCTCCAGGCGCGCCTGAGGCGCAACATCGCGAGCTGGCATGATGAAGGTCTCTCGCAAATCGAGGCCCAACTTCGCGTCAATCGCCTCGATTACCTCTGCATCGAGCAGGCCGCGCGCGGACACGATCTCGTAGAGGGGTTTGTCCAGGCGCCCGGCCTCGATCGCCATCGTCACCAGGTCGCCCAGTCGAACATCTCTCTCGGAGTGAAGAAACTCGGCCAATAGCAGATCGATCTCGCGGCCCATCAATACCATCCCGATCAAGTTGAAATATCTGTGAAAGCTTTGGGCAGCCTACAGTAGCAGGCCATTCGTCGCTATCGTGAACGCTCTGCTCTTGGTCCGCTCAAGTTTCAAGAGTCGAGGTCCCAGCTGGGAAAGGGGTCGCTTAGTTTGGCCCAGGCATCGCGCCCGAGGGCGATCTCTTCGTCGGTGAGGAGGCAGGCGTCCAGCCCGGCGACGATTTCGGGGCTATTGACGTCGACTCCCATGAAGGCGAGTTCCTGGCGGCAATCGCCGAACTGTTCATCCCAGTTGGCGTTGACCCAGGCCAGTGTTTCTTCGTCCTCGGGCCACTCGCCGCGTGGCAAGGCAAAGAGCCAGTAGCCGCCGGGGTCCAGAGCGCAGTTCGGACCGGCCTGGGCCCAGACGCCGACAAGATCGCTGCGGCTGGCGAGCCAGACGTGGCCGCGGGAGCGCAACACGCCCGGCCAGCCCGCTTCGGCAAAGTCCAAGAGGCGTGCGGCGTGAAAGGGGCGTCTGGCGCGATAGACGAAACTCGTCACTCCGTGTTCGCTCGTCTGGTGGTCGTCTTCGAGCTCGCGAATCCAGCCAGCCGCGCCGGTAGTCTGATCGAAATCGAAGCGCCGGCGTCCGATGAGCAGATCTGGCGAGACGGTGCCGCACTGCGTTGTGACGATCTCGGCAGCGCGATTGAGATGGCGTACGATGGTGAGCAGTCGCTCCAGGGTCGCAGCATCAACGAGGTCGATCTTGTTGACGACGATGACATCAGCAAACTCGACGCCGGCGATGAGCGTCTCGGCGATGCTCCCTGCGCCAGCGTGGTTGAGACCTCGATCGGCCAGAGCATCACTCGACTCGATATCGCGCAAGAAGCTTTGGGCGTCGACCACGTTGATCACGGCATCGAGCTCGGCGAAGTCTTGATCGAAGACCAGCGAATCGGCGACCGACTGGATATCGGAAGCTGGCGACGACTCAATGAGCAGGTAGGAAAAGCGCGCCTGGGCTGAGAGCTGACCAATCTGGTCGAGGAGGTCGTCGCGTTGGGTGCAGCAGATACAACCGGCCACATGCTGCTTGAACAATAAGTTCTGTGCAGGCAACACCGCCATGGGTTGACTTGCCTCATCGTTGACGATCACCGCCATGTTGTGCTCGGGAGAGCTGGCGAGCAGATGGTTCAAGAGCGTTGACTTTCCTGCCCCGGACAGCCCTGAAATCACGATCGTCGGTAATTTTCTGGTCATTTCACTCCTCAAATGATGCACTGGCCCAGCACGGCGCATGAGGCATATACCTTTGTAGCCCGTCAGTAGCAACGGGTCACAAGGGTTGTTGCTGCATTGTAGCGAGACGGGGAAAGACCTAGAGTGGCGCGCAGGTAAGTGTCGAGAAAGTAGCGCGTTTTCTCGTTTGAGGTGCACGTTGGCGTGGAGCGATTGAATTGACGAAAAAGCACCGAATAATCCTGGCTGTCGGCATCGTCGCTCTGTTGGGCGCAGTATGGCTGACCTTTGGTTCGTTGCCAGCGGATCAGGTGCATCAAAACCGGGGCCACACCCTGGAAGATGCCCACGAATACGTGGCTGGACGCGCTCAATGGGTAGCGGATGAGCAAAGTCGCGTGCTTGGGCTTTCATTGGGCGCCGAGGGACCGTCGCTTGGAGCGTGGGCGTTTGCTGCAGCCTCGTTGATTCCGCTGCCCGAGGGAACCAGCGAGATGGTGTGGAGCGTCACCCGAGATGAGCAGGTCGTGGTATTTTCGGGCAATGGACGATGGCGAGGTTTTGAACTCGTTGCTCGATGGGCCTTTGTGCAAGGCGACCCGCAGACCCGTCTGACGATCCAAATCAAGAATGTCGCACTTGGCGGGCTCGATGAGGATGTGGTTGGCCACGTGGAAGTTCCCGCAGAGTCCTTCAGCTTCGTTGACGAGAGCTTCAGGCTCGTGCAGGGCGATCCCGGCACTCCACTTGGGCGCGCCCGTTGGGTTCGTTGGCGCCGTGGCGAGGAGTACCTCACGCTCTCGTCACCGAGCGCAGACGACGTCACGCTGGTCACCGAGGAGGGCGTGGTGCGGCTCGAGTTCGCCTTTTGGCGCCAGTCAAAGCGAGGCGCCTTGCAGCGCTGTCTGGCCGATCATCTTGGGGTGGTCGACCTCGAGGTGAGTATGCACCTGACGGTGGGGCCGATGCTACCGGTCGCCGCCTCGAATTTGCCAAGCGGCTATGTGGCCGCGTTGGTGCCGGTGTTTACGAATCCGGGACAGCAAGTCGGGCTGCGTGGACAGGCTGCAGCGCAGAACGCCCAGGATTGGTTGAGTCGGGCAAAAACACTGATTCATGGTCACTCGAGCAGCGAGGATCCACGCTTTGGCAACGGCGGCCTTTTGGGCGCAAACTTTGGTGGCACGGTGACTGTTCCAGCACTGTGGTGGCACGAGCCCGAGGTTCAGGCCCTGGTCAGCGCGCTCGATGGGAGCAACGTCGAGCTTGCCATCGAGGGGCCTGGGGAGAGTGCGGCCCTTTGGATGGGGGATGTGAGCCGCTGTGAAGAGGTGCTTTTGGCGTTTTCCGAGTCACCTGGCGTTCTTCTCTACGGCCGCGGTGACGAAGCACCCGCAACAGCGCCCGCGTCGGGTTCGTTGCGAGGGCTCTCCACGATTGCTTCGCCGCGCCAACTCGATGGTCGGCGCGAGGCGTTGGTCGAAACGGTGTTCTCGCAAGCAGCGTTGCACGAACTGGTTGAGCGCCGTGCGATCGACTGGTTTGCGGCCCCCCTGGTCGCAACACGCAATCCGTTGCTCGCTGCCTCGCAAGACTCGCTGCTCGAGCCAGAGCGCGGTGGTAGTTGGACGCTTCACGCCGATTTGTCGCGGGCGTTTGCGCGCGCGGAGCTGTTGCGTGAGACGGAGCGTTTGCTGATCACAAGTGCGTCCAGCCTATCGCGCTACTGGCAGGGAGCCCAAGGCGTCGCGATCTGGCAAAGCCCGGAGGGCTTTCTGGTCACGCATCTGCCGGGAGAGTCTTCGCTCAAGGGATTCTCGTTGGTGGTGGCGGCACCGAGCACGCTGGTCGCAGCCGGTCCAACACCGGCGGGCCTTGGCGTTGCGCACAGTTCGGGCACGAGTACTTACTGGTGGGATCTGCCGCCTGGAGAGCGCTCTATTTTGGGCGTGGATGTGGCCGATGAGGCTGCGCGCCTGAGGCCCATTCGCTGGAAGTTCGAAGAGTGAGCTCTCAAACAGCCGCTCCAAATTACTTCGATGCGATGAAGAACCTTCGATGCTCGACGAGCAAGCAGCGATCTTGGACGACGAGGATCCCGGCCCTGGCGAGGCGAGTGGCGGCCTCATCGTTTCGAATGCCAAGCTGGAGCCACACGACGCGTGGCGGCGAAACCATCTTCAAGATCTCGTCGGCATGGGCGGCGATGGCATCGCTTCGCCGAAAGATGTTGACCATGTCTACAGCTTCGGTGAGCTCGTTGACCGTGGCCACGACGTTGGAGAGTTTGTCGCTCAGTTTGGGATTGACCGGCAAAATGGTATAGCCCTGCTCCTGCATATAACCGGGCACCGAGTGGGCCGGGCCTTTGCCCGGGCCCTTGTAGCCGATGACGGCGATCGAGCGAACCTCATCGAGTATCTGGCGTAAGCCTTCGGGCTCGGTGACGATGCGCGATCGCCAGTGGTGGTCGTCGTGGTAATCACTCACGGCTCAATGCTGCTCGGCGCCAGGGCCATGGGCGTGGCCGTGGTTCTTCTCATCGCTGGTAGCCGGGCGCACCTCCAAGATCTCGCCCTCGAAGCGCAAGGCTTTGCCGGCCAAGGGGTGGTTGGCGTCGATGAGCACATCATCGCCGCCCACTTCTTTGATGTAGAAGACCAGTCCGGCGCCCGCCTGGCCCAGCAAAGCGGCCGCGTCCTCGTCCTCGGGAATGAGCTCGAAAGCCATGCCGGACTTGAGCTCCATGTCGTCGGGGAACTCGTCGCGGCTGACGCGCTGTTGGAACTGGCGGTTGTAGGCGCCGTAGGCGTCCTCAGCCTCGAGGTGCACATCGAAGCGATCACCGACCTCGAGGGCGTCGAGGGCCTCCTCGAGGCTGGGGATGATGTTCTCGTAGCCATGTAAATAGATGAAGGGCTCGTCTTGCTCGACTTGCTCGAGCACGTCGCCGCTGCCATCACGAAGCGTGTAGCGAAGGTAAACGACGCAGTCTCGTTCAATACGCATGATTGGTCCTGTATGTCGACACATCCCGAGAGCGCGCTGCTGAGCTTGCGCATTGGTGCTACAGCGCCTCGTGGGACGATGCATTTGTCTTGAGGGTTCGAGGTCATTGGACGTCGAACAACTTGCCCACCGAGTCGCGAACGCTGCGCGCCCAGGCATCGGCCGGCTCGACCAGGGCTCGGTTCAGGGTCTGTTCTGCCTGCTCGAGGCGGGCGCATTGGTAAAGCGCGAGCGCTTCGAGCGCGGTCAATTCCGCGGCCCTCCAAGGAATATCGTTACAAGCAGGGCCGCGGACAAGCGCGAGTAATTGGCTAGCCTCTTCATAGTGATCGCGCGCGTTGGCGAAGGTGAGCATTGCGATCGCGCGTGTGAGTTGGGCGCGCCGACTCTGCGAGTCGGCCCATAGCGCTTCGGTGATGAGCTTTTCATAGAGCTCGCGCTCATCCTGGCGAATGGCGAGTTCGGCGCGGCAAGCCAGGACCTGGGCGCGAAGCGCAGACGGGCGAAGTTCGGACTTGACCGGCTCAAAGGCCGCCTCGAGCGCAGCCGGGGCATCGAGTCGCAGCGCGATCTCCATGCGCCAGCGCGCCAATGACAGCGCGGCGCTGCCCGAGGCGGGCAGCTTGACCGGCTCGTCGAGCAC
>JACCWM010000178.1 GCA_013697635.1 Lujinxingiaceae bacterium | reverse complement strand
GGGTGTCGGTCACCATCTGAGCACCTCCTTGGTATGGGTGAACTCAGACGCTGTGCCTTAGTTGCTGACGCCGTGTCCAGAATGGGGAATTCTAATTGTCGTCACTGAGGCGAAGTAATTGTCGCTGCGCACCGTCCCAGCGCCCGGCAGAGTCGATGGCCGGGCCAAGTTGCAAAATGGTGATGTGCAGAGGCGGCGTGGGATCGGACACCAGATGGTAACCAAAGCCTCCGCCTCCGAAGACTGCCAGCACGGAAAATGCTCGGTATTGAAGTCCGGCTGCCGGGGCCTCCCGTGGGCGGTGCCGGCGGTGCCGCCGGGGGTGGGTGTGTGTTTCGTCCAGCATCTGTGAGGATTTCCTGGCATTGAAGCCCGGCTGCCGGGGCCTTGCGGCTGCCGGGGTCTTCCCGGCAGCCGGGGCCTTGCGGCTGCCGGGGCCTTCGCGGCTGCCGGGGCCTTGCGGCTGCCGGGGCCTTGCGGCTGCCGGGGCCTTGAGCACCACAACCACAGCTTGACCCACCTCCTTGACAGCCAGGCAAGCCCTCCGTCACTGTGGTTGTCGCTGACAAACTCAGGAGAGCACTGCGATGAATGAACGTGTGTTTCGCTATCAACCCCATATTCGGTGGATGCAATACGCCACGATCGCACTGCTCGGCCTGGGGGCGACAGGGTCGCTGCTGTGGACGGCGGCGGTGTTTGTGTTCGATGGCGTGCTGTTGCCGGGCTCCGCGCTGAACTCGTTGTTCCTCGGGCTGAGCACGCTGATGGTCTTCTGGCTGCATCGCACGCTTGCAACGACGAGTATTCATCTGACCGAGAGGGCCGTTCGCTACCGCACGCACAAACACGACGTCACCCTTCGCTTCGACCAGATCGAACGGATCCAATTTCCGTCGATTCGCTTTACGGGCGGCTGGCTGAAGATCGTCTCCGGCAAGGAAACGATCCGTTTGACCGTCGTGCTCAAGGACATTCATGAGCTCGTCGTGCTCCTCAAAGATGGTCTCGACGCCCACTCCAAGGGCGACACCTACGACGCCGAGAAGCTCTTCTCCTTCTACAAGACGTGCGCGTTCAGCTCCCAGAGCTGGGAGCGCCTCTACGAAAACGCCGGACCGCTGGTTGTCACGAACGCGGCGCTGGCAGGGCTTTGGTTTACTGGACCCTCGTTGATGCCAGAATTCTACGGCAGCGGCGGGCGGGCCTTGTATACACTCACGCTGAGTTTGGCCGCGCTGGGTGTTTTGCCTGTCGGCTACGTCATCGCCGATCTCCTCTGCGCTCGCCGCCTCAATCGGACCATGGACCGTGCGAGCTTCAAGGTCCCCAACCGGAATCGTGCCAAAGAGCGCACCAACCTCTTCGTCGGCGTCGGCCTCGCGATAATGGCCTGGACAGCACTTGCTTCGACTCTCTTGCACTGACGCTCCAGGAGCGGCGACGAGCAACCTGACGCCGTGGGGCGACTCGTCGGCCAGCACGAGCGATCGTGATCGTGCTCGGTGTGTGTGTTGTCCAGTATCTGTGAGGATTTCCCGGCATTGAAGCCCGGCTGCCGGGGCCTTCGGGATCGAAGCCCGGCTACCGGGCCCTCCTGGGCGGTGCCGCCGGGGGTGGGTAAGTGTGTCGTCCAGTATCTGTGAGGATTTCCCGGCATTGAAGCCCGGCTGCCGGGGCCTTCGGCTGCCGGGGCCTTCCGGCTACGGCAGGGGCAGGGATGCTCTGATACGTTTAGCGCTCGATGAAGCCGATGACGGCGTCGCGAAAGGCGTCGGGCGCCTCGATGGGGATGGTGTGGCCGACGTGGTCGAGGAGGAGGTGGTCGCCGTGGCAGAGCTCGGCCAGGTTGGCGGCGCCGGCGGGCTCGACGAGCGGGTCTGCGGTGGCGGAGATGACCAGGGTGGGGGCGCGTACGTTTTGGGCGAGCGACTCGAGGTCGGGGTAGCGCATCATGGCCTCGAGCAGGGCGGTGACGCCTTCTCGGGAGTTGCGGGCGACGCTGGCCTTGACGATGCTTGAGAGCAGGCGCTCGTTTTGACTCAAATACTGCTCGCCCAAGATCGTGGGCAGCGAGGACCAGGCCATGGCCTCGAGGCCGGCGCGGTTGAGCACCTCGTACCAGGAGCGAACGATGGTGCGGGCAAGCGCGGAGGGGCGCGCGGTAGCGCTGCATAAGACGAGGCGCAAGAGGCGGTGGGAAGCGTAATTGGCAAAGCCCATGGCGATGCGGGCGCCGTGGCTGAAGCCGACGAGGTGGGCGCGGTGCACCTGCAGGTGGTCAAGCAGGGCGATGAGGTCGGCGGCGTGCTGGTCGAGGCCAAGCGGGCTGGTGCCGATTTCGCTCTGGCCCTGGCCGCGGGCGTCGTAGGTGAGCACGCGGTATTGATCGCGAAGCGCGCGGGTGTGGGTTGACCAGTGCTGGGTGGACTGGGTCATGCCGTTCAATAAGACGATGACCTCGCCATCGTGGTCAAAGCCGTGGGTCTCGTAGTAGAGCTTGCAGCCGTCGGGGCTTGTCAGATGGGGCATGGGCGGGGTTCTCGGCCGGGGGCGGGCGGTCAACGATCTTTGACAGCGCCAAGGGTGGGCTCCACAATCGCAATGGCGGCCATTCTGGCAGCTCAATTGGGCCCAAGCAACGGTAGAAACGGCGTTTTATGATCGAGCGCAAGAAATCGGTGGGGTTGGGGGTGGTGCTGGTGGTGGTGATGCTGCTGGGCGCGGCCGATGTGGGCGGGGGCGCCGAGAAGGGCGTCGTCTGAGAGGCCGATGCGCGGTATTGAAGCCCTGCTGCCGGGGCCTCCTGGGTGGTGCCGCCGGGGGTAGGTAAGTGTGTCGTCCAGTATCTGTGAGGATTTCCCGGCATTGAAGCCCGGCTGCCGGGGCCTTCGCGGCATTGAAGCCCGGCTGCCGGGGCCTTCGGCATTGAAGCCCGGCTGCCGGGGCCTTGCGGCTGCCGGGGCCTTGCGGCTGCCGGGGCCTTGGCTGCCGGGGTCTTTGGGGCCTTGGCTGCCGGGGCCTTTCCGACCCTTAGCCCGCGCAACAACTGAGCATGCTCACGTCCTGATCGAAGGTGAGCGCCGCGAGGCGAATGCCTTCGGAGAGGGTTAAGTAGGGGTGGAGCATGTCGATGAGCTCGCCGGCGCTCATCTCGTTTCGGATCGCCATGGCAAGCTCCATCAACAACTCGCCGCCTTCGGGGGCGAGGATGCGGCCGCCGAGGAGGCGGTTGGTGCGTTTGTCCCGGATGAGCTTGATGAATCCACGGGTGTCTCGGGCGACGATCGCCCGGGGGACTTCCGACATCGACAAGGTCGTTGTTTCGGGCTCAAAACCTTGCAGCGCCGCCTGGACCTCATCGAGCCCCACGCCCGCCAGCTGGGGATCCGTAAATACGACCCATGGCAGGGGCGCATAATGGACGGCCCGCGGTTCGCCCTCGCTCAGGGCATTGCGCGCGGCGAGCTTGCCCTCGTAGGCTGCGGTGTAGACGAAACTTGGTGAGCCGATGATATCGCCGGCGGCGAAGATCCCTGGCGCCGTCGTTTGCAGATAGGCATCGACGGTGACTTCGCTGTGCGGGCCAAGTATGACCCCGGCGTTCTCTGTTCCCAGACCGATCGTGTTAGGCTGACGACCTGCGGTGACGAGGACGTGCTGAGCGCTGATGCGGCGCACCGCGCCCCCATGAACGACGTCCATCGTGACCCCTGCCGGGCTGGTCTCGATCTTGGTGATCGTCGTCTCCGTGCAAATTTCAATACCTTCTTCGCTCAGATAGGCTTTTAGGCCTTCGCGGACGTCCGCAGTCTGGTCCGAGAGAAGTTGAGTCCGTGAGAGCACCGTCACTTTGGTTCCGAAGCGGGCGAAGAGCTGGGCGCACTCGAGGCCGACGTAGCCGGCGCCGATGACGAGCATCGACTCCGGGAGTTCCTCGAGCTCGAAGGCGCTTTCGTTGGTGAGATAGTCGACTTGATCGAGCCCGGGGATGTCGGGCAGGGCCGGGGAGCTCCCGGCGGCGATGAGGATATGATCGGCGGCGATCCGCCGGCCGGCGACCTCGACCTCTCGGAGAGACACAAAGCGCGCTCGCCCCGCGATGATCTCCAGGCCCTCGAGGCGCTCAATCGGCCGATGGTACTTGGCCTGGCGCAGGCTTGTGACGAGCTCGCGTTTTTGCTCGATCACGCGACGAAAGTCGGTCAAGCGGCTCGTAGTCTCGATGCCGGCGAATCGATCGCGGCTGCCCAAATGGTGGGCTTCAGCGGCGCGAAGCAGGGTCTTCGATGGTACGCAGCCCACGTTGACGCAGGTTCCCCCGATGGGCAGCCCATCGTTGATCAGGGTTACTCGCGCGCCCAAGCCATGGGCTTCGATCGCGGCGGCGAAGGCGGCGGAGCCGCCGCCAATGATCAGAAAGTGCGATGCGTCATGTCGAGCTTGGCCGTTATTCATACGAGCTCCAGGGGGCTTTAGAGAGTGTTCTCATGGATTGATTGGCTTAAGGGTCGCTGGATACCCGTTTTCGGTAAGCGCTCGGGCCAAGGCGTCGGCTGTCACCTTGGAGGGGTCGTAGCGAATCCAGGCCCGGGGAGGTTCAAAGGTGACCTCGAGCTCGTGGACGCCGTCCACTTTTTTGAGCAGGACCGCGATGGTCTTCGAGCATCCAGCACAGGTCATGCCTTCGATGGCGAGGGTCGCCGTCGCCATCGAAGCCGGCGCCGCCAAACCCGGCGCCACCAAACCCGGCGCCACCAAACCCGCCGCCGCGGCCGGGCCTGGTGGCGAGTCTTCCTCGGCGAAGCTCACGTTCAAGAGATAGGGCGAAGCAAATAGAGCGGCGACGAAAAGAGTCGCCATCCAGAGCGAAAGCTGATTGATGCGCTGAGCTTGCGGGACTTCACAGGCGGCCCCTTCTTCGCAGGCTTGAGCGGCGGCGCGTTTGCCGTAGACGCCGTAGAATCCCCAGCCCAAAAGACCCGCCGCGACGAGCATAAAGAGTGGCCGATAGGGCTCGAGGGCCGATAGAGTACCGATCCACGCCCCCGTGGCACCCAGGGACACCAGAACCAGAGGTCCAAAACAGCAGACCGCGGCGGCGGCGGCGGCCCCCGCCGAGCCCAAGAGCGTCCAAGACCCATTGTTTTTCCTGTTCTTCATGACGAATATCCTCTCTGTGATTCTCGAAATTCCATTTAATTTTCAGGGGTTTTGAGCATCTCAATGAGGGGACACTTGTCGGCGGGTACGTCGCCCGGGCAAATGCCGGCGAGGTTCTCGAGCCCGTCGACGATCTGCTGGAGGGTCTCGATTTGTTCTTGGGCTTCCCGGATTTTAGCCTGGGCGATGTCTCGGATTTGGGCGCAGGACGCCTCGCTGTCCGCCCTGAGGCGCAGCAGTTCTTCGATTTCGGCCAGGGTGAACCCGAGATATTGGGCCTGCCTAATGAACCCAAGATGCTCGAGGGTTTCTGGGAGATAGACGCGATAACCCGACGACGCGGCCCGGGCAGCTTTGGGGATGAGGCCGCGTTTCTCGTAATAGCGAAGGGTATCGGTGGTGATCCCGCAGGCCTTTGCCAGCTCCCCGATCGTGAACTGTTTTGAACCCATGAGATGCTCCTGTCAGGGCAGCGTAAATAAGCCACTTACAGGTATAACACGGCAAGGTTGGAGCATGCTCCAGGGTAAGGGGGCGGATCGGCGTTTCCGATGCCTAAAACTTAAAAAATCTTCAAACTTGTCCCTGCGGCTCGTCATCGGGAGCGAGCAGCTTTGCTTTTCCCCAGGCACCGATCGAGGGCAGGCTGCGGTAGAGTATCCAGTGGTAGAATCGGCGCGGGAGAAAGCGCCGGAGCATGGAAAACAACCAGGCGTCCAGGGTGGCCATCACTCTCAATGGGGGGTGTTTTCGCTCGATCGTATACACCACTTTTTTGGCCACGTTTTCGGGGTTCGCGCCCGTGTGGGTCATCATTTTTTCGATGAAGCGGTTCATATGGCGATAGTGCTCATAATAGACTTGGAGGCTGCCATCACTGGAGGCCGCCGATTGGTCCGTGTAGCGAACTTTTTGAAAGCCTTCGGAGTTGATGAATCCCGGCTCGATCAGGCTGACCTTGATGTTCCATGGACGCACCTCGTACCAGAGGGCCTCGGTGGCCCCCTCGAGGGCGAACTTTGAGGCGCTGTAGACGGCCATCGTCGGCATGGCCATCATGCCGCCCACGGAGGAGATGTTGATGATGCGTCCTTGTCTTTTGCGTCGCATGCCCGGCAAGACGAGGCGAATCAATTCCATGGGGGAGCGAAAGTTCACGTCCATCTGAGCGAGGCGGTCCGTCTCGGCGACGTGTTCGACGACGGAGCGCACCGAGACCCCGGCGTTGTTAACGATCCTCAGAAAACGCGTAAAAGTGGACAGGCCGGATGGATAGGCCGGGCGTCGGGCATCCCGTGGGGGATACCCGGCGTTTCGGATCGCTTAAAAGTGGATTTCGTCGGTCCAGCCGCCGGCGTCGGCGGCGGTGTCGTCGAGAGGGTAGGTGCGGCGCAGGCCAGATTGGAGCTCGGCCAGGGCCTCGATCAGCCCGTCGATCAGCTCGACGAGCAGGTGGGCCTCGGTGTCGGTGAGGTTGGGTAGCACAGGCAATTTTATCTTCATAAACCCTGCTCGCTCTCGACATGCTTTTGTTGACGCT
>JACCWM010000165.1 GCA_013697635.1 Lujinxingiaceae bacterium | reverse complement strand
CCACCTGCACATCGCTTCCCTTTTGGTGCTCGTTTTCAACAAAGCAATTTAAAACGCTACATATCCTATCCGAGACGTCTGTTGCGTCTCTTCTAGACTCCTATTCACTTGTCAAAGACCTTGCTTTCCTGGACGTCTCTTCACTTCTTTCAAAGTGAATCCCCGTCAAGGGCGGCGAAACATATGTGACCCGTTTCGCGCTGTCAAGAGTTTTTTCAAACTCTTTTTTTTGTTCGGTGGTCAGGGTCATGACCTTTCTTCGCCACAAGTGCGAAGGAGATGTCGTATAGTTCACGACAAGTGGGGCGTCAAGTTCTAATTGCGATCTCGTTGCCGACTGACGCTTTTGTCTTCATGCTGCGCGAGCCGGCAGCGAGTAGAACCGGTTAGGATGCCAGACATTCCCACGGCATGGTGCTTGGCCCTCAATTGTTCTTTTTGAAGCCAATGCGCTCTGATAGGCTAGCGAAGGTCCGACTCCAGCTACGGACGTGGCAATGGCCTTTGCTCGTCGTTCACATCCTATTTGTCCATGATCACTGAACAGGATTTCCAGCTCGGCCAATTCGCCGTTGCGCGGGGGCTCGTAAAGTTGCCGGTGCTTTTGCGGTGCGTTGAGCATGCATCCAAATCCGGCGAAACCCTGGCTAACTACCTGGTCTCGCAGGGCATTGTCGTTGCCCATGACATGGCCGAGC
This sequence comes from Lujinxingiaceae bacterium, assembly GCA_013697635.1. Classification (GTDB taxonomy): domain Bacteria; phylum Myxococcota_A; class Bradymonadia; order Bradymonadales; family Bradymonadaceae; genus JACCWM01. The sequence goes on along the minus strand of JACCWM010000165.1, from coordinate 36,175 downwards.
TCCAGGAGCGACTGGCCACGCTTTCAGCGATCGACTTTGAAGCCGAGCTCGATCACGGCGATACCATTGTTCTCGAAGAACTCACGGATTCCACAAAGATTCACGAGCGCTCACCGCGCAACAAAGATGAGGAGCGGCCCAAGGGTCTTGCGCAAACGTGGGATAGCGAGGCCGAGCTCTACGTACAAACCACGACCGGCCCGAAGCCCGACGTCAACCAGGCGCTAGAAACTAATCTGAGCCTGACCCGCGAGCAGCGCTACGATTTTGTCGATGAGCTCGGCCGCGGTGGCATGGGTCAAGTTCTTCGGGCCCATGATCGCATCCTTAATCGTGAGATTGCTTTCAAGACGCTCTTGCCCGAGGCTCAGAACCAACCTCAGGCTGGCGATAGACTTGCGCTTGAAGCTCAGGTCACGGGATTGCTCGAGCATCCCAGTATCATTCCCGTCTACGATTTAGGGGCGCTGAGCAATGGTGAGCCCTTTTACACGATGCGTGTGGTTCGGGAGCGTAGTTTCGAACAGATCTTGAACCAAGATCTGGCAAGCGGTGAGATGGGCTACTCCTTGATCCAGCTCGTATCGATTCTTCGTCAAGTCTGTTTGGCGATTCAATACGCGCACGATCAGGGCGTCATCCATCGTGATCTGAAACCAGAGAACATCCTTGTGGGCTCCTACGGCGAGGTCTTTGTCATCGATTGGGGTGTGGCAAAGATCGTCAACGAGAAGCTCGCTACAAGCTCGATTCGGGCCTCGCGCAACACGCAGATGGGAGCCGTGATCGGCACGCCGCAGTATATGGCGCCCGAGCAGGCGCGTGGACTCAACGATCAGGTTGATGAGCGCACGGACGTCTACGCATTGGGAGCGGTCTTGTACGAGATCCTGACTCGGACCCCGGTATTTTCTGCGCCGCACGTTCTGCCCTTGCTCTTCAAGGTGATCGACGAGCAACCAGAACCCCCATCGAAGCGGGCGCCAACACGCCATGTACCCGGGGTACTCGAGGATATTTGCCTCAAAGCGCTGGCCAAAGATCCAGCGAAACGCTTTGCTTCGACGCAGGCCCTGGCCGACGATCTCAATTTGTTTCTCGAAGGCATCAAGGATCGCGAGCGGCAACAAGAACAGGCTGACCTTGCCATTGGCCTGGCGAAGCAGGCGCGCAACCAGTACCAGAGCGTGCGCCATCGCTATGCGGGCTTGCTCGACGCCTTGCGCCAGGAGCGCCAACGCGTTCCGTCATGGTCGCCCTCTGAGGAAAAAGAGAATCTCTGGCAACTGGAACAACAGGCCGACGAGTTGCACATTGAGATCGAACGTCACTTCGGCGAGTCCGTGCGCCACTATGGCCAGGCGCTTGGCTATCTGCCTGTACCCGAGGCGCGCGGGGCCCTCGCGGATCTGTATTGGGAGCGCTTTCAGGAATCAGAAGAGCGTGGCGAGCGCGCCATGGCTGCTTATTTCGAGGGGTTGGTTCGTCAATTCAACGACGGTCGATACGACACCCTGCTCGAAGGTCTGGCGCATTTGGAGATCGCGACGTTTCTGGACAAGGCAAACGTACGACTGCTGCGCTTCCAGGAGGAGAAGCGTCGTCTGGTGGAGCGGCCGGTCGATGATCTTGGCACGACGCCGATCCGTCGCGGTGGGATAACCCATGGCAGTTATTTGCTCGAGGTCATGAGCCCGGGGCACGTTCCGCTGCGGGCTCCCCTATTGCTTGGCCGTTTGGAGCAGATGCGTCTCCAGTTCCATCTTTACTCTCGCGAACACTGCCCGGAGGATTTTGTCCTCGTTCCGCTTGGCAGTTTCCTGAGCGGCAATGTGCAGCTCGGTGGCGCTCGTCAGACCTTCTTGCCTGATTTTGCGATCATGCAGTTTCCCGTAACGTGCGGCCAATACATCGAGTTCTTGAACGCGATTGCCCAATATGCCCCCCAGCAGGCACTGCAACATGCGCCTCGTCTTCGAGACGACGCCGACTCCTATTTCCCGTTGACGCCGAGCGGCCAGTTTATTCTTCCCGAAGAGGATGCTGAGGGTGATGCCTGGGATCCTGACTGGCCGATTTGCATGGTCAGCTTTGACGATGCCCAGGCCTTTGCGCGTTGGCGAAGTGAGCGCGACGCACGCACCTACCGCTTACCGACGGCCGAGGAGTGGGAAAAGGCCGCTCGGGGTGTTGATGGCCGCCTCTATCCTTGGGGCAACCACTTCGACCCGTCATTTTGCAAGATGAGGGAGAGCCGTCGTGGCAAGGCGATTCCGGCGCCCGTTGGCTCATTTCCCATTGATCGCTCGCCATATGGAGTCATGGACATGGCGGGCAATATTTGCGAGTGGACCTCGACCATGGATGCCGAGGCCCAGGACGTTAGAATCCTCAAGGGCGGCTCCTATAACTCGTTTGCGTTGATGTGCCGGCTGGACTGGTATCTCACCAGTCCGACGATATTTCGTCACGCTCACTACGGGTTTCGCCTCGCGCTCGACCTCGCTTGAGCACCCGACAATATAGGGAATGGGCGGCCAAAGCGGTGTTTTGCATTCGCAATGAACATCTTTTATAGTCCTGCATCAGCCCCGAATCGTTGAATGGGTTTGGCACTCGCTGAGCCTCCATTATTCGTGCCTCCACTTGTGAAAAAAATCATGAACTCTTGGCCCTTGGCGTTGCGTCAACCCCTTCTGCGTTGCTTGATCCTCATGAGCACGATCTTACTGGCAAATTGCTCGTCAGAAGACGGCGTTCGTGCCGACTTAAATTTTGATAGTGGCTCGGACACGAATCCAAGCAGCGCCGATACAGGAATACAAATTCCCTGGTACGACGCCGATGAATCGGCTTTTTGCACTTACGATACGGGGGGTCTGGCGAATTGCGGACCAAGTGAGAGTGATGGGGGAGGAACCGAGGAGCTAAGTCAGCCTAGTGGCCAATCGGTAGGAGGAGCCTTTGCCGGCGTTCAAGGCTGCCGGCTGGGTCAGTATCATTTCCTGCCTGGCGACGAGTGGCCGTCCTCATTTGGTGGAAGTCCAAAGGTCGTTTACGTCAAGCCGTCTCGTGAAACGGGCTCGAACTCATCGGTGCTTGGTGATCGAGAGTGGCCGCTGCCGCCGGACAATCTACTTCATGACGGCACAGACCCCGACTATCCGATCTACTTGAGCGCGTTGAACTCAACATTCACAACGCCGACCATCCTCTCCCTGATGCCCGGAGAGCATGTGATGCGCTCCTCGATCCGGGCGACGGCTCCTCTGCTCATTGTCAGTCCCTGCTTCAGCAGCGCGATCATTCGACTTCAAAACAACGCCAACATCTCCGTCACCCAGACCTCGCTCTTCGTCATGGCGGGCGTGACGGTAACAGCACAGCATGTGGACAAGTCGTTGATTGAACTCAAGGAGGTCGAGCATAGCATCATCGTCGCCAGCCGGATCATGGGACTGACGACGATGTTCGAGACCCCGGCAATCACCGCAGAAGGCTCGGGTAATTTGGGAATAAGCCGCGTAGCGATTTCTGGAACAGGCAGTGGCATCGTGCTGCGTGGCGTTAATGCTTCAATTCATAATCTGCACGTTGAAAACGTCAACCTGGCCGGTCTCGTGGTTAAACCCGATCCTGACAATCGTAGGAGTGCAGCCGGTTATTATTCGACGCTACTCGTCAGTGACAGTTTGATCGATGGTGGTTCTGCGCGCGCTGTCCCCCGAACAGGCATTCACGTCGACGGCGCGCTGCTCGGATTGAGAAACGTTCACATTCGCAACCACGTGTCGAGTCCGGCTTCGGAGCAGAGCACGGGAATCTATGCGGTCGAGAGTTACGTGCGTGCTCATGGTGGAACCAGGATCGAGGGCAGCAGTGGTGCGGGTGTTCGGGGCGAACGCTCGCGTATCTGGCTTTCGGGTAACACGCTCGTGCAAGGCAACCAACCGGGAATCTTCGTAACGGATGTTCGCACCCATGGCGAGCTTTTGTTTACGGAGGGAGAGCTGGCTCCATTTGGGAACAATCCTCTCTACGTCGTCGGGCAAAGCCTGCCGACGCAGCCCGATTTTGGCACGCACAAGTTTCCGGGCGACCATTTCTTTCCGGGCGACCACTTCTTTCCGGGCGACCACTTCTTCCCCGGTGATCATTTTCTACCCAGCCTCGATGTCACGACCATCTCCGGGATGACCAACGTCAGCCAGTGGGCGACGCTTGCTTTGACCGATGGCACCGAGATACTCAACAATGCCAAGGTTGGTGTGGATGCGCGAAGCGTAAATCTCTACCTCACCGATGTCACGGTAGCGGGAACCACGGCTCAGATTTCCGCTGCGATCAATGCCAGCACCACAGACGTCATCAAACCGGCACATGGCATCTATTTTCAGAAAGCGGATTTTGTTCATCTCGATAACACTTTGGTGCTTGAGAACAAGGGTGCCGGCATCGTCGGTCATCACTTGAAGAGCTACAACACGATCGCCGACAGCATCGTGATGTCCAACGCTGCCGGCGGTGCCTGGTTCCAAAACGCCTCAGCGAGCGGCCAGCTGAGCGTGAGCTCGTCGACCTTTGTCCGCAACAATGGGGTAGGCATGTTTGCCTCCAACCAAATCCTCGATGTCGATGACTCGGACTTTCTTCTGACCAAACGCAGCGAACTCAAACTGCGCAATGGCGAGTCGGTCACCAGCGGTGACGGAATGCAGTTGAACCACGTGGAGCTCAACATGACCCGAACGGCATGTTGGAAAAACGAGCGTTTCGGCCTTCTATTGAGTGGCGAGGAGGTCCAATCATGGGACGCTCACTCGACCTGGGATGGCAACGCCGAAGCGGGCCTGGCCACGACGACGTTAAGCGGCACCGCGCCCAATGCCAGACTCTACTCCGGTGAGCTTCTGCCCGAGACGATGTGGGGAGAACCCGGACTTTGATTGCCTGATAGCCCGGCCGCCTCAAGCCTAAGCGATTGCAATTGCGAGGTTTATTTGAGCAGCGCGGGCGTTTTTGCAATGGCTCATCGATTCTACTAAGCTCGAAAATTCGACGCGAAACAGATAATTCTCATCTGGAGTACATAGATATGCTTTTCCGCTCCCCTAAAGGCCCATTGACTCCGTCGATTCGACGGTTGAGTTGGTTGATGCGCTCGCCGCTGCTTCTAGTGATTTTTTTGATCGGTCTGGGTGGTTGCCGAGGAGGAGGGCCGGAGCCAGTTGAAGGCTATCCTCCGGACACCAACAACTCCAACAACTCCAACAACAACAACAACAACGATGCCGGTCATGATGTGGGACCTGACGCCTCCTTCGAGCCCCAGGCCAGGTCTGGAATATGCATCTATAGTGCCGATTCCCAGTACTGTGAATTCGTCCGCGGTTCACTCGATGAGAATGTGCCGTCGTCCGACAGTGGTCCCGACAGTGATGGCTCTGTCTGGAGTCAACCGGTTGGTGTTTCGGTTGGAGGACAATTTGCCGGTGTTGGGGCTTGTCCGCTCAATTATCATTTTGTCTTACCCCATGAACTCTCCAGCGGCGGCTTGGGCGAGGCGCGCGTCATCTACATCAAGCCTCACCACCACTTGGATGCGACGTCTGCCCAAAATGGCCAGCAAAGCTGGCCTGCGCCGCCTCCCGGAATGACCCCCGATGGTGCCGATCCTGACTATCCAATCTTCCTTGATAAGGTCGGCAACAATGGAGTGATCGACGAGCCCACCGTCCTCTCCCTGATGCCCGGAGAACACGTACTTCGCAGCGCTCTGCGGGCCAAGGCTCCACTGTTCATCACGAGCCCGTGCAGCAGCTCGGCGACGATCCGTTTGCAAAACAACGCTTCGATTGCTGTTGACGACGCCGACCTATTCTTGTTGGCCGGAGTCAGTGTCGTTGCCGACGGGGTAGCCGCCCCGGTGATCAGGCTGACGAACGTGCGCAATGCAGCAATCGTGAGCAGCCGGATCACTTCGACCTCCCCGACGCCGCTTGCCGCAATCCAAATGAAGGGCGGTACGCTGGCGCTGAGCAAGGTTGCCATCGATGGAACACGCACAGGTATCGAGCTGCTCGGTGTCGATGCATCGCTACGACACGTTCATGTCCACAATGTGGCAAGTGGTTTGATAAGTAGGCCAGGGACCAGGACAACGGACCCGTCGACGGGCTTTGCGACGACCCTGGTCATTGGGGACAGCGTGTTCGACGGTGGCGCTGCACAAACGACGGAGCGTGTCGGCATCGACATTGAAGCCACGCTGCTCGGCCTGAACAACGTTCACATCCGCAAATTTGCTCAGCATTCCGCCTCGGCCAACAATCCGGGATTGCGCAGCGTCAGCAGCTACGTGCGGGCACTTGGCAAGACAACCATTGAGCAAAATCATGGCCCTGGCATCGATGGCCAGCGCTCACGGATTTGGCTTTCCGACGGGACGAGGATTCGCGAAAACTGGCCCGGCATCCTGTTGAGAACGACGCCGGTGGTCAGCCAGCAGGTGGTAAACGAGGGGATGCTCTCACAGGATCTCAGCAACCGGCTCTATGTCGTCAACAAGGGCCTGCCTGCCATGCCGGATTTTGGCGATTTGCGCTTTCCGGGCGACCACTTCTTTCCGGGCGACCACTTCTTCCCGGGCGACCACTTCTTTCCAGGTGACCACTTCTTTCCGGGCGATCACTTCTTTCCGGGCGACCATTTTGCGGGCGTAAACACCGACTATCAGTTTCCCGGCGACCACTTCTTCCCGATCGCCTCGGGTGACCGTCCGGCGATGTCCGATTTGAGTACTTGGAACACCCTGGCCGCGACCGGTGGCACCGAGTTCCTCAATAACTTCAGCGCCGGCGTCGATTCACGCGGCGTCAATCTCTACATCGATGACGCGACCATCTCAGGGACCCAGCGCTCGCCCGATTTCTCGATGGTGGCGAACAGCATTGATGTCTCCAAACCGGCGCACGGGATCTACTTTCTGTCTGCCGATGTGGTGCATTTGTCGCAAACAGCGATACTCGAGAACCATGGCGCTGGAATTGTCGGCCACAGGCTCAAGGGCTACACGACGATCAATGACAGTGTGATCATGTTGAACCGCGCCGGCGGCGCCTGGTTTCAAAACGATACCCAACCGGGCGTGTTGTCGATCGAGCATTCAACCTTCGTGCGAAACACCGCCATCGGCCTGTTTGCCTCCAATCAGGAGATCCAGGTCAATCAATCGGACTTCATGCTGACGCTCGATGCCAGCTTGAACCTTGGCAACACGATCGTCTCCGCCGGTGACGGAGCTCAGTTTTTGAACTCGACGGGAAGGTTTACATCAAGCGATTGCCGCAAGAACGACCGCTTTGGATTGTTCGCTGCGGCAGGCACTGAGCTCGATTTGGGTGGAACGACCTGGGGCAATCGACGCGGTGATGAAGTCGCGCTCGCCTCCACCGAGGACTCGATACTTAGCGAGACCTTGACGCAAGCAACAGTGACCAGCGAAGAGACCTTGCCTTCCACGCTGTGGGGCAAGCCGGCGAACTGATCAGACATTGTGGCCAATCAAATAGAAAGGCTCCGCCCTCTTTGCAAGGGGAGCGGAGCCTTTTTATTGGCTGAGCTTAGACATTGTCATCTTTACCAGTATACTGGGTTATTGGAACGCGCGTCGTCATTCCGCCCTGGCTTATGGAGCCTTCAGTGAGTGAAAGCTGCAAAATCCTAGAGGAACCCGAAGTGGTTGACGACCCGCGGCAGCTGTGCCGGTTTCGCGATCGAAGCAAGTGCGATGCGTTGCAGCGCCTGCAGCTGCTTGTGACGATCGGGCAGCTTGGGCGCCGGGTGACGACGCTCGAGGCCTTGGCGGGACGCGTCATCGAGGTATTGGATGAGGCCCTCGAGCTCGAGGTCACGGTCCTGGCGCTGCTCGAGGAGCGCGCGCTGCGCCCGGTAGCGTGGCGAGGCGTGGTGTTGGATGCTTCCAGGCGACAGGAGCTAGACCCATTCCTGATGGAGTTGCTGCTCAGTGAAAAACACGCGACGTCCGATCGATGGCGTTGGACTGAGGCGCAGGGTCAAGTCGAAGCCGTGCTTGCGCTGGGGCTTCGGGGCCGAGCGCTGGGCACGCTTCATTTGAGCCGTTTGAGTGCTGCGGCGACGGAATCGGGCATTGGCTTCGAGGGCGACGTGCGTGACGCGGACTTTCTCGAGGCGTTGGGCCAAAGCATCTCGGTTGTGCTCGATCATGTGCGTGTTCACGAGGAGTTCGCGCTCGAGCGCGCGCAATTTCGAACGGTTGTCGACAACATTCCGCAGGCTGTGATGTTGTTCAATCGTCACGAGGAAGTGCTCTTGATCAACGAAGAGGCCAAGGCGCTGGTGGGTCGCTCGCAGTGGGATCGCGTCGGTGACGACGAGCATTCCTTTGAAACGCTCGATGGCCAGCAACAGGTTGTTCCCAGAAGCGAGTGGCCGTTACTGCGGGCCATACGCACCGGCGAGGGATGTACCGACGAAGAGTACGTGTTGAACTTTGGTGGCTTTCGCCGCCACATCCTGCTCAATGTGATTCCGGTCGCTGGCGAAGACGGGCGTGCGCATTCCTTTGTGGCAACGGCTCAAGACATCACCGCGCGCAGCCAATATGACCAGCGCAAGGACGAGTTTTTGGCCGTTGCCAGCCACGAGCTGCGCAGTCCGCTGACGCCATTGACAGGATTCTTGCATCTGGCGCGCCGCCAATGTGAGCGCGGCGAGCAGGTGGATCTCGATGTGCTGCTCCGCGCTGAGCAGCAAGTGCTTCGCTTGCGCCGGTTGATCGACGGCATGCTCGATATGTCGCGCATCGAAACGGGCCAACTGCTCTTGCATCGTCGTCCGGTGGATCTGGCCAAGCTTTGCTACCATGTGCTCGACCCCTGGCATGCGTCGCATACGGCCAACGCCTTTGCGCTCGAGCTGCCTGAGGCGGCGATCGTGGCCGACGTCGATCCGGATCGCCTCGAACAGGTGGTGACCAACGTGATTGACAACGCTGTCAAACACGGCCGCCGAGGCGGAAAAATCATTGTTCGCCTTTCCAGACATGGCTCCAGTGCCGTGATTTGTGTGATCGACGAAGGCGACGGCATGGACGCTCAAACGCTGGCGCGCGTCTTCGACCGCTTCTACCACGGCTCCGGCAAGCCTGCGCTGTCGAGCAGCATGGGCCTGGGATTGTATCTCAGTCGTCAAATCATCGAGCAACATGGCGGCGAGATCGGCATCGAAAGCGCGCCCGGCTCACCGACGGTCGTCGAGATTCGTCTGGCCGCACACTAAAGGTTGCGTTGCGTCAAACGGCCAAGGCTGCTATGGCTTTGAGCTTGTTCGTCGTCACAATTTGGGCCCTGGGACGTGGGCCTCATGAATGATCTGCAGTGGGCGCCAACCAGGGCGCACGCCGCAAAAGGGAGGTAGCATGGCATCCGTGGAACAAGGATTGGAGGCGCTTCGCTCGGGAAACTACGGCCGAGCTGTAGAGGTCTTCGATACGCAGGTTCGGGCAAACCCCAGCTCGGCGGCCGCTTTAGCCGGCCTGGCCGAGGCTCAGATGATGACGGGTCGGCTGAGCGAGGCTCAAGCCACGGCGCAGCGTGCCCTGGATCATGGCAGCACGGCCGGCGCCGAAGCATTGATGGGCGAGATTCTCGGACGCCTGGGTCACCGGGCCGAAGGTGAGCGCCATGCGACGCGCGCGGTGAGCATGGAGCCCAACGTGTCGTTTTATCAGGCATTACTGGGCGAGCAGCAGATTCGCCAGGGCCGATGGCAAGATGGTACCGAGACGATGGTGCGCGCTTTGAACGCCGCCGACGACGGCCGCGGCTTTGCGCACGTGCAGTGTGTGGTGGCGGACATGGTCGACGCGATCATCGCCGGGCGGATCCCCGAGACCGATGGCATGCGCTTCGTCAATCGGCTCGACTACACCATACCGAACAAGACGCAAGAGATGGCGGGTTTTTTCGCGCTAGCGCGCCGCTCAATGCACTCCGGCCAGTCGCTGCCGCGCCCGGCACGCAGCGCGGGCGCGGCCGTCACGCAGTCCCAGCCCCAAGCGCAGGCTGGCGCTCAGCGGCAGCGTCAAGCGCCCGCCGCCCAGCCCCAACGCCAGCAGCAGCAAGCGCGCGTGGCGAACCCGGCTCCTGCACAGCATCAACAAGCGCGGGTGCCGAGTGCGGCCCCCACTCAACAGCGCAAGCAGGAGACCCGGCAAACGGGCGAAGGACAACCGACGAGCAACAGGGCCAACCTGGTCTCACGGCTGCCCGGGAAGGCGGCTCGGCCGATGGAGTCTCGCCCGGAGGCCGGCCAGAAGAACATGGTCGAGATCATGCAGGAGGAGCGCCGGCTCAACGAGGGCATCCAGAACATGGTGCCGCCGGCGGTGCCGCCGCAATGGCCTTCGGAGTCCGACGATCCGATCGATCGGATCCCGGCCGTAGGCTTTGACAAGCACAACATTTTGGGCGGATCGGGCGGCTCCACGGCGGCGGACTTTCGGCTCACCGGGGGTGACATCATCGTCGAGATCGTGCTTGAGCGCTGCATGCACAATCTGCTCGCGGCGACCTTATCGAACAAGGCGAGTGCGGTGCCTTTTCGACCGTCGAGCATCGCGCGCCTGGAGCTCAACTTTCGTGACGGGCTGCTCGAGACGCTCTCGCCGCTCAACGCGCTCTACCTCGAGGAGGTCAAGGTCGACAATGACCGCGTCCTGGCGTTGGGACGTTTTCTTGGGGAGTGCGTGGTGCAAAGCTTTGGCGGCGTCTGGGCCTACGAGCATCCGCCCAACGCCTCGTTTATCCGGCTGGGCCGCGGCGCGACGCTTCGCCCCTTCGAGCTCGCTGCCGAGTGGATCGCCGCCGAGGACATTGACGACGTGAATCTGGACAGCATCATCGGTCAGGCCGAACGAGCCGTTGCCGACAGCGCCATGCTCTCGACGGTGGTCGATTACATTGACCCGACGCCCGGCCTCGAGGGGTCGGCGCTTTGCATGAAGCTCGCCGAGCTGTGGATCGCTTATCGCTTCTCGATGAACGAGGCCGACCTCTCCGAGGTTGCCGCCTCGATTCGCCCCGTCGCGAAAGACTCCAGGACGGTGCTGTTTGCCATCGACCAGCAGTGGGTGCCAGCGTCGGGACGTGGCCCCAACGGCTCCGGCGTCAACGCGCAGGGCGAGGTTGCCATGGCCTATGTGCGCTCAACCGGTGAGTTCTTGCTGCTCGCCAGTCGAAAACACTTTGCCCGCTACGTGGGATATCGCTGGGGCAAGCTTGAAAACGCCAACGCCCAGGCCGTCGTCGATTTGCTCGATACTGCGCACCGACCAGGCTGGCGTGTGGTCAACAGCGATGCTCTGGCCAACGACGTCAACCAGCGTTTGAAGTCGACCGAGGTCAGCGGACCGCGCATCGCGGCTGGCGATGCCGGCGCGGATCTGTTCGTCTGGACGTTTGACGGGACCAGGCTACACCAATATCAGCTTCGCCATGCGCGCCAGGATCTGGTGACCTGGCAATTGCGCGTGGCGCGCACGATCGTAGCGCAGTAGTTTTTTCAAGAGCTAGATTGAGTTGCTAGATCGCGGCGCCTTGGGCGGCGCGGGCGCGCAGCTCGGTCTTGAGCGAGCGTGGGGCCACGACCTTGACGTCAGGGATCATGCCCATGAGGAAGGACTTGAACTCCGGGCACAGGCCGAGCGTGAAGTGGACGTGGAGCTTGCCGTCTTTTTCTTCGTTAACCTGGGACGGGTGCACGTGGTAGCGGCGCAAATAGGTCGCCCAGCTGCCGCCAACGTGCAGATGCACGGCGCAGGCGTCGAAGTTTTGGGCAAAGATTCCAAAGGCGTCGGCGAAGTATTCGGCCGGTAATGGCAGAGCTGGCCGGTCAACGGTGGCGCCGTCCTTGCCAGCGACCAGAGCGGGCTTGGCGATGCGCTTGATTGTCTGGATACCGGCGAGGTCGAAGAGTTTGATCTGCTGCTGGTCGAACGCCTGCAGCCAGAGTCGACCGCCATACCAGATCAGGCGTCGGGGATCTAAAGCGTAGCTGCCGAGCTCACCATCGGCGCGCTCGTATTTGATGGTCAGCGCCTGATCGAGGTAAATGGCGTCGAGGATGTCCTCGACGCTCTCGAGCATGGCTTCGGCGTTGACCGGAAGCCATGTGCGGCGCAGATGAAGGGCATTGGCGATGCGGTCGAGGCGCTGATCTTGGGTGGACTCCAGGCGACGACGACACTCCTGGCTTACGCGGGTGATCTCCTCGCCGTAAGGCGTGTCTTTGAAGATGTCGAGTGCGATGGCGCCAAGCTCGAGCGCGGCCGCTGTGGCGACGGTCTCCACGGCGCGGCTCGCGCCGGGCCAGATCCAAACCTTGGTGCGTCCGTCGCGTTGGGTGGCCAGCCCGTAAAGATCCTCGAGCAGTTTGAGATCTTCGCGGGCCTGCGGGTACTTGATGCCAAAGGTGTCGCAGACCCGCTCGATGGTTACTGGCTCACCGTCTTGAAGCCAATTGAGGATCGCGTGCGAGCGGCGCGTGGCAGCAAAGGTATTGCGGGCAGACATGAGCAACTCCAAAATGAGCGTAGCCGTGTATGGGTGGCCCGGATTGTCGGTTGCTCACAGGTTTGTGTCAATCGTCTACGCGTTATTTCGCACTATTGTTCAATGAGCGACGCCTCGCTCGCTCAAAAGCGTACCTCGAGCGCGCTCCGATCGGAGGACTGGATGCTCTTGAGGATAGCGCGTGCTTCGGGAAGGATCTGGTAGACGAAGAACTTCGCTGTCTGGATCTTGTTCTCGTAGTAGCGTGCGGCGTCGTTTTCTTGGACGAGCTGCTCGCGAGCAGTGGCGTCGGACGATTCGACCCCGCGGGTTTCCCAGAGCTGGGCGAGGCGCTGCTTGGCGATGTTGGCCTGCTCGAGCAGCAAGCGTGCCGATTCGACCAGGCCGAACATGCGCAAAAACGGCGTGGCGTGGAGCAGCGGGTATTCGGGATCGCTCATGCCGGTGGAGACGAAGCTAAAGGCCGCCTCGCCAAGGGCATTTTTGGCCGCCTCGACGTCTTTGACCAGGCCGCCAAGCACGCCGTCGTCCTTGATACTCTCCAAAAACTCGTTGGTGTCTTGTAGCCAGGTCATGAAGAGCGCGCCATTCTTGAGGCGCATCTTGCGGCCGAGCAGATCGAGGGCCTGGATGCCGTTGGTGCCCTCGTAGAGCGAGGCGATCTTGACGTCGCGCATCTGCTGCTCGATGCCGTACTCCTTGATGTAGCCGTAGCCACCGTGCACCTGCATGGCGAGCTCGGTCATCTTGAAACCGACGTCGGTGGCGTAGGCCTTGCAGATCGGCGTGAGCAGATCGAGCATGTCCTGGGACTTGGTCTTCTCGACCTCGTCGTTGCCGTAGAGCGCGACATCGCTCAGGTAGGCCGTGTTGAAGAGCATGGCCCGAATGGCCTCGCCATAAGCCTTCATGGTCATGAGGTTTCGGCGCACGTCGGGATGCTCGATGATCGCGACCGACTTGGCGTCGGCCGAACGATCGGTGACCTTGGGGCCCTGGGCGCGCTCTTTAGCGTAGGCCAGCGCGGCCTGGAATGCGGCGTTGCCAATGGCCACGCCTTGCAGGCCGGTGACGAGGCGAGCCTCGTTCATCATCTGGAACATGTACTGAAGGCCGCGGCAGCGCTCGCCGACGAGGTATCCGCGGCACTGGCCTTCGTCGCCAAAGGAGAGCGAGCAGGTCGGCGAGGCGTGGATGCCCATCTTCTCTTCGATGCCGGTGACGCGCATGTCGTTGGATTCGCCGATGGTGCCGTCGGCTCCCACGCGCAGCTTGGGCACGATGAACAGGCTGATGCCGCGCGAGCCGGCCGGATCGCCCGGGACGCGGGCGATGACGAGGTGGATCACGTTGTCGGTGATGTCCTGATCGCCAGCCGAGATGAAGATCTTGTTGCCCTTGATGAGATAGTAATCCTCGCCCTCGACGGGAACAGCAGTGGTGGTCAGATCTCCAAGCGCGGAGCCGGCCTGCGGCTCGGTCAGACACATCGTGCCGGCCCACTCGCCGCAGTACATGCGCTCGACGTAGAGGGCCTTGTCACTGTCGGTGCCAAAGACCTCGATGAGGTGAGCGGCGGCCACGGAGAGGCCGGGGATGAACATGTACGACGAGTTGGCGGCGACGAACATCTCGATGAGCGCCACGCCGATGACATTGGGCAAGCCCTGGCCGCCGTATTCGGGGTTATGCACGGGTGCAAACCAGCCCGACTCGCAAAAGTCTTTGTGAATGGTGTGGTAGGCCTGGGGTACGGTGACCTGGCCGTTTTCAAAGCGCGCGCCGATCGCGTCGGCCTCTTCGTTGGAGGGCGCGAGCTTCTCGAGGGAGAACTTGTGTCCCTCGTTGAGGACCATCTCGAAGATCTCGCGCGAGAACTCGCTGTAACGCTCGAGCTTGAGCAGCTCCTCGATCTTGAGATGCTCGAAGAGCGTGAATTCGACGTCGCGTTTGTCCAGCAGGTATTGGCTCATGATGCCCTCGTTCTCGATTTGGTGGTGGGAAAATCAAACGGCTCAAACCGGGCGAATCATAACGCCGGGGCCGGCGGCGCACAAGACTGAATAGTGATTCATTCCTCAATGAAGGCGATCGAAGAGGCGATCAGGAGCCATGTGCAACGTTGACATGATGGTCAATTCTGCTGTAAACGAGAAGGCGGTTTTGTGAGCGCGCACCGCCTTGACGTGGTGTCGATACGTCTAGAACGGAGGTTTCATGCTTCTGCTGGTCACAGTGATCTTGCTTCTCATCTCAGTGGGCCTTGTGGCTTACGTCATCGGCGCGCTCAAGCTGGCCAAGTTCGGCTTTCGCGTGAGTACGGGCACGGGTCTTTTGGTGCTGTTGTGTCCTCCGTATACGTTTTTCTTTGCCATGTTCAAACTCGAAGAGGCTGGCAAGGAGCTTCCCACCGCGCTTTGCATGTTCGGCCTGGTAACGGCCCTGGTGCTGGGTGGCCTGTTCAACGAGCCGCTTCAGCTCGCAGCGACCGGGCAGCTCGCGGTGGCCGAGGCAGCAGCGAACGCAAAGCCTCCCGAGTACGTGCCGCCGGCTCCGGTGGAGAAGCCTGCAGTCGAGGAGGCTCCCAAGCTCGAGGAGCAACCCGTTGGTGAGGAAGCAGCACCCGGCGAAGGTGAAGAAGCAGCTCCCGCGGCTGGCGAAGAAGCAGCGCCCGCAGAAGGTGCTGCTCAAGAATAGCCCGCTGCAGCCGAGTAAGGCATGGTGGCGGCAGGTTGGAACAAGATATGGCGTAAGCTCACGAATCGGGCTTACGCCACTGTCGTTTCTTGGCTGAGGTGAATCAGGCGCAGCCCCTCGAGGGTGAGAAACTCGTCGACCTCGTCGATGATGTCGGTCTCGCTGGCGATGTAGCGGGCGAGGCCGCCGGTGGCGACGACGCGTGTGGGACCGGTGAGCTCAGCTTTCATGCGGTGAACGATCTCGCGCACCAGTCCGGTGTAGCCAAAGAGCAGTCCGGCCTGGATCGCTTGAACGGTGGTGCGGCCGATGACGCTCTGGGGCTTGGCGAGCTCGACGCGCGGCAGCCGGCTGGCTGCGCGAAAGAGCGCTTCGCTGGAGATGGTGATCCCCGGGCAGATCGCGCCGCCGAGGTATTCGCCGGCGTGGGAGATCGCGTCGAAGGTGGTGGCCGTGCCAAAGTCGACGACGACCAGGCTGCAGCGGTGGCGGTGCCAGGCGGCGACGGCATTGACGATGCGATCGGCGCCGACCTCGCGAGGATTGTCGAGCAGGATCGGTATCTGGGCGTGGATCGAATCGCCGACGACCACCGGCGTCAGCCCACAGTAGTCACGGATCGTGCTCACGATCATGCGCTCCATGGGCGGCACGACGCAGCTGATGATCGCGTGCTTGAGCTCGTTCAGGCCGATGCCGGCGATCTCGAAGAGCTGGCGCAGCAAGATGCCATGCTCGTCGCTTGTGCGCCCGTGATGGGTTTGCAAGCGCCAGTGCTTGACGAGCGTATCGTTGTGGTAGACGCCGAGTACGGTGTTGGTGTTGCCTACATCGATGACCAAAAGCATGTTCGTCCGGGGCTAAAGTGCTACAAAGGAATGCAAACCTTCCAGAGAACGTGTTGTATGTCTAGACATGGGGCAATCTTTGGCATTATTTTCTCCCGACGTTGCGGCTGAGCGATCGGCGTTTGGCAACCACTCTCCTTTCAGGCAATCGAACTGCCTATGTTTTCCTTTTTGTTGCGGCGGCTCTTTGCGTCGGTGTTCGTGATCATCGGGGTAGTGACGCTGGTGTTCTTCATCCTGCGCGCGGTGCCGGGCGATCCTGTGGAGTCGATCCTTGGCGAGCAGGCTTTGGAGGTGGACAAGGCCTCGCTTCGCGAGTGCCTTAACCTGGATCGGCCGCTCTACGTGCAATACGGCCTCTTTTGGAAGGACGTGCTCGACGGGTCGCTGGGCCATCTGTGCGACGAGCGCGGCGTGACCGTGCGCGAGCGCCTGGTGGCCAATATCCCGGCCACGGTGCAGCTCGCGCTGGCGAGCATGTTGATCGCGCTCTTATTGGCGATGCCTCTGGGGGTGGCGGCCTCACTTCGGCCCTATTCCTGGGTGGACAATGGCTCGGCGGTGGTCGCGCTGCTGGGTATCTCGATCCCCAATTTCTGGCTTGGCCCGATGCTGCTGATCGTCTTCAGCCTGATGTTGCAGGCCTTGCCCAACCCGGGAAGTGAGGTGCTGGGCTTGTCGGCGCTGATCTTGCCGGCGGTGACGTTGGGCAGCGGGTTGGCGGCGAAGCTGACGCGCATGACCCGCTCGAGCATGCTCGAGGTGCTCAACCTCGATTACATTCGCACGGCCAAGGCCAAGGGTCTGCCGCGCTGGAAGGTGGTGAGCAAGCACGCGCTTCGAAACGCGCTGATTCCGGTCGTCACGATCCTCGGCCTGCAGTTTGGCGCGCTCTTGACCGGGGCGATCGTCGTCGAGAAGATCTTTGCTCGCCCGGGCGTGGGCATGATGCTGCTCGAGGGGATCGAGGCCAGAAACTACATGATCGTGCAGGGCTGTGTGCTCTTCATCTCCTTTACCTATGTGCTCGTCAACCTGATCACGGACCTGGTCTATGGCTGGGTCGATCCGCGCATCCGCTACGACTGATGGCCATGATCTTGAGACGACTGCTGCCCAAAGGCACGCGCCGCAGCAACCACCTGGGAGGGCTTGCGATCTTCGGGGCGGTGATCGTGGTGCTGGTGGGGCTGATCGCGCTGCTCGCGCCCTGGTTGGCGCCCTACGAGCTCAATTATCTGGACATGACACGCCAGCTCGAGGGCCCGTCGGCCGACCACTGGCTGGGCACGGACGAGAACGGCGGCGATATCTTGACCTTGCTGCTCTACGGGGCGCGCGTGGCCGTGATCGTGGGGCTGGCGACCGTGAGTATTTGCACAAGCGTTGGGCTGACGCTTGGCGCGGTCTCCGGCTATTTTGGCGGCTGGATCGACGAGGTGCTCATGCGCCTGACCGAGATCTTGATGGCCTTTCCGGGCATCCTGCTCGCGATCTTGTTGATATTCATCACCCAGGAGCCGAGCCTGCTGGCCGTGATCGGCGCGCTTTCGGTGTCGGGTTGGGCGGGCTATGCCCGTCTGGTGCGCGCGCAGGTGTTGAGCGAGCGCGACCGCGACTATGTCGAGGCGGCGCGCGCGCAGGGCTTCGCCGTGTGGTCGATCTTGTTTCGCCAGGTCGTGCCCAACATCATGGCGCCGGTGATCGTGCAGGCGACCTTTGGCATGGCTGGCGCGATCTTGGCCGAGGCGACGCTGAGCTTTCTGGGCCTTGGCCCGCAGGACTTGCCGAGCTGGGGGGCGCTGCTCGACCAGGGCGCGAGCTACTTCTTGCTGACGCCGCACCTGGCGATTTTCCCGGGCCTGGCGATCATGTTTACGGTGCTCGGGATCAATTTTCTGGGTGACGGATTGCGCGATGTGTTGGATCCGCGGGCTTTGACGCGTCATTGATGGAGAGCAAAATGCAGGAGATCAGGGAGGCGGTCGGGCAGCTCTTGCTGGTGGGCTTTCAGGGCGATGGCGAAGCGCCGCCCGAGGCGATTCGCGTCGCGCTGGCTGAGGGCAGCATCGGCGGTGTGATCTTGTTTCGCCGAAACGTGCGCGACGCGGAGCAAGTCGCCTCGCTCAACGAGGCGTTGCATGCGGCGGGGGCCACAGCGGTTGCAACGCCCTTTGTGGCCGTCGATCAAGAGGGTGGGCGCGTGGTGCGCCTGAGAGAGCCGTTGACGCCAGTTGGGCCGATGCGAGCCGTCGGGCAGACGCGCGATCAGGATCTGATCGCACGGGTCTCGGAGGTGATTGCCACCGAGATCGGGGCGCTGGGCTTTAATCTGAACTTTGCTCCGGTGCTCGACGTCGACACCAACCCGCTCAATCCGGTGATTGGCGACCGGGCGTTCTCCAGCGATCCGGAGGAGGTCGCGCGGGCAGCCGGCGCCTTTTTGGTCGGCCATCTGATGTCCGGGGTAATCCCGTGTGGCAAACACTTTCCGGGTCACGGCGATACGCTCGAGGACAGCCATCTGGGCTTGCCGACGCTGATGTTGGACGAAAAACGCCTGCATCAAGTGGAGCTTCATCCGTTTCGACGGGCGGTGGCGGCGGGCTTTCCGATGCTGATGACGGCGCACATCGTCTTGCCGGTGCTCGATGCCTTTTTGCCGGCGACCTTGAGCGCGCCGATCATCGGCGCCCTGTTGCGCGGCCAGATGGGCTTTGAGGGCGTGGTGATCACCGATTGCCTGGAGATGAAGGCCGTGGCCGAGCACTACACGATCGAGCAGATGGTCGAGCTCGGGCTGCGTGCCGGGGTCGACATCTTTTTGATTTGTCATACCGAGGCGCGCTGGAAGCGGGCATTTGAGCATCTGTGCCAGCTGGCCCAGGACAACGCCGAGGATCGCGCGCGCATCTTCGAGAGCGCCGCGCGCGTTCGCAAGCTCAAGGCCGACTATCTGGGCACGATGCCACGCCCGTGGACGCCGTCGGCCAAGTGGCGCGAGGTGCTCGGCAGCGCACAACATCGGTCGGTGCTCGCGCGTGTAGGCGCGTTGGAGCAGCCCGGAGTCGATCCCACCGAAGCCTGATCATCATCTGCCGGGCCAATCGGTGAAATCTGTGCATTCTACCGAAGACACCAGGGCACGATCGAGCGCATAGAACCTCATTATATAGAGATTTCAGCGACTTGAGCTTGAAACGCATCGGGGGCGTTTATGCTTGCTGGGCAACCTACTCACCTGTCGTGTGGATTTCCCTTGCCCAAGGATGCGCTATGCATGCTCGTTGGAACTGTTATGTCGTTATTCTAGTGATTGGCCTATTGATGGCTTGCTCGGATGATACCGGCAGCAAGCGCGTTGCGAGTTCGGGCGACGCCGTCGATGCCAGCGTCGACGTGCAGGAGGACGTCCTTCTCACCGGTAGCGGGCCACTTGTCGATGCAGGCGGCCCCTATCTCTACGATGTCTGGGGCGGCGGACCGATTCATTGCGGCGGCCAGAGCCTCGATCCGCTGGGTGATTTTGACGGCGACGGCGTGCTCAACTACCAGGATAACTGCCCGTGCATCGCCAACGCCGGCCAGGTCGACAGCAACGGCGATGGCTATGGCGATGCCTGTGCGCCGTGCCCGGCCAACTGGTCGTTTGGCGATGAGCCGCCCACCGAGACGTGTCGAGAGTGGTTGGACAGCGATGGCGACGGGATCCCGGATCAGTGGGACAATTGTCCTTCCGCTTTCAATCCCGGCCAGGAGGACGCTGACGGCGACGGCGTCGGTGACGCCTGCGACAACTGCCCGTTCGTGGCCAATTACGACCAGCTCGACAGCAGCGGCGACGGTGTGGGCGACGCCTGTGAGCCGATTGAGGACTGCGATGAGGCGGTCTTGCTCGATCCTTATGGCGATTGCGATGGTGACGGGGTGCCCAATTACCTCGACAATTGTCCGGGTGTTCCCAACCCGAACCAGGAAGATTCTGACGGCGACGGCATCGGTGACGCCTGCGACAACTGCCCCTACGTCGCCAACAGCGGCCAGGAGGACAGCACGGGTGACGGCACAGGCGACGCGTGCGCCGATGGGCGCTGGACCCGCGATGATGATGGTGACGGGGTGGCCAACTACCTGGACAACTGCCCGACGGTCTACAACCCCGACCAGCTCGACAGCGACGGTGACGGTGTGGGCGATGCCTGCGACAACTGCCCGTTCATCGCCAACTTTAACCAGCTCGACAGCAACGCAGACGGCACAGGCGACGCCTGCAGCGGCCTCAACGACCCGGAAGGCGACGTCGACGGCGACGGCATCCCCAACAACGTGGACAACTGCCCGACGGTCTACAACCCTGATCAAAGGGACTCTGACGGCGACGGTGTGGGCGATGCCTGCGACAACTGCCCGTTCATCGCCAACTACGACCAGCTCGACAGCAACGGTGACGGTGTGGGCGACGCCTGCAGCGGGCTCAACGACCCGGAAGGCGACATCGACGGCGACGGCATCCCCAACAACGTCGACAACTGCCCGACGGTCTACAACACGGATCAAAAGGACTCTGACGGCGACGGCATTGGCGACGCCTGCGACAACTGTCCGTTCGTGGCGAACTGGAATCAAGCCGACTCCAATGGCGATGGCAAAGGCGACGCCTGCGCCGATGGTCGCTTTACCGACGACAGCGACGGCGACGGCGTGCCCGACTACCTGGACAACTGTCCGTTTGTCTACAACCCCGGCCAGGAAGACTTTGACAACGACGGTGTGGGCGATGCCTGCGACAACTGCCCGTTCGTGGCCAACTGGCTGCAAGAGGACAGCAGCGGCAACGGCACAGGCGACGCATGTACCTCGCCGCTGCCCTACGATCCAAGGCGCGACTCCGATGGCGACGGCGTGGCGGACATCTTTGACAACTGCCCGAATGTTCCCAACCCCGACCAGCTCGACAGCGACGGTGACGGCATCGGCGACGCTTGCGACAATTGCCCGATCGTCGCCAACTACGACCAGCTCGACAGCAACGGCGACGGCACAGGCGACGCCTGTAGCTTGGAGCCAACCGGCGCGATCTGTCACACGCAGGGAGCCGGCTTTACCCAGGTCAAGCCAGCCATTCACATCAGCCTGGACAAGTCCTCCTCGCTTGCAAACATGGAGCATGATGCGACGGGTTCGATGAAGCGCTGGGATTTTGCGACCGCCGGTCTGAACACGATCGCCGATCGCCACGCCGACCAGGTGCGCTTTGCGCTCTCGGTCTTTCCGAAAACGAACTCCTCCAACGGCGCCGAGCTTCGCCTCGAGGTTGGTGAGTACACACCGGCCCAGATCAAGGCCTCCTATTCGACACTGTCTGCCGGGGCGTCGACGCCGATGCTCGCTGTCGTGACCGATCTGCACGACGAGCCAGCCCAGGGCCTCAAGACAAAATGGCTCACCGACGGCGACGACGTACACGCCGCGCATCGCCAGCGCGTCTACATCGTGATCAGCGACGCGGCCAAGATGTGCACGGGCTGCAACGGCGTCGATCAGTTGAACCAGGCGATCGTCAAGGTCGCCGCCATCTGCGCGCGCGGCATTCCCGTACACTGGATCGGTCTGCCCGGCGCCAACCGCGACAGCCTCGAGTTGCTCGCTGAGGCGGGCTGCACGGACAACCCCAACGCCCCTCACCGCTACTACTGGGCGACAAACGCCGAGGAGGTATCAGCGGCGATCAGCTCGATCACGTCGTCCTACATCGGCTGCACGTATGCGCTGGAGACGACGCCGCCCGATGCGAGCAAGATCTGGGTGCAGATCGAGGATTCCAGCGGGCCCGGAAACCCGGTGCTCACCTCCGTGCCCAACGACACGAACTCCGGCTTTAGCTACGACCCGGCCACGAACTTCGTGGCGATCCACGGCCAGGCCTGCGCCAATCTTCAGGCCGCGCCGCCCGCGACGACCTCGGTCAAGGTCAGCCTGGGATGCGCCTCGCAGTGCGTGCCCAGCGGCGAGGAGGTGTGCGACTACACCGACAACGACTGCGACGGCGTCAAGGACAACCGCACCTTCCCCGATGGTCGCACCTGCGCGCAGTGCCTGCCGGAGGTCTGCGACGGCACCGACAACGACTGCGACGGCGTGATCGACAATGGCTGCACGCCGGTGCAAGCCTGTGTGCACGGCCCGGAGGTGTGCGATGGCACCGACAACGACTGCGACGGTGTGGTCGACAACGGCTGCGCGCCTGTCAATCAATGCGTGCCACAGCGCGAGGTCTGCGACGGGGCTGATAACAACTGTGACGGTGTGATCGACGAGGGCTGCTCGCCGGCTCCCACCTGTACGCCGACGCGCGAGGTCTGCGATGGCAGCGACAACAACTGCAACGCCGTGATCGACGAGGGCTGCCCGCCCGAGCCTGCATGTGTGCCACACGCGGAGGTGTGTGATCGGGCCGACAACGACTGCGACGGCGTGGTCGACAACGGCTGCTTTGACACCTGCGTGGCGCGCGATGAGCTGTGCAACGGCGAAGACGACGACTGTGATGGCGTCATCGACAATGATTGCATAGAATGCCCGAACGGTCCGCAGCCGGAGGTTTGTGATGGCACCGACAACGACTGTAACGGTATTGTCGACAACGGCTGTCCGGAGTGCGCGATCAACGGCGACAGCTGCGACGACAGCGCCGATTGTTGCACCGGCTACTGTGGCAGCGGCGGCACCTGCAAGCAGCCTTGCCGCCCGCTCGGTGTTTGGTGTCAGGTCAGCGGCGATTGCTGCAGCGGCACCTGCGCACGAAGTGGTGAAGACGTGATCGGCGTGTGCATCAGCGGTTAGTGGCTCTTCTCAACCGAAGGGCACCCGTCGCACGCTTGGGTAAATCGGCGACGGGTCGCCCCTTTGGTATGAGTAGACGTTTTGGCATCAGTGACGCTACGCGACATTCGCAAGTCCTTTGACGCAACGCAAATCATCAAAGGCGTCGACCTCTCAATCGAAGACGGCGAGTTTCTCGTACTCGTTGGACCTTCGGGCTGTGGGAAGTCGACGCTTTTGCGTTTGATCGCCGGCCTTGAGGAGCTCAGCGGCGGCGAGTTGAAGATCGGCGATCGCGTCGTCAATGATGTCGAGCCGCGCGACCGGGGCGTGGCCATGGTGTTTCAATCCTACGCGCTCTACCCCCACATGACCGTGGCCGAGAACATGGCCTTCGGCCTCAAGATCCGCAAAACCCCCAAAGAGGTGATCAACAAGCGCGTGGCCGAGGTCGGCAAGCTGCTCGACCTGTCGGCCTACCTCGAGCGCTTTCCCAAGCAGCTCTCCGGTGGCCAACGCCAGCGTGTGGCCATGGGCCGCGCGATCGTACGCCAGCCCGATGTCTTCCTCTTCGATGAGCCGCTCTCCAATCTCGACGCCGCGCTGCGCACGCAGATGCGCGTGGAGCTCAAGAAGCTGCACCAGCGGCTTCGAACGACGATGATCTATGTCACCCATGATCAGATCGAAGCGATGACGCTCGCTGACCGCATCGCGGTGCTGCGCGACGGGCTCCTGCAGCAGGTCGGCACACCCGCTGAGCTCTTTAACGCGCCCTGCAACCGCTTCGTGGCGGGTTTTATCGGCTCACCGGCGATGAACTTTCTCAAAGGAAGCTTTGAGAGCGGCCTGTTCACGGGCGATGGCTTTGAGTTTCCGGTCACGGGCCGTGAAGCCGGCGCAAGCGCACTCATAGAGTGTGGCCTGCGTCCCCAGCACTTCGAGCTGTGCTCAGGTGAAGCGCCGCCAGGTCATGTGATAATCGAGAGCGTCCTGGAGGTGACCGAGCCGATGGGCTGGGAAGCCTATGCCCATCTGCGCATTGGTGACGTGCCGATCATTGCCCATGTGCAAGCGGAGCAGGTGCAAGGTTTGAAGGCCGGCGACCTGGTCAAACTGAGCGTCGATCCGGCGCGAATCTTGTACTTTGATGAGAGCGGGCTGCGGATTTGACCGAGCAGCTCAGAGCGCCAACTTGAGGCGCTCGGTCGCCTCGCGCGGGTTTGGGCTGGCGATGACTTCCCGAATAACGGCCACGCCGCTGGCACCGGCCAAAATAACCTGCCTGGCATTTTGGGCGGTGATTCCGCCTATGCCTACAATGGGAACATCGACCACGGCCACGACTTGCCCGATGATCTCGACGCCACGAGGCGCGGAGGCGTTGGCTTTGCTGGGCCGCGCCTCGAAGATCGCACCGACGCCGAGGTAGTCGACGCCCAGCTCGACGAGCTCGCGGGCACGCTCGGGGCTGCCGGCGGAGCCGCCAAGTATGAGATCGGGAGCGAGCCTTCGGGCGACGTTGATCGGCAGATCGTCGGGGCCCAGATGCACACCGTCGGCGCCTGATGCCAGCGCGATATCAAGGCGGTCATTGACGATGAAGAGCGCACCGTGGGCGTGGCACAGTCTTGCAAGTGCGCTTGCGCGCTCAAGCAGCTCAGATGAGCTTGCCCGCTTGTCGCGAAGCTGCAAGACCCCGGCGCCGCCCCCGAGGGCCTGGCGAGCGACGTCTTCGAGGGTAGCTGTGCTCGGCATGTGCTCGGGGTCGACGATGACGTAGACTCGCCAGTCGGTGTGCTTGAGATTATGGCGGCCGGTGGCGCTCATCAGGAGTTGGAGAGCTTGGAGCCGCAGCCACCGAATGCCGCCTCATCCTTGCGGGCGATCTCTTCCGCTTGAAGGTCGGCGCGGTAGCTCGAGCGCACCAGCGGCCCCGACTCGACATGTTTGAAGCCCATGCGCTCGCCCTGCTCTTTCAAGAATGCGAACTCGTCGGGGTGCACCCAGCGCTTGAGCGGCAGGTGGCGCGGGCTGGGGCGCAAATACTGGCCCAGATTGAGCACGGCGCACCCCGAGGAGACCAGATCGCGCATGGTCACGAGCACCTGCTCGGTCGACTCGCCCAGGCCGAGCATGATGCCGCTCTTGATCAGCGAGGTGTTGTGCTTGGCGGCGTGCTCGAGCACGGCCAGGCTGCGCTCGTACTTGGCCTGAGGGCGAACGATGCGGTGCATCTCCTCGACGGTCTCGATGTTGTGGGAAAAGCAGTCCGGGCCGGCTTCGACGACGATGTCGACGTTGACCAGATCGCCCTTGAAGTCCGGGGTGAGCACCTCGAGACCGAGCGTGGGGCAGCGCTCCTTGATCGCGCGAATCGTATTGGCCCAGGCCAGCGCGCCACCGTCGATCAGGTCGTCGCGGTCGACGCTTGTGATCACGACATAGTTGAGATTGAGCGAGGACAGAGACTCGGCCACACGGCGCGGCTCGTCGGGATCGACGTTGCCCGGCTTGCCCGTCTGCACGTCGCAAAAGCCGCAGCTTCGCGTGCAGACGTTGCCAAGAATCATGAAGGTCAGCGACTTGCGGCTCCAGCACTCGGTGATGTTCGGGCACTGCCCGGACTCACAGATCGTGTGCAAACCGGCCTTCTTGACCAGCTCCTGGGTCTCGAAGAACTCCTTTTTGAGCGTGAGTCGCTTTCGGATCCAACGCGGGCGCGGGCCGGCTTCATCGGGCTGAAACTTCAACGCCGGGCGTGAGGGGCCGGAGACGCGCTCGGATTGAGGCGCTTCGGGGGCACGGGTTGCGATCGGCAAGGAGATCTTCTCAGCCATGACTAGAATCCTGAGCAGTAGAGCGGGCGTGGTGAATCATTAGGTCAAACGATCATTGATGCCGCGGATGAAACGCGCCCTCGCTGGTGATACTTCCCACCCAGCGAGGGCCAATGTGTCCGTCGAAAACGCGGGCGTTTCATTTCAAGGTTGCGTGACGTGCAAGAAATAAGGCCCGTTGCTCAATAGAGTTTGGCCTGGCAAAGGTGTGCGACCGATGCGGATGAGGTAATTGCTGCCTGCGATGGCCTCAAACGTACCACCGGCTCGATTGTTGTTGGTGTTGTCACCCAGATCGAAGACGACCGTTGCGGGCAACGCGAGGCTGGTGTTTTGCACGCTCAAGCCAAGGTTGACGCGCGCATTGTTGAAGCGCGCGAAGACGCTCGTCGTCCCACTTGCGGGCGCCGTCCAGCGGAAGAAGTCGCTGTCGCCGCAGGCGCCAAGACCCAGACGAGTGGGGACACTGTTGCCAATCGATCGGGCGGAGAACTCGTCGTCGTTGGGCTCGTGTTCGTCCTCCGGACATGTGGCAGCCTGGTAGGCGGCGTTGGTGTACGCGTGCAGGCTGTACTGGCTCTGACCAGCACCGTTGTTGCGAACGCCGATGAAGTAGGCACCGTCGGCCCCGGTCGTGAAACTCAAGATCTCATCGTCGCTCTGGCTGTCGACCTGGGCGAGCACATCACCCGCGCTGTTTCGCACCTCCAGGGCCAGGTCGACATCGACCGTGTGCTCGAAGAAAGTGGCGATCTCGTAGACCGTAGCGGCGCTCAGGCCATCGAGGCGGTACCAGTCTTCCTCCGGGCCGCACGCGATCATATCGGTATACTGGGCGCGCGGCAAAAGGGTCAGTGGAGCCGCCAGGGCGGGCTGATCGTTTCGCTCATAGGCATCCGGGCAAAACGGCAGCGAGGGCTCAAGGCCACCGAGCGCCACCCACAGGTCGTAGGATGTGCGCACGAAGGCGCCATCACGCGCAAAGACGCGCAGATAGAAAGTACCGCTCGTGGCGACGTCGTGGTTGATCGTCTTTAAGTTCGTCGAGCGCGTGTCGTCAGCGACGAGTTGGATGCTGTCATCGAGCAGCTCGATGTCGATGTGCCCAAAACGATGGTCAAGTTCGAGCTCGGCACGCACGTTTTCGCCGCCGTTGAGGTCGAAGGTAAACCAATGCTCGTTGCCTTCGCATAAAATGAGGTTCTGGTTGGCGCTGCTGGCAAGCACCTCGGCGGTCGTACGATCGAGCCCGGCTTGAGGCGCGTCGTCGCATGTGCCGGAATACGACAGTTTGACCGTCATCGAGTAATAATTGCGATCCGAAAAACCAGCACCGGCAGATACGTGGATGCGATAGAACTCGCCAAGGCCATTATTGATCAACGAGAGCGACTCGTTGTCGTCGCTCGAGGCACTCTCGGCAACATGATTGTCCGTCCCGCGGCGATAGAAGCGAAAATCGATGTTGCCGTTGGCATGGACAAACGCCAAGTCGACCTTCAACGTCGCTCCGGTGGGCACGAAGATCGTGTAGTGGTCGGGATCGCCGGTACAGATTGAGAGGTCGTCGTACTTGCCATCGATGATGGCGCGCGCGGTCGCCGGCGTATCGTTGTTCTCGAACTGATCGGGGCAATTCCTATCTTCAGGGCCCTCGATTACGCCGTCGCCGTTGGTATCACGGTAGAGCAAGAGGTCATAATCGAGGCGTGCCGGGGCCTTGGAGCGAACCTCCACGAAGTAGGTTGCCGTTCGTGTCGGGGTAAAGGGAACCGTCTCATTGTTCGTCGTGCTGATGCCCGAGACCAGGGGCACAGGCGCTGCGGTCAGCGGCTCGGCGGCGCTCTCATCAGGCCCCCAGATGAACAGATCAAGGTCGGCCACACTGTGGGTGAAGCGAATAAAGGCCTCGAATTTCTCTCCGGCCGTCAGATCAACGCTAAACCAGTCGTTGTTGCTGTCACAAAGGCGCAAACGGGTATAGAGGCCGGGCGCCAAAACCTCCTGGGCCTCGTCGAGCTTGTGATTTCCCGCATAGCGGTCGTCGACACAGGGCGCGGGCGTCACCAATTCGACCGTCATCTTGTAGGTATTCCAGCGCAAGTTCGGGGCGAGGTAGACCTTGTAAGACAGGAACTGGTCGCGTGTTGAGGTGAAACTCACCGTCTGGGTATCACGATCGAAGTTCGAGGTAACGCGCGCGCTGTTGTCGCCTTCTTCAAAGAGTTGAATGCCAATTCGCCCATTGACGCGCGAATAAGCCAGCTCGACGGTGAGCGTCTCGCCGGCGCGAACAAAGGTCGTGAACCAATCGTCATTGGCCGGACTGCCGCAGACCAGGAGCGGCTCGTAGACGCCCGGCTCGATCTCCACGGCGTTCGCCCGGCTGCTGTTGGTGTCGAACATGTCCGGACACTGGGGATTTTTCGTGCCCACTTCGTTGAGCGTAGTCAGCACACGATAGTCGGTGCGCACAGCATACTTGCCCACCACGCGCAGGTAGTAGGTGCCCGCCTCGCCTTCGCCCACGGTATAGCTGACAAACTCGTTGTCGGTCTCCGAGAGCCCCGAGTCGAGCACCTCGGTCTTGTTGGGGCCGATCAATTGGGCGTCGAGATCGCCGTCGTTGTGGCGAAACGTGACCAGCCACTCGAGGACGTCGCCGTCCTCGAGCTCGATCGAGAACCAATCCTCGGCCAGATCACAGATGTAAAGCGCGGACAGCGCCCATTCGGTTCGATCGTAGACACCCTCGGGACTGATCGCGTAGGCGGTGTCGGCCGAGCTGTTGCCGGCGGCGTAATCGTCCACACAGGGCGGCCCTGGGGCGATCTGCACGTCGAGCGTGTAGGGCACGTTGAGGCCTTGAAACAGGCTGACCATCAGGTTGAAGCTGCCGCCGCGCGGCGCGATATAGGAGATGATGTCCGAGACGGTGCCGGCCTGGGTCATCGGTTGTTCGATGCCCGATTCGATCAGGCGCAGGCAGTCGTTGGGCCCGAACAAGAAGATATCCAGCTCGCCGGCAGCCGAGGCCGGTGAATAGGTGGCCGAAACCGTCAGCCTTTGAAAAGGCAACAACGTGATCGCGTAGAAGTCCGCGTCCGTGCACACCGCCAGATCAGGATGGGCGCCGACGGTCAGCGCCGCGGCCTGCTCGCAGGAATCATTGGGCTCGAAGGCATCCGAGCATTCATTGTTGCGCTGGCTCCACTCGAGCGTGTAGCCCAGATTACCCACGCCGTTGACGACGACGACTTCGACGATCAAATCGCGCGCTTGCGTGGTCCGATAGAAGAGCGTCTCGGTGCCAAGGCGCGAATTGGACTGGTCGAGCTGATTGCCGTCGGCGTCATAGAGCACAAGGTTGATGAAGCCCAGGTTGACGGGCGCCTGCGCTGTGATGCGCACGACCTGGTTGTCTTTGACTTGCAGGCGGTAGTAGTCCGCTGAGCTGCCGCAAACCTGCAAATCGCGGTAGACCGTGCTGGGTGCAAGCTGTGCGGGCGCCGTGATCGTGTTCGGATCAAAGTCGTCGCTCGTGCAGGCCGGCGGATCGGAGACGTTGACCCGGAGCCGGTAGGTGGTGTTGGCCGTGATGATGGCTCCGCGCACCTGAATGAGCATGCGCGAGCCCAGATCGACGCCGTAGCGGATGACCTCACGGCCATTGTCGACCCCAGGCGGATACTCCGAGGCGACGACGGGCTGTCCGTCAGAGCGCAGCAAGACAAGGTCGAGGTTGCCGTCGGCGCTGTCGTAGTCGAGCTCGATTTCGACATACTTGCCGGCGCCGACGTCGATGGCAAACCAGTCGCCGCCGGTGTTCTCGCGGCAAAATGTCGCTGTGCCATCAAAAGCCAGCGTGCCGAGCAGGTGCGCCCGGTCACGGCTGTGATTGTCGCCAAAGTCGTCGGCTGGGCAGGTTGGGGGCAAATCTTTGCAAAGGCCGATGGTTTCACTGGCGGCCTCGTCGGGGCTGGCACCTGATTGAAAATCACAAAACTGAGTCGAGCGGCACTGGCTGTCGTCGACGCAGCCCTGGCAAAAACGCGGTGTACCGGTGCACACCTGGCCGACAACGGCGCAGTTGTCCACGGTCTGGCAGGTCGGCACGCACTGAAGGCTGCGGCAATAGTAGTCGACCGGATCGCCCTCGATCTTGCACTCCTCATCACCGGCGCAGCCACGCACACAGACACCGCCCTGGTCGTGGGCGCACAGCTCGCCGATGCGGCACTGCTCGCTCGAGCGGCAACCCGTGCGGCATTTTGCCGAACCATTGGGGGTGGGCTCGCAGATGTCGCCGATTCTGCAATCGTCGTCGCTCGCACAGGGCGGCTTGACGACACACTCGCCACTGACCCGGTTGCAGATGTAATCGTTGCCATTGTCGAGCTGTCGGCCGTAGGCCAGACACTGTACGTCGGTGTCGCAGGCGCCGGTGAACACGCAGGCCGCAGGGCTCTGCGACTCGTCACAGCGCTGCAAACGCGCCCGACACGATGTCGGCGTGCACCCGCTTTGCTCGCACAAAAATGTCTGCTCGTTACAGCGCTCACCGGCGGCGCAACTCGAGTCACCGGGGCGGCAGCCCTCGCGACAGTTGTCGAACACACAAACATTGCCCTGCTCGCAGAACGCGTCGGACTCACATGCCGCGGCGCGGCACTGGCCGCCCACGCAATACTCGTCAAAGGCACAAGCCTGATTGCCAGTGCAGTCTTGCTTGGCGCTTGAACACTCTCCGCTGGCATTGCAGCGCTGCCCGAGCGGGCATTCGGCGAGCGAGCCGCAAACGATGGTCTCAGCGTCGGGGCCACTGCAGGCGGCCACAAAAAGGCTGAACAGCGCGAAGAGCACAAAAGCCAATGATCGGTATTTCAACATGAAATTTCCTTTTCAAACCTATTTTGCGCTGCCACATCGCGCGCAAATTCAGCGGCTTCAGGCTAAAAAAAAACGGAGCGAGACGCAATGTAGAATGACTCTTTGCGTTCGTTCCGTAATGAGGCCAATGACTTGTGAGCCGCTGTCCGATGCCCGTGCTGCGGATCCTTCAAAAGCCCTCGTTACCTGCCTCTTCGCCTTCCCTATCCGCAAGCAACAACAGCAACTCCTTCTCGCTGAGCATACGCGAGTTGGTGTTGCCCCAGATGTTGTTGATCGCGACGAGCTCGCCGCCCTTGAGCTTGGGGGTCAGGTAGATGGCGAAGAAAGCGCCACCGCCCTCGATGTGCATGCCCGGAATCTTATCAAGCGGGGCACCGGAAACGGGGCTGAAGAGCTCGCACGCCACGCCGGCGACGAAGGGCTGGTCGCTGAGCTTGCTCGGATCGCCATAGAAGGGGCTCAAAACGACGTCTTCAACCACGTCACCTTGCTTGACACGCAGCTTGACGCCAGGCTCGCCGCTAAAGCGTGGGCCCGTGTGATCGATGAGATCTTCACCATCTGCGCCGAAAGCCTGAGTCACCACGACTATGTAGCCCTGGTCGGTCAAACCCTGAAGCCGACTCTCGGTTGGAGCTTTGCGCGCGAATGGGTTCTGTTCATTTTCTGACATCGTGGCAACTCCGCAAAAAGACTACCAAACACGTTGGTAAGATGTTCCTACCGCAATCCATCGGGGTTGACAAGTTGTGCTCTCGCGATGCGATCGACTGGCAGCAATGCGACGGCTGTTCTACACTTGCGCCCTGTCGCGCCTTTCGCCAACCCTCGTTTTGGTCGTAGCCCATGAGAACTCTCGAACACCGCCGCCAGGCCGCCGATCAGATGGTCGACGCTGCCCGTGCATTCTATAAGCACGGCTGGCTGATGGGCACGAGCGGCAACCTGAGCGTGCGCGATCCCGGCGCCGACACCTTTCTGATCACCGCCAGCGGCAAGGACAAGGGCCGGCTCACCACCACAGACTTTTTGGTCTGCGACCCCGACGCCCACCCGATCGAGCCCACCCCTCATCGCCCCTCGGCCGAGACCCTCGTACACGGCGTCATTTACCGCGCGATCGCCGAGGCCGGCGCCATCTACCACGTCCACCAGGTGCACGCAGCGCTGTGCAGCGACCGCGACTGGGACCAGGGCAAGACCGTGTTCGAGGGCTTAGAGATGATCAAGGGGCTGGGCGTCTGGCAGCGCGATGCGCGCATCGGCGTACCGATCGTCGAGAACCACTACGACATCCCGGATCTGGCCGCTGCCATCGGCGAGCTGCTCGCGGGCGACGACTTCGATCCCCGCGTGCCCGGCGTCAACATCCGCAACCACGGAATCTACGCCTGGGGCAAGGACGCCGATGAGGCCAAACGCCACATCGAGAGCTTCGGATACCTGTTTCACTACAGTTGGGAGCGCGGCCTTTGATCCTCGCGACGCACGAGCCAGTCGTCGAGGCGCTCGTGCGGGGTGCCGGCTTCGCGCGCGCGCTCGGCGCGGCGCACGAGCGCAGCGAACGCGCGCGCAGCGGCCGTCTCGCGCGTGCCGCCCACGCGCCACAGCTCTTCGATCTCAAACTTCGTCAGCGCGCGCAGCTCGCCGGGTTCAACGTTTCCTAGCGAGAGCGGGCCAATGCGCGTGCGGTGCAAGTGGACGAGCGGCAAGTGTACGCCGCGGCACATGCGCCGGATCTGGCGGTGGCGGCCCTCGTCGATGGTCATGCGCAGGGTCGTGGTGTGGGTAGACCAGCCCGTCAGGCGCAGCGTCAGGGCGGTGGCCAAACCGTCGCCTATCTCGACACCGTCGAGCAGGCATTGGAGGCGGGGGTCATCCTCGCTGAGGCGGCCTTTGACGCGCAGATGGTACTCTTTGGTGACGTGAAAGTCCGGGCGCATGAGCACAAAGCCCAGATCGCCGTCGTCGGTGAGCAGCAAAAGGCCGCTGGTCTCGCGGTCGAGGCGGCCCACCGCGGCCGCACCACCGCTGAGCTGCTCGAGCCAGGGCGCGAGACAAGGCCGGCCCTGCGGGTCGCTCGATGTGGTGAGTATGCCCTCGGGCTTGTGAAACGCCATGTAGACGCTAGGCTCGAGTAGCTCGAGCGGGGCGCCGTCGAGCATGACGACGTCGCCCTCAAAAATCAGCTCGTCGAGGGGACAATCGAGTCGAGCGCCCTGCCCTGGCAGCGCGACCGCGATGCGCCCTGCTCGCCAGGCCCGCTCGACGGCGCGCCGAGAGAGGCTGCTCGAGTCGCTGACATACTTGTGCAGGCGAACCGGGTTCATCCTCGCTCAGCGAGCAGCATCTTGGCGATGGTCTGAAGTTGCATGTTGCTTGTGCCCTCGTAGATCGAGCCGATCTTGGAGTCGCGAAAGAATTTTTCGGCCGGGTACTCGCGGGTAAATCCGACGCCGCCGTGGAATTCGACGCACTTGGAGGCGACGCGCTCGGCGATCTGGCTCGAATAGAGCTTGGCGATGGCGGCCTCTTTCAAAAAGGGCAGCCCGGCGTCCTTGAGGCGCGCGGCGTTGTAGACGAGCAGGCGCGCGGCCTCAATCTCGGCGGCGAGCTGGGCGTACTGGAATTGCAGCCCCTGGAACTCGGCGATCGGCTGGCCGAACTGCTTGCGCTCCATCATGTGGCCCATGGCAGCGTCAAAGGCGCCGCGGGCAAGGCCGATCATCTGCGCGCCGATGCCAATGCGTCCCTCATTGAGCGTCTCGATGGCCGCCTTGTAGCCCTTGCCCACCTCCCCGAGCACGTTCTCTTTGGGGACGACGCAGTTCTCCATGATCAGCTCGGTGGTCGAGGAGGCGCGAATGCCAAGC
The DNA here is from genome assembly GCA_013697635.1 of Lujinxingiaceae bacterium. GTDB lineage: Bacteria > Myxococcota_A > Bradymonadia > Bradymonadales > Bradymonadaceae > JACCWM01. The sequence goes on along the minus strand of JACCWM010000165.1, from coordinate 2,588 downwards.
TTGTCTTCTTTCTTGCCGACCGAGAAGCCCTCGAAGCCGCGCTCAACCAGAAAGGCCGTAATGCCGCGGTAGCCCGCCGCCGGATCGACGGTGGCAAAGACGATGAAGAGGTTGGCTTCGGCGCCGTTGGTAATCCACAGCTTGTTGCCGTTGAGCTTGAAGTGGTCGCCGCAGTCGGTGGCGCAGGTAGCCAGCGCAAAGGCGTCGGAGCCGCTGCCGGCCTCGCTCAGCGCATAGCTTCCTACCCACTCTTCGCACATGCGCGGCAGGTATTTTTCTTTCTGGGCGTCGGTGCACCAGCGCAAGAGCGCATTGTTGACCAGGGTATTCTGCACGTCGACAAACACCGAGACGCTCGGGTCGACGGCAGCGAGCTCTTCGATAGCGAGGATCGCGGTCATAAAGGAGCTGCCCGAGCCGCCGTACTGCTCGGGCACCTCGATGCCCATCAAGCCCATCGCAAAGGCCTTGTCGATCACCGATTTTTCCAACGCCTGGGCCTCGTCCATCTTGTGGACATGCGGGCCAACCTCGCTTCGCGCGAAGGCACGCACAGCCTCCAGAAACATGGTTTCGTCTTGGGAGAATCGTGTCAACGGCGGGCGCTGTGTCATGGAGTTCACCTTCAAGAGGGCGGTTCTGTGGGGATCATCGGCCCAGGTTGTCGGGCCAGCAGCTGTCTGCGCTCTTGTTTAATCGCACAACGCCGCCAAGGCAAGCGCTGCTCAATCTGGCGGTGACCAAAGACGATGCCACCTCAATGCTGTGACATGCACACAAGCTTGGACTCGGCGTCGAAGGTGCAAATGCCCACGCCGCCCGAATCGAGCCGGCAGCGCGTCGCCACGCTCTCACATTCCTGGACGGTGGTCAGGACCTCACCGCTATTTGGACAAGCACACAGGCCGAGCGCGACGACGAGCAGGATAAGCTTCGCCATCAGCGCTTGGCCCCGAGAAAGATCCCCAGCACCCAGCTCACGATCGAGACGACCAGCGCGCCGAGCAGCGCCGGTACAAAGCCGGTGACGCTCAAATACGGCGTCAGCCACGCCGTCAGGGCGAGCAAGGCGGCGTTGATCACAAGGATGAAAAGGCCCAGCGTCAAGATGATGAACGGAAAACTCAGAACGTTTGCGATCGGGCGAAGCACGGTGTTGATCACGGCAAAGATCAGCGCGACGATAAAGATGCCGACCAGATCACTGGTCAATTGAACGCCGACTACGATTTGCGCAGCGGCCCAGATGGCAGCGCCGTTGATGATTAAGGCGAGGATGATTTTGAGCATGGTGTACCTCGGGTGCTGCAAGAGACGACTTACCCTGAACACAAATGTAGCACCGCCCTTATAGCGGACGACCGCGTGACATTCAACGATTTGCGCCCGGCACAAAGCCGCGCGCCCCGACCAACAAGGCGCTTGACCGGTAATCCGCCGCATGCGCAGGATGCGTGTTCCGAAGCGAATACACAGACCTGTTGCGCTTTAGCCCGGAGCAAACGATGGAGAACGACGAGCAATCAGATTGGACCGAGGAACAAGCGACACCGGACGAAGTGCAACCGATGTCGACCGCAGAGCAGATTCTCTATTTGCAGGCGCTCGCCTGCATTGCCAACGCCGACGGTGGTCTAGCCGAGTCCGAAGCCGCCAAGCTCCAGCGCCAGATCGACGAGCTGGAGGTCTCCCCCGAGGTCAAGCAGGCCGCCCGCGATGCCATGGCCTACCCGCCCGACATCCACGTGGTCTGCCAGGCCCTGAGCGCATCGCACGCCAAGTTCAGCCTCTATCTCGACGCCATCGCCATGGCCTACGCCGACAACGTCATCCACCCCGACGAAGAGAATGCGTTGCAAAATCTGGCAACCAGCCTGCAGATCACCGAAGAGAAGGCCAGCGCCCTTCGCGCCTTCGCCGAAGCCGGCCGCCGCGAGCACAACAACGACGCCAGCAAAGCCGCCCAGACTGAGGCCGCCGCCCGCCTGGCCGCCGTCGGCGTCCCGATCGGCGCCCTCGCCATCGTCGGCCCCATCGGCGGCGCCGCCGCCGGCTTCGTCACCGCCCTCGGCACCCTCGGCCTGGGCTTTGGCCTCGTGCCCGGCGTGGGAGTCGCCATCGCGCTCGGCTTTGGCACCTATGTCGGTGTCAAAAAGTTGTTCGGGTGAACTGCGGGCCACGCCGCGATCGCCACGATTGCCACGATCGCCGCGATCGCCGTAGGCTCCGCCTCCTCGTCGGCTGGCGCCGCCTCGCTCGGCTTCACCTACGACTACCACAGAAGAAAACCACCGCGCTCCGCGCGGCTCGGGGTGCCCAGCCACCAAATCACGCAAAGACGCACGAGCCTCCCGATAGGGAGGTGGTTTGTTTCCTTGGTAGCCGTAGGTGAAGCGGTTCGAGTCGGCGCTAGCCGACGAGCTCGCGAAGCCTACGGCGATCGTGGTGCTCGTCGCGCATCTTGGAGTGAACCCGGTTTTGTGGACTATACTGCGCTTGTCTACAACGGAGGTTCATTATGGGAAGGACACGTCCCCCTTATTTGCCGGAGTATCGCGAACAAATCGTCGGTCTGCATCGAAGTGGCC